>DATBJF010000001.1:0-98794 GCA_036556545.1 Candidatus Methylomirabilota bacterium
CGAATTCAGGGGCGTACGAAGCTCGTGCGACACGGTGGCGAGCAGCTCGTCCTTCGCGCGGCTCAGCGCTTCGGCGTGCTGGCGCGCCGCCCGCTCGCTGGCCAGCAGACTGGCCCGCTCCTCCTCGAGACGCCGCCGGTCACTGATGTCGCGGGCGATCTTGGAGGCGCCCACGACGCGGCCGGCGCCGTCGCGCAGGGGCGACACCGTGATGGACAGATCGATGCGCCGCCCGTCCTTGGTCACCCGCACCGTTTCGAAGTGGTCGACGCGCTCGCCGCGGCGGATGCGCGCCAGCACGTCGTCTTCCTCCGGGCGCCGCTCCGGCGGAATGATCAACGTGATGTGCTGACCGATCGCTTCCGTCGCGGTCCAGCCGAAGACGCGCTCGGCCGTCGGATTCCACGAGGTGATGATTCCATCGAGCGTCTTGCTGACGATGACGTCGTCCGAGGAGGCGACGATGGCGGCCAGCCGCGCCTGCGCGATTTCGGCCCGGCGTCGCTCGGAGATGTCCCGCGCGATCTTGGAGGCCCCCACGACCCGGCCGGCGCCGTCCCTCACCGGAGAGATGCTGATCGACACGTCCACGAGGCGACCGTCCTTCGTCACGCGGACCGTCTCGAAGTGATCGACCCGGTCGCCACGGCGGATCCGGGCGAGAACGTCGTCCGCCTCCGCCCGGCGCTCTTCGGGGATGATCAGGGTGATGTGCCGGCCGATCGCCTCCGCCGCCGTCCAGCCGAAGATCCGAGCGGCGGCCGGATTCCAGGACGTGATGATGCCGTCGAGCGTCTCGCTGACGATGATGTCGTCGGACGACTCGACGATGGCCGCCAGCCGCGCTTGCAGCAGGAGGCCGTCGAGCTGCTCGCCCGTGGCTTCATTCATTCGCGATCACGGGTGCGCCGCGCGGCGCGTGGAGGGCTGGAAGCGGGAGGCACATTCATACAAAATATGCGCTGTCACGACCGCGTCAAGTGCCGCGCGCTGGGGGCGGTAGGAAAAGATTTACACAGCGGACGCCACGCCGAAACGACTCGGCCTAGAAGTCCTCGTCCTTCTTGCCCGCGATCGGGACGAACAGCGGTTCGCCGTACTTGTCGACACCGAACGTTCTGATGACAGCCTGGGCCTCGGGTCCGACCATGAACGCGGCGAACGCTTTACCGCCGGCTGCGTTCACGCGTGGCCCGTTCTCGGGATTGACCTCCATCACCGAGTAGATGTTGAGCAGCAGGCGGTCTGCTTCGATCATCGTCACCAGTCGTACGCGCTTCGAAAACGCGAGCAGCGTCGCGCGGTCGGTGAGGGCGTAGGCGCGGCGGTCGTCAGCGATGCCCAGCGTCGCGCCCATCCCCTGACCGGACTCGATGTACCAGGGCGCGGACGGCGTCACTCCGGCCTGCTTCCAGAGGGCGAGCTCGAGCGTGTGCGTCCCCGACCTGTCGCCGCGGGAGACGAACCGCGACTGCGTCGAGGCGATTTTCTTGAGCGCGTCCACCACGCGCTTGTCGCCCTTGATCTTCGCCGGATCTTCCTCCGGTCCGATGACCACGAAGTCGTTGTACATGACCAGCCGGCGGTTCGTCATCTTGCCCTCGGCCACGTACTTCTTCTCGAGCGACGGGGCGTGCGCGAGCGTGACGTCGGCCTCGCCGCGGGCGGCCAGCGCGAGGGCCTGCCCGGTGCCGACCGAGATGGTCTTCACGGAGTAGCCGGACTTCCGCTCGAACATCGGCACCAGGACGTCGAGGAGGCCGGAGTCCTGCGTGCTCGTCGTCGTGGAGAGGATGACCGCGGTCGACGGCGCCTGGGCGGCCGTCGGAAGTGCCAGGGCGAGAACGGCCGCGAGCGCGAGCAGCAGACGGCCCATTGACAGCTCCTTTCGGGGAACAGGGATGGCGGTCGCCGGCCCCGCGTACTCGCGTTATATAGGCTCCAGAAGACATAATCAAGCCGGCTTCTCCGACTCCTGCAGACACGGCACGCCCGTACTAGAGTGGGTCCCTTGAAACCGAAACTGCGGGTCTGGGTGGTGTTCGGTCCTCGGCTCAAGTTCGGCAACGGCCGTGCGCGGCTGCTCGAGCTGATCGACGAGCGCGGATCGCTGCGGCAGGCGGCCGCCGAGCTGGACATGTCCTATCGCAATGCGTGGGGCTACTTGCAGGAGCTCGAGCGGGCCGCCGGGTTCAAGCTCGTGGCACGCGCGCCGGACGGCACGCTGCGCAGCGGCATGCGGCTGACCTCGAACGGTCGGAAGTTCGTCGCCTGCTACCGCAACTTCCAGCGCAGCCTGGACGCCGCGGCCACGCGCCATTTCCTCCGATCGTTCAAGGGCCGGACGTTCGGGGGGCACGCGTCCTGAGCGCTCAGGATGTGGCGCGCGCGCTGATCTTCATCGCCGTCCTCTCAGGAGAGGTCCACCCAGACGGTCTTCACCTCGGTGTAGTGGTCGAGGCCGACCGAGCCCATCTCCCGGCCGAAGCCCGACTCCTTGAAGCCGCCGAACGGCAGCGCCGCGTCGAAGAGGTTGTAGGCGTTCACCCACACGGTGCCGGCGCGGATGGCGCGCGCCGCCTTGAGCGCCTTGGACACGTCGCGGGTCCAGACGGCCGCCGCCAGCCCGTAGCTGGTCGCGTTGCCCTGCGCGATGCCGTCCTCGACCGACCGGAACGGAATGACGGACAGCACGGGGCCGAAGATCTCCTCGCGGGCGATCTTCATCGTGTTGGTGACGCCGTCGAAGATGGTGGGCTCGACGAAGTAGCCCTTGCCGTTGCCCACGTTCGCCCGCGCGCCGCCGGCCACCACGCGGGCGCCTTCCTGCTTGCCTGCCTCGATGTAGGACAGCACCGTCTCCATCTGCGCCTTCGAGACCACCGGCCCCATGCGCGTCGCCTTGTCCATGGGGTCGCCGACCTTGAGCGCTTTCACCTTGTCGGTCAGCTTTGCCATGAACTCGTCGTGGATCTTCTCCTCGAGGAACAGCCGCGAGCCGGCCGCGCACACCTCGCCCTTGTTGTAGAAGATCCCGGTCATGGCGCCGCGGGCGGCCGCTTCCATGTCGGCATCCGCGAAGACGATGTTCGGCGACTTCCCGCCCAACTCGAGCGACAGCCGCTTCAGCGTGCCCGCCGCCTCGCGCATGATCTGCTTGCCGACCTCGGTGGAGCCGGTGAAGGCGATCTTGTCGACGCGCCCGTCGCGCACGAGCGCCATGCCCGCCTTGCCGCCCGGTCCGGTCACGACGTTGAACACGCCCTCGGGGAGGCCGGCCTCCTGGCAGATGTCGGCAAAGCGCAGCGCGGTGAGCGGGGTCTGCGACGCCGGCTTGATGACGACGGTGTTGCCGGCCGCCAGCGCGGGGGCCAGCTTCCACGACGAGAGCAGGAACGGGAAGTTCCACGGCACGATGGCGCCGACCACGCCGACGGGATGACGCAGCGTGAAGGTGAACGCGTTGTCGCGCAGCGGCAGCGTCTCGCCGTGGATCTTGCTGGCCCAGCCCGCGTAGTAGCGAAAGACCTCGGCGGCGAACGGAATCTCCACCTTGCCCGAATCGAACATCGTCTTGCCCGTGCAGAGGCTCTCGAGCCGCGCCATCTCGTCCAGGTTCTGCTGGATGAGATCGCCGAGCCGCCACACGATGCGGCCGCGCTCGTGCGGGCTCATGCGCGGCCAGGGCCCCTCGTCGAACGCCTTTCGCGCCGCGGCCACCGCGAGGTCGACGTCGCGCTCGTCGCCCTTGGCGACCGGCGCGAGCGGCTCCTCGTTCGCGGGATTGATGGGCTGGTAGGTCTCTCCGGACGCGGGCGCCTGCCACTTGCCGCCGACGAAGATCTCTCCCGTCTTCATTCGCTCATCTCCTCTCCTGCCGAGCGGCCAGGGCCAGGGCGATCCGTTCCGGGGTCAGCGGGCACTCGGTGATGCGCACGCCGGTCGCGTCCTCGACGGCGTTGGCGATGGCCGCCGGCGCCGGCACGATCGGAGGCTCGCCGACGCCGCGGGCGCCGAAGGGCCCGGCCGGCGACGGCACCTCGACGATGATCGTCTCGATGTTCGGCAGGTCGGCCGCCGTGAGCTTGCGGTAGTCGAGCAGGCTCGGATTCGTGAGCCGGCCCTTGTCGTCGTAGCTGAGCGCCTCCGTCAGCGCGATGCCGAGGCTCTGGACGGCCCCGCCTTGCATCTGCCCCTCGACGCCGAGCGGATTGATGGCGCGGCCGGCATCCTGGACGACCGCGAAATCGTGCAGCGTCACCTCGCCCGTGTCGGGATCGACCTCGATCCGGGCGATCTGCGCCGCGAAGGCGGGCGCCTGCTGGGAGAACGCCGGATGCGCGCTGCCGAGCACCGGCGGCACCTTCGACATGTACAGGTTCCCCTTGCGGCCGATCTGCGTCAGCGTGATGCCCCGATCCGGCATGCCGCGGACGACGACGCGCCCGTCCACCACTTCCAGGTCATCGACGGCCGCCTCCAGCTCGCCGGCCGCGATCTCGAGCGTCTGGCGCCGCGCGTCCTGGGCGGCCTGCATGACGGCGACGCCGACGGTGTAGATCGTCTTGCTGCCCGCGCTGAGACCGGTCACCGGCGCCACGTCGGTGTCGCCGGTGGTGATCTTCACCTTCTCGATGTCGATGCCGTACGCGGAGGCGGCGATCTGCGCGAGGGCGATGTTGGTGCCGGCGATGTCGACCTGCCCCGTCAGCACGCTCAGCGTGCCGTCGGGGTTCAGCTTGACGGTGGCGCCGGTCGGCTGCAGCCCGCCGAGCCAGCCGCCGAGCGCCAGCCCCACGCCGCGCCGGCCGTGACCGCTGCCGCCGCCCGCCTTCCAGGCCGCGCGGTCCTTCCAGAACGGATGCGCGGCCGCCCGCGCGAGCACCTCGTGCGCGCCATTGCTCGCCCACGGCTGGTTGTTCACCATCGGGTCGCCCGGGCGTGAGAGGTGCCGCGCGCGGAACTCGACGGCATCGACGCCGAGCGCGTGCGCCAGCTGCTCCATCTGCGAGTCGATCGCGAAGATCGTCTGCGGCGCCACCGGCGCCCGATAGGCGGCGACGCTGGGCTTGTGCGTGAGCACCTCGGAGCCCTTGATGTCGAAGGCCGGCCACCGGTAGAGGCTGCCGAGGAACACGGCGCTCACCGCGAGCACGGTGCCGGAGAAGGCGCCGGACTCGAGCACGGTCTCCGCTTCGAGGGCCATCAGCGTGCCGTCGCGCCTGGCCCCGGTCTTGAGGCGGATGATGACCTGCGGCGCCGGCATCCCGGCCTCCAGCTCCTCGCGGCGGGTCATCACGTAGCGCACCGGCCGTCCGGTCGCCCGCGCGAGCAGGGCCGTGATCGGCTCGCACAGCGCCCGGATCTTGCCGCCGAACCCGCCGCCGCACTCGACGGGGACGACCTTGATGCGGTTTTCCTCGATGCCGAGCACGTCGGCGACCTCGCTGCGCGTGTTGAACGAGCCCTGCGTGCTCGCCCACAGCGTCAGATGGCCGGTGCTGTCCCACTCCGCCAGCACGGCGTGCGGCTCGATGTACCCCTGGTGCACCATCGGCACGCGGTACGTGCGCTCGATGACGACGTCGGACTCGGCGAAGCCCTTCGCCACGTCGCCGCGCTTGACGTGCGAGGTCTGGCTGACGTTCACCGCTTTCGTCGGCGTCTCACCCTTCGCCATGGCGACCGCCGAGTGTGCGAGCGCCTCGCTGGTGTCGGCTTCCGTCCCGGCGTCGGCGACGGGCGGCGCTCCGGGCCGCATGGACTCGAGCGGATCCACGGCGGCCGGCAGCACGTCGTACTGCACCTCGATGAGATCGAGCGCTTCTTCGGCGATCGCCGGCTCGTCGGCGGCCACCGCCGCCACCGGCTGCCCGGCGAACACCGCGCGGTCGATGGCCAGCACGGCATGGGCGCGGGTCGGCGCCTTGCGCTTCAGCTCCGGGACGTCGGCCGCCGTCAGCACCGCGCGCACCCCGCGCAGCGCGCGTGCCTTGCCGACGTCGATGCGCACGATGCGCGCGTGCGCGTGCGGGCTGCGCAGCAGCTTGGCGTGGAGCAGGCCGCGCGGCGTGATGTCGGCGACGTACTGCACGCGCCCGGTGACCTTTTCCGGTCCGTCGGGACGTGCAATGGACAGGCCCACCCCGCGCACATCGCGCGTCGTCTTCATCGTGCTCATCGTCGCGCTGCCTCCCGCATCGAGGCGGCCGCCTCGGTGATGGCCGTGATCATCTTCGTGTACCCCGTGCACCGGCACAGATTGCCGGCGATCCCGTACCGGATCTCGCGCTCGCTCGGCGCGGTGTTCTCGTCGAGCACGGCGGCGGCCGCCATCAGGACGCCGGGGATGCAGAAGCCGCACTGCGGAACACCGTGTCGCACGAACGCGTCCTGCAGCGGATGGAGGGTCCCGCGTCCCAGCCCCTCGATGGTCCGCACCTCACGACCGCGCGCCTGCATGGCCAGCATCAGGCAGCTCGCGACGGGCCGGCCATCCACGTGAATGGTACACGCACCGCAATCGCCGGTGCCGCATCCCTCCTTCGGGCCCGTCAGCCCCAGGTCGTCGCGCAGCGCATCGAGCAGCGTCGCGTACGGCCGGACGAGCGCCTCGACGGGCTCGTCGTTCACGGTGCAGCGGAGGATCTGCTTGCTCACGTCATGCCTCCCTGGAGCCCTGGCGCGCCCGCTCGAGCGCGGTGGTCAGCGTACGACGGGTCAACACGCGCACGAGATGGCGGCGGAAGTCGGCGGAACCGCGCTGATCGCTGATGGGCTGCGCCGCCTCCACCGCCAGCTCGGCGGCCCGCTCGACGAGCGCCGGGCTCGGCGGCTGTCCGGTGAACGCCGCCTCGGCGGCGGCCGCGCGCACCGGCGTCGGCGCCACCGACGCCAGCGCGATCCTGACCGTGCCGCACACGCCGTCGGTCAGCGTGACCTGTGAGGCGACGCCGACCACGGCGATGTCGAGCTCGCGCCGCGGCGTGTGCCGCAGATAGTGGCCGCCGCTGCGCGCCGCGCGCGCGGGCAGCGCGATCTCCACGAGCAGCTCGTCGGGGGCCAGCACGGTACGCCGGACGCCGGCGAAGAACGAGGCGAGCGGCACCCGGCGCCGCCCGTTCGGGCCGCCGATGACGGCCTCGGCGTCGAGGGCCAGCAGCGGCGGCGCCATGTCGGCCGACGGCGCCGCGTTGCAGAGGTTTCCGCCCACCGTCGCCAGGTTGCGGATCTGCACGGAGCCGATCAAGGCGGCGCTCTCGGCCACGGCCGGATAGGCGGCGCGCACGCGCGGGTCGAGCTCCAGCGCGCGGGCGGTGACCGCCGCGCCGATGCGGAGACCACGCGTGCCGTCGTCGGACAGCGCGCGCAGCTCGGGTACTCCGGAGAGGTCCACCACGCAGGGCGGCTTCAGCAGCCCGTTCTTGAGCTGGGGCAGGAGATCAGTTCCACCGGCCACGACCTTCGCGTCCCGTCCATGCTCGGTGAGACTCTTGAGGCACTCGTCGATGCTACGGGGCAGCACGAGCTCGAAGCGCCGCACGTGAGGTCCTCCATGGGGATGTGACTGGCGACGCGCGGACGATACTATGCTCGGCAAAGCAGCGTCAACGAGGGCGACTCGCCTCCGTGCTGCGCTGAGGTCAGCCGCCCGGCCGCCGGCGGCGCTCGGCAGCGAGCAACGCCGCCAGCCCGAGCGCGGTCGTGGCCGCCGAGGCGAGAAAGCCGGCGGCATAGCCGTGGCTCTGCACGAGGAGGGCGATGAGCGGCGAACCGACGGCGACGCCGACGTCCCACGCCCCCGAGAGCGTGCCGATGGCGCGCCCGCGCTCGGCGAAGGGCGTGCGGTCGACGACGAGCGCGACCAGCGTGGGATAGAGCATCGAATTTCCACCGCCGAGCAGCGCGGCCGCGGCCACCAGCGACGCCGCGCTCGGCGGCAGGGCGAGCACGGCGTTGCCGAAGGCAAGCAGCACGATGGCCGGCATCAGGACCGGAAGCCGGCCGAGACGGTCCGACGCGCGCCGCAGCACGAGCCGGCACGCGATCGTGAAGCCGGACATCATCGGGAAGAACCACGCCGCGGTGCCGAGGCCGGCGCCGTCGGCGTACATCGGCAAGAACGCGTAGACGGTGGCATGCCCGGTCGTGATGATGATCAGCGCGACCGACGCCGGAAGGGCGTGGCGGCTCCACGGGACGCCGCCGGCACGGGTCACGGCCGGGTTGCCCGGCGCGGTCCGGACGAGCGCCACGAGCGCCATCGCCATGAGGCTCAGCGCGATGACCACGGCGAAGTTCAGGTCGATGCCGCCGAGGTCGGCGAGGATGAAGCCGATCGGCGGCCCCAGTGCGATGCCCGCCGACGAGAAAACGTAGAAGAGGCTGAGCGACTCCCCGCGGCGATCCGCGGGGCTCTCGTTGGCGACGACGATGCTGGCGGTCGTGGAGATCAGCGCGTTGCCGATGCCGAGGCCCGTCATCAGCGCGATGACCGTGAAGGGGCGGCCGGCGCGCGTGAGGGCCACCGCGGTGGCGACGAGGGCGACCGCGCCCGGCACCATCACCGCGCGGGCGCCGTAACGATCGGTCCAGCCGCCGACCTGCGGTCGCAGCGCCACGCCGACGGCCGTGGTCACGCCGAAGATCCAGCCGATCTGCGCGTGACTGCCGCCGAGGGTGAGCAGGTGGATCGGCAGCTGCGTGTTCAGGAGGTACGTCGCCACGTGCAGGATGAACGTGAGCCCAACACACACGAGCAGCGTCGTCCGCGCACGTCGATCCTGAGCCACGCGAAAGTGAGATTATGGCACTCGCGAGGAAACCACAATGAAGCGAATCACCGCCGGTGTGCTCGACGTCGCCTACGAGGAGTCCGGCCCCGCCGACGGGACGCCGGTCGTCCTCCTGCACGGGTTCCCCTACGACGTGCACGCCTACGACGAGGCGGCGCCGCTCCTCGTGGCCCGCGGCTGCCGCGTAATCGTCCCCTATCTGCGCGGCTACGGCCCCACGCGTTTCCTCTCCGTGGACACGCCGCGCTCGGGCGAGCAGGCGGTGCTGGGACACGACCTGCTCGCGCTGCTGGACGCGCTATCGATTCGCGCGGCCGTGCTCGGCGGCTACGACTGGGGCGGGCGGGCGGCGTGCATCGTCGCCGCGCTGTGGCCCGAGCGCGCGCTCGGACTGGTCTCGTGCGGCGGCTACAACATCCAGGACATCGCCGGCAGCGGACGGCCGCAGCCTCCGGACGCCGAGCATCGCTACTGGTACCAGTACTACTTCCACGGCGAGCGCGGCCGCGCCGGCCTCGCCCGCTATCGCCGGGAGCTCGGAAAGCTGCTCTGGACGCTCTGGTCGCCGAGCTGGAAGTTCGATGAGGCGACGTACGAACGCACCGCCGCCTCGTTCGACAACCCGGACTTCGTCGACGTCGTGATCCATTCGTACCGGCATCGCTTCGGGCTCGCGCCGGGCGACCCCGCGGTGGCGGACGCGGAGAAGCGACTGGCGGCACACCCGCGGATCACGGTGCCCACCGTCGTCCTGCACGGCTTCGACAACGGCGTCGCTCCCGTCACGAGCTCGGAGGCACACGCGGGCTCGTTCGGCGGGCCGTTCGAGCGCCGCGTCATTCCGGGCGTCGGACACAACGTGCCGCAGGAGGCGCCCGCCGAGTTTGCGGCCGCGGTGCTCGCGCTCGCAGGTCGCGTCTCAGCCTGACCGGGAGACGGCGACGCGCGATAGGGCGGCGCGGACGACGTCCACCGCGGACCCGATGAAGAGCCCCGCGATGGCGAACCCCACGAGGATGTCGGGCCAGACGCTGCTCGTGCGCATCACGCCGAGCGCCGCCAGGAGGACAGCCCCGTTGGCGACCACATCGTTGCGGGAGCACAGCCAGACCGACCGCATGTTCAGGTCGTCGGCGCGGTGACGCCACAGTGCCGCCAGAACGGCGGCGTTGACCGTCAGGGCGAGGAGGCCGACGGCCGACATGATGCCGCCATCCGGCTTGACGTCGGACACGAGCTTGCTGACGACCTCGAGCAGAACGCCGGCCCCGAACAACGCCATGACACCGCCCTTGAGCAACGCGGCGCGTGCCTGCCAGACGGCCCCACGACCGATCACGTAGAGGCTGAAGGCGTAGACGATGACGTCGCCGAGCATGTCCGCCGAGTCGGCGAGGAGCGCGGTCGAGTGCGCCACCACCGCCGCCACGACCTCGATGGCGAACATGATGGCGTTCGCGGCCAGGACCGCGATCAGGATGCGCCGCTGGCGGCTCTCGACCGGCCGGACATCGCAGCAGTCCTTCACGTCCCCAGTCTACTGCCGCGAGCCGCGGATCTCGCCCGCGGAGCCGTTTGACAGCGGCGCGGCGCGCGTGGTACCCGGGACGCCACGGTCACCAGGGGGCGAACGATGGCCAGCACGAAGGCGCGGAGACGCACGAAGCCCGAGCGCACGAAGGCGCAGCCCGCCAAGCCGAAGGGCGGTGGACTCTTCAGCTTTGCGCCGACCTCCGCCAACTTCGCGGCGCTCACGCCGGTGACGTTCCTGACGCGCAGCGCGGCCGTCCATCCGGATCGCGTGGCCGTCATCCACGGCCCTCGTCGGATCACCTACCGAGAGCTCCACGAGCGCGCGCGGCGGCTGGCCTCGGCACTGGAGCGCCGCGGGATCCGGCCGGGGCAGACGGTCTCCGTCATGCTCCCGAACGTGCCCGCGATGCTGGACGCCCACTTCGGGGTGCCGATGCTCGGGGCCGTGCTCAACACCATCAACACGCGGCTCGACGCGCGCACGGTCGCCTACATCCTCGAGCACGGCGAAGCGGCGGCCGTGATCACCGATCGCGAGTTCGCGGCGGTGATGGGGCCGGCCCTTTCCCAGCTGGGGCGGCGGCCGCTCGTCATCGACGTGGACGATCGGCTCTACGAGGGCCCCGGAGAGCGACTCGGAGCGGTCGAGTACGAGGCGTTCCTGACCGAGGGGTCACCGGATTTCCTCGAGTGCCTGCCGGCCGACGAGCGCCAGGCCATCGCCCTCAACTACACCTCGGGCACGACCGGGAATCCGAAGGGCGTCGTGTACAGCTATCGCGGCGTCTTTCTGGAGACGGTCGGCAACATCATGACGTGGCCCCTGCCGGCGCGGCCCGTCTACCTCTGGACGCTGCCGATGTTCCACTGCAACGGCTGGCATTACCCGTGGTCGGTGACGGCCATGGCCGGCACCCACGTCTGCCTGCGCAAGATGGACCCGGCGCTGGTCTTCCGCCTGATCGCCGAGCACGGCGTCACCCACATGTGCGGAGCGCCGACCGTGCTCGCGATGCTCATCAACGCGCCGGCCGAGCAGCGGGTGGCCTTCGACCACGTGGTCGAGATCGAGACCGGCGGCTCGTCACCGCCGGCCAAGGTCATCAAGGCGATGACGGACCTGGGCTTCCGCGTGACGCATCTCTACGGCCTCACCGAGGTGCATGGCCCCTCGACGACGTGCGTGTGGCAGGAGGCGTGGGATCGGCTCGATCCCGGCGAGCAGGCGGCCAGGGTCGCGCGCCAGGGCGTCCGCTATCCCACCGTCGCCGGTCACATGGTCGCCGATCCGAAGACGCTCGAGCCGGTGGCCGCCGACGGGCGCGCCATCGGCGAGGTCATGCTGCAGGGCAACACCGTGATGCTCGGCTACCTGAAGGACGCGAGGGCGAGCGCGGCCGCCTTCCGCGGTGGCTGGTTCCACACGGGCGATCTGGCCGTGCAGCACCCCGACGGCTACATCGAGATCAAGGACCGCCTGAAGGACATCATCATCTCCGGCGGCGAGAACATCTCGAGCATCGAGGTGGAGATCGCCCTCACGAAGCATCCGGCCGTCCTCATGGCGGCCGTGGTCGCGCGCCCCGACGAGAAATGGGGCGAGACACCGTGCGCCTTCGTGCAGCTCAAGGACGGCGCCCGGGCCACGGAGGACGAGCTCATCACGTTCTGCCGCGGCCAGCTGCCGCGGTTCGCGGTGCCGAAGACGGTGGTCTTCGGCGCGCTGCCCACGACGGCGACCGGCAAGATCCAGAAGTACACGCTGCGCGAGCGCGCGCAGGCGCTGTAACGCGCGTCACCGGCGCCCGGCCTTCAGCAGACGCGCGATGCCGCTCGGGCGGAGACCGTCCGGCCGGTCCTTGAAGTACCGCTCGTGGATCTCGTCGGGCCCGAGGTCCTCGATGTGCGTGAACCCGATCGCTCGGAGCTCGCCGGCCACCACCGCCGGCTCGAAATAGGTCAGCCACGGCTCGCCGCGCGCGGCGACGCGCCGCGCCTCGGCATCGTGCCGGACGCGCTCCGCCTCGCTCAGCGCCGACGGCGGAATCGCGTAATCGAACACGATCTCCGTACCGGCCGGCAGCGAGCCGACGAACATGAGCGTGTTCATGACCGCCGCGCGGGTCAGATAGATGACGACGCCGAGCATGGAGACGAACGCCGGCTCGGCCGCGTCGAAGCCGGCTTGCCGCAGGCCGGACGCCAGCGTCTGGGTCTCGAAGTCGATACCCGCGAAGACGAGCGATTCTGGAAGCGCGATGCCCGCCTCCCGCAGCCGCGCTCGCTTCCACGCCTGCGTGGCCGGGTGGTCCACCTCGAACACGCGCAGCCGCGAGACCGGATGGGGATTGCGGTACGCGAACGTGTCGAGGCCGGCGCCGAGCACCACGTACTGGCGGACGCCGCGACGCACCGCGGCCGCCAGCTCGTCCTCGGCGTAGCGGCTGCGCGCGGCGACGAACGGCCGGAACTGCGCCGCCGGCCCTCGCCCCGCCCGCGCACGGACGGCGGCTTCCGCCTCGCGCCCGATGATGCGCAGCGCCAGCGGGTCCTCGAAGATTCGCGGCTGGTCCACGAGCTGGTGCGCCGCGCGCAGGTTGGCGGTGACCTGCGCGGTGAGGCTCGGGCGGCCTTCCGCCAGTCGCGACGTCGGCGGCTCTCGCTGCGTGGCGGCGATCGCGGCCACCTCGCCCATCACCGTGCCCGCGGTCATGACCGGCGTCGACTGGATCGGCACGCCCGCGGTGCGAAGCGCCGACGCCGTCCAGTCGTTGCTGTTGTAGCTCAGCGCGTGATAGCGGCCCTGCGCCAGATAGAAGGCGCTGCGCGGATAGTAGCCGGGGCGTAAGCGCACGGCGTTCCCGGCCGGATCGCGGGCGTAGTGGTCGTGAACGAACCGCGCCAGCCGATCGATGCCGGCGGCCGGAACGGCCAGCCGAACCACGGTCTGGTCGTTCCACACCGCGGGCGGCGGTCGGTCGTAGGCCACGACGTGCAGCACGGCCGGCGTCGCGCGAAGAACAGGGTCGATCGCATCCCAGACCGAGGCCTCTGCTTTCGAGTAGAAGTCGCGGTCGCCCCAGCCGACCTCGAGGAAGGCCGCCTCGCCGAAGTCCCGGCGCTCGGGCCAGATCGACGGATCGATGTCGCCGCCACGCATCGCCACGCGCGTGTGCCACCCGTGGCGCACGACCCAGACGTCCTTCCGCGGAGCGCCCACGCCGTGCCCTGCCCACGCCGGCACCGAGACGGCGGGGCCCGCACAGCCGCTGATGGCCAGGAGCACGAGCGCGACGAGCGCGCTCCGCAGAACGCGCGCCGCGATCATCGCACGGGCCCCGGGCGCCGCGCCTTCAGCGCGCGATACCGGGCCGGCGTCAATCCGAACGCCGACTTGAAGGCGCGCGTGAAGTGCGCCTGATCGGCGAAGCCGGCCGCGCCGGCCACGTCGACGAGCGGCCGCGCGCGGTCGATCAGCTCCCGCGCGAGGTCGAGACGGCGCATGAGCAGGTAGCGGTAGGGGCTGGTGCCGAGCACGAGCCTGAACTGGCGGGCCAGCTCGTACCGGGTGAGCCCCGTCACCGCTTCCAGCTCTCGCGAGTGGACGACGCGGGTCTTCTCGGCGTCCAGGAACTGCCGAGCCTGCTCGACGGCCCGCCGGTCGACCCGCCGCACGATGGCGGGAGCGCCACCGCGTTCTCCGGCCAGCAGGCCTCGGGCGAGGTCGACGACGAGGCTGTCCGCGACGAGCGAATCCAGTGGAGCCTGGAACGCGGCGTCGATGGCGCGCGCCAGGAGCGGATTCGTCGAGACGGCATCGCTCACGAACGGCAGCGGGTACGGCTTGCCGTGCAGGGCGCGGAGCGCGTGGCCGAGCGCGGTCGGTTCGGCGTAGACGATGCGATAGCCGAACCCGTCGGCCGTCCCCGCGCGTCCGTCGTGACGCTCGTCGGGATAGAGAACGACCACCTGCCCTGGCGTGCTGGCGTGGACGGTGCCGCGGTAGGCGAAGACCTGGACGCCGGCGTCGGTGACTCCGACCGCGTAGGTGTCGTGGCGATGCGGGCGATACGCCTCCCCGGCGAACCAGGCGGTGAGAATCTCGACGCCGCCGACCGGTCCGGAGCTCGACATCCAGCCGCCGGCGGCGCCGCGGCACGATCGTTCAAGACCTACACCGGCCGACGTGGCTTCATTGACGCGCATCGTTCGCATCCTCGCGTGAGGTGACCGAGGGCTCGGTGGAGATAGCGTACGACGACTGAAGAGATCGTGGCGTTTCTGCTCTTTGCCGTGGTGGCCGCCGTCACGCCGGGGCCGAGCAACATCATGCTGACCGCCGCCGGCGCCCGGGCCGGGGTCGTGAGAGGTCTGCCGTGCTTGCTCGGCGTCACCACGGGCATGGGAGTCATGATGTTCGTCGTGCCGCTCGGCCTCGGAAGCCTGGTGCTCGAACGTCCGCTGGTGCGCGCGGCGCTCCACTGGAGCGGCGCCGCCGTCCTGCTATGGCTCGCGTGGAAGATCGCAACGGCCGAGAGCCGCATCGACTCCGCGCCGGCGCGAGATCCGGTCGGGTATCTCGGTGCGGCGGTGTTCCAGTGGGTGAACCCGAAATCGTGGCTGGTGGTGGCGAGCGCGGCCGGCACCTTTCTCCCGACCGACGCGGCCGGCCCGCGCCTGCCGGCCGCCTCGCTCGCCGCGCTCTTCGTCCTCGCCGCCTTGCCGAGCGGCTTCGTCTGGCTCGCGTTCGGTGCGGTCGTGCAGCGAGCCCTTCGCGACGCCGGCCGCGTGCGAATCTTCAACGTGGCGATGGGCGTGCTGCTGGCGGCGTCGATCATTGTCGTCGTCCGCTGAGCGCGCGTCCGACGAATGTGGTCGCCGGCGCGGTCTCGGCCGGGTATGATCGGAGCGTGATGCTCCTCGCCTCGACCGGTGCTCGTCCCCGGTGGGTCCGACCAATCGTTCCTCTCGTGTGCACGGCGCTGGTCATCGGTGTCGGCGTCACCGCGGTGCTGGCCGCGCCACCGCCGGGGCGGCCGGCGCCGCCCGGGGGGCGGCCGCAGCGGGAAGTCACCGTCGATGCACTATCGGTGGTGAAGCTTCGGAGCCGCGCCGTCGCCGACGCGCGCTCGGCGGCGACGCTCGGCAAGCAGCGCGAGGGCACCGGCATCGTGCTCGACACCAGCGGGCTCGTCCTCACCATCGGCTATCTCATCCTCGAGGCGGAGACGATCGAGCTGTCGACGGCCGACGGGACGACGTTCCCCGCCACCGTCGTCGGCTACGATGCCACCAGCGGCTTCGGTCTCGTGCGCGCAGTCGGGCGCCTACCGATCAAGCCCGTGCAGATGGGCGAGTCGTCCACGGTCGCCCTCCGCGAGCCGGTCCTGATCGTCGGCTTCGACGGGGTCGCGCCCGCGCACGTGGTGTCGCGACGGCGCTTCGTGGGCTACTGGGAATATCTGCTGGACGACGCCATCTACACCGCGCCCGCCACCGTGAACTGGGCGGGCGCGGCGCTGCTCGACCGCCAGCAGCGGCTGGTGGGTGTTGGCTCGCTCGTGGTTCCCGATTCCGTCGGCGCCGGCAGCGCCGTGCCGGGCAACCTGTTCGTGCCGATCGACCGTCTCAAGCCGCTGCTCACCGACCTCGTCGCCCGCGGCCGGCCCGCCGGCCCGGCGCGGCCCTGGCTCGGCGTGTCGACGCAGGACGCGGAAGGCAACGTGATCGTGACCCGCGTCGCCACCGACAGTCCGGCGGACCAGGCACCGATCCGCGTCGGCGACGTGATCGTGGCCATCGGGGGCGAGACCATCCGCGGCCAGGCCGACTTCTACACGCGGCTGTGGGCGAGCGGCACCGCCGGCCAGGAGGTCGCGCTCGACGTGCTTCGGGACGGCCGGATTCAGCGGGTCGTCGTGAAATCCATGGACCGCGACCGCTACTATCGGCCGAAGCCGACCTACTGACGCAACGGCCGGACGTGGAGGGACGCGCCGGCGTCCACCCCGAGGACACGGCGGCCGAGCGCATCGAGCGGGAGTGTCCCCGCCCTCACCGCTTCGTCGACCACCACCCACGCGCGCAGTGGGGCCCCGCCGCGCCCGACCAGCTCCACGATGGTGCCGTCGGTGAAGAGCGGTCGCACGGCATCGGCCGGACTCAGCCTGCAGATCCGCCGCCGGCTCACGGCGCCGCGAAGATAGACGTCCCCGTCGGTGGGCACGACCCTCAGCCACAATCGTTGCGCGGCCAGCCGTCGTCGCTGCTCTTCGGTGGCCGCGACGTCGACCTCGCCGCCGCCCGTGACGACGACTCCGTACTGCTCGCGGCAGCGCTCGGCTGAGATGTAGCCTTCCCGCCAGTCCGCCAGGACCCGGTCGGTCGCGCGCTCCAGCGGATCCCCATAGCCGCCGCCCCCCGCCGATCGGAGCACGAGCACGTCGTCCTTCACGAGCGTGAAGCCGCCGACCTTGCCCGGCGTCGGGAATGACATGCGGGCGCCGGCGCGGACGACGTGCGAGTCGACCGGCACGCCGGAGCCGCCGCCGAGAATGCCGAACGCTGGCAGGATCGCGCCGTCGGCCAGCACCGAGTACGTCGCGGTCGGCGCCAGCACACGGATGCCGCGCTGCATCGACAGGCCGCCGCGCTGGCGCCCGTCGCCGCCGGAGTCGGTGCCCAGCGCGGACCATTCGAGCCGCAACGGAAAGCGCGTCTCCAGCACCTCCGTGGATTGCACGGTGTTGAGATCGCCCCAGTCGATCGACGCCATCGCGCTGGGGCCGTCGTCCTCGACGAACGCGCCGTTGCCGCCCGACGCCCATTCGTAGTGCACGAACTCCTTGCCGGTGAGCGGATGGACGCCGCCGACCAGATTGTGGAACGACGTCCGGAACAGATCGCCGGCGACGAGGTCGGGAACCACCTGCGACAGCGCACCGACGGTGACGGCGATGACGCGCTTGCGGATCTCGCCGTGCGACCCGGCCGGCGCCGGCGCTTGCACGTTGACGATGGTGCCCGCGGGCGCGATGACGTTGATGGGGCGGAACGAGCCCTGGTTGAGCGGCGCGGCGGGGTCGAGGATCGACTTGAGGGCGATGAACACCGACGCCGCGGACACCGCCAGCGTCGAGTTGACCGGCACCGGCACCTGCGGCGAGGCACCCGTGAAGTCGGCCACGAGATCGCTGCCGCGGATGCTCAGGCGCAGCGGAAGCAGCAGCGGCTCCAGCGTGCCGCCCGGGAACGTCTCGAGATAGTCCTCGTAGTAGTACTCGCCGTCCGGCACGCTCGCGATGCGCTCCCGCATGCGCGCCTCCGAGCGGTCGAGGTTCTGGCGGATGGCGGAGAGCAGCGTGTCGAGGCCGTAGCGCGCGAGCGCCTCGCGGATCCGGCGCTCCGCGGTCTTGCAGGCGGCGAGGCCGGCGTGGAAATCACCCTCGCGCTCGTCGGGCACGCGCATGTTGCCGAGGAGCAGCGCCATGGCCGCGCGATTCAGGCGTCCCCGCTCCACGATCTTGATGGGCGGGATGCGGATTCCTTCCTGGTAGATGGTCGTCGCCTCGCCCGAGAGGCTGCCCGGCACCATCCCGCCCACGTCGGCCCAGTGCTCGCGCACGGCCGGGAAGAGGATGAGGCGGCCGTCCTCGAAGACGGGATAGATCAGCGTCACGTCGTTCAGGTGCGTGCCGCCGCGATACGGATCGTTGAGGAGGATCACGTCGCCGGGGGCGAGATCACCCTCGAATTCCGCCATGGCCGAGCGCACCGACCACGGCAGCGGCACCACGTGCGCGCCGATGTCCTCGGACTGCGCGATCACCTCGGAGGTGTGATCGAAGAGCCCGCACGAAAAGTCCTTGGCCTCGTAGATGGCCACCGACCGCGCCGTGCGAAACACCGTGGCCCGCATCTCCCGCACGATGGAGATCAGGACCTCCGTCAGGATCTCGAGCGTGATCGGATCGAGCGTGGTCATCGCGCGTTCCGCTCCAGGACGAGGTTGGCGCGAGCGTCGACACGGGCGCGGTACCCGTGCGGCACCACCGTGGTCGTCCCCGCTTCCTCGATCAGCGCGGGGCCATCCAGCGCCACGCTCGACGGCAGCCGGTCGCGCGCGTACACGGCGGTCGTCACCGGCCTGGCGTCGAAGAGCACGGGGCGCTCGTCGATGCGCGCCGCCGCCGGCGAGCCGGTCGCCGGCGGCGGCAGCGCCGGCTTGGCGCCGACGCCGTAGGCGGACACGCGAAAGCTCACGACCTCCACGGGATCCGTGGTCGCGTGCGCGTAGCGCGCTTCGTGGGCGGCGTAGAACGCGCGATCGACGTCCTTCATCGTCGCCATGCCCGCGTCGAAGGGCACCGACAGCTCGAACGCCTGACCGACGTAGCGCATGTCCAGAGCCGCCTCGAACCGCATCGCTCCCGGGGCGAAGCCGTCCTGCGCCAGCCGCGCCCGCGCGGCCGCCGTCAGCTCGCCGAGCTGACCCGTCAGCTCCGTGAACGCCACCTCGGCCGTCCGCGCCACCCGCGTCCGCACCTCGTCGTGCCGGACGTCGGCCACCAGCAGCCCGAAGGCGGAGAAGTTTCCGGGCACCGGCGGAACCACCACCCGCGACATGCCGAGCTCGGCGGCGACGAACGCGGCGTGCAGCGGGCCCGCCCCGCCATAGGCGAAGAGCGTGAACCCACGGGGATCGTGTCCCCGCATGATCGAGATCTCCTTGATGGCGCCGGTCATCTTGACGACGGCCAGCTTCACGATCCCGTCGGCCATGGCGGCCGCCTCGATGCCGAGCGCGCGGCCGAGGTGGCCCACGGCCGCCCGCGCGCGCTCGGGGTCGAGACGGATCTCGCCGCCCAGCGGCTTGGCGGTGCCGAGCCGCCCGAGCACCACGTTGGCGTCGGTCACCGTCGGCGCCTCGCCGCCGCGCCCGTAGCAGGCCGGGCCCGGCGTCGCTCCCGCGGACTGCGGACCCACGTTGAGGAACCGACCCGCGCCGAGCGAGGCGATGCTGCCGCCGCCGGCGCCGATGCTGTTGATCTCGATCTGGAGCACCCGATTCGGCAGCGTCCCCACGCGCCCGTCGGTCGTCATCGCGAACTGTCCTTCGCGCACGAGACAGACGTCGGTGCTGGTGCCGCCCATGTCGTACGTGATGAGGTCGGGATAGCCGGAGGAGCGGCCCACGTGGGCGGCGCCGATCACGCCGGCGGCTGGTCCGGAGAGCATCGAGTGGACCGGCATGGCGGCCACGCGCTCGGCCGGCAGCGTTCCACCGTTCGACGTCATGACAGCGAGCGGTCGGCGGTAGCCCTGAGCAGCCAGACGCGCGGCGATCGACGTCAGATAACGGCGCACGCGCGGCGCGACGTAGACGCTGAGCACCGTCGTGGCGAAGCGCTCGTACTCGCGGTACTCCGGCAAGACCTCGCTCGAGGTGGAGACGAAGACGTCCGGCAGCGCGGTGGCGATCGCCTCCCGCGTCCGGCGCTCGTTCTCGCCGTTGGCGTACGCGTGAAGGTAGCAGACGGCCACCGCCTCCACTCGGGCCGTCCGGAGCGCCTCCACCAGCCGGGCGAGCTCCTCGGCGGCCGGCGCCTGCAACACCGTGCCGTCGAACAGCGTGCGCTCGGCGACCTCGAAGCGGAGCGAGCGCGGGACCAGCGCCGGAGGACGTGTGGCCTTGATGTCGTAGAGCACCAGCCGGTTGCCGCGCCCGACTTCGAGGACGTCGCGGAAACCCCGGGTGGTGACGACAGCGGTACGCGCGCCGCTGCGCTCGAGCGCCGTGTTGGTCGCCACCGTCGTGCCGTGCGCGACGCGCTCCACTCGATCGAGCGCGACCCCGAGGTGCCCGACGCCGGTCATCATGCCATCGGCGTGGTCCGCCGGCGTCGACGGCGTCTTCTCGAGGCGAATGGCGCCGGTCGCCTCGTCGTAGAGCACGAGGTCGGTGAACGTACCACCCACGTCGATGCCGAGCCAGAGCATGCCGTCAGCGTCCCCGCGCTACCTTATCAGGGTCGGCGACACGGCGGGCTCCGCGCCCATCGGGCGCGGGCGCCTGCTACGAGGGCGAGTTGGAGCGCGATCCGGCCCGCGACTCCGCACCGCTGCCGGTGGTCCGCAGCCGGTCCTGGCTGGTGCGGACGGTGGAGTCGAGCCGTGACTTGGCCTGATCCAGCGCTTCGCCGGCGCGCTGACCGATCGTGCCGATCTGTTCGGCGGCGCGGTCACGCATGACGGGAAGCTCGGTATCGATGTAGCTCCGGATCTTGTCGTGCCACACGTAGGCGGCGGCGCTTCCGATGAGCGCGCCGATGAAAAATCCGACCATGCTCCACCTCCACGAAGGTTCGTCTGACGCGATGCTCCCAGCATACCGCCCCCGCCGCGTGCGGCAAGTCCCGAATGGGAAACCGCTTTCCACGAAATGCCGCGATGCGACGCTCCCGTGACGTACCCATCAGGACGACAATTCGGCGTTGCACATGGCGTTTCGTCGGCGGCCCGAACATTGCTGCTCACCCCCACCGTCCCTGTTTCGGCACTCTTCCAAAGGAGGTTCGGAATGCGGAAGCTCGTTGTCGGTTTCATCGTTGCGATCGTGGCCCTCGCGCCCGCCCTCGCCGCGGCGCAATCCAGTACCACGGGGTCGGGAAGCAAGTCCGGCAGCACGGGCGGGTCCATGCCGTCCGGCACGTCGGGAGGCGGTTCCGGCAGCACGTCAGGCAGCACGGGCAGCACGTCCGGCGCGGGCAGCACGTCCGGTTCGTCGAGCACGTCGCCGGCGGCCAGCCCGTCCGGCGCGGGCGATTTCTCGAAGTACACGACGCAGGCAGATTGCGAGAAGGCCGGCGGGATGTGGCAGGCCTCCGCGAAGAAGTGCGCCAAGAAATAGGCAGCTGACGCGCTCTGCGCAGGCGTGCGGTGGGCGGCTGAGGCCGTCCACCGCACCATCTCGGCCGTCCATCCCCGATCCCGACCCTTCAGCCGATTGCGAGGACGTGCTCGCCGCGAATCCCGACCACGCCGCGCGCTCGTGTGGCACGGCGCGGGACTGATTCCTCGACGGCCAGGCGGCGGCCCGTCAGGACGTCGCGACGGCGAGCGCGCGAGCGCGGCGGCGTGATCTGTCACCGCCAGTGGTACGATCGGCGCGGCGATGCGCGAGCTGCCCAAGATCTTCGATCGCCTGCGCGGCGATCCCGTCGGCGCCGACGCGCGCGCCGTGCTCGAGAAGCTCGCGCGCCAGTATCTCGAGCTGCGCTCGCCCGCACGAACCCAGCTTCAGGTCGCGCGCGATCGTGCCCGGTCGTTCAGGGAGCGACTGGTGCTGTGAGCCTCGACGCGCTGCGCACGATCCTTCCGCTGGCCGGCTGGGGCGTGGACCGGCTCCACGGCGTCGAGATCACCGGCGGCGCCGATCCGATCTTGCCCACGCCATTCCGGATCGGCGAGGCCAGTGCGGCCGCCCTCGCCGCCGTCGGCCTCGCCGTCTCCGCGCTCTGGGAGCTCCGCACCGGGCGGCGCCAGGAGATCGCCGTCGATACGCGCCAGGCCACCGCCTCGCTGCGCAGCGGCCGCTACCTGACGCTGAACGGCGCCGCCGTGTCGACGGAGCAGCATCCGGTGATGGGGACCTATCCGGCGCGGAATGGCCGCTGGAGCTATCTGCATTGCAACTTCCCGAACCATCGCGCCGCCGCCCTGAGCGTGCTCGGCGTCCCCGAGGACCGGGAGGCGGTGCGCAAGGCGGTGGCGGAGTGGGATGCGCTCGAGCTGGAGGAAGCGATCATCGCCGCCAAGGGCGCGGGCGGCATGGTGCGCACGATGGACGAGTGGGCCAGGCATCCGCAAGCCGGCGCCATCGCATCGCTGCCGCTGCTCGAGATCGTCAAGCTCGGCCCCAGCGCGCCGGAACGGCTGCCCGACGGCGACCGGCCGCTCTCCGGGGTCCGCGTGCTCGATCTCACGCGGGTCCTCGCGGGACCGACGTGTGCGCGCACGCTCGCCGAGCACGGCGCGGATGTGCTGAAGATCACCGCCGCCCACCTGCCGAATCTCGGCCATCAGGAATACGACACCGGCCACGGCAAGCTGTCCGCGTATCTCGACCTGCGCGACGCGGCGGAGCGCGAGCGGCTCCGCGAGCTCGTGCGCGACGCCGACGTGTTCTCGCAGGGGTATCGACCGGGGACCCTGGCGGATCGCGGGTTCTCGCCGGAGGCGCTGGCGGCGCTGCGGCCCGGCATCGTGGTCGTGTCGCTGAGCGCGTTCGGTCACGTCGGCCCGTGGGCGTCGCGTCGTGGCTTCGACACCGTCGTGCAAACGGTCAGCGGCATCACCAGTCGTCAGGGTGAGCTGTTCCCCGGTGCGGCGCCCGGTCCGCAGTTCTATCCGGTTTCGGCGATCGACTACGTGACCGGCTATCTGATGGCCTTCGGCGCGATGGTCGCGCTCGCCCGCCGCGTCCACGAGGGCGGCAGCTGGCTGGTCCGGATATCGCTGGCGCAGACGGGGCGCTGGCTCGTCGGACGCGGGGAGGTGGCCGCGTCCGCGCTCGGGAGCATCCCGGCGGAATTCAGCGCGGCCGAGCTCGGGCGCTGGACGATGACGACCGAGACTCCGGCCGGCCGCCTCGGCCACCTCGCGCCGGTGCTGCGGCTATCGGAGACGGCCGCGCGCTGGGCCCGGCCCGCGGTGCCGCTCGGGCACCACGAGCCGGTGTGGCCGGCGAGGCCGGAGGCACGCGATTAGTCGTTGTCGGCGATCGTGACCGTCGCGACACTCGGTGAGCCGACCGTGTAACCGGGGCCCGCAATGAGCTTGACGACGACGGTCTCGGCCCCTTCCTTGAGCGTGTCGTTGACAGGGCTGACGACGACGGTGGCGGTCGTCGCCCCCGCGGGAATCGTCACGCTGCCGACGAGCGCCTTGTAGTCGCTACCCGCGGCCGCAGTCCCGCCAACCGTGTACTTCACCGTCAACGCCGCGGCGGCGCCGCCTGTTCGACTCACGCTGAACCTGCCGGTCGTCGGGCCAGCCTCCGTGGCCGATGCGTCGGTGGCGGTGATCCGGACGACTTCGTCGCTGGCAATGGTCACCGAGGCGCTGGCCGGTGAGCCAACCGTGTAGCCGGGAGCCGAGGCCAGCGTGAGGGTGACCGTCTCGGGACTCTCCATCAGCGTGTCGTTGACCGGCTTCACCGTGATGGTCGCCGACGTGGCGCCGGCGGGGATCGTCACGCTGCCAGGCAGCGCGCTGTAATCGCTGCCCGACGTCGCGGTGCCGCTCACGGTGTACTTCACGGTCAGCGTCGCCGTCGAAGTCCCCGTGCGCGTGACCGTGAACGTCCCCGTGGTCAGCCCCGCCTCGGTCGCCGACGGATCGGTGGCAGTGATCCGAACCGTCTCGTCACTGGCGATCGTCACCGTCGCGCTGCTCGGTGAGCCGACCGAGTATCCCGTTCCGGCGGCGAGGTTCACGACCACCGTCTCCGGCGGCTCCATCAGCGTGTCGTTCACGGGTGTGACATTGAAATCGGCCGTGGTGGCGCCGGCCGGAATCGTCACCGTCCCGGGGAGCGCAGTATAGTCGGCGCCCGGCGTCGCCGTGCCAGTGACCGTGTACTTCACGGCCAGCGCGGCGGCAATGTTTCCCGTCCGCGTCACGCGGAACGTGCCCGGCTTCGGGCCCACCTCGCTCGCCTGGGCGATCGCCGCGATGCTGACGGTGGTGCCCGTCGGGGTGCCGGCGCCGACGACCACGGTCACCGTCGGCGGGCTCACGTTGTTCTCGCCAAGGTTGTCGAGCACGGTGAGCGACGCGGTGTAGGTGCCGGGCGTGAGGAACTTCACGGCGCCAGGATTCTGCACCGTGCTCTTCGCCGGCGAGCCGCCGGGGAACAGCCACTGGTAGACGGCGACGCTCCCGTTGGCGTCGGAGGCGCTGCCGGCGAACGTCACCGATTGGCCGGCCTGGATCGAGATCGTTTTCGTCGACGGATTCGTGATGGTCGCCACCGGCGGCTGGTTGCCGGGGTTCTCGGACAGCCGCACGAACTTGCCGACGGACGGCACGCCGTTCTGCAGCACGAACAGCAGGTAGTAGCCCGGCGGCGCGATCATGGCGTTGGGCGGCATGGTGGCCGTCAGCGCCCCGCTGCCTTTCGTGAACGAGAGCTCGACCAGACGCTGCTCCATGTCGAAGGCGTGTGTCGCGGAGCCGGGGCGAACCAGGACCACCTGCGTGATGCCCGCCGCCTGCGGCGTCCCGATGGAGAACGAGGCCTTGTATCCCGCCACCGACGGCGACGACGAGATGGACGGCCGCGGCGCCGGCGCCCCCGTGCTGGTGAAGAGGTACGGCGGCTTGTAGATCTCCATCTTCGGCTGCCAGACTCCCTCGGACGTATTCGTGCCGCCCAGCCACACCGTCGCATCGGGCAGCAGGATGGCCGTCGAGTGGTACATCCGTGGGAACGCGATGCGTCCCGCCGGTCCCCACGTCTCGGTCGCGGGATCGAACATCAGCGCGTTCATGGCCGCCGTGCTGGCCACGTTGAAGGTGGAGGATCCGCCGACGACGAGCACCTTGCCGTTCGGCAGCAGCACCGCGTTGTGCGTCACGCGCGGCTGATCGAGGCTCGCAATGGCGCGGAACGACCACGAGGGCAGCGAGGTGTCGAGGATGTGGGCACCGGCGTACGGATTCGAGGTGTTGCCGCCGGTGACGAAGAAGCGTCCCTTGTAGCCCTCGTGCGGCCGCAGCGGCAGCATCACGGAGGTGCCGTACATCCGGCTCTCGTTGAGGGCCGGGTGATTGGTGATGACGCTCGACCACGTCCCGGTCCCGGGGTTGAACGTGCGCGCGCCGGCGGACGGCCCCGTCATCAGCACGAGCCCGTTCGTCAGCAGGTGCAGCCGCGGGTACCACTTGGGCCCGAACGGCGCCGTGTACGGCGGCGACCAGCCGTGTCCGACGTCGTAGATCTCCGTCTGCGGGTTGATGACGGCGTTCTCGTCGAGCCCGGAAAACGTCATGACGCCGCCGTCCTTCAGCATGACGGTCGTCGGGTACCACCGGCCCTTGGCCATGTCCTCGACCTGGATGAACTTCTCCGTCAGGGGGTCGAAGATCGTCGTCGTCTTGAGTCCGGTGTACGGGTTGTAGCTCAGATTGCCGCCGCTGATGAGAAGCCGGCCGTCCGGAAAGAACGACATGCTGTTACAGAAGAGGTCCCACGGCGTCGTGCCCGTCGCGAATGTCCCCGCCGCCGGGTTCCAGATCGTGTAGCGGTACACGTTCTGGGTCGAGTCGTTGCTCGAGCCCTCGACCATCAGCACTTTCCCCGTTCGCAGCAGGGCCACGTGGATGGGCTGCACCGGGGCATTCACCGACATCGTCGACCATTGCCCCGTGACGCTGAGCTGCGCGCCGGCCGGCGTCGCCGGCAGTCCGATCCCGAGGACGACGACGAGGACGCCGACGATAGTGGCGCGGGCCGCGGTGACGCTCATGGATCGTCGTGAAGTCACGACCCGTGCCATTGGCGATGGCGCCCGAGCGCGGCATCGGCAGACACCGACCGCCGTCGATCACCCGGGATTTCCGTCGCTTCACCGCCGATCGCGCCTCGAGGGTGCCGGCCGGCGGCCGCGAACGAGCCGCTGACGGCTGCGCCCGGTAGGCAGGCCGACGACACATCCAGCAAACCGGTTCACAGTCCCGTAGCGCAGCACGCGGATCGACGGGGCGCCGCCGGCGGCAGCGCCCGCCGCGCTCACTTCACGGTGACGCTCTTCGCCAGGTTGCGGGGCTTGTCGCGCCCGGCACTCGTGAACGCGCCTGCCTGCGGCAGCAGCGAGGTCACGACCACCACGAAGTCGCCGCGCGCAGGGCTCAGCGGCCGAGCCGTCTCGACACGGGGGCCGCGACGCGGCGGACGGCGGCAGAGATGCGGCCACGCAGCCCCCTCGTCGCACCGTGCTTCGCCGGTCGCCCGAGCGCCTCCGGGGTGACCCAGGCGTCGTGCGCCTTCATGCTCTGGTACACGGCGCAGCGCAGACAGGGGGAGTCTTCGGCGGGGCCCAGTCCGAGCAGCATCTCTTTGGTCCGGCGGACCTTGTCCGAGGCGAGCAGCGCGTCCAGGCCGCTCGTGAAGACGTTCCCGAAGTCGGCCCAGTGGTTGATGGAACAGCCGAGCAAGCGGCCGTCGAAGTTGATGCGAGGTCTGAGCCAGAGCTGGTGACACGATGCGGAGATGTAGCTGCGGCCGAACTTCCGCTCGTACTCCGCCCGATCCGCAACCCCCGCGACCGACTCCGCCCGGACCAGCTCGCGGTCCTCGACGGGCGAAAAGGTGTCCGTGTAGAGGTCGTCCCATGACAGCTTGAGATAGAACTCCATGCCCAGCTCGGCGGCCATGGCCCGGGCCCTGGCGATCTCGTGCGTGTTGTGTCCGAAGGCGACGAACTGCCACCGCAGCGCCGGGTAGTCGCTGCGATATTGCCGCTTGAAGGCGTTGATCTGGCGGATGTGCTCGATGACCCGCTCGAATCTGCCGTTCACACGGTAGATCGAGTACACCGCCGGGCTCGCTCCGTCGATCGAACACGTGAGGCCCCGCACCTCGTATCGCACGAGGGCCTCGAGCACGGGGGGCGAGGCGCGGTCGAGGTTCGCGCCGTTGTCGATCCGGAGGGCGACGCCGCGCTGATGGGCGTGGCGCAGGATCTGCTCGAGCTCCTTGTTGAGGAAGACCTCGCCCCAGTTCGACAGCTCGATGTCGGCCACCGACGGGTGGCGATCCAGAAATTCCTCGAAGCGGGCGAGGGTCAGGAAGCCGGCGCCGAGCGATCGGGCGATCGTACCGTTGGCGGTCGGGCACGACGGACATTTCAGCTGGCAGACCGTCGAAGCGTCCAGCGCCACCTGGCGGGGTCGCGCCGGCACCGCCGCGGTCGCCTGCAGCTCCGCCCGCGCGGAGCGTTGAACGTGGCCCCGACGGCGCAGCACGCGCCCGGCCTGCCGCAGCCTGCGTCCCTGGCGTACGCCGACGGCCAGGTTGTTCGCCGGTCGTCGCCAGCCACCGGCGGCCACGAGGCGCTCCGCCCTCGACAGCAGCTCGATCTTGTTCTCCACTCCCTTCGTCCAGTTCGCGTGAAACATGACGGCATCGGGCGGAACGTGGAACCGCTGCCCTCCGTGCAGGCGGCGGCCGGCGAAGGTTCCCGGGCCGAAGAACGACCGTGGAAGATAGCCTGCACGAAGATCACCCTGCGCGCGCACGAGGCGGTTGAAGGCCACCTGATCCCGGCCTTCGCGCGTGATGCAGTCCCGGACGTTCCGCCAGAGCCGCAGCGTGGCCGCGTTGGCGCGGATGCCGAAGAAGCCGGTGCAAAGATTGCCCCAGGGGTCGTCGAGCTGGCAGACGATGTCCTGGTCGGCGAGCGACGTCAGCACGGCAGGCTTCGTCGGCGCGAAGAAGACGACGTCCACGTCGGAATACACGAACACGTCGTTCCAGTTCTCCTGAATGGCCTCGATGATCCGGTCCGCCTTGAAGACGACCGCCCGCGTCCAGTCGGCCTCCATATAGGCGCCCGAGCCGCGCACGTCGCATCGATGGAGAGACGTATCGTAGTCGTCTTTGAGCGAGCGGAGCAGCCACTCGTCCTTGAGCCGCTCGTGGCTCGGCGTGAAGACGCCGATCAGCTTCATCGCGCACGCCGGAGCGCCCGCAGCCGGCGCTTCCAGCGACGGACATCGCGCAGTTTGCGGACCAGCGGCACCCGCCCGTGAAGCTCGATGACGAGATAGCGGGCGGGCTCGGGCCCGGGATTGCTCATTCCATGGAGCTCGCCGGAGGTGTAGTTGATCACCGCCGGCGCGGCCACTCGCTGGTCGAGCGTCTCGACCTGGCCCTCGACGAGGAGGATGAGCGCATCGTGGTCGTCGATGTGCGGCGCATAGCCGCCGCCCGGCGCCATCGCGCTGACGTGGGCGTGGAGCGCGCCGAGGAAGCCGGTCGGCCGCTCGAAGAGCAGCTCCGTCTTGAATGGGCGCGGCTGGCCGCCCTGGGAGGGCACGACACGAGCGACATGCTGAAACCCCAGCCGGTCACGTCCCGGGCGACGCCGGCCGCGCCATTTGAACATGAGGTAGTTGGCAGGGCTCGCGCCGGTGGCTTTCAACGTATGCGGAAAGTACGCGGGGTAATACACGAACTGTCCGGCGGTCAGGCGACGCTCGCCGGCCGGATCGTGCGGCAGCTGGAGGCTGGCCTCGCCGGCCAGCATGATGAGCAGCTCTTCCTCGGGGTGGACGTGCGGCGGGTGGGGGCACTGGCCGGGCGCCAGCGCCGACGCGTGGCATGACAGGGCGTGAACGTTGCGGGTGGCGCCGCGGTACTGCGGATACATGCGGAAACCCGTGTCCGTGGTAGGCGCCAGCGGCAGGCTCAGCGGATGAACGCCGCTCGCGATCCACGGACCGTCCGCGCCGCGCGCTCCGAACGCCGTCGCCAGCCAACTCCTCGCCGCTCTTACAGTTCCGCCAAGCAAAGTGGGAGTCGTTCCTCTCGTGGATGAGGTCCAGGGATGACTGGCATGGTAGAGAGGGACGATGCGCCGGGCAATATAACCCTCGATATAGCTCCGCGAAGGCTACGCTCGCACCCGGAACTGCTCCCAGCGGACGCCGAGCCGTCGCATCCGAGCTCGCAGCGTGTGGGGGTTGACCTTCAGCAGCCTCGCCGCTCCGTACGGTCCCTCGATGCGCCCGAAGGTTGCCGCCAGCGCCGCCTCGATGTGCTGGCGGATCGCGGCGTCGAGCGGTGCGAGGCCGCCGGACTCGGCGACATGTGGCTGAGAGGCGTGCGAGGCCGGGGCGGTGGCGGCCGGCGCGCCCCCGATGCCCAGGGCCTTGGCGACCTCCAGGCGCTCGCCGTCACCGAGAATCATCGCGCGGTCGACCACGGCCGCGAGCTCTCGGACGTTTCCGGGCCAGGGATACGAGACAAGCGCGGCCATGTCCTCCGCCGACGGCGCCTGGACCGGCAGCCCGAACCGGAGCGCCGCCCGCTCCGCGAAGTGACGAGCCAGGCGCGGTATGTCCTCGCGCCGCTCGCGCAACGGCGGCAGCAGCACGGGAAACACGGCGATGCGATACCAGAGGTCTTCCCGGAACCGGCCCTCGCGCACCATCGCCGTCAAGTCACGATGGGTGGCGGTGACGATTCGCGTGTCGACCTTGATCAGCTCGTGACCGCCGATCCGCTCGAGACAGCCGTCCTGCAGCACGCGGAGCAGCCGGACCTGCGCGGCTGACGACAGGTCGCCGATCTCGTCGAGGAACAGCGTTCCCCCGTCGGCACGCTCGAACCAGCCCCGGCGCGTATCGACGGCCCCCGTGAAACTGCCGCGCTCGTGCCCGAACAGCTGGGAGTCGATCAGGTCCGGCGGGATGGCGCCGCAGTTCACGCGGATGAACGGCCCGTTGGCGCGCGCCGAGCGCGTGTGGATGGCGCGCGCGATCACTTCCTTGCCGGCTCCCGTCTCGCCGAGGATGAGGACCGGCACGTCCGACTTGGAGACCAGCTCCACGCGCTCCATCACCGGGCGCAGACCCGCGTCGGCGCCGATGATCGGCTCCGCCCTCTGCGTCCGGCCGAGCCGTGTGAGGAGGGACTGCCTCTCGGCCTCGGCGGCCTCGCGGAGGGCCTCCAGCTCGTGCACGCGGTGGTGGTTGTCGAGCGCCACCGTGAAGGGCTCCAGCAACGGGAGCAGCGTCGAGGCGTGTGCCGCCGCGAACCGCCGTCCCGGCCCGGCGAGCGCGACCAGCACGCCCCGCACGCCGGCCGGGCTCACCAGCGGACCGACGAGCGCATCCCCACTCGTGCCCGCGGGCAGACACGCGCGCCACGGCCCGCCCGCGGGGCCCTCCACGCCGGCCGCACCCTGAGCAACGACACCCCGTTGGCACCACGCCAGCAGTCGCGTCATCTCGGACGGAGACAGGTTCGTGGCGACCGTCTCCGTCTTCACCGTCTCCCCCACCCCGCCGACCGCCAGCGTGTGGAGACGAGAGCGCGGGATATCCAGCTCTCGCACGAGGAGCGCCACGACCGGCATCCGGTCCTTCAGCATGCCGACGATGGCCGCCGTGGACGCGCTGAGGTCGTTGCGGCGCGACGCCTCCTTCCAGACGGCCACGAGGAGGTCGCTCGAGCTGTCTACCATGGACCAGCAGTAAACACGGTTCTCCCGGACGAAATCCATAGGTCTTCCGTTATATATGACGGCCAAGGCGCTCGATCGTCCGACAAACGCTTGAATAGCAGGCATTTGGGCCTGTGGCACGCGGTTCGCTCAGTGGGCGCCCGATATGCGAATCCTCTGGCTGCTGGTCGTCTCGATGATGACGAGCGCCGTGCTCGAGACCGCGGCTCTCGACACCTCGGCGTTCGCGCAAACCGACCTGCTGAACGTCTCCTACGACCCGACCCGCGAGTTCTACCGCGAGTACAACCGCGCCTTCGCCGGCTACTGGAAGGAAAAGACGGGCGTCGCCATCACCCTTCGGCAGTCGCACGGCGGCTCGGCGAAGCAGGCGCGGTCCGTCATCGACGGCCTGGGCGCGGATGTCGTCACGCTGGCGCTCGCGTACGACGTCGATGCCATCGCGGAGAAGACGGGTCTGGTGGCCGCCGACTGGCAGTCCCGGCTGCCACACAACAGCGCACCGTATACGTCGACCATCGTGTTCGTCGTGCGGAGCGGCAATCCCAAGGGCATCCGGGACTGGGACGATCTCGTCAAACCCGGCGTCTCGGTCGTCACGGCGAACCCGAAGACCTCGGGCGGTGCTCGCTGGAACTACCTGGCCGCCTGGGGTCAGGCACTGCGGAAGTCGGGCAACGAGGCGAAGGCCCGGGAGTTCGTGACGGCGCTCTATCGCAACGTTCCGGTCCTCGACTCCGGCGCCCGCGGCTCGACCACGACGTTCGTGCAGCGTCGCATCGGCGACGTGCTGATCGCCTGGGAGAACGAGGCGTTTCTCGCCGCCAGGGAATTCGCGGCCGAGAAGCTCGAGATCGTCACGCCGTCGGCCAGCATTCTGGCCGAGCCTTCCGTCGCCGTGGTCGACAAGGTCGCCGACCGGCGCGGCACGCGGCGCCTCGCCGAGGCCTATCTCGAGTACCTCTACTCCCCCGAGGGTCAGGACCTCGCCGGCAAGCATTTCTATCGGCCACGGCTCGCCGCCGTCGCGAGGAAGTACGACAGCCAGTTCCCCCGCACCGCCCTGTTCACCGTCGACCAGGCGTTCGGCGGGTGGCACAAGGCGCAGAAGCGACACTTCGACGACGGCGGCATCTTCGATCAGATCTACAGGCCGTCACGCTGATGCCGCGCTCCATGAGACCGATCCGCTTCGCGCTGCGGCGTCACAACGCGCTGCCTGGCTTCGGTCTCACGCTGGGGTGCGCGCTCCTCTATCTCGGCCTCATCGTGCTCCTGCCCCTGTCGGCGCTCTTCTTCAAGTCGGCGACGCTGACCTGGGCACAGTTCTGGAGCACGGTGACCGACGAGCGGGTGATGGCCTCGTACCGGCTGACCTTCGGCGCCTCGCTCGCGGCGGCGGCGATCAACGTCGTCTTCGGCTCCGCCGTGGCGTGGACGCTCGTGCGGTACGACTTCCCGGCGAAGGCAATCGTCGACGCGCTGATCGACCTTCCGTTTGCCTTGCCCACGGCCGTCTCCGGGATCACGCTGACGGCGATCTACGCGCCCACCGGCTGGATCGGCCACTACCTGGAGCCGCTCGGCATCCGGACGGCCTTCTCGCCGCTCGGCGTGACCCTTGCGCTGACCTTCATCGGGCTGCCCTTCGTGGTCCGCACGCTGCAGCCGGCCCTCGCTGACCTCGAGCGGGAGGTCGAGGAGGCTGCCGCCAGCCTCGGCGCCGGCCGCTGGCACACGTTTCGGCGGGTCATCGTGCCGGCGATCCTGCCCGCGCTCGTCACCGGCGGGAGCCTGGCCTTCGCGCGCGCCGTCGGCGAGTACGGATCGGTCGTCTTCATCGCCGGCAACATGCCGATGAAGACGGAGATCACGTCGCTCCTGATCGTGACCAAGCTCGAGCAGTACGACTACGCCGGCGCCACGGCGATCGCGGTCGTCATGCTGCTCGTCTCGTTCGCCACCCTGTCGGTCATCAACGGATTGCAGTGGTGGAACGGGCAGCGTTACCGGCAGGCCGCCTGATGGTGACGGAGCGAGGCCCGGTGAAGTGGTCGCTGATCGTCGCGTCGCTCGGCTTCCTCGCGGCCTTCCTGATGGTGCCCTTGGCCGCGGTGTTCGTGGAGGCCCTGCGCAAGGGGTTCGGGGCCTACGTCGAGGCCGTCCGTGATTCGGCCGCGGTGGAGGCGATCACCCTCACGCTGCTCACCGCGGCCATCGCGGTTCCCGTGAACCTGGTGTTCGGCGTGGTGGCGGCCTGGGCCCTCGCCAAGTTCGAGTTCCCCGGCCGGAGCTTCATCATCTCGCTCATCGACCTGCCGCTCGCGGTCTCGCCGGTCATCTCCGGCCTCGTCTGGGTCCTGCTGTTCGGCCTGCAAGGATGGCTCGGCCCGTGGCTCGCCGCGCACGACATCAAGATCGTCTTCGCCGTCCCGGGCATCGTCCTGGCCACCGTGTTCGTCACCTTCCCGTTCGTCGCCCGCGAGCTGATCCCCCTGATGCAGGAGCACGGCGTCGAGGAGGAGCAAGCGGCCCTGCTCCTCGGGGCGAGCGGCTGGCAGACGTTCTGGCGCGTGACCTTGCCGACCGTGAAGTGGGCGCTGCTCTACGGCGTGATCCTCTGCACGGCGCGCGCGATGGGGGAGTTCGGCGCCGTCTCGGTCGTGTCCGGGCACATCCGCGGCCAGACGAACACGATGCCGCTGCACGTGGAGATCCTCTACAACGAATACAACTTCGTCGCGGCGTTCGCGGTGGCGTCCATGCTCACCGTGCTGGCGCTGGTGACGCTGACGCTCAAGACGCTGGTGGACTGGAAGAACGCCGCGGTCCCCGGCGAGCATCGTCCGGGAGCCCGGGGATGAGCATCGAGCTGAGGGACATCACGAAGACGTTCGGACGCTACGTCGCCCTCCAGAACGTGACGCTCACCGTGCCGGACGGCGAGCTCGTCGCGCTGCTTGGTCCCTCCGGCTCCGGGAAGACGACGCTGCTGCGCATCATCGCGGGACTGGAGCAGCCGGACCCGGGCAGCGGGACCGTGCGCATCCACGACGAGGACCTGGCCGGTCAGCACGTGGGCGCCCGCCGGGTGGGTTTCGTCTTCCAGCACTATGCGCTGTTCCGCCACATGAGCGTCTTCGAAAACGTGGCGTTCGGCCTGCGCGTGCGCCCGCGAGCGCTGCGCCCGTCGGAGCACGAGATCCGTGAGCGGGTCGGGCGGCTGCTGCGGCTGGTCCAGCTCGACGGCCTCGCCGATCGCTACCCTCACCACCTGTCGGGAGGGCAGCGTCAACGGGTCGCCCTCGCCCGCGCCCTGGCCATCGAGCCGCGCGTGCTGCTTCTGGACGAGCCCTTCGGCGCCCTCGACGCCAAGGTCCGGCAGGAGCTCCGGCGCTGGCTGCGCCAGCTCCACGACGAGCTCGACGTCGCGAGCGTGTTCGTCACTCACGACCAGGACGAGGCGCTCGAGGTCGCCGACCGGGTGGTGGTGATGAACCGCGGCACGATCGAGCAGGTCGGGACGCCCGACGAGGTCTTCCACCGGCCGCGGACGGAGTTCGTGATGAGCTTCCTCGGCGACGTGAACCGCTTCCACGGCCGCGTCGAGGCGGGTCGCGTCTCGTTCGCCACGCTCGCGGTCGCCCACGAGAACGGCGGCGCCGGCGCCGCCCGCGTCTTCGTCCGGCCGCACGATCTCGAGATCGGCAGCGGTCCGGAGGGCGACGGCGGATGGCGTGCCACCGTCGTGCGCCTGCAGTCGGCGGGACCGACCGTACGCGTCGAGTTGCTGGCCGAGTCCGGCGAGATGCTGCGGGCGGAAATCTCGCAAGAACGCTATCGCGCCCTCGGGCTATGCGAGGGGCGCACCGTCGGCGTCGCTCCCCGCCAGATCACCGTCTTTGCCGATCCCGCTGCCCAGGAGGCAATGAGATGAGCACCGCGTTGCGCACTATCACCGGGGCCCTGCGCCGGACGTTCCGCGCGGCGCCGGCGGTCGCGCCCGACCATCGGACGGTACGGCTGCTGGTCGAGGCGGCATCGGCGACGACGCTCACGCGCGAGGAGCATCTCATCGCCCGCACGCTGACGACGACGGCGGCGCTGACGGTCGACGACCTTCTCGGGACGGTGTCCCAGCTCCTGTACCGGGAGGAGTCGCAGCGCGGCGGGTGGTCGGTGGACATCGGCATGTTCGGGCCTCGCCTCTTCGCGCCCGACGTGGCGCGCGCGCTGGCTGCCGGCAATGGCCGGCTCTGGACGATCACGCCGCCGGGCTCGTGACCGCGGCCGCCGGCGTGTTGGCGTCGACCCGGTTCGCCGTTACTTCGGCGCCGCCGGCGTGGCGGCGCGTTCGCGACGGTAGCCGAGCTGATGCATACAGAGCATGAACGCGTCGTGAACCCGCGCCTGGTAATGGGTCCAGTGCATGCCGGCGAACGGGACGGCTCGTTGCGCGATGTCATCGCACAGCTTCGAGTCGGCGTCCAGGCGGGCGCTGTCCTGGTGCGACGGGTGGTGCCAGACGATCTCCGCGCAGCCTGCACACGTCAGCATGATGACCGTGAGTCCGCAGAGATCGCTGAGGACCCGGCGCCCGCGCGGCAAGCGCTGCGGCCCTGGCCCGGCTACTGCCCGGCCGGCTTCATCGGCGGGGCGACCAGTGACCGCCTCCCCGGAACCAGCCGACCCGATCTTCGCTTGAGCCGTTCGTAAGACTGATACATCGCGTTCATCAGGCGGAATACCTTGAGGTGCCGTTGCAGGCTCTCGGTCTCCCACTCGTGTTGAAACCGTGCCGAGACCCACTCGTAGAGCTCCAGATCGAGCTCGTTGTGCTTGCGGATCACGCGCAATGCGCTCTTCGACAGCTGGGCGGTGGCCGGCCGTCCCGCCGTCACATTCCGCTTGAGATAGACGGGGAATCCTTTCCAGCCCAGCCGTCGCCTGGCGAGCAACACGGACTCGTCGAACCGTCCGGAGAGGCCGACGACGGAGAAGTGCGTGAGCAGGTTGCGCTTGGCGTCGTCGAGCAACGCGGGCGTGCAGCCACCGAATGCGATGTCCTCGATGTGGCCGGTCAGGATGCGGAGCTGGCCGTTGTCCAGCTCCCACGACAACCCGCTCGACACATAGCGCTCGATATCGAGGTTTTCGCGGTGGATCACCTGATGCAAGTAATGCCGCGGCGTCCGGCGCGCGAAGTAATAGTGCGACACGATCCTGTTCACCGGGTCCCGCAGCATGGTGATGTAGGTGGTCGGCGGCGGCAGATAGTCGTGCAACCCGAACTGCATGTGGCCCTTGAGCAGCCTGATCTTCGCCCGCTCGGCCGGCGAAAGACTCGTGAACTCCGCGACGGTCTCATGATAGCGGTGGGGGACGATCGAGAACGTCTCCTGGCTCGGGTAATACCGATCGAGGATCTTCGCCAGCGTGGATCCGGCTGTCTTTCCTATGTGCAGGAATATGACGTGCAGGGCGCTGTGCGGATCCTGCCTCACCGTCGACCTCCCCTTGCCATGCGATCGTCGTGACCGGCTCGTCCGGACACTTACGCCAACGTAGGCGAGAGCCCCGTCGCGCCGCAATATAACCTTCGATATAGCCGGCGAACGGCATGCCGAGTCGCCCCGGCGGCCGATTCTGCTACCATCGGGCGGCCCGGAGGGAGCATGGACAGGACGCTGGCATGCGGCAGGTAGTCACGACCGGTCTGCCTCCGGAGCCGGCGCCCTTCTCGCATGCCGTCATCGCCAACGGCCTCGTCTTCACCGCGCATCTTCCCATCCGCTCCGACGGGACGGCCGAGACGGGCAGCGCACGGGCGCAGGCAGAGCTGGCGCTCGCGAATCTCAGGCAGGCCGTCGAGGCGGCGGGCGCCGGGCTCGACGACGTGGCGCAGGTGATCCTGTTCATCACGCGGCTCGAGGACAAGCCGGCGATCGACGACGCGTACGCCCGCGTCTTCCGGCCGCCGTATCCCTCGCGCGCCTGCATCGTCGTGCAAGCGCTCGCGGTGCCGGGCACGCGCCTCGAGATCCTCGCCTACGCGGCACTGCCGCGGGCCCATGACGCAAGGGGACGGTCGCACTGACCGAAACGGAAGGAGGCTCTTCATGCAGCGACGAAGATTCTTCGTAAAGGCGGGCGGCGTGCTGGCGGCCGCCGGCGCGGCGTCCGTCATCGACGCGCCCTACGTCATCGCCCAGCAGCGCTTCCAGTGGCGGATGCCGACGATGTGGCCGCCGGCGCTCGACATCTTGCAGGGCAACGCGCAGAAGTTCGCAAAGATCGTGGACGAGCTGACGGGCGGCCGCCTGAAGATCCAGGTGTTCGCGGCCGGCGAGCTCATGCCGGCGACCGGCGTGTTCGACGCCTGCCAGCAGGGAACCGTGGAAGCGTTCAACGGCGCCGCCTACTACTGGGCCGGCAAGGAGAACGCCTTCCAGTGGTTCACGTCCGTGCCGTTCGGGTTGAACACGCAGGGCTACACGGCGTGGTATCAGCACGGCGGCGGCCTGGCGCTGTGGGAGGAGGCCTACGCGCCGTTCGGCATCGTCCCGCGGCCGGGACAGTCGACGAATCCGCAGATGGGGGGCTGGTTCCGGAAGAAGATCAACACCATCGACGATTTCAAGGGCCTCAAGGTCCGCATTCCCGGACTCGCCGGCAAGGTGTACGCGAAGGCGGGCGCGGCCGTCGTGCTGCTGCCGGCCGGCGAGATCTACACGGCGCTCGAGCGCGGGACGATCGATGCCGCCGAGTTCATCGGCCCGCACGACGATCTGAAGCTCGGCTTCCAGAACGCCGCCCGCTACTACTACTACCCAGGCTGGCAGGAGGCCACGTCGATCGCCGAGTTCAGCTTCAACAAGAAGGCGTACGACGGCCTTCCCGCCGAGTACCGCCGCGCGCTGGATCATGCGGCCGCCGTGATCCTCGCCTCGTCGGACGCGGAGTACTTCGTGAAGAACGCGACCGGCCTGCAGAAGCTGAACACGGAGTTCAAGACCAAGGTCGAAGTCATCAAGTTCCCCGACGCGCTGCTGGACGGCGCGCGCAAGGTCGCCGGTCAGGTGATGCAGGAGGAGGCGGAGAAGAGCGCGCTCGCCAAGAAAGTGGCGGCCGCCTACACGAGGTTCGTCAGCCTGACCGCCGACTGGGCCAGGGTCGAGGGCGGGTACTACAGCACGCTGAGCAGCTGACCCCATCGTCTGGTGAGCCGGTGCGACGGCCGACCACTCGGGTCGGCCGTCGCATTGTTCAAGGAGGCTGCTGAATGCGCGAGCTGGCCCGGAGAATCGATCGCTTCCAGGAATGGTTCGGGCGCGGGGTGTCGTGGCTGTCGCTCGGCATGGTGGTTCTCGTCTTCGGCGATGTCGTGGCGCGCTACGCGTTCCGGACGACATCGGGCGCGATCCAGGAAGCCGAGTGGTACCTCTTCGGCACGCTGTACCTGCTGGCGGCGGGGTACACGCTGCTCCACGACGAGCACGTGCGCGTCGACATCATCTATTCGAAGCTCACCCCTCGGCGGCGCGCTCGGCTCGACTTCATTCTCTTCTGCGTGTTCTTCTTTCCCTCCTGCCTGCTCGTGATCTACACGGCCTGGCCCTTCGTGCGCGCGGCCTGGGCCGTCTGGGAGGGCTCGCCCGATCCGGGCGGGCTGCCGCTTCGCTGGCTGCTGAAGTCGATGATCATCGTGGGCTTCGTGCTCCTCCTCATCCAGGGGATCTCGCAGACGATCAAGTCGCTCTATTGGGCCATGGGCTGGGAAGCCCCCGAGCAGATCGAGCACGAGGTCCACTGACGGTGGAGGGCCTGCCGCTCGACCAGATCCTCGCGGCGTTCATGTTCGCCGGCATGATCGCCTTCCTCTTCTTCGGCTTCCCGGTCGCCTTCAGCCTCACCTTCACCGGGCTGCTCTTCGGCGGGCTCGGCGTGGCCTTCGGCCTCCTCCGGCCGGACTTCATGAACATCCTGCCCATCCGCATCTGGGGCACGATGACCAATTTCACGCTGCTCGCCGTCCCCCTCTTCGTGTTCATGGGCGTCGCCCTCGAGAAATCCGGCATCGCCGAGGAGCTGCTGGAGACCATGGCCTTGCTCTTCGGCCACCTGCGCGGCGGCATCGCCATCTCCGTCGTGCTCGTGGGGGCCATCCTCGCCGCGTCGACCGGCATCGTGGGGGCGAGCGTCATCACCATGGGAATGATCTCGCTACCCACGATGCTCCGGCGCGGCTACAACAAGGAGCTGATCTGCGGGACGATCTGCGCGTCCGGCACGCTCGGACAGATCATCCCGCCCAGCATCATCTTGATCCTGATGGGCGACATCATCGGCGTGTCGGTCGGGGACCTCTACATCGGCGCCGTGGTGCCGGGCCTCGTCCTCGTCGGACTCTACATCGTCTATCTGGCCGTGATCTCGTGGTGGAAACCGGGGCTCGCACCGGCCATCGACGCCGCCGAGATCGCGGCGTTCCGCGCCCAGGCGATCAAGCGCGTGGGAATCGCCTTGCTCCCGGCCTTCGTGCTCATCGTCGGCGTGCTCGGCTCGATCTTCGTCGGCATCGCCTCACCCACCGAAGCGGCCTCCGTGGGCGCCGCCGGCGGGCTGATCCTGACCATGCTCAAGGGCCGCTTCTCCATGGCGATGCTCCGGAACGTCATGCAGGTCACGACGCGCATCACGAGCCTCGGCTTCATCATCCTGGTCGGCGCCAACTGCTTCGGCATGGTGTTCCGCGGGCTGAACGGCGATCACCTGGTGCAGGACTTCCTCAAGGGCCTGCCGTTCGGCGCCTACGGCGTCCTGGCCTTCGTCATGTTCGTCATCTTCCTGCTCGGCTTCTTCATCGACTACTACGAGATCTGCTTCATCCACGTCCCGATCCTGGTGCCGGTGCTCGTGGAGCATTTCGGCTTCGATCCGCTGTGGCTCGCCATCGCCATCAGCGTGAACCTCCAGACGTCGTTCCTGACGCCGCCGTTCGGATTCTCCCTGTTCTTCCTCCGCGGCGTCGCCCCACCGGAGGTCAGGACCATCGACATCTATCGCGGGGCGATCCCGTTCGTGGCGCTCCAGCTCATCGGACTGGCCCTCACCATCGCGGCGCCCATCCTGGTCTTCGGGCCGCTGCGGTTCTTCCGGAGCTGACGGCATGCTGGCGCATCACGGACGCTTCGCCTACTCCGCGATCGTGAATCGCCCCGACTGGAGCTGGCCCGGCGGCCGCCGCCTCGCCGTGTACGTGGCGCTGAACCTCGAGCACTTCGCGTATGGCACGGGCCTCGGCATCTCGTATTCGCCCGGCATCCCGCATCCCAATACCTACAACTGGGCCTGGCGCGAGTACGGCAACCGCGTCGGCGTCTGGCGTCTGCTCCAGCTCTTCGACGCGTTTCAGCTCCCGGTGTCGCTGCTGCTCAACGCCGAGGTCTACGAGCACTGTCCGGAGGTGGTGGCGGCCTTTCGCACGCGCGGCGACGAGGTGGTCGGCCACGGCCGCACGAACTCGGAGCACCAGAACGACTTCGACGAGGCCGGCGAGGCGGCGCTCATCCGCGAGACGACCGACGCCATCGCGCGCTTCGAGGGGCAGCCGCCGCGCGGATGGCTGAGTCCCGGCGTCAACCCGAGCGCCGTGACGCCCGATCTGCTGCAGGAAGCCGGGTACACGTACGTCCTCGACTGGCCGATGGACGACCAGCCCGTCTGGATGAAGACGCGGAACGGTCGCATCCTGAGCCTTCCGTACCCGCACGAGGTGAACGACATCCCGATGATCGCCCTCCACCACGGCACCGCGCCCGCCTTCGCCCAGATGATCGCCGACAACTTCGACGAGATGCTCGAGCAGTCGCGCCGGCAGCCGCTCGTCTTCGGCATCGCGCTGCACGCGTTCCTCGTGGGGCAGCCCTACCGGCTGCGTCACCTCCGCCGCGCTCTCGAGCACGTGGCGCGCCACCGCCAGGACATCTGGCTGGCCACCAGTGGCGCCATCGCGCGCAGCTTTGCCGAGTGCGTCCCCCCGCCCGGCCAGGAAAGGAGCTAGCGCCCATGCCGTACGACCTCGTGATTCGCGGCGGGCTGATCGCGACGGCGACCGACGCCTTCGTGGCCGACCTCGGCATCCGGAACGGCCGCATCGCGACCATCGGCGAGGGCCTGGAACCCGGCGCCACGGAGATCGACGCCCGCGGGCTCCACGTCCTGCCGGGCGGCGTGGACGTCCATACCCATCTCGATCTCGATCTGGGCGGCACGCGTACCGCGGACGACTTCGAGTCCGGCACGGCGGCCGCCGCCTGCGGCGGCATCACCACGATCTGCGACTACGCCTGGCAATCGAAAGGGCAGAGCCTCGCCGACACGATCGCCACGTGGTCGGCCAAGGCCAAGGGCCGCGCCCACGTCGACTACGGCTTCCACATCATCCTGTCCGACGTCACCGACGCGCGGATCGCCGAGATCCCGGCCATCGTGGGCGCCGGCTACCCGAGCTTCAAGGTCTTCACCATCCGGGAGTTCGGGATCGGCGACGAGGCGCTGCTGCGCGTCCTCCGCGCCGCGCGCAAGGTGGGAGCGGTGGTGAACGTTCACTGCGAGAACAGCGAGATGCTGGATCTCGCCGAGAAGGACATGCTGGCGGCCGGCCGCCTCGATCCACGGTTCTACGCCGAGAGCCGGCCGGCCGTCGCCGAGGCCGAGGCCACGCGTCGGGTCATCGACTACGCCGAGCTCGTCGACGCCGAGGTCTACATCGTCCACATGTCGTGCGAGGGGGCCGTGGACGCCGTCCGCGCCGCGCGCAAGCGTGGCGTCCGCGTGTGGGGCGAGACGCGGCCGATCTATCTCGGCCTCACCAGCGAGCGGTACGACCCCGGCGGCCTGGAGGCGGCGAAGGTCATCGGCGCGCCACCGCTTCGAGCGCTGCCGGATCAGGCCGCGCTGTGGGACGCGCTCCGCTCGGGGGATCTGCAGACCATCGGCAGCGACAACACGTCGTGGACGGTGGACCAGAAGGCGGAAGGCGTTCGCGATTTCCGCCGGGTTCCCTACGGCGTCCCGGGGCTGGAGACGGAGATGCGCGTCATCTACTCCGAGGGGGTCTCACGCGGCCGCATCACGCTGCAGACGTTCGTCGCCGCCTTCGCCACCAACCCCGCCCGGATCTTCGGGCTCTACCCGCGGAAGGGCACGGTGGCCGTCGGCAGCGACGCCGACCTCGTCCTCTTCGATCCGCGCAAGGTGGAGACCATCGACGAGCGCCGGCTCCATTCGCGCGCCGGCTACGACCCGTTTCACGCCTTCACGATCACCGGCGTGCCCGTGATGACGATCGCGCGCGGGGAGGTCATCGCCCGCGACGGCGCGCTGCTGAGCCGCCCCGGGCGCGGCCAGCACGTGCTGCGCGAGCGGGCAAGCTGAGGGGCGGCGCTACTGCGCCGCCTTGATCCGAAACTCCGCGCGGCGGTTCTGCGTCCGGCACTCTTCCGTGGTGTCCGTGCAGACCGGTCGCTCGCGCCCGAAGCTCGTCGTCGCGATGCGGTCGGCCGAGATGCCCTGCGCCGTCAGCAGATCGCTCACGGACTTCGCGCGCCGCTCGCCGAGCGACACGTTGTACTCGTCCGTGCCCCGTTCGTCGCAATGGCCCTCGATCAGGACGACCGCATCGGGATGCGCCTTCAGCCACGCGGCGTGAGCCGTGAGCGTGTCCATGGCGTCCTTGCGCAGATCGGCCTTGTCGAAGTCGAAGTGGATGGGCGCCAGCTCGGCCATGCCGACGAACCCCTGCTCGCGCGGCGCCGGCGCGCTGACCTCGGGCTTGTCCGGCGGTGCCAGCGCGACGACCTTCCCGGGCTCGGCCGGCGGCGTCGGCTCCGCGGGCCGGACCACGATGGGCGCCGGGGGCGGAGCCATCGGGGTGACCGGCGTCATCGCCGTCTGCGGCGGCGCCGTGCCTTCGGCGGCGCGCGTCAACAGCAGCGTGACCTTCGGATGGCGGCCGCGGACAGTGCCGTACAGATACTCGCCGTCCTCGGACAGCCTCAGGTCGGCGGTGAACAGATGGCCGCCGGCCTGATGGCGAAGGATGAGCTTGTCGCCGGAGATCTTCACCCGCACCCGGATGCCCCAGAGGCCCGCGTTCCGGATGTCGACGGGCACGTGTTCGGCCGCCGTCGCCCCCTCCAGCGCGAACCGGCCGTATCCCATGTCGCCGTTCTGGACGAGATGGAGCGTGACCGCATCCTCTCGCGGGGACATCAGCAGGCCCATCCCGTTCCAGGTGCCGGTCCATCGACCGCTGAGGTCCCTGCCGGCCAGCTCGGCGCTGGCATGGGCCGGCGTCACGGCCGCGGGAATCGTCGAGCAGGCGAGCACAACCGTCGTCAGCAGGACCAGCAAAGCGTTCTTCATAGGCCCCCGTGTGATGGCGAGATTGCTCCCAACAAGTCTGACACGCCGCCCCCTCCAGCCCGATGAAATGAGATGGAGCGGGCAGGTTCTGACCGGCCGCAGGGTCCTGGCCGCCCGAACGCCGGTCAGGAGGGGTCGCGGTCGGTGACCTGAGGCACGCCCCTCGAGTCCGCGGCATCACATTTGAACGGTACGGCCCACGCGACATCGACGACTTCGCTGTGAACGGAGTTGCAGAGATGCGGCGACGGTGCGGATTCCGAGCACCAATAGTACTGGCGTCTCTCGTGGCCGTCGCAGCCGCCTGCGCGCATCCCGCAACGACGCCGCCGGCGCCGGCACATCTGGAAGACGCGCTGGCCCGTCTTCCGCTGCACTTCGAGAGCAACCGTGGCCAGGCGCCGCCCGACGTCCGCTTCATTGCACGCGCCGCGACGGGCGCCATTCTCCTCACCGCCGACGGGTTCGTGGTGGCGGCCGAGGGGCCGCCGGTGTCCGTGTCATTCGCCGCGCGCCGACCCGGCTCGGTTATCGAGGCGCTGGAGCCGTTGCCTGGCCGGATCAACTACTATCTCGGCCGGGACGCGGCGAACTGGCGAGGTGACATTCCCACCTACGGCCGCGTCCGCTACGCCGACGTCTATCCGGGAATCGACGTGGTGGTCTACGGCAACCAGCGGCGGCTCGAGTACGACTTCGTGGTGGCGCCCGGAGCCGATCCCGGGGCCATCGCCCTGCGCGTGAAGGGCGCCGAGCGGTTGACCGTCGACAGCGATGGGCACCTCGTGATCACTCGGCCGGGTAGCACGATCGTGCAGCAGGCGCCGCTGCTCTACCAGGAGCGCGGCCACCGGCGTGAGCGCGTCGCCGGACGGTACGTCGTGCGCGGGAACCAAGAGGTCGCATTCGCCATCGGCCCCTACGACCGCACGCGGCCCCTCGTCATCGACCCCGTGATCGTCTACTCGACACGGATCGGAGTCGGCATCGGCCGCCACATCGCCGTGGACTCCTCGGGCGCGGTCTACATCACCGGCGAGAACGCCGTTCCCGGAGGGGCCGGGTACCCGCTCGTCAATCCGGCGTTCCAGCACCAGCCGAACGGCTTCGAGGACATCTTCGTCACCAAGCTCAGTCCTGGCGGCAATTCGCTCGTGTACTCGACCTTCATCGGCGGCTTCTGGCGCGACTTCGTCAACGGCATCGGCGTCGACGGCAGCAACAACGCCTATATCGCCGGCCGCACTCACAACGACTTCCCGACGACGCCGGGCTCCTTCCAGCCGGAGGCGAGCGGTGGCGAGGACCCCTTCACACCCTTCGTCGCGAAGTTCAGCTCGACCGGCGCGCTCCTGTACTCGACGTTCCTGCAGGGGACGACGTTCGACGGCGACCCGATCCAGGGGAACAACTGCGTCACCGGCTCGGCGAATGGGCTCGCCGTCGACATGGCCGGCAGCGCGTACGTCACCGGCGTAACGACGACGACGAACTTCCCGACCACGTCGGGCGCGTACAAGCGCACGCCGCCGGCGGCCACCAACTGTCTGCAGGGTGGCGGCGCCTGGGTCGCCAAGCTCTCGCCCAGCGGCGCCTCGCTCGTCTACTCGACGTACATGGATGGAGCGGGGATGGCCGTGGCCGTCAACGGCTCGGGCCAGGCCTTCACGACCGGGCCGCTGACGACGGCGTCCTTCACCGTGCACTCGGTGGCGGCGGGCAGCGCGACGTCGGGCGGCGCGGTGGTCAAGCTGGCGGTCAGCGGCCAGCCGCTGTTCGGAACGATCATCGGCCCCGTCGCCGATGCCGTGGCCACCGGCGGCGACGGCTCAGCGTACGTCTCCGGCGTCATCGGGGCATCGCCGAACCCGGCGGCAGCGGGCTTCGTTCCCCAGAGCGGCTTTCAAACGGTGCGGCCCGGCGGCGAGGATGGCTTTGCCGGACGGCTCCACCCCACCGGGACGTCGTGGGTCTGGGCAACCTATGTCGGCGGCTCGGCGGCCGACACGATAGCGGGCATTGCGGCGGCATCCGACGGCGGCGCCTGGCTCGTCGGTTCCAGCGCGTCGACGAACTTTCCGACGAAGGCACCCCTCCGCGCGAAAGCTGCCGCCACCGAGGTCGTGACGCTGAAGATCTCGGCGCTGGGGGCGCTGGACTTCGGGACGTTCCTCGGCGACGGCGAGGGACACGGGATTGCCGTCGACGCCACGCGCAACGCCTACCTGACCGGCGTCGCCAACGGCAACTTCCCCACGACGCCTGGCGCGTACAAGACGACGCCGTCCGGCAGCGGTGACGTATTTGTCCTGAAGGTGAACGAGACCACCGACAGCCCGACCAAGCCCACCGTCAGCATCACCGCCGGCGCGCCGGCAAGGGAGGCAGGTCCGACGGCGGGGACGTTCACCGTGCGCCGCACCGGAAGCACCGCCGCGGTGCTGACGGTGCGGTACACCGTCGGCGGCACCGCCGCGCCGGGCAGCGACTACACCCGTCTCTCCGGGAGCGTCACGATTGCCGCCGGCTCGGCGACGGCCACCATTGCCGTCACGCCGGTGAATGATGCGGTCATGGAGCCCCCCGAAACCGTGATCGTGCAGATCACGGCCGGCGCCGCGTACACGGTCGGCTCTCCGGGTAGCGCCACGCTGACGATCGAAAGCGACGAGACGGTCCGCATCGCCGCCACCGACCCGACGGCCACGGAGGCGGGCCGCACGACGGGAACGGTGACGGTGACTCGCACGGGTAACACCGCGGCCGCCCTCACCGTCCGCTATACGGTCGCCGGCACGGCGACAGCTGGCAGCGACTACGTCGCGCTGTCGGGGCAGGTCGTGATCCCAGCCGGCTCGGCCACGGCTACGGTCACGGTGACGCCGATCGATGACGCCGTGATGGAGGGCCCCGAAACGGTCGTCGTCCGTCTTGCGACGAATGCGAGTTACACGGTTGGCACGCCGAGCAGCGCGACGGTGACGATCGGCAGCAACGAGACGGTCTCGGTTTCCGCCACCGACGCGACAGCGACGGAGGCCGGGCCGACGACGGGACGATTCACGGTCAGGCGAACCGGCCCGACGACGGCGGCGCTGACCGTGCGATACACGATGGCCGGGACCGCCACCCAGGCGACCGATTATCGCAGCCTCTCGGGGAGCGTCACCATTCCCGCGGGGGCCGCCTTGGCGACGGTCATCGTCACGCCCGTGAACGACAGCCTCAAGGAGGGACCCGAGACGGTCGTGATACGGCTCGCCGCCAATCCAGCCTACACGGTCGGCTCCCCCAGCAGCGCCACGGTGACGATCGCCGACAACGACTGACGGCCGGCCGTCGCCTACGCCTTGAGGTGACGATCGAAGAACGCCAGGCAGCGCTTCCAGGCGTCCTCGGCGGCCTCCTTGCGGTAGACCTGCGGCCGGTCGTCCGAGAAGAACGCGTGCGGGGCATCCGGGTAGAGGACGAACTCCACGTTCGGGTTCGTCTTTCGCAGCTCCGCCTCGAACGCCTTCACGTCCGGGGACGGAATGCCCTGGTCGGCATCGCCATACAGACCGAGCACGGGGGCCTTGATCTTGGACGCGACGGCGAACGCGTCCACGCCGGGCGCATCGTTGTAGACGCGCTTGACGTGGCCGTACCAGGGCACGGCGGCCGTCACGCCGGGATACTCGGCGCTGAAGTGGAGGGTCAGCGCGCCGCCGCCGCAGAATCCCGTGACGCCGAGGCGGTCGGAACGCGCCCCGGCCTGCTGCTTCGCGAAGTCGGCAGCGGCCGTGAGATCGCCGAGGTACTGTTTGCGTCCGATCCCGCCGGAGATCTTCGCCATCTCGGGAAACGCCTTGCCCTGCATGCCGCCCTCGCGATGAAAGAGCTCCGGCGCGATGGCGTAGTATCCCGCGTGGGCGAATCGGCGAACGACGTCCTTGTGGTGCTCGTTGACGCCGGTGAACCCGGAGATGGCGAGGACGATGGGATAGCGGCCCTGCGCTTCGGGACGCGCCTCGTAGCCGGGGATAGACGTGCCGCCGACGTTCAGCTGGATGTCGCGCGCGGTGATGCCCTTCGTGTCGGTCACGATCGATTGGGCCAACGAGACGCCCGGGGTCAGCACCCCGCCGACGGTCGTAAAGGCGCCGAACTTGATCACTTCCCTGCGGCTGAGCGGGTTGACGGCCATGTGATCCTCCTGAGCTGTCGCGATGGGGTGACGGCGAAAAAGCTTATGGGTCGACCGCGAATCGGTCAAGCGCTCTCCGGAGGAGCGCTCTCAGGAGGAGCCAGAATGATCAAGTTCGTGGTCGTGTGTTATCGGCGACCCGGCTGGTCCCGTGATCAGTTCCGGCGCTATTTCCGGGAAACGCACGGGCCGCTGGCCATGGCGATGCCGGGTGTCCGCGGGTACGTGCAGAACTTCGTCGAACCTGAGGAGCGGCGGGATCCTCCCTGGGATGCCGTCGTCGAATTCTGGTTCGACGATAGACCGTCCATGGAAGCCGCCTGGCAATCCGAGGCGGGGCAACGGGCGACGGCGGACAACGCGAACGTGATGGATCTCTCACGCACGCGGTGGGCGATCGTCGAAGAGCTGGTCGTGCGCGCGCCGTCACCCGCAAAGCCGTCATGACGCCGCGTGATATCGTGGATGCTGCAAAGACGACCGGATTCGGACTGTGATCGGAAAGGGGATTCAACGATGTGCCGAAGCATCAAGACGCTGGCGAATTTCGACCCGCCCGCCACGGACGAGGAGATCCGCGCGTCGGCGCTTCAGTTCGTCCGAAAGCTGAGCGGATCGCACAGGCCCTCACGCACAAACGAAGTCGCCTTCAATCGGGCCATCGGCGAAGTCACGGAAGCAGCGCACCGCCTCATCCGATCCCTGCAGACGACCGCCGCGCCGCGAACTCGCGAGGAGCAAGCGCGCAAGGCGAAAGAGCGCGCCCGGATGCGCTTCGCCTAGGAGCCCGACCTCAGGCGACGGCAGACGCGCCTGGCACCCGGTGGTAGTCTCTCTGAGAGAGGTCTATCGATGAATCGTCGTGCGCTACTCGCCCTGTTCGGGCTCTCCGGCGGTGCATGGCTGACTCGCCGCGCCTTCGCACAGGCGCCGGCTGGATGCGTCGTTCGCCCGCAGCAGACCGAGGGCCCATATTTCGTGGACGAGCGTCTGAACCGCGGGGACATCCGATCCGAACCGGCGACGGGCATCGTGAAGCCGGGCGCGCCACTGGAGATCGTCTTCCGGGTCTCGGACGGGAGCGGCGGGCGCTGTGTCCCGCTCGGCAACGCCACGGTGGACGTCTGGCACTGCGACGCGCAGGGCGCCTACTCCGACGTGCGAGACTCCGCGAACGACACGCAGGGCCAGCGGTTCCTGCGCGGCTATCAGCTGACGGACGCCGCGGGCATCGCGCGGTTCACGACCATCTATCCGGGCTGGTACGAAGGTCGCGCGGTTCATGTGCACTTCAAGATCCGCACGGCGCCCATCGCCGGCCGAGGCCGCGAGTTCACCTCGCAGCTCTATTTCGACGAGGCGCTCACGGAGCAGGTGCACGCGCAGACGCCCTATGTCCGCCGCGGCCGCCGCGTGCCGAACGAGCGTGACGGCTTGTTCCGCCGGGGTGGTCGCGACCTCGTCCTCGCCGTCGCCAAAGCGGCTGCCGGCTACACCGGAACGTTCGACATCGCGCTCGCGGACTGACGGGCGCCGTCGAGCACGAACCCGGTTCATCGGTCTCGATACTCCTCGATGACCTTCAGGATGCGCTCTCTGGCGGCGCTCCTTTCGGCCGGATCCGCCAGGTCGCGGCCGCGGTAGTCCTCCTCGATTTCGCGCATCCTCACGAACCGCGGCGGTTGACCGGCCAGCGTCCTCTCCACGAAGGGCTCGCGTCCCGCGAGCACGGTGTCCCACGTCTCCCGCAGCAACGCCCAGAACGCCTGACGGGGCCGCGCGAAGGCCTGGCCGGCCGCGCACTCGCCGTCGGGCAACCGCACGTACCAGTTCCTGCCCGCCTCCCTGACGAGCGGCGAGCGGCCGTGCTCTGCGTGGAGCGTCTTGACGTTGTCCTGGCGCTCGAGCCAGCTTCCGCCGTACAGCACCAGGCGAGTGGCGCGGTCGAGGGTCTGGTAGTCGCCACGCTGCATGTCACGGGTTTCCCGGCCCGGGATGGGCGCGTAATTGGAGCACGCCCATTCCGGGTAGGCGGTGTCGGTCCGCCATCGCGCGGCGCACTGGTAGCGCGGCCCGTCGTCGAGGTTGGTGACCCTCCTCGTCCACACGGCGCGTGAAGCGCTGAGGTTCTTCACGTGCCACGTCCGCGGCGCCACGAACTCGTAGAGGAACGGCGCGTCGTACTCCCAGTCTTCCGACTGATGTCGGAGGATGCTGCCTTCCCGAACGGCGCCGCCGAGGTCCGTGGAGAACAGGATCCGTTGCAGCCACACGCGCCGCTCCGACAGCGGCTCCATGGAAATCCACTCCTTGACCGATTTGTCGCGGTTGACGTCGTAGACGCGCGGATCGCGGACGTAGCCGGGGCGCAGCGCTTCCGTCTCGACGTAGCTGTAGTCCACCAGGAAGCAGCCGGTCATGCTCGAGATGGCCCGGCGTCCCCGCTCGAGCTGCTCGTCGGCCATGCTCGTGGCCGGCCAGCAGACCAGGAGCAACAGCAGGACTCGTGCGAACGCATGCTTCATGTCATGTCTCCTTCGGACCGAAGCGCCTCGGCGACCGCTCACGCCTCGAAATCCGCGGCCCGAATGCGCTGGAGCCATCGCGCGGTGTCATCGTGCTCCATCGGGCGGTCGCACGCATGGCGAAGGACATCCGTAGATCGGAACGCCGGTCCGCAGCGCAAGCGTGAGCGCATCCGGTGGGTAGCACGAGACGCTCGACTCGATCTCCCCTTAGCGGAGATACACGAGCGCGCCGATGCCGTCGCCATTGACGTCCTCCAGGACGATCCGAACGGGCACCGCGTGCCAGCACCTCAGCAGCGTCTGGATGAAACCGAAGATCGCGTGACAGGCTCGCGGCCCACGCGACATTTCCCGCGCGAGCCGTCGGGGCGTCGTCGGCGTCCGCGTAGAACGTGATCCGACGCGGGCCGGTCGTATCGTCCAGCGTGATCAGCACCCGGCTGTGGTGTGGGCACGAGGTCAGCTCGCGGAGTCGCATCAGTGTCATCAGTGTCTCCTGTCAAGCAACGCTCATCCACCGCACCGTAATGGCGTGTTCGAGGCCGGCTCGACGGCGGCGACGTAGTCCGCATGCTCGACGGCATTGTCGGCGCTCGGACTGCCAGCCGCGCGGGCGACCGCCAGCATCGAAATCCTCTCGCCGCGACGCGATGCGCGGCCGGCTTCTGAGGCTGGCTACCTCAGGCCGCTGTCGGGCTCGGTGGCTGGCTGGTGTTGGACTACTTCGTCCGGATCAGCTTGTCGGCCCGCGTGATGCGGAGGCGGTATTCCTGACCCTGGTGAATGATGACGATCTCGCGCTCGCCGCGAATGAGCGCCGGACTGTACGGCGCCGAGGCCCTTCCGGCGCGGGCTCACCTGTCCCGCGGTCCAAGTCGAACGATGTTCCGTGCCGGTCCGCCATGCTTGCCTGGCCTACAGGACGACGTGATCCCGCAGCTCGAAGCTACGCTCGCGACGCGCATCGCCCCGGACCAGCTGCGGCCCCGTGCCCGCCGAGCTACCTGTATCCGGCGCGATCTGCCAGCTTGACGCCGGCCGCCTGAAACTCTCCGGCGGCGGCGATGTTGGTGTCGTCCTGCTTGAACTTGCCCCATTTCGCGACGATGGGGTGGACGGCCGCCTGGGGATTGGCCGGATACTCGAAGGAGAGATTCGCGAACATCTGCTGGGCCTCGGGGCTCGACAGGAACTCGAGGAACTTGACGGCGTTCGCGCGGTTCTTGGCGTGCGCGGTAATTCCGGCGCCCGAGATGTTCACGTGGGTACCGGTCGTCTCCTGGTTGGCCCAGAACGGCGCGACCGGGAAGTTGGCGTCCTTGCTCACGATGCGTGCCAGGTAATAGTGGTTGGTGATGCCGACGTCGCACTGCCCGGCCGCGATCGCTTCCAAAATCTTCGTGTCGCCGTTGATGAGGGTGGGCTCGTTCGCCACCCAGCCGCGCACGATCGACTCTGCCTTCGCCTCGCCCTGCCGCTTGATCATCGTGGCGAGGAGCGATTGGTTGTAGATGTAGCCCGACGTCCGGAGACAGAGCCGGCCCTTCCACTTCGGATCACCCAGGGCTTCGTACGTGCTCAGCTCGGAGGGCTTGACCTTCTTGGCGTTGTACATGATCGTCCGGGCGCGCACGGTCAAGCCCACCCAGCGATTGTCGGGATCTCGAAGGTGTGCCGGGATGTTGGCCTGGAGCTCGGGGGAGTCGGTGCGCGCGAGCAGCCCGGCCCGGGCGGCGTTCCAGAGGTTGCCCGCATCGACGGTCAGCAGGATATCCGCCGGGCTCTTGTCCCCCTCGGCTTTCAGGCGCTCGAAGAGCTCGCCGGTGCTGCCGTTCAGGATCTTCAGCTGAATTCCCGTCTTCTTCGTGAACGCGTCGAACGCAGCCTCCTGCCCGTAGTGGCGCGCGGAGTAGATGACGACCTCGTTCGGCGCCGCGGGCGCCCGGCCGGCCGACACGAGCATCGACGCGAGGAAGAGGAGAAGACATCCGGTCATCATGCGGGACGCTGGCTTGACCATCACGCACCTCGAAATGCTGTCTCGGCGTTGCGCCGCAGCTCGCGCCCCTCTCCGGGCCGGACCTGCGTGTCTCAGAGATTAGGTGTACTTAATCATTTCGTGTAGGTCAAGCTTAAATTCGGGCGGTGGCCGACGGGGCCGACTTTCATATTCCTGTTGACTGACTCAGTCGGTCAGTTATAGGCTTCCCGCATGCCGCGGTCGATTCCGGACGGTCGGTTCCAGCAACTGGTCGACGCCGCCTCCGCCGTCTTCATCGCCCAGGGATACCGGCGGACCCAGATGGCCGACGTCGCCGAGGCGATGGGGGTCGCCAAGGGAACCATCTATCTCTACGTCGAAAGCAAAGACGCGCTTTTCGACGTCGTGCTCCGCAGTGCGGACGTCCCCCGGCCCATCGACACTCCCGGGACCATGCCCGTTCCGACACCGCCCGCCGGGCGCACGCTGAAGTATCTCCGCGACCGCCTCACCCAGCCGGCGAGCCCGACGCTCCGACGCGCCCTCGGGCGGAAGAGCCCTCGCGTCAACGGTGACGAGCTCACGACGATCCTTTCCGAGATCTATGAGTCGATGGCGCGCAGTCGCACGGGGATCAAGCTCGTCGATCGCTGTGCGATCGACTATCCCGAGCTCGCACAGGTGTGGTTCACCGAGGGCCGCGAGGCACTGCTCGGCGAGCTGTCGCGCTACCTCACCGGCGGCATGCGCAAGGGCGGCATCCGTGTCGGCGCTGATCCGGGCGTCGCGGCGCGCCTGGTGCTGGAGACGCTGGTCTTCTGGGCTGTCCACCGCCACTGGGATCCATCGCCACAGTCGGTCGACGAAAAGACAGCGCGCGACGCGGTCATCCACCTGCTCGTGGCCGCCTTGTCGAAGGACGGAGAGCCATGACCACTTCACGTCTCTACGCGCGGTTCGTCCTGCCGGTTCTCATCGATCTGGCGATGCGGAACAAGTCGGTCCGAGCCGAGCGCGCGCGCCTGCTCCCTCTCGCTCGAGGCGTCGTTCTCGAAGTCGGTGCGGGATCGGGACTCAACATGCCGTATTACGGCGCGAGCGTCGAGCGACTCTACGCGCTGGATCCCTCCACCGAGCTGCTGCGCAAAGCGGTGGGTCGCGGCGCGCGTTCCAGCTTCCCGATCGTCCCGCTGTGCCACCCGGCGGAGCACATTCCCCTGCCCGATGCGTCGATCGACAGTGCCGTGATGACGTGGACGCTGTGCTCGATCGGGGATCCCCTGACGGCGCTTCGCGAGATACGCCGTGTCCTGGCGCCTGGCGGCCAGCTGATCTTCGTGGAGCACGGGCGTGCCGTCGACCCGGTCGTCATTCGCTGGCAGGATCGACTCACGCCGATCTGGCGGCGCTTCGCCGGCGGCTGCCACCTGAACCGGCCCATCGACCGGATGCTCGCCGACGGCGGGTTCGCGGCGCCAGACCTCGAAAGAGGGTACGTGTCCGGGCCCCGGATCGGCGCGTACTTCTACCGCGGAGTCGCCCGGCCGCGACCCGATCTCACACAGCGCGGGGAGCTGGCATCCCTGCACGGAGGTCGCAATGAACCGTGATCAGAAAGTGACATACGCGGGTGGAGTCTCGACCGCCACCGGACTTCTCTGGGTCCTCTGACCGGCCACGTTGCTCGCCACCGTGCTCGGGACGCTGGGCATCGCGAGCGGAGCACTGGCCGCCAGGATGGCGGAGATTCAGATCGTCCTCATACCCGTCTCCGTTGTGTCGCTTGCGGTCGCTCACTATCTCGCGTACCGCAACGGCCACCGGACGACGCGCCAACGATCGTGGCTGTGGATCGTCAGCGTCATGTCCGTCGCCTTCTGGGTCCTGCCGCTGGCGATCCGCTGAGCGTCCGAACGCTTGCCGGGGGTAGTACGGCTCGCGACCACGTGCGGGCACGACCGCGCCCGGTGACGTCATGGCTTCCGCGCGCTGATGTTGACGCCTTCCACCTCGTACTTGTTCGCCTTCCGCTCACCACTCGCGCCGGTGAACGGCTTGCCGCGCCATGCGATCTCGATGTCCACGAAGCCCGCCTGCCGAATCGCGTCGACGTACTCTCCTTCCAGGAGAGCGCCCCCGATTCAGGCGGTCCAGATTGCGATGTCGGCGCGGCCGGCCGGAGGGATGTCCTTGTGGACGACGATGTCGGCGATTTGCAGCCGGCCCCCTCGCTTCAGGACGCGGAACGCTTCCCGAAACACGAGACTCTTGTCCGGCGCCAGATTGATGACGCCGTTCGAGATGACGACATCAGCGGTGGCGTCTGCCACCGGGAGCGATTCGGCGAAGCCGGCACGGTACTCGATCTGCCGCAGGCCGGCCAGCTCGACGTTCTCCCGGCCCCGCTGCAGCATCGCCTCCGTCATGTCGACGGCCACGACTTTGCCCTCCGTTCCGACCGCCTTCGCGGCGAGAAACGTGTCCATGCCGCTGCCGGCTCCGATGTCCACGACGGTCGCGCCACGGGGAGGCGCGCCCAGAGACAGCGGGTTCCCGACTCCGGCGAACGGCCCCGTCACCGAGTCCGGCAGATCGGCCAGGCTCTCCCGCGCGTAGCCCAACCGTTCGGCGGCGTAATCCGGCCCGGTGTGGAAGTGATATCCCTTCTTGGGATCGTTCGCGACTTCCGTGTAGACGCGCTTGATCGCGTCCCGCAACCCGGCCTGATCGACAGTCATGTCCTCCTCCTCTCTACCGGCTCAGGCTCGGACTTCCACGAGCCGTCGTGGCGCACGCATGAACACGAACGTCACGACGCCGGACGCAAGCGTGATAGCAGCGACGAGATGGATCGCCGCTCCGACGCTGACCGCGTCGGCGACGATGCCGGAGAGCAACGCGCCGATGGCATAGCCCAGATCGCGCCAGAACCGGTAGACCCCGAGACCGGACGCACGCCACGCGGGATGCGCGTGGTCGGCGATCGCCGCCAGCAATGTGGGGTAGACCATCGCCGTGCCGGCGCCTTGCAAGACGGCGCCGGCGAGCCATGCTGCGTAATCCGGCACGAGCACGGTCAGCCAGATCCCGATCGCCTGCGCGATCATTCCGCCGGTAATCAAGCCACGCCGGCCGACCCGGTCGGAGAGCACTCCCGTGCTGATTTGCAGCATGCCCCAGGTGAGCGGGTACACCGCCTTGACGATGCCGATCTGCTCGACGGGCAGCCCGTAGGCAGCGAAGAACAGCGGAAACAGGCCCCAGGACATTCCGTCGTTGAGGTTGTTCACGAGGCCCGCCTGACACGCCGCGAAGAGACTCGCGTTTCCGACGCTCGTCACGTAGAAGATCCGGCCGAACGTCGGCGTAGCGCCGGATACCATGGGCGCCGCGCTCGACTCGATCGCCACGTGGCCGCGCGTCTCCCGGACCGCGACCAGGGAAACCAGCAGTCCCACCACCGCGATCCCGATGCCGAGGTAGAACGGATATGGCCGCAGGCCCCACTGCCCGGCGATGAAGCCGGTGATCCACGACATCAACCCGACCGCGACGTAGCCCGCGAACTCGTTCAGCCCCAGCGCGAGCCCCCGCCGACGCGGCCCCACGAGATCCACCTTCATGACGACGGTCATCGACCAGGCCATCGCCTGATTGGCGCCGAGGAGCACGTTGGCGAGGTCGATCCACCACCAGGCCGGCGCGAAGATGATGAGAAACGGCACCGGCAGGGCAAAGAGCCAGCCGATGATCAGGATCGGCTTGCGGCCCACGCGATCGGACAATCGCGCTGCCACCAGGTTGAGCAGCGCCTTGGTGACGCCGAAGCTCACGATGAACGACGTGATCGCCGTCTTCGACGTGAGGCCAAACTCCTGCTCGCCGAGCAGCGGCAACACCGTGCGCTCGAGGCCCACCATGGCGCCCACAAACGCGTTCAGGCCGACGAGCAGCGAGAACTGCCCGAGGTTCTCTCGCAGCCCCAGCCGCGGCGTCACGTCATCAAGCCGAGGTTGATGCCCCGGTTCTGCGCGAACTGAGGCGGCTGCGGCGGCAGATCACTCAGCACGAAGCGAACGAAATCCGCGCGGCTGCCGTACTGCAGCGCCGGATTGAACCGACGCTCGAAGCCGATAGTGGAGCCCGGCTTGCCGCTCAGGCCCTTCCCGCAGGCCGCCCCACCGAAGTGGGCTGGATAGATTTCCAGATGATCGGGCAACGCCAGCAGCCGGCCGCGCAGGCTGTCGTACAGCTCTCCGGCGAGGCGCTCCTCCGCACCGGAGCCCAGCAAGTCCGGCCGGCCCACCCCACCCGAGAACAGCGTGTCACCCGTCAAGACGAACCACGGCTCCATGGCCCGCGAACGGTCCGTGACGAGCAGCGAGACGCCGTCGGGCGTATGGCCGGGCGTCGCGAGCACGCCGATCCGGACGTTGCCCAGCTCGTGCTCCTCGTCGTCGGTGAGCGGCAAGTACGGAAAGCGCGCACCGGCGGCGTGGTGCATCAGGACGGGTGCGCCCGTCGCTGCCGCCAGCCGCCGGGCACCCGAGACGTGGTCGGCCTGGACGTGCGTCTCGAAGATATGCGTGATGCGCATGTTCTTCTGACCGGCTGCGTCCAGGTACGGCTCGATGTCGTGCTGTGGATCCACCACAGCGCAGCTGGCTGCGCCGCTTCAGCCGAGCAGGTAGCTGGCGCAGCCCGTCTTCGGCGAAAGGAAATGCCGGAAGATCATGAGGTCACCTCCTTCCCTCTTGTCATACGGCCGGAACGCGTATAGGGTCCAATCAATCGTTCAAATCGCAGCGGTAGAGAAAGACCTATGACGATCCGCCAGCTCGAAGTCTTCCTGGCCATCGCGCATGCGCAGAGCTTCAGCCGCGCCGCCGAGCGCATCCACCTGTCCCAGCCGACGCTGTCCGAGCACATGAAGGAGCTCGAGGACGAGCTCGGCGTGCCGCTCTTCATCCGGCACAGCCGCTCCGTGTCGTTGACGGAGCCGGGACGAGTCTTCGAGGACTACGCCACCCGCGTTGTGGCCACGCTGGCCGCCGGCCGACAGGCGATCGCCGAGCTGGACGGGCTCAAGCGTGGATCGCTCGTGGTCGGAGCGAGCACCACGCCCGGGACATACGTCCTGCCGGCGCGGATCGCGAAGTTCCGCGAACAGTACCCGGGGATCACCGTCGCGTTACGCATCGGCAACTCGCGCGCCGTGGAAGAACGGGTCCGCGATGGGGAGGTGGACCTTGCGATCATCGGCGGCCACGTCCTCGGGCCGAGTGAGCGGTGCGTCGCGGCGGGGATCGTGGACGAGCTGCAGCTCATCGTGCCACCCGATTACCCGGTGAGGGCGGGCTCCCTGCCACCCGCGCGTCTCGCGCGCGAGCGGATGCTGATCCGGGAAGAGGGGTCAGCGACGCGGCAGGCGATGGAGCGCGCGCTGCGGCAGGCCGGCGTCACGTTGAAACCGGCGATGGAGCTGGACCATACCGAGACGATCAAGCGCGCGGTCATGGCCGGACTCGGGGTCGCGTTCGTGTCGCGCTACGCGGTCGAGGACGAAGTACGTTCCGGGCGCCTGCGGATCCTGCCGGTGCAGCGGATGAAGATTCGGCGACATTTTCATGTCATCCATGACGAGCGCCGGCCCTTGAGCGCGAGCGCGCGCGCGTTCACCGCCTTTCTCGAGGCGAACGGTCAGGATCACGGAGCTGACCGTCGCCGTCGCGAGCGCGCGTAGCGCTGGCCCAGAGCGCCGTCGCCACGACGGCCCCGACCACGCCAACGGCGGCTCCCGTGTGGAATCCCAGGGGATACCCGTGACGTCCGATCACCGGGCCGAGGGCGAGAGAGCCCACGGCCAGTCCCAGATAGAGCGCCGTGCTATAGCCGCCCATCACGAGTCCCCGGACCGCAGGCACCGTGGCGCGCGTCAGAGCAACCCCGATGGCGACGCCGGCGGTGCCGCTCACCGCGCCGAAGACCGCGACGACGACGAGCAACGCGGCATGACCATCTACGAGCGGCAGCAGCGAGGTCGCGATCGACGCGATGAGGACACCGCCGATCGCGTACGGAGCCGAATGGTGCGTCCGGTCGACGAGCCATCCGGCCGGGATGCGCGCGGCGGTGTTGGCGAGGCCGAGGACCAGGAAGACCACGCCGATGCTCGCCGCCGTGAGCCCGCGGCTGTCTGCAAGCAACGGGAAGAACGTGAAGACCACGCCCTGGGTGACGAGGCCGCAGAAGGATATGATCCACGCTCCCCAGACGACCGGATTGGCCCGGATGTCGGCGAACGTCGCCGACTTCTCCGCGCTTCTGCCGTGGATCGGCGGCCGTTCGACGAACCGCAGCCCGAACACCACGGTCACCGTGACAATGCCCACGCTGACCAGGAACGCGGCCCGGAAGCCCCATGCATGGGCCACGGCACCTCCGAGGAACGACCCGACCCCGATGGCGCCATAGTGCGCGATCGTGTACCAGGCGAACGCCCGGCCGGCGGCTCCCGACGCGGCTGCATCGCCGACGAGCGACAGCGCGCTTGGAGTGAAGGCAGCGACGCCGACTCCGGCCGCGCCGTAGATGACCGCCAGCGCGATGGTCCCCTCCGCCATCGGGAGCAGCAGCGAGGTGGCGCCGGTGACGAGCATGCCCGCGAGCAGGAGTGAGCGCCGGCCCCACACATCGGACGCCCGACCCAGAGGAATTGATCCGACCGCCGCCGCGAGCATGTGCGCCGCGACGATCGCGCCGACCCCGGTTGCGGTGGCGCCGTGCGCGGCGGCATAGAGCGGCAAGACCGGTCCGCGCATCTGCGCGCCGACGTAATGCAGGAAGGTGAGCAGGCAGACGATGGCCAGGCCAGACATGCGGGCGCGTTACGACAGATCGAGGGCGCGGCGAAACTCGCTCCCGTCGATCAGCTCTCGGACCGCCCGCGCGACGTCGCGCGGCTCGTACCACGGGTGGTCGCGATGGACGCGCGCGCACGCCTCGTTCAGCGCGGCAACGGCGCGCGCGGCCGCCGGAAGTTCTGCCCTCACCTGCTCGACGCGAGACGTGGCGAAGAGCAGGTTGGCCGGGTCGACGTAGCCGGCCTGCATGAATCCGCGCGTCTTTTTCGCGCATCGGCACGGATTCGCGGGGTTCACCAGACCGCACCGGTCGTTCATGAAGCTGTGCAGGTCCCGCCGCGCGCGGCTGAGGCGCTGGCGGAAGTTCTCGGCACTGATCTCCAGGAGATCGGCACCGACCGCATCACCAAGCTCGAGAATTTCGCCGAGGATGTACACCAGACGCTGTCCGCGTTCGAGGCACAGCAGCATCCCCGACGTGCAGTTGAGCCTGGCTTCCTCGACGAGCAGCCGGACGTCGGCCGGGACGCTCGAAGCGTCGGGCAGATCCTGGTCCGGCGTGTTGTCGAGCCCATGAGCGTAGCAGCTGAACGTGAGCGCTTCGCGCTCCAGGCGGCCGCGCTTCATGTTGAGGACGTGATTGACGGCGATGCGATACAACCACGTTCGGAAGCTGCTTCGCTCCTCGAACGAAGACAGACGCGTCATTGCCTTGATGAAGATTTCCTGGGTCGCGTCCTCGGCGTCGTGAGGATGGGCCAGCATCCGAACCGCGAGGTTATAGACCCACCGCTGATGCCGCCGGACGAGCAGCTCCAGCGCATCCCCATCGCCACCGATCGCGTGACGGACGACCCGGCCGTCGTCGCCCTCGGGTTCGGCCATGAAGGCCTCCTGACGCGTTGGACACGCATGACCGGCGGCCGTGACAGTTCCAGCGGCCCGTCTCCCGCCCAGCGGCTACCGTACGGAGCGGAGGTGCCCTACCCTAACACCGAGGAGGAATCGAGGCCCGAGATGGCGCGGCGACGATCCGCTCGTACGAACGTCTACGATCGCGCCGAGTGGTCGGGCTCCTGCGGTGATCTCGGGACGCTGATCCCGTTTCTGCTGGGCTATATCACCATCGTCGGAATCGACGCCCAGGCCGTCCTGCTGTCGTTCGGCGGCGCGGCCATCGCGACCGGTCTGTACTTCAAGACGCCCATGCCCGTTCAGCCGATGAAGGCTATCGCGACGGCGGCCATTGCTCAGCCCACCACCATCACGTTCGGCATGGTGTGGATGAGTACGGTGCTGACGGCGCTTCTCTGGTTGATGCTCGGGCTGAGCGGAGCGGTCGGCGTCATCGCAACGCTCACGCGGAAGCCGGTCGTCCGTGGTCTCAGTCTGGGTCTCGGATTGACCTTCATCGTGGAGGGCGCGCGCCTGATGAAAGAGGCGCCGGTCCTGGCCGCGATCGGCCTTGCCGTCACCTTGCTGCTCCTGGCGCAGCCAAAGGTGCCGGCGATGATCGTGCTGCTCCTCTACGGCGTTACCGTCGCGTTCTGGCTCGATCCGAAGCTGGCGGCCGACGTGTTCAGCATCCGTCCCGCATTCCGGCTGCCCGCGCCGGGCTGGCCGTCCCTGTCCCTCGGCGACGTTGCCACCGCCGTGGTGGTCCTCGTCCTCCCTCAAGCAGCGTTGACGGTCGGCAACGCGGTCATCGCGACCGCCGAGGAACACAATCGGCTGTTTCCCGAGCGGCCGGTCACCGTGAGAGAGCTGGCGTTCGACCATGCCGCCCTCAACGCGTTTGCCGCGGCGGTCGGTGGTGTCCCGATGTGTCGCGGGGCGGGCGGCATGGCCGGCCACGTCCGTTTCGGCGCTCGCACCGGCGGTTCGCTCGTCATCCTTGGCACCATCTTGCTCATCGCCGCGCTGTTCTTCAGCGAGTCGGCGACGACCCTCTTCCGGCTGTTTCCTCCGGCCGTGCTCGGCGTCATCTTGCTGCTGGGTGGACTCGAGCTGGCCGGGACCAAAGGCTCGGAGCAGTTCGAAGGGTGGGAGCGCGTCGTGATGGTTCTGACCGCCGGTCTCAGCCTCGTCAATGTCGGCGTCGGTTACGGCGTCGGCATCATCCTGTACTACGCGTGCGCACGCGGCTGGGTCCGCTTCTAGCGTGCCTTGAAGTCGCCATTGTGAGGCTGTCGAGCCCCACGTATGATGCGCCGCTAGAGGAGGCGACGGCTGATGCGATACGAGGCCCCGGAGAGTGTCGAGAGTGCGGCCGCCCTGTTGGCGGGCGCGACCGGCGAGGCGCGCGTCCTCGCCGGGGGAACGGATTTGCTCGTGCAGATGCGCAGCGAGATCGTCGATCCGGCGCTGATCGTCGATATCAAACGGATCGCCGAGACGCGCACGGTGACGGAGGAGAAGGGCGGCTGGCGCATCGGCGCGGCGGTCACGGGGGCGGAGCTCAAGGAGCATCCGCGGCTCAAGCAGGTGTGGCCGGGTGTCGTCGAAGCGGCCAACCTCATCGGTTCGACACAGGTCCAGGGTCGAGCGACGCTGGGCGGCAACCTCTGTAACGGCTCGCCGGCGGCCGACAGCGTGCCGGCTCTCATCGCCGCCGCCGCCGTGGCGACCCTCGGCGGCCCTCGCGGGCGACGCGATCTTGCCGTCGAAGACGTCATGCTCGGCCCCCGCAAGCTCGCGCTCACCAGGGGCGAGTTCGTGGTCTCCTTCTGGCTGCCGCCGCGCCCGCCTCGTTCGAGTGACGCCTATCTGCGATTCATCCCGCGCACGGAGATGGACATCGCGGTCGTCGGGGCCGGCGTGAGCCTCACCGTGGACGCCGGCGGAACGATCACGGCGGCACGCGTGTCACTCGGCGCGGTGGCGCCGCGGGTGCTGCTCGTCCCGGAGGCGGCGGCCGCGATCGTCGGCAGCCGTCTGGACCGGGCCGCGCAGGATCGGCTGGAGGCGGCGGCGCGGGCGGCGTCCTCGCCGATCGACGACAAGCGGGGCACGGTGGAATTCCGCATCCAGGTCGCCGGCGTGCTGGCGCGCCGCGCGGCGTTGATCGCGCTGGACCGAGCGAGGACCGTCTGATGGCCAAGCACCACATCGAGATGACCGTGAACGGCGACGCCGTGGAGTTCCTCTGCGAGACGGAAGACACGCTGCTCGACGTGCTCCGGGACACCCTGCAGCTCACCGGCAGCAAGGAAGGCTGCGCCTCGGGCGACTGCGGAGCCTGCAGCGTCATGCTCGACGGGAGGCTCGTCTGCTCCTGCCTCGTGCTCGGCTGCGAGGTCGGCGGCCGGCGCGTGGAGACGATCGAGGGCGTGGCGAAGGGACAGACCCTGCATCCGCTGCAGCAAAAGTTCCTGGAGCACGCCGCGCTGCAGTGCGGAATCTGTACCCCCGGCTTCATCGTGGCCGGCAAGGCGCTCCTCGAGAGGAACCCGAACCCCACCGACACGGAGATTCGCTACTGGCTCGCCGGCAACCTCTGCCGGTGCACCGGCTACGACAAGATCGTCATCGCCGTGAAGGATGCCGCCGTCGCGATGAGAAAGGGCTAGACGATGGCCGAGAACGGAACCAACGGGACCAACGGACGGGGCTACGTCGGCACGCGCACCATCCGACCGGATGGTGTCGACAAGGTGACCGGCCGCGCCCGCTTCGGCGCCGACTTCAACTTGCCGGGCCAGCTCATCGGCCGCGTGCTGCGCAGCCCGCACCCGCACGCCCGCATCGTGTCCATCGACACCTCGAAGGCCGAAGCGCTGCCCGGCGTCAAGGCGGTCGTCACGCGCGACGACTTTCCCGACCAGCCCTCGGAGTTCATCCCGGCCGGCGAGATGATGATGAACTACAAGGACGTCGTCCGGAACGTCATGGCCCGCGAGAAGGCGCTGTACGAAGGCCACGCGGTCGCCGCCGTCGCCGCCACCAGCGCCGCCGTCGCGCGCCGCGCGCTCAAGCTCGTCGACGTGCGGTACGAGGTCCTGCCGCACGTCATCGACGTCGTCGAGGCGATGCGGCCGGAGGCGCCGGTCCTGCACGACGATCTATTCACCGTGGGCGTCGAGCCGAAGCCCGATCGGCCCTCGCACATCGCCAAGCGCATCGAGATCACGCTCGGCGACGTCGAGGCCGGCTTCCAGAAGGCCGACGTCGTCGTCGAGCGCGAATTCAAGACGGCGCCGGTTCACCAGGGTTACATCGAGCCGCACGCGGCTCTCGCGAGCGTGTCGGAGGACGGCTCGGCCGAGCTCTGGTGCTGCACGCAGGGCCACTTCATCGTCCGCGCGCACTGCGCCCGACTGCTCGGGATGGACATCGCGAAGATCCGCGTGACCGCGTCCGAGATCGGCGGGGGTTTCGGCGGCAAGACCGTGGTGTACCTCGAACCGCTGGCCATCGCGCTCTCGCGCAAGGCCAAGCGGCCCGTCAAGATGGTCATGTCGCGCGAGGAGGTGTTCAAGGCGTCCGGTCCCACGTCGGGCGCCGTCGTGCGCGTGAAGATGGGCGCGACGAAGGACGGCAAGTTCGTGGCCGGGTTCGCCGAGCTGAAGTATCAGGCGGGCGCCTTCCAGGGCTCGCCGGTGCAGCCCGGCGTCTTCTGCGCATACGCGCCGTACGACATCGAGAACGTCCGGGTCATCGGCTATGACGTCGTCTCCAACCGCCCGAAGGTCGCCGCCTACCGGGCGCCCGGCGCGCCGATCTCCGAGTTCGCCGTCGAGAGCGTGGTCGACGAGATCGCGAAGAAGCTCCGGCTCGACCCCATCGACCTGCGCATGATGAACGCGGCCCGCGAAGGGACCAAGGCCGCCTACGGCCCGAAGTTCGGGCCGCTCGGGCTGGAGGAGACGCTGAACTCCATCAAGAAGACGGAGCACTGGAACACGCCGCTCCGGAAGTGGCAGGGCCGCGGCGTGGCCTCCGGGTTCTGGTTCAACATCGGCGGCGAGACGTGCGCCGCGCTCACCATCAACGAGGACGGCACCGTCTCGCTCATGGCCGGCACGCCGGACATCGGCGGGCTGCGCGCCGCGCTCACCAGCGTGGCCGCCGACGAGCTCGGCATTCCGTACGAGAAGGTGCACCCGATCATCGGCGACACCGGCTCGCTCGGGTTCACGTTCTTGACGGGCGGCAGCCGCTCGGCGTTCTCCGGCTCGATGGCCATCGTGGAAGCGGCCAGGCAGATCAAGGCCGAGCTCTGCGCCCGCGCCGCCAGGCTGTGGGAGGCGAAGCCGGACCAGGTCGAGTTCAAGGATGGACACGTCCGCCCGCTCGGCGCGCTGGCCGACAAGGTCAAGCCGATGTCGATCGCGGACTTCGCGAAGGTCGCCGGCAAGACGGGAGGCCCGATCGGCGGCTACGGCCGCATCAACGCCCAGGGCGCGGCTCCGAGCCTCGGCACGCATCTCGTCGATCTCGAGGTCGATCCCGAGACCGGTCGCGTGACGATTCTCCGCTATACCGTCGCGCAGGACGCGGGCAAGGCGCTGCACCCCGCCTACGTCGAAGGCCAGTTCCAAGGCGGCGCCGTGCAGGGCATCGGGTGGGCGCTGAACGAGGAATACGTCTACGGGACCGACGGCAAGCTGCAGAACGCCGGCTTCCTCGACTACCGCATGCCGGTGGCCTCCGATGTGCCGATGATCGACGCGATCCTGGTCGAGGTCGCGAACCCCAGGCACCCGTACGGCGTGCGCGGCGTCGGCGAGACGCCGATCGTTCCGCCGCTGGGCGCCATCGCCAACGCGATGGAGCAGGCCACGGGCATCCGGTTCACGGAGCTGCCGATGTCACCGCCGAAGGTGTTGAAGGCGCTGAAGGAGAGGGGTGTCACGACGGGCTGACATGGCGAAGGTTGTCCTGGTCGGCAACCTCGCGCGGCTCACGGGCGGCGTCGCCGAGCTTCGGCTCTCGGCGACGTCCGTCAAGCAGCTCTTCCAGCAGCTGGCCGAGCGCTATCCCGACATCGAGCCCCACCTGAGCGAGGGCGTCGCCGTCGCCATCGACGGGCAGATCTACCAGGACGATCTCTTCCAGCCGATCGCCCCCGACAGCGAGGTGTTTGTCCTCCCTCAGATCGCCGGAGGGTGAGCGGAGACGGCATGCGAATCGGGTTCATCGGCCTGGGCAACATGGGGGCGCCGCTGGCAGGCTTCGTTCTCGACGCCCGGCACTCACTCGTGGTCCACGACCTCCGACGAGCGGCGGCGGAGGGGCTCCTGGCACGAGGCGCGGTGTGGGCCGACTCGCCGCACGACGTCGCCGCCCGGTGCGACGTTATCTGCATCTGCGTTCCCGGCCCCGACGAGATGAAGGCGGTGACACTCGGCGCCCGCGGGATTCTCCACGGCGTGCGGCCGGGATCGGTGGTGATCGATCACACGACGAACGCACCGGCCGTCGTCCGCGAGGTGGGCGCCGCGCTGAGATCGCGCGACGCGCACTTGCTCGACGCGCCGCTCGACGGCGGCCGTGAAGGCGCGCTCGAGGGACGGCTCACGGTGTTCGTCGGTGGCGATGAAGCGGTCCTGCGGCGAGTCAGGCCGGTGCTCGAGACCTTCTCCCGGAGCGTGGTGTGGGTGGGCGACCTCGGCGCCGGATCGGTCACCAAGATCGTCCACAACGCGCTGGCGATGGGCATCGACCTGCTGGTGGCGGAGTGCCTGACGCTCGGCATCAAGGCCGGGGTGGCGCTTCCGCGTCTGGTCGACGCATTCGGTCATGGCTGCATCGTGAGCCAGAACATGACGTTCACGAAGCGGATGCCGGCCACGCTCTTCCGCGGAGACTTCACGGCGCGGTTCGCGCTGGCGCTCGCCTACAAGGACTTCCGGCTGGCCGGTGATCTGGCGAGCGAGCACCGCGTGCCCACTCGATTGCTCGACCTCTGTGAAACCGAGCTGCTGGAGGCGACGAATCGAGGCTGGGGCGGCGACGACCGCACCAGGGCCTCGACGCTGCAGGAGGAGCGCGCCGGCGTGACGCTGCGGCTTCCGTGAGGGACGCGCCGCTACCTGGCGGAGATCGTTCCGGGCATCGTGGCGCGGCGCGCCTCGTCCGGCTCCAGACGCGCCACCGGCATGCCTCGCCGGCCGAGCGCCTGCTTGTCCATGCCGTAGAAGCGAAGGCTGTTGTCGAGCAGCATCTTGCGCTTGGCGGAGTCGGACACGTCCTTCCGTCCGAGGAGCGTCGCCACCGTTCCCGGATACGGATTGCCGTCGTGCCCCGGCTCGCCGACAAAGAGGGCGTCGAAGTGGAGATAGTCCGACGCGAAGAGCATCGCGTCCTCGCCGACGTGGTCGACGAAGAACGGGATAAACTCGTCGCCGGGCTCGCAGCTGAAGAACACGCGCCCGCTCTTGATGTACTCGCTGGGCTTCGCCGCGATGTGTACCCACCGCTCCGGGGCGACGTCGTTGTACTCGTCCATCCGGTGCATCCAGTACGGCACCCACCCTGCACCGGCCTCCAGAAAGGCGATCTTCAGATTGCGGAACCGCTCGAGCACGCCGCCCGTGATGATGTTGGAGCACGCGAGCATCTGCGCGAACGTGTGGGCCATGTGTGAAGCTTCGAGCATGTGGTCCGGGCGGTTGAGGTCGAAGTAGCTCCGGAACAAGGACGGCAACGCCGGGCCGTGAACGGCGATCGGCACGTTGAGCCGGTCTGCCTCGGCCCAGAACTCCGTGAGCCGCGGATCGTGGAGCAGCGTGTCTTCCCGCACGGTGCACCCGATCTGGATGGCCACCATGTCGAGCCGGCTCACCGCGCGGTGCATTTCCTCGATGGCGCCTCGCACGTCCTGCAGCGCGACCAGGCCGACGCCCTTGAGACGCTGCGGACAGACCTCGCAGTAGTCGTGTAGCCAGTCATTGTACGCGCGCGCCCGGGCGGCGGCGAAGCCCCCGTCGCGCGTCACCGTCAGCGGCAGCTCGTCGGTGGGATAGACGACGGCCACGTCGATCTGATCCCGGTCCATGTCCGACAGGCGCGCCCATGGATTGTAGGTGCCCATGCGGCGATAGTGGACGGCCTTGCCGCTGGGCGGCGGCAGGTTGCCGTTGACGCCGACGAATCCGATGTCCGTGTCCGGGCCCCAGACCTTGCCGTCTACGAGCCGGACGATGTAGCCGCGGCCCGCCTGCGTGTAGCGCGGGCGCCGCTCGCGGTACTCGGGATCGATGCGCTCGTAGGTGGCGTCGACCTCGATCACGTGTCCGTCGCCGTCGATCACCAGGTCGAGTCCGTTGATCATCGGGGACTCCTTCTCGGGCTCGTGCGCCGCGGGTGGCTCCAGAGTATACGCCGGCCGCGACGCCATTTGACTTGCGCGAGCACGTACCGTACCGTCCTGCCACCAATCACGTAGCCGGCGTCGGGGATCGGGACCGAACGACAAGGAGGTCCGTCCTATGAGCACGTCGCTCCGGAGAGTCGGGTGTTCCCTCGCACTCCTCGCGCTTCTCATCGCAGTCGGCACCGTGGGGAAACCGTCCACGGTGACGGCGCAAGCGGCCAAGGCCGAATTCAAGCTGAAGCTCATGGGGATCAACCGCACGCTCGATCCCTGGAAGCTGTTCGAGGAATGGGCGCGGACGGTCGAGAAGCGCACGAACGGGCGGGTGCAGTTCGAGCTGACCTCCCTGCCCGAGCTGGGTTTCGGAGGCGCCGAGACGCTTCGCGTCCTTCGCACGGGCATCGTGGACGTGGCCGAGGTGTACGGCGGGTACGTGGCGGGCGAGCTGCCGATCGTCGAGATCCTCGAGCTGCCCGGGATCTTTCCAGATCCGGCCATGGCCAGGAAGGCCGTCCAGGCCTGGAAGCCGGCCGAGGCCAAGGTCCTGGAGCAGAAAGCCAACGCCGTCCTCCTCGGCATGTCTCTCTACCCGGACCAGGCCATCTTCAGCAAGCGACCACTGAAGAAGCTCGAGGACTTCAAGGGCCTGAAGGTCCGCGTCCACAGCGTCGCCCTCGGATCGCTGGTCGCGGGCCTCGGGGGTCAACCGCTCACCATCGCCTTCGCGGAGGCGTACACCGCGCTCGAGCGGGGCACGCTCGACGCCGGCATCACCGGGACGAAGCCCGGATTCGGGCTCCGCTGGTACGAGGTGACCAAGTACATCGTGGGGCCGATCTCGATGCGCCCGCACGTGGCCCTCTCCATCAACAAGAACTCGTGGCAACGACTGCCGCCCGACATCCAGAAGATCCTCAAGGAAGAAGCCGAGCAGACCGTCGAGGGCAAGACCTTCACGGCCATCGACGTCTGGAACCAGGAGGGCCTGGACAAGAACGTCGAGAAGGGCATGGAGCACCAGCCGTTCTCGCCGGAGCTGAAGGCGCAGATCACCGAGATCCTTCGCGCGAAGGTCATCCCCGAATGGGTCAAGCGTGCCGGGGGGGCGGAGGCGGCGAAGGCGTTCAACGAGTACATCGCACCGCTGGTGGGCTTCACCGTGAAATCGTAGCGGCACGCGAGTCACCGGATGAACGGAGCGCGCGCCATCCTCCAGGCCGTGGACCGTCTCTGCGTCGCGCTCGGGTACCTCGCCGGCGGGATGTACCTCGTCCTCGCCTTCTTCATCACCTACGACGCGCTGGCCCGGAAGTGGGGGAGCTATCTCGGCTTTCCGACCACCCAGGTGACCGACGAGATCAGCGGCTACATGCTGGCGCTCGCCGCCACCTGGGGCCTCGCCTACGCCCTCCGCTCCGGGTCGCACGTGCGCATCGACGTGGTCTTTCCCTATCTCACGCCGCGACTCCAGGTTCTCGCCGACTTCCTGGCGCTGCTGTTGATGACGCTCTTCGCCGTCGTCGTCTCGTGGAAGATCTGGGCGCTGGTGGCGGATTCGTGGCAGAGCGGGTTGCGGTCGTCGACGTACCTGCTGACCCCGCTCTACGTCCCGCAGCTCATCCTGGGAGTCGGCTTCACTCTCCTGGCGTTGGCCGCCCTCTGCATGGCCCTTGCGATGCTGGCAGGATTGGAGCCGACGGGCGCTCAGCGACCGGGGCGCCCGGCGGAACCGCCTCCGCTCTAGCCGATCATGATCCTCGGCGTGGCATCGGCCCTCATGCTGGCGCTCTTCCTTCTGGGACTGCACGTGTCCAGCGCGCTCGGACTCATCGGGATGACCCTCATGTACCTCTTCTCCGACCGCCCGCTCTGGGACGTGCTGGGGCAGATCGCCTGGAACGTGAACAGCAGCTCCGTCCTGGTCGCCGTCCCTCTGTTCGTGATGATGGGCGAAGTCCTGATCTACAGTCGTCTCTCCGAGCGCCTCTATCACGTCCTCTCCCACTGGCTGGCGCCGCTCCCGGGCGGACTGCTGCACTCGAACATCGCCTTCTGCGCGGTGTTCGGGGCCATCTCGGGGTCGAGCGCGGCCTGCGCCGCCACCGTCGGCGCGGTGGCGCTGCCCTCCTTCCGAGCCCGGAACTACAACGAGCGGCTCGTCATCGGGAGCCTGGCCGCCGGAGGCACGCTGGACATCCTCATTCCGCCCAGCATCTCGATGATCATCTACGGGGTGCTGGCGGAGGAATCGATCGGCCGGCTCTATCTGGCCGGGTTCATTCCGGGATTCCTGCTGGCCGGGATCTTCATGTTCATCATCGCGGTGGCGGCCAGGGTCTGGCCGTCGGTCGCGCCGCGCGAGGCACCGCCGTCGTGGCGGATACGCGTCGTCGGCCTGTTCTCTCTCTTGCCGGTGCTCGTGCTCATGTTCATCGTGCTCGGCACGATCTATCTCGGCGTGGCCACGCCGACGGAAGCGGCGGCATTCGGCGTGGTCGCCGCGTTCATCCTGGCCGCCTTCAACCGCGCGGTCAGCCCTCACATGGTGAAGCAGGTGATCCTGACCACCGTGCGGACGTCGTCCATGATCATGCTGATCGTGACGTCGGCCTTCATCCTGAGCTTCGCGCTGGCCATCCTCGGCGTTCCGGCCCAGCTCACCGCGATGGTGTCGCAGTGGAACCTGACGCCGCTGACGTTCGTCTTCATCCTCGTCGTCTTCTATCTGATTCTCGGCACCTTCATGGAAGCGCTCTCGATGATGGTGACCACGATGCCGATCCTCGTGCCGTTGCTGAAGGCGATGGGCATCGATCTCGTGTGGTTCGGCATCATCCTGGTCATCCTGCTCGAGGCCGCGCTCGTCAGTCCGCCCGAGGGCCTGAACCTGTACATCATCCAGGGCATCAGGCGAGCCGTATCCGAGGAGGCGGGCGTCCAGGCCGGGACCATGATGGACCTCTGGATCGGGGTGCTCCCCTTCATGATCGGCATGGCGATCTGCCTGGCGCTCATCTTCGTCTTTCCCGGGATCGCGCTCTGGCTGCCGAACACGGTGATGGGTCGATAGCCCGACTACCGCGCCTCGTCGAAGTCCCTTCCTTTCACGACGACCACCGACACGGACGGAGGAGATCATGATCAACCGCTTGCTCGCGCTCGTAGGCCTCGCGGTCGGGCTCGTCGCTCTGCCCACACCAGCCGCCATGGCTCAGTCCCCCGGTGGGATGCTCGCTCCGGCCGCCGCGGCCTCGTCGCCTGCCGCGAGGATCATGGCCGATCCGCCGTTGGCGGAGCCGTTGAGCCGCGGAGTGGTGTTCATCAACTACCGCACTGAACATCTGCTCGTCGTCCCGGTCTTCGGCCCGAAGGCGGTCGAGGTGTCGCCGGCCCTCGGGCATCTCCACGTCGCGCTCGATGGCTCGCCGTGGGGCTGGGGTCACACCAGCGCCGGGCCTCTCGTCGTCTTTGGCCTTCCGGCGGGACCGCACAAGCTCCAGATCACGCTCGTCAACGCAAACCATCAGCCCCTGGACCGAACCGCCGTGGAATTCGTGATCCCGCCGCGGGACGCGGCCGCCAAGAGCCACTGACCGCGAAGGAGGAGGTTCCGGCGCTCGGATCGGCGAGGTCGAGATCCATGATGGCCGGGCTGAGCCCGAGGACACGAACGACAAAGGAGAGACTCAAATGACGATCGCCAAGACGCTTGCCGTGGTCGCGGCTGGCACCGTGCTCGCCACCAGCGCCTTCGCCCAGAGCGCGAGGGACATCCGCGGCGCTTCACCGTACATCGCCGTCGAGAAGGAGCCCCAACCGAAGCTGATCGTGGATTCCCCGCTTGCCGAGGGGCTGGCTCAGGGCGTGTTCTGGGCCCAGTATCGAGTGGAGAACGTACGCATCCTACCCGTGTTCGGCGCGGGCGCTCTCCAGGCATCTCCACGCGTCGGGCATCTGCACATCACCGTGGACGATCTGCCCTGGTGGTGGGCGGAAGCGAGCGACAACAACACGGTCGATATCGCCGGGCTGCCGCCCGGTCAGCACAAGGTGAAGATCGAGCTGGTTGACGCCAACCACAAGGTCTTTCCCGGACAGGTGGTGACGCTGACGTTCACCGTGCCCGACTCCGCCCGCGCCAACGCGCGCTCGAAGCCGACGCGGTAGAGGGAGCGCTGGATGCCGTGCGACGCAGTCAGCAAACGTCCGGCTTGCGTCGCGCCATGGCCTCGACCAGGAAGGCACGCAAGCGACGCTTCATCTCTTCCGGCATCTCGACCGCTCCAGCCTGGTGCGTCAGCTGCCGCGTCTTCCGGTACGTTCTCAGATACGCGCGGCATGGCCTGCACCCTGCGAGGTGGAACGCCAGGCGGGCGCGGTCCTTCGGACCCAGCTCGCTGGCCAGGAAGTCCCCGAGGAGCGTTATGGCGTCGCGGCAGGTCACGCGGTCACGACATCCGAGGTCAAGCGCGTATGCGCCGCAATGCCGCGGCGAGGTTCGCCGACGTCCAAAGTGATTCCCGCACTGTCGTGCATGCTGCTTAGACACCGAGCGGGCGGCCACCGGTGCGCCGTCATCGATCGCGATCGGCGATCAGCGTCTCGACGAACCCACGCAGTGGTGGAAGCGTCGAGAACAGCGCCTGAAACGCGTCTCGGTCGACGGCGAGGACGTTCGTGGGTACCACCGCACGCACGGTGGCCGTCCGGGCCCGGTCGCTGACGAGCGCGATCTCGCCGAAGCATTCGCCGGCACCGAGCCGGCGCAGCGGCGTCGCCGTCCCCTGACCGTCCCGCTTGAGCACCTCGACCTCTCCGTCGGTGATCACGTAGAGCCGGTCGCCGCGGTCGCCCTCCTGGAAGACCGCCTGCCCGGGCTCGAAGTACTCGCGCCGCACGCCGAGTGCGCGATCCGTCTTGAGCTGGACGATGTCGGGCGGCAGCAGCAGGTCGAGGGTCCAGTCGGTCGCGACCCGAAGCTTGCGGTCGAAGCCGGGCAGCTTCAGGAGGTAAATCGTCCGCCAGATCCACCAGGCCAGGAAGCCGGACAGCTTCATGCCGAAGATCTCCGCGACGGCCGACCGACGTCCCAGCGAGCCCATTTTCCCCAGGGCCGTGAACGAAAACGAGCGGCGCGGCCGCCCGCGAAGCGTCGCCGCGATGTTGTGCGCCACACACGTCGCCTGCCGCGTCGCATGCTGCGCGGTGGGAGGGCAGACCTCCCCGGTCTTCGTGTCGCGTACCGCGGCGCAATCCCCGAGCGCCCAGACGCCGGGCTGCTCCGACACCTCGAGGGACGGATCCACGACGATTCGCCCGCGCTCCATCTTCAGCGGGAGCCCGGCGACGACCGGATTCGGGCCGGACGGAACCGTGCTGACCAGAGTCCGCGTCATGATCCGATCACCACCCGCGAGGAGTGCCGTCTCGCCCGTCGCCCCGGCCAGCCGCGTATTCAGGCGGATGTCCACCCCGCGCTTTCCGAGGAGCCGCTGTGCAAACTGGGCGAGCGACGCCGGCAGCTCCGGCAGGATCAGACCGCCGGCGTGCAGCAGGATTACGCGGATCTCGGAGGGCTCGATGTTGCGGAAGCTCTTCGCCGCCACCCGGACGAAGTCGTTCAGCTCGGCGACGGCCTCCACGCCCGAGAAGCCACCGCCGGCGACGACGAAGGTGAGCAGGCCGCGCCGGATTTCCGGATCGCGCTCGATGTCCGCCTCTTCCAGCGTGTGGATGATGCGGTTCCGGAGCGCGAGCGCGTCGCCGAGATACTTGAAGGGCAGCGCGTACTCGGCGAGGCCCGGCTGGCCGGCGAAGGAGGTGACGTTTCCGAGGGCGATGACGAGATGGTCCCAGTGGAGGTGGCACTGTCGGCTCCCGAAGCTCGCCGTGCCGGTCACGCTGCGATGCCGGAGATCCACGGACTCGATCGTGCGCGTGTAGAGGTTCGTGTGGCGGCAGAGGCGACGAATGGGCGTGATCGTGTCCGTGATGCCGATGGAGCCGGAGATGACCTCGGGCAGCATCGGCTGGAAGACGATGTAGTTCTCGCGGCTCACCAGCCCCAGCTCCACGTCGCCACGGGCGATCTCGTTCGCGAGGAGCTTCTCCAGCGTCAGCGCGGTATAGACACCACCGAAGCCGCCGCCGAGGATCAGGATGCGAGTGGGCCGTGAAGCGCTCATGGCGTCTCCGTAGCGGCGCGCGCGGCCGCCAGCAGCAGGTCGTCGCCCGGGTCAACGGACGTCAGGTGAACGCGGAGGAGCGATCCCACCTCGCCGGTGACCTTTCCATACATGTCTCCCGACGCGCGGCCGGACTCGGCCCAGGTGAGCCGCACGCGCACGTTGGTGAGCGGCGGCAACACCGTGGCGGTGGCAACGTCGAGATGATGTCGACCGAGTCGGCGCACGTTCCCCGTGAACGGCTCGGCCCGGACCGTCTTTCCGTCCACGACCCAGCCGATGAGCGGCAGCGCCACCTCCACGCCGGGATCGGAGGCCTGCTCCCTCCGCTGCGCCCAGCGACCGGCGATGCCGCGTAATTCGTAGAGCGCCACCGGCGCGTCGAGGCCCTTCAGCTCCGCGTAGACCGGCGGCGCCACGTCGGCAAGCGCTCCGAGATATCGCAGCGTCGACGTCGTCACGAGGATTTGGCCGCCGACCGTGCAGCTCTCGACGCGCGCCGCCAGGTTCACGGCCGCGCCCACGACGGCGTACTTCGTGCGCTGCTCGGAGCCGATGTTGCCGACCACCGCCTCGCCCGTGTTGACGCCGATGCCCATCTCGAACCGCGGACGCCCCTGCGCCACGTTGGCCTCGTTGAGGTCGTCCATCGCGCGCTGCATCGCGAGCGCACAGGCCGCCGCGCGTTCGGCGTGATCGGGATGCTCCACGGGCGCGCCGAAGACGGCGAAGACCGCATCGCCGATGAACTCGTTCACCGTGCCGCCGTGCGCGATGACGAGGTCCGCCATGCGGCCGAGGTACTCGTTGAGCACGGCCATGACGCCGGACGGGTCGCCGTGCTCGGCGAAGCGCGTGTAGCCGCGCATGTCGGACATCAGCACGGTGACCTCGCGCTTGCGCCCGCCGAGTCGCAGCCCCTCGGGCGACTCGAGCACGGCCTGGGCCACCTCCGGCGAGACGTACCGGCCGAACGCATTGCGGATGATCTCGCGCTGGCGCAGACCATCCACCATCGTGTTGAACGCTCGCGTCAGCTGGCCGACCTCGTCGCGCGAGCGGACCGGTAGGGTGGCGGTCAGGTCCCCACCGGCCACGCGCGCCGCGGCGCCGGTGAGGGCGACGACGGGACGCGTCAGCCGCCTGGCGACGATGACGGCCAGCGCGACCGCGAGCAGCGCTCCGACAGCCATCCCCTGGGCGATCGTCGCGTCCAGCTCACGCAGACGGTCGAAGTAGAAGTCCACCGGATAGTCCACCTTCAGCACGGCCGCGGTATGGCCGCGGGCGTCGAGGATCGGCGCGAACGCGCTGATGCGTGCGCCCGCGGGCGTCCGATAGATCCCGGTGTACCGGGCCACGCCGTCCTCGAACGTCCACGCCACCGCGCCGGCCGCTTCGGGTTCCACGATGAACGCGTCCCCCGGCCGTTCGCCGTCGGCCGTCGTGACGACGATGCGCGTCCGCCGGGTCGCGCGGTCGAAGTCGGTGAGCGTGCGCATCGGCGTCGTCAACAGCGTTTCGTTCTGCACTGTCTGGAGCGTCTCGGCGATCCGGCGGTACCCGGGGGCGTCCGCGCGGGATTGCGCCGCCGCGTCCGCGTGGAGCGCCGGATCGATGAGGAGACCGCTCACGCGAGCGATGTTCAACAGCTGCGTGCCGACGGTGTCCTCGATCTCACGACTCTGCCGCTGGTGGACGAGAACGCCGACGACGCCGACGGTGAGCAGCGTCACGGCGACGAACACGGCGGCCAGGCGCACAGCGAGCCGATGCCACGGACGCAGAGCCGGCGTCACGTGTGTGGAGGGCGCGGCGCCGCCGGCCATCGCCGTCAGCGACCGGCCGGCGGCTCGAGCCCGAGCAGACGATCCAGCGACCAGGAGCCGCCGCCACGCGTGAGGAGGAAGAGCAGGATCGACGCCCACGTCAGGTGCTCGGAATAGGCGCTCGGATACACGAAGGTCTGGATGACGGCGATCATGCCGAGCAGCGGCAGCGTCGCCAGGCGTGTCGCGAGCCCGAGCACCAGGAGGGCCGAGCAGCCCAGCTCGAAGCTCGTGGCCATCGTGGCGGCGAGCTCCGGCGGCAGCACGGGAACCTTGTACTCGTCGGCGAAGAGCTGCACCGTGAGCTCCCATGACGCGAGCTTGTTGAGGCCGGCCTTGAGGAAGACGCTGGCGACCGCGAGACGGAACAGCAGCTGCAGCAGCGGGAGCGGGAACCGGCCGAGCACGTCGCCGATTCTCGCGATGCTTCCGCGTAGCGTGGAGCTCGGCATGGTGGTCAGCGCTCGTGTGTTCATCGGTTCCCGCTCCTTTCGCCGTCAGGCCTTCTTGGGTGCCTTGCTGCCGCCGACGAGCCGCTCGCACGAGCCGGCCGGCATGTAGATCCAGGCGTCACCCTGGTTGTCGCGCTTCGACGTGCCGGCACACGAGGAGTTCGCCGTCTGGCAGTCGTTCTTGCCGGCCTTGACGATGCCGTAGCACTTCTCCGCCTCGAACTTCGGCTTGGGCGCCGGCTGCGCGCCGACCGTGTACGGCATGGCCAGAGCGGCGGCGACGGCAGACGCGATGACGAGCTGGGATGTCTTCACGACGTAACCTCCGGCTGAAGTTGTGCGGGCTCGCTGGTTCTCACCCCCCGCGGCGGAGCCCGCGTTCGTCGCGGCCCGGGGGCGTCGTCCCTAAGACACGCTGGCCGAGCGGCGCGGTGCGCCCGCGTCGGCATCGAGCGCGTGCCACGCGCGCAACGTCTCGGCCACGCTCCACGCCTGCGCGATGCATCCGTTCGGCACGAACGGCGAGCTGCCGTCGAAGATCTCGGCGACGGTGCCGAGACCGTGGTCGCCGAGGTGGTCGGCGAGCGGGGCCAGAAACTCCCGCGCGCGGGTCGCGTCGCCATACACCCGGTGGTGAGCGATCGCGAACGGGCCGAGCAGCCAGCCCCACGCAGGACCCTGGTGGTAGCCGCGGTCGCGCGCGCGGGCATCGCCGCCGTACAGGGGGACGAAACGGGCGTCGAATGGCGCCAGGCTGCGCAGCCCATAGGACGTCAGCAGGTGGCGTGCGCACGCGTCCACCACTGCACGCGCCCGGGACTTCGCCAGCGGACTGTGCGGCAGCGACACGGCCAGAATCTGGTTCGGGCGGAGCGTCGCGTCGTCGCCATCAGGCCCGTCGACGACGTCGAAGCACCAGCCGTGGTACGCGCTCCAGAAACGCTCGAAGCTGGCGGCCACGCGCCCTGCGAGCCGCTCGAGCTCGCTGGTCGGCCGGCCGAGCCGCCGGGCGAAGTGCGCCATCGCGCGGAGCGCGTTGTACCAGAGCGCGTTGATTTCCACGGGCTTGCCGGTCCGCGGCGTCACCACCCAGTCGCCGATCTTCGCGTCCATCCAGGTGAGCTGAACGCCGGGCTCGCCGGCGGCCAGCAGTCCGTCACGGCGATCCTCGTGGACGCCGTAGCGAGTGCCCTGGCGGTGCCAGCCGATGATGGACTCGAGCGCTGGGTAGACCTCTTTCAGCAAGCCGTCATCGCCGGTACGCGCGTGGTAGGCGCGGATCGCCTCGACGTACCAGAGCGTCGCGTCGGCCGTGTTGTACTCCGGCGGCTCGCCCGCATCCGGGAACCGGTTCGGAAGCATCCCGCGATCGACGAACCGGGCGAACGTCGTGATGATCTTGCGGGCCACTTCCGGTCGGCCCGTCTCGAGTGTGAGGCCCGGCAGCGCGATCATCGTGTCGCGGCCCCAGTCGCCGAACCAGTGGTAGCCGGCGATCACCGTGGCCCCCTCCGGGTCTTCCACGCTGGGGCGCCGGACGACGAACTGGTCGGCCGCGAGAACGAGCTGGCGAACCCACGCGGGGTCGTGCGCCGCCTCGGGCTGCGCGTCCCACCATCTCGTGAGGATGTCGACCTCGTGATCGATGCGGCGGCGCCAGGCGGCGTCCGCGTCGAGCGAAGGGTCCGCCTCGGCCGACACGACGAGCGTGACATCGGCGCTCGCGTCGAGCCGCCCGCGGAACGTGCCGGCATGCAGGTGATCGTCGACGTGATCGAGACCGCGTTCGCGCTCGCGCGTCAGGTCGAGATCCCGAAACCACACGTGCGCCGGCTCGACGTCCGCCCCTCGCGCCAGCAGCAGCAGCGGCCGGGCGCCCTCGAACGCCGTGACGCGCAGGCCACCGTCGACGCGCGCCACGTCCATCTGCCAGGTGCCGGCACGCGTCGTCGCGTGATAGTCGCGATGATTGACCAGGGCCCTGACGGCCAGGGACGCGGGGCCGGAGCCGCGCAAGAGACGCCAGCGGACGTAGGTCGTGTTGGCGCCGGGCTCCATCCACACGCGCTTCTCCAGAAGCGCGTCGGCGAGCGCATACGTCCACACGGGCGTCGTCCCGTCGAGCCGGAACCGCTCGATGAGGCGGTACCCTGCGGGATCGACGACGCCGCTGGCCCAGCGCGCGGAGGCGAGCGCATACTCCGCTTCGCCGTACGTCACCGTCTCGTGCGCCGCCGTTGCCAGCAGCGTCCGGCCGAGCGGCGGGTTCAGCGCGGCCACGAGCAGCCCGTGATAGCGCCGGGTCTGCGTGCCGGCGATCGTGCCCGAGGCGAAACCGCCGATCCCGTTGACGCAGAGCCACTCCCGCCGCTCCGCGCCGGCAAGGTCGCCGGCAACCTCCCGGCCCCAGGCGAGGAACGCTCCCGGACGACTCATGTGGCAATTGGACACGGGAGCGACCGAACGAGGAGCGCGCATCTTCCCGTGCGCCGATCGTGTCCAATACCGCAGCATGCATCCGACCGGCTGTGGCATCGGGCTGCGCGCTCCGCACGTGGCGGAGATCCTCGAGACCCGGCCGAGCATTGCCTGGCTCGAAATCCACGCCGAGAACTACATGGGCGGGGGACCCGCGGTCCGCGCCCTCGAGCGGCTCCGGCGCGACTATCCGCTCTCGGTACACGGCGTCGGCCTCTCCTTGGGCACCGCGGGCAGCCTGGACGAGCGTCACCTCGATCGCCTGGCTCACCTGGCCGAGCGGCTCCAGCCGGCGCTGGTCTCGGAGCATCTCTCGTGGAGCGTGAGCGGCGGCGTGTACCTCAATCATCTGCTGCCGCTTCCGTACACGGACGAGGCGCTCGCGACGGTCACGGGTCATGTCGCACGCGTACAGGACCGGCTCGGCCGGCGGCTGCTCGTCGAGAATCCAAGCGGCTATTTGAGACTGCGCGATACGCGGATTCCAGAGCCCGAATTCCTGAACGAGCTCGCCGCGCGCACGGGGTGCGGGGTGCTGTGCGACGTGAACAATGTCTACGTGACCTGCGCGAATCTCGGCGGCGACGCCGCCGCGTGGATCGAGGCGCTGGAGCCGTCGATCGTCGGGGAAATTCACCTGGCGGGTCACGCCGTGAACGACGCCGATGGCCGGCCCATCCTGATCGACGATCACGGCTCCGCCGTCAGCGCCGACGTCTGGTCGCTCTACGAGCGCGCGGTCAGGCGGTTCGGCCGCGTGCCGGCGCTCGTGGAATGGGACACCGACGTGCCGCCTCTCGGCGTGCTCTTGGGTGAGGCCGAGAAGGCGAACAGGCTCCTTGATGCCCTCGAGGCGAGCCGTGGCGTCGCTGCCTGAGCTGCAGGCCGGCTTTCGTCAGGCGTTGCTCGGCGGCGACGAGCGTCGCATCGCGACCGAGGTCGTTCCCGACGGACCGAGCGCCAGCGCGCGCATCGCGGTCTACCGGCACCACGTGCTGACGAGTCTCACGGAGAGCCTCGCTTCGACGTTTCCGGTCGTGTGCCGGCTCGTCGACCGTCGCTTCTTCGGCTGGCTGGCGGACTGCTACATTCGCGAGCACCCGCCCACCGCGCCGTGCTTGTTCGAGTACGGGGCAGACTTCCCGATCTTCGTCGCGCGATTTCCCGCGTGTGCGACGCTCCCGTGGCTCGGCGACGTCGCGTGTCTCGAGTGGGCGATGAACCTGGCGTTTCACGCTCCGGACATGGAACCGACGGGACCGGAGCGGCTCGCCGCGACGCGGCCGGAAGAGCTCGGCCTGCTCGTCGTCGAACTCGACGCGTCGGTGACATACGTCGAATCGGCCTGGCCGATCGATGCGATCTGGCGCGCGAATCAGCCCGGCGCCGAACCGATGGGCGTCGACGTGGCTTCCGGCCCGGTGCGGCTGGAGATCCGCCGACGCGGCGATGACGTCGTGTCCCGCGCGCTCCCGGCGAGCTCCTTCGCTTTCCGCCGTGCGCTCGCGGAGCACGCACCATTGGAACGCGCGCTGGAGGCCGCGCTGGCGGCCGACGTCTCGTTCGATCTCGCGACCGAGATCCGCGCCCTTCTCGACGAGCAGCTGCTCGCGGCCTAGCTCTGGAACGTGAGCGCTTTGTCGCCGGCCTGCACGCGGGCGTCCCACGTCACGTCGATGGCGCCCTTGACGCTCTCGTGCGCGGGGCAGCCTTGAGGATGCGCCGCCAGCGCACGCTCCGTCGCCTCGACACTGTCCGGCGGGACGCTCAGCTCGTAATGCAGGTGGATGGAGCGGATCCGGATCGTCTTTCCCTGGCCGACGATGCGGCCCTCGGCCGTCGCGGTGAACGTGTCGCGGTCGACCGCGATCTTGCGCCCTGCCAGGGCGCCACGCAGGGTGCCGTACATTCAGCCGGCGACTCCGGCCACGATGTGGTCCAGGGTCGACGCGACCGGCGGCCCCTCCGGCGCTCCGTAATACTGCCGCAGCGCGCCCTGCACCCCGTACACGACCGGCTCCGGCACGTCGCCGAGGTAGGCGTGGCGCGCGCCGTTCTTGTAGACGAGACGCGTGCGCGAGATGTACTCGAAATCGTCGGCCATTGCGTGTCTCCTCAGCGGCGTGGCAGCGCGCGAAGCGCCCCCAGCGTCTCTTCGGGCTCTGGTCGGGTCGTGTAGTCGGGATCGCTGTCGGCCGCTCGTATGATGCCTTGCCGATCGATGACGAAGCGCGCCGGCATCGGCAGCGTCCACGATGCGTCGCCGTTGTAGGTTGCCAGGTCGAGCGGGAAACTGGCATAGATCGCCCGCAAGTAGTCAGGCAGCGCAAACCGCAGCCCGAATCGCGCGGCCACCTCGTTGCCCGCGTCACTCAGGATCGGGAAGGTCAGGCCGCGGCTCCGGACGAGCTCACGGTTGCGGGACGGCAGCTGCGGCGAGATCGCGACCAGCGTGGCGCCAAGTGTCTTGATCTCGGGTACGACGTTCTGTAGAGCTACCAGCTCTATGTTGCAGTACGGTCACCAGCGACCGCGGTAGAACGTGACGACGAGAGGGCCCGCCGCCAGGAGGTCCGCCGAATCGACGACGCGTTCCTCGGCATCGGGCAGGGCGAAATGCGGCGCCGGCGTTCCCGGCTTCAGGACGCGCGCCGGCGCGCCGGACGCGCGCAGCTCGTCCACCGCCCGATGCATCGCGGCCACGATCTCCGGCGGGCGCTTGGCTTCGGCCCGCGCCCGCAGCGACTGCAGATCCGCCTTGAGCGACATGCGATTCCTCCTTGGCTCTTGGACACGGCGAGCCTCGCCGGCGATTCACTGGATGATAGACTGCCTGGCGTGAGCACGGAGGATCGTACCCTCCTGACGCGCGCGGCCGCAGGTGATGCCGAGGCGCTCGAGACGCTCATGACGCGCTATGCCGGCCGCATCTACCGGCTGGCGTACGGGATCACCCGGAGCGCGGCCGATGCCGAGGAGGTGGTGCAGGACGTCTTCCTGCAGGTCGTGCAGAAGGGCACCGGCTTCGAAGGCCGTGCCGCCCTCAGCAGCTGGATGTATCGCATCACCACCAACACCAGCCTGAACAAGCGTCGCGGCAAGCGCCGCGAGCTGGAAACCTCGCTGGACGAGCTGTTGCCTCGTTTCCGGGCCGACGGCCATCGGGAGGGCGAGCGCGCGTTCCTGGTGAGCGACTGGTCGGAGACGCCCGAGCAGCAGCTGCTGACCGGAGAGTCGCGTCGCATTCTGGAAGAAGCGATCGACCGGTTGCCGGATCATTATCGAGCCGTGCTCGTGCTGAAGGACGTCGAGGAGCTGTCGAACGAGGAAGTCGCCCAGGTCGTCGGCGACACCGTGGCGGCGGTGAAGACGCGTCTGCACCGCGCGCGCATGGCCCTCCGCGAGCAGCTCACGCGGCGGCTCGGAGGACGCCCATGACGTGCCGGGAGCTGAACGACGTGCTGGACGACTATCTCGATGACGCTCTGGCGCCCGAGCTCGTCCGAGATCTCGAGCGCCACCTCGAGGGCTGCGAACCCTGCCGCGCGTACCTGGCGACGTATCGGAAGAGCCGTCAGCTTGGCGCAGCCGCCACGCGGGTCGACATGCCGGAAGAGATGAAGGCGCGCCTGCGCCGTTTCCTCGCCGACACGCTCGGCGGGGCCTGACCACCCGTTTAGACCGTCCTCCGCGTATCTTCCCCGCCGCTGCCCGTGTCCAAGCGAGCAGACGGAGGACGACATGCACCACACACTGCAGGGACAGGCGGCGCTGGTCACCGGGGCGGGCTCCGGGATCGGCGCCGGCGTGGCGCGCGCGCTGGGCGCCGCCGGCGCCAGCGTCATCGTCAACTATGTGAGCAATCCCGACGCCGCGGAGGCCGTCGCCGAGGACGTCCGCCGCGACGGCGCCGATGCCTTCGCGATCCAGGCCGACGTGTCGAACGAAACCGAGGTGCGCGAGATGTTCGCCAAGGCGCTGGCGCGCGTCGGAACACTCGACATCCTGGTGAACAACGCGGGTCTGCAGCAGGACGCGCCGTTCACCGAGATGACGCTGGCGCAGTGGAACCGGGTCCTCGGCGTGAACCTCACCGGCATGTTCCTGTGTGCGCGCGAGGCCGCCCGAGAGATGATCCGCCGCGGCCCGCGACCGGAGGTGTCAACCGCCACCGGCAAGATCATCTGCATCTCGTCCGTCCACGAGGTCATTCCCTGGGCGGGGCACGTGAACTATGCCGCGTCCAAGGGTGGCGTGAGCCTCTTCATGCGCTCGCTCGCACAGGAGCTGGCTCCCCATCGCATCCGCGTGAACTCCGTCGCGCCCGGCGCGATCCAGACGCCTATCAATCGACCGGCGTGGGAAACGCCGGAGGCGCTCGGTGCCCTGCTGAAGCTGATCCCCTACGGGCGGATCGGGCAGCCTCACGACATCGGGCGCGTGGTCGCGTGGCTCGCCTCCGACGATGCCGACTACATCCACGGGCAGAGCCTCTTCGTGGACGGTGGTATGACGCTCTACCCCGAATTCGCGCAGGGCGGCTAGCATGACCGCCGAGCACGAACGCCTCGCCGCGACCCGCGAGCGCCACGCCCACTGGCGCCGCTGGGGTCCCTACCTCGCCGATCGCCAGTGGGGCACCGTCCGCGAGGACTACTCGGAGCACGGGACGGCGTGGGACTACTTCCCTCACGATCATGCGCGCTCGCGCGCGTACCGCTGGGGCGAGGACGGCATCCTCGGCCTCTCGGACAATCACCAGCGGCTCTGCTTCGCGTTGTCGCTCTGGAACGGCCGCGATCCGATCCTCAAGGAGCGCTTCTTCGGGCTCACCGGCTCGGAAGGCAATCACGGCGAGGACGTCAAGGAGCTCTACTTCCATCTCGACAACACGCCGACCCATTCGTACATGCGCGGTCTCTACAAGTATCCGCAGGCCGAGTTCCCGTACGCCCGGCTCGTGGAGGAGAACCGCCGGCGCGACCGGCGTCAGCCCGAATTCGAGCTCCTCGATACGGGCGTGTTCGACGACGACCGCTACTTCGACGTGACCGTCGAGTACGCCAAGGCGTCCGTCGACGATGTCCTGATACGGATCACCGTCGCCAATCGCGGACCCGAGCGTGCCGCGCTCGAGCTGCTCCCGACGCTCTGGTTCCGGAACACCTGGTCGTGGGATCCGGACGTGCCTCGACCGCGGCTCACTGCCGAGGCGGGTCACATCATCGCCGCCCGGCATCCCACGCTGGGAAATCGCTGGCTGATCTGCGACAACCCGATCGAGCTCGTCTTCACCGAGAACGACACGAATCGGGAGCGGCTTTTCGAGGCCCCCAACGCCGGGCCGTGGGTGAAGGACGCATTCCACGAGCTGGTCGTCCACGGCCGTCGTGACGCGGTGAACTCCAGCCGCACGGGGACGAAGGCGGCGGCACGCTACCGGTTGACGCTCGAGCCCGGTGAGACGACCACGCTGCGCTTGCGTCTCACCGATATTCCGCCTGCGCATCGCGTGCTTGGCACCGGCTTCGACGCGATCGTCGCCCGGCGGCGACGCGAGGCCGACGAGTTCTACGCCACCGTCATCCCGGAGCGGCTGTCGGACGATGCCCGCAACGTCATGCGGCAGGCGCTGGCCGGAATGCTCTGGAGCAAGCAATGGTTCCACTTCGACGTCCGGCGGTGGCTGAACGGCGACCCGGCGCAGCCGGCGCCACCGCTCACGCGGCGACACGGCCGGAACGCGGAGTGGACGCACCTCTACAACGACGACGTCGTCTCCATGCCGGACAAGTGGGAGTATCCGTGGTACGCGGCCTGGGACCTCGCCTTTCACACGATCCCGCTCGCGCTCGTCGATCCGGAGTTCGCCAAGGACCAGCTCCTGCTGTTCCTGCGCGAGTGGTACATGCACCCGAACGGCCAGATCCCGGCGTACGAGTGGGCATTCGGAGATGTGAACCCGCCGGTGCACGCGTGGGCAGCCTGGCGCGTGTACAAGATCGACAAGCGGCTCCGCGGCACCGGCGACCGGCAATTCCTCGAACGAGTTTTTCAGAAGCTGCTCTTGAACTTCACCTGGTGGGTGAATCGCAAGGACCCCGAGGGGCGGAACATCTTCCAGGGCGGGTTCCTGGGTCTCGACAACATCGGCGTGTTCGATCGCTCGGCGCCCCTGCCGACGGGCGGCCATCTCGAGCAGTCGGACGGCACGGCCTGGGTGGCGATGTTCTCGCTGAGCATGCTCGCGATCGCCCTGGAGCTGGCGCAGGACAACGCGGCCTACGAGGACATGGCGTCGAAGTTCTTCGAGCACTTCCTGCACATCGCGCGCGCCATGAGCGAGATGGGCCACGACGGCATGGACCTCTGGGACGAGGCCGATGGCTTCTTCTACGACGTCCTCCATGCGCCGGACGGCCCGCGACCACTGAAGATCCGCTCGCTCGTCGGCCTCGTGCCGCTCTTCTCGGCGCTCGTCATCGAGCCCGAGCAGCTGGCGCGCGTGCCGCGGTTCGCGCGACGCATGCGCTGGTTCCTGGAAAACCGTCCCGACCTGGCGCGGCTGGTCACCGCCCAGCCCGTCGACGCCTGCACACGGCGGTTGCTGTCGCTGGTGAGCCGCGACCGTCTCACGCGCGTGCTCCGCACCATGCTCGACGAGGGAGAATTCCTGTCGCCGTTCGGGATCCGCGCGCTGTCGCGTCACCACGCCGATCATCCGTACGTGCTCGACATCGACGGACGCTCGCACCGGGTCGAGTACGAGCCGGCGGAGTCGTCGAGCGGGCTGTTCGGCGGGAACTCCAACTGGCGCGGCCCGATATGGTTCCCGATGAACTTTCTCATCATCGAGGCGCTGCAGCGATTCGACCACTTCTACCGCGGCGAGCTGAAGGTGGAGTTTCCGACCGAGTCCGGGCGCATGACCACGCTTTCCGAGGTCGCGACCGAACTGTCCCGGCGGCTCACCCAGCTCTTCCTGCCCGATGGCCGCGGCCGACGTCCCGTGCACGGCGGAATCGAGCGCTATTCGAGCGACCCGCACTGGCGCGATCTCGTGCTGTTCTACGAGTACTTCCACGGCGACAACGGGGCCGGGATCGGCGCCAGTCACCAGACGGGCTGGACCGGCCTGGTCGCCAAGCTTCTCCAGCAGAGCGGCCGCTAGCGATGCGTGCGCACTGGCCGGAGTACGTCATCGAAGCAGCGGGCCTGGGCGCGTTCATGCTCTCGGCCTGCGTCCTCGGGACCCTGCTGGGTCACCCCGCCTCGCCCGTGGTCCATGTGGTACCAGATCCGCTCGTACGCCGGATGCTGATGGGCGTCGCGATGGGTCTCACCGCCGTTTCGCTCATCTACTCGCCGTGGGGCCGCCGGTCGGGCGCTCACTTCAATCCGGCGACGACGCTCACGTTCTGGCGCCTCGGCAAGGTGACCGGTGCTGACGCCGTCGCGTATGCGCTTGCGCAAGCGATCGGCGGCTTGACCGGCGTGGCCGTGGCCGCGCTCGTCGTCGGTCCGGCCCTCGGCCACCCGGCCGTTCGCTATGTGGCGACGGTGCCGGGCCGTGCCGGCCTCGTCGTCGCCTTGGCGGCCGAGGTGGCGATCACGTTCGTGCTCATGACCGTGGTTCTGGAAGTGTCGAACACGGCGTCGCTCGCGCGATTCACAGGCCTCACGGCCGGCGGGCTGGTGGCGGTCTACATCACGGTCGAAGCGCCGCTGTCGGGCATGAGCATGAACCCGGCACGCAGCCTGGCCTCCGCCGTGCCGGCCGGCGCGTGGGACGCACTCTGGATCTACGTCGTCGCGCCGCCGGTCGGAATGCTCCTCGCGGCCGAGGTCTACGCGCGTCGCGGTGCGAATACCGTCTACTGCGCGAAGCTCAATCATGGGCGAGCCGGCCGGTGCATCTTCCGGTGCCGGCATGCCGAGTTGCTGGGCCGCTGAGCGGCCGAGGAGAACTCCATGTCGAACCGTTACGACGTGATCATCATCGGCTCGGGTGCCGGCGGCGGCACGCTCTTTCACGCCCTGGCATCGACCGGTAAGCGGATTCTGCTGCTCGAGCGCGGGCGCTACGTACCACGGGAACGCGACAACTGGTCGACGCGAGCCGTCAACGTCGACGGCAAGTACGCCACCACGGAGACGTGGCGCGACGGTGACGGGCAGCCGCTCCATCCCCACACCAACTACTGGGTGGGCGGCAACACCAAGTTCTACGGCGCCGCGCTGTTCCGCATGCGTCGCGACGACTTCGGCGAGCTGAAGCACCATGACGGCGTGTCGCCGGCGTGGCCACTGACGTACGAGGATTTCGAGCCGTACTACACGCGTGCCGAGCGTCTCTATCACGTGCACGGCGAACGCGGCGCCGATCCTACCGAGCCACCGGCGAGCGCACCGTACCCGTATCCGGTCGTCAGCCACGAGCCGCGCATCCAGCAGCTCGCCGACGACTTCGCGCGCCAGGGGCTCCACCCGTTCCATGTGCCGCTCGGCATCATGCTCGACGAGCGCGAGCCGCAGCGCAGCCCGTGCATCCGTTGCGCGACGTGCGACGGACATCCCTGCCTCGTGAGCGCGAAATCCGACGCGCAGGTCGTGTGCGTCGATCCCGCACTGGCACATCCGAACGCCACGCTTCTCACGGGCGCCTACGTCGAGCGCCTGGAGACGAGCGCCTCCGGCCGCGAGGTCAGCCGGGTGATCGTCCGCCGCGACGGCGCGGAGGAGGTCTACGCGGCTGACATCGTGGTCGTTTCCGCCGGGGCGATCAATTCGGCCGCGCTCCTCCTGCGCTCGGTGAATCCACAACATCCCTGCGGCCTGGCGAATGGCTCCGGCGTGGTGGGCCGTCACTACATGGGCCACGTGAATTCCGTGCTGATGGCGCTCTCGAAGTGTCCGAATCCGACGATCTTCCAGAAGACGCTGGGGCTGAACGATTTCTACTTCGGCACCGCGGAGTGGCCGTTTCCCATGGGCCACATCTCCTTCGTCGGCAAGCTCGACGGCGAGACGCTCCGCGCCGGCGCGCCTTCGATCGCGCCCGGCTGGACGCTCGAACTCATGGCGCGTCATTCCCTCGACTTCTGGCTGACTTCCGAGGACCTGCCCGACCCGGAAAACCGAGTGAGCCTCGACCGGCAAGGATCGATCGTGCTGCGGTACCGTCCGAACAACGAGCAGGCGCACATACGCCTCATCGCGCGGCTGAAGGAGGCGATGAAGGGGCAGACGAAGTGCGGTGTCCACGGTCACGCCTGTCACCAGGGGCTCTTCGCCCGCAATCTCTACCTGGGGCAGCGCATACCGCTCGCCGGCGTGGCCCACCAGAACGGCACCGTGCGCTTCGGCATCGATCCCGCCACCTCGGCGCTCGACGTGAACTGCCGCGCGCACGAGCTCGACAACCTCTACGTCGTCGATGGCTCGTTCTTCCCATCGAGCGCGGCGGTCAATCCAGCGCTCACCATCATTGCGAACGCTCTGCGCGTGGGCGATCACATCGCGGGGCGCCTGTGATGCGCCGTGCGGCACGCGGGCTCGCCGGCGCCGCCGTCACGTTGGTGGTGGCGACAGCGCTGCTGTGGGCGGCTTCTGCGCCCGCCCGCGGAAGCACGCCCGTCGTCGTCGCCGTCGGACCGATCGCCATGACGGTATCCGACGCCGATCGCTCGGCGGACTTCTACCGCCGCGTGCTCGGATTCGAGCGCGTCTGGGACACGGAAGTCTCGGGAGAGGCGTACGAGCGACTCCACGGCCTCGCCGGCTTGCGCCTGCGCGTCGTCCGCCTGCGCCTGGGCGAGGAAGCGCTGGACCTGATGGAGTACGTCACGCCGCGCGGCCGGCCCGTACCGGCCGATTCGCGCAGTCACGACCGGTGGTTTCAGCACATCGCCATCATCGTCAGCGACATCGACCGCGCGTACGCGCATCTGCGCGCCCATCGCGTCGAGCACGTGTCGCCCGCCCCCCAGCGGCTGCCTGACTGGAATCCGAACGCAGGCGGCATTCGCGCCTTCTATTTCAAGGATCCTGACGGCCACCCGCTCGAGATTCTGTGGTTTCCTCCGGGCAAGGGGGACGCGCGCTGGCACGTCCGCGGCAAGCAGCTCTTCCTCGGAATCGATCACACCGCCATCGTCGTCGCCGACACACCTCGGAGCCTCGCCTGCTACCGCGACGGCCTCGGACTCCGCGTCGCCGGCGAGAGCGAGAACTGGGGCCCGGAGCAAGAGCACCTCAACAACGTCACTGGCGCTCGCCTGCGAATCACCACGCTTCGCGCCGCTTCCGGCCCCGGAGTGGAGCTCCTCGAGTACGTGACGCCTCGCGACGGTCGGCCGATCCCGGGCGACACGCATCCAAACGACCTCGCGTACTGGCAGACGACGCTGGCGAGCGACGACGCGACCGCTCTCCAGGAGCGCCTGCGCAGTGGCGCGTGCACCATCCGGTCAGTCGAGATGGTGACCGTGGAACGGCGTGCCCTGGGCTTCACACGAGGGGTGCTCGGACACGACCCCGACGGCCACGCATTCCAGATCATCGAACGATGACGTTCGATGCCCTTGTCGCCGCCGTCGCGGCGCGCGCCCGGACCGCCACGCGCCGCGCACCACTGGTGGCCGTGAGCGGGATCGATGGCTCGGGGAAGAGCACGATGGCCCCCGCCCTTGCCGCGGTCCTCGCCGGCCGGGGCGTGCACGCCGCCGTCGTGACACTCGATCCCTGGCACACCCCTGCGCCGATGCGCTTCAACGCCCGGGATCCGGCACGCCATTTCTACCGCCATGCGTTTCGGTGGGCTGAGCTCTTCGAACGCGTCATCGACCCGCTACGGCGCGACCGCGGGCTCGAGCTGGTCCTTCCCTTGCTTCGACTCGCCGACGACTCCTGGTACGACCACGTCTATGACTTTCACGACGTCGATGTCGTGATTCTCGAGGGCATCTTCGTCCTGCGGCGCCTTCTCCGGCCGCGTTACGACGTGGCGGTATGGATCCACTGCTCCGTCGAGACGGCGCTGCGCCGCGCCCTGGTCCGGAATCAGGAAGGACGTGACGTCGCGGGGCTCGAAACCGACTACGCGACCATCTACTTTCCGGCGCAGCGATTACACCTTCGCCGCGACCAACCGCAGACGACGGCGGACATGATCCTGGACAATGACGTCGACGGAGCGGCACCGTGGTCGCTTGCAGGGACGACGGCGGCCCCGGTATTCGAGAGCTTGGACGCCGCGAGACAGGCCGTCACCGACGCTGTTACGCAGCCGTGACGTCGCCGCCGCCGAGCTTGCGAAGCCTCGCGGCCAGCCCGTCTATAGAGAGCACCGCGTCGACGACGCCGCGCGCAATGGCGGCACGAGGCATACCGGGGTGCCTCGCTTCCGATGGGTCCTGCGCGAGCACCAGGCCTCCTGCCGCCTTGATCGTCACCGCGCCCTCGACGCCGTCGTGACCGGCACCGGACAGCACCACGCCGACAACGCGCGCACCGTATGCTTTCGCCGCCGAGCGAAAGAGCGGATCGACAGCAGGGCGATGAAAGTGCTCCGTCGCGTCCCGCGTCAGGGCGAGCACGCCATCGCGCACGATGAGGTGCCGATCCGGAACGCTGACATAGACGCGGCCGCGCCGGAACTCAACATTGTCGGACGCCGGCAAGACGGGCAGTGCGCTGCCGCGACCCAGCTGCTGGGGCAGGAGCGATTCCGACGTCGGGCTGAGGTGAACGGCGATCGCTATCGCTGCCGCAAGAGATGCCGGCAGCAGAGGCACGAGCCGGCGCAGCGCCTCGATGCCACCCGCAGAAGCGCCGATGACGACGACATCCCGCGGTTGGCTGTGCGCCTTCGCCGTCTCTAGCGCCGCACGACGAGCATCACTCGCCGTCAATGTGGGCTTTCAGCTTGATGGACTCGTCGCGATGTATCAGCGCCCGCAGTGCGGCGGCGATCTCTTCGGCGCGTTCTGCGCGTCGGCGGTATTGGTCGTCAGGGCTCGTGTCGCTGTCGCGACCGTCGCGCGCGGTGGCGGTGCGAAGCATTCCCGCAAGTTCCTCGTAGGCGTATACGACGCCCCAGATCATCCGATCGATGTGTCGCTCTTTGCCGATGAGCAGCTCTTCGAACGCATAGCGGTGGCCCACCCGGCATTGAAAGACGAGCCGGTGAAGATCAGCGACGTCGTCGCCGATTCCCCGCACCGTGATGCTGCCGCCGCACTCGGGGCAGATGATCCTCGTGGTCGCTTCCCCGTCTCCAGGACGGATGGCGCGCGGGAATTCGTTCATAGCCGGCCCTCAACACGAGTGGCGGGATCCCTGGCCGACACCCGTGATCTGGAGGCCGTCTTCCGTCCGGAGGGCACCCTGAAGCGGCGGCACTCGATTGGAGGAGCGGTATCGGCGTTGGGCTTCCATCAACCCGCCGCCGATGAGGGCACTTACCAGGAGTCTACACCCTATTCAGTCATGAGCATGGCGCGGGAGCCCATCATGCAGATGTTCACCGATCCGGTGAAACACCTCTCCGCTCTGCCCCGAGGGATCCACGTGCACGTTGACGCGCCCGAGATGCTCGACGTGGTGAAGAAGCTGGTGCCGCACTTCACCGGCGATGCCGTGGCCATCGCCGACCGATAGATCTGCCGGCACGGTGATACTGACGTCTACGTGAACACGGTGGCCCAGCCACCGGGCGCGCACGTCGGTCACATCCTGAACGTTCTCGACGTGCCGGGCAGCATGGACGATTGCGTCCAGCGTCGCCGTCTCCACCCCGTCGAGCACGCGCAAGAGCACCGAGCGCGCGGACTGCCACACGAGGATGAAGATCGCGCCCGCGATCACCACGCCGACGATCGGATCGGCGAGCGGGTAGCCGGCCCAGATACCGAGCGCGCCGAGGACGACGGCGAGGCTCGTCCACCCGTCCACCCGGGCGTGGTACCCATCGGCGACAAGGGCCGCACTGCCGATCCTCCGACCGACGCGGATGCGGAAGATCGCCACCCCTTCGTTGCCGAGAAATCCGACGAGCCCGGCGACCATCACCGCCCAGAGCATCTCGACCGGTTCCGGGCTCAGGAGACGACGAATCGCCTCATACGCAGCGGCGATGGCGCTCACGAGAATGGTCGCGATGACGGCAATCCCGGCCAGGTCTTCGACCCGCCCGAGTCCGTACGTGAACCGCCGCGTAGGCCCGTGCCGTGCCAGCCAGAACGCGATGCCGAGGGGAATCGCCGTCGATGCATCGGCGAAGTTGTGGATCGTGTCCGCGAGGAGCCCGACGCTGCCGGAGGCCATGAAGACGAACACCTGAAAGACCGCGGTGACGGTGAGCCCGATGAACGACCACTTCACCGCCCATAGCCCCTCGCGGCTCGACGCGATGGCAGGATCGACAGTGCCGTGAGAGTGCCCGTGCTCTCCGTGGTGATGATCGTCGTGACGCATCCGCTCGCCTCCACGCGTAAGGCGTTGTAACGTGCTGGTAGAAGTGCTTCGAAAATTCGAAGCGAGCGGCCGTCCCGTCGTTTGACGCCGCTCTCTACGACCCCTAGACTGACGCCATCGTTGCAGATTCGTTGTCTTTCCGCACCGATAAAGGAGCTCGATGGCCGGCACCCGCCGCTGCACGGTGGTCCTCGAGGGCTGCGTCCAGGGAGTCGGCCTGCGGCCCGCGGTCTACCGCCTCGCCCTGCGGCATGAGCTCCGCGGCTCCGTCCGAAACACGCTCCAGGGCGTTGTCGTCGACCTCGAAGGCGGCGAAGGAGCGATCGCCGCCTTCCTGGAGGACCTCGGCGGCTTTGCACCAGCTGGCGGTGCCCCACGTCGGCGCTCGGTGACGTGGACGCAGCCCACCGGGGCGGCGCGGCCATTTTCCTTCGAGGCGAGTGTCCACGACGGCCGCGCCGAGCTGGTACCGGTGCCCGACCTGGCGATCTGCGACGGCTGCCTTGCCGAGCTGGTCGACCGGCACGACCGGCGCCACCGCCACGCGTTCGTGACCTGCACGACGTGCGGCCCTCGATTCACCATCGTCCGGACGCTTCCCTACGATCGCGGCGGCACGACGATGGCCGGCTTCGCGATGTGTCCGGACTGTCGCCGCGAGTACGAATCACCGCGCGACCGGCGCTTGCATGCGGAGACGATCTCGTGCCCGCGATGCGGCCCGGCTCTCGCCCTGCGCGGGTCGGATGGCCGGCTGATCTCGGCCGCCGATCCGATCGAGACGGCGGCCGCCGTGCTGAGACGGGGCGGGATCGTCGCGGTGAAGGGTATCGGAGGCTACCACTTCGCCTGCGCCGCCACCCAGCCGGCGGCGGTCGCGGAGCTGAGAAGACGGAAGCAGCGCGAGTCGAAGCCGCTCGCGGTGATGGTCAAGGACCTGGCGGCAGCGCGCACGCTGTGCGATGTGTCCGACGAGGAGGCGCAGCTGCTCACGTCGGCAGCACGGCCGATCGTCTTGCTCGCGAAGCGTCCGGCCACCGAGGTGGCGAGCCATGTCGCGCCGCACATCCGCGAGCTTGGTGTGATGCTGGCCTACACCCCGCTCCACCATCTCCTGCTCGACGCCGTGGACGGACCGCTCGTCATGACCAGCGGCAACGCGACCGATGACACGATCGCGCACCTCGACGACGACGCGCTCGATCGTCTTCGTGGCGTCGCCGATCTCTTCGTGCTCCACGACCGCTCGATCCACGTCCCCTGCGACGACTCCGTCGCGCGCGTCGTGCACGGGGTGCCTCGCCTCGTTCGCCGCTCTCGCGGTTATGTCCCTCTCGCCGTGCGACTGCCCGTCCATGCGTCCCGCCCCATCCTCGCCTGTGGCGGCGAGCTGAAGAACACCTTCGCGCTGGTTCGTGGGCCTGACGCGTTCCCGAGCCAGCACCTCGGCGATCTGAGCAACGAGCGCGCGTATCGTTCCTTTGTGGACGCCGTCGAGCACTTCAAGAGGCTGCTCGACGTGGCGCCGGAGGTGGTGGCGCACGATCTCCATCCCGCCTACCGCTCCACCGTGTACGCCCGGTCGCTCGACGGCGTCGAGCGAGTTCCCGTGCAACATCACCATGCGCACATCGCCAGCTGCCTCGCCGACAACGCTGTCGACCGGCGCGTCATCGGCGTCGCCTGGGACGGTACCGGCTATGGCGGCGACGGCCAGGTGTGGGGCGGCGAATTCCTGCTCGCCGATCTGGAGGGTTTCGAACGGGCCGGCCACTTCGAGCTCGTCCCGCTGCCCGGGGGCGACGCGGCCGTCCGCGAGCCGTGGCGCATGGCCGCCGCCTTCTTGCAGGTCGCATACGGAGACGCCATGGCGAATCTGGACCTGGCGCTCGTGCGGCGACTCGACCCCGCGGCGTGGCGCACGCTCGGTCGTGCGATCGACCGGGCGCTCAACGCACCACCGACGTCCAGCGCCGGGCGGCTCTTCGACGCGGTCGCGAGCCTCCTCGGACTGCGCGACAGCGTTGAATACGAAGGACAGGCGGCCATGGAGCTCGAAGCCCTCGCCGAGCCGCATGCGGACCGCACCTATCCCAGCGGCGTGACCGAAACGGACGGCACGCTGGTGGTACGGACGCAAGACGTCATCCGCGGGATCGTCGAGGACCTGCTCCGTGAGACACCACCCGCCACGATCTCGGCGCGCTTCCACGCGACGCTGATCGATATCCTGCTGCAGGTCTGCACTCGCCTCCGCCGGCGCACGGGCATAGGGGCGATCGCGCTCAGCGGCGGCGTCTTCCAGAACGCGTGGCTGCTCGGCGGGGCGCTGGACACGCTCGAGACGGCCGGGTTCGAGGTCTACAGTCATCGGAACGTTCCGCCGAACGACGGTGGGCTCGCGCTCGGTCAAGCCGCGGTGGCTGCCCGACGAATCTCCGGAAAGGGCAGCGGCTGATGTGCCTCGCGATCCCGGGCAAGGTCCTGGAGGTCTTCGAAGATCGTGGCCTGCGCATGGGCCGCGCCGACTTCGGCGGGACCGTGCGCAAGGTCTGCCTGGAGCACCTTCGGGAGGCCGGGATCGGGGATTACGTGCTCGTGCACGTCGGCTTCGCACTGAGCAAGGTGGACCCCGAGGAGGCCGAGCGGACCTATCGCTTCCTCGAAGAGCTTGGCCAGCTCGGGGAACTGGAAGCGCCCCAGGCGGACTCATGAAATACCTGGACGAGTATCGCGACGGACGCGTGGCAGCCAACCTGGTGGCCGAAATTCGCCGCGTCACCACGCGGCCGTGGACGCTCATGGAGGTCTGCGGCGGTCAGACCCACTCGATCGTCAGGCACGGGATCGATCGGCTGCTGCCGGCCGAGCTCGAGCTGGTCCACGGCCCGGGGTGCCCTGTGTGCGTCACGCCGCTCGAACAGATCGATAAGGCTCACGCCATCGCTCGTTCGCCCGGGGTCATCTTCACCTCGTTCGGCGACATGCTCCGCGTTCCGGGCTCCGGCACCGACCTTCTGCGTCTGAAGTCCGAGGGCGCCGACGTCCGGATCGTGTACGCGCCGATCGACGCCGTTCGCATCGCTCAGGAGAACCCCGATCGTCAGGTCGTGTTCTTCGCCATCGGTTTCGAGACGACGGCCCCGGCCAACGCCCTGGCCGTCATGCGCGCCCGCGCGTTCGGCATTGCGAACTTCACCATGCTGGTCTCCCACGTCCTCGTCCCTCCCTCGATCGCGGCCATCCTCCAGACGCCGGGCAATCGGGTGCAGGGGTTTCTCGGACCAGGTCACGTGTGCACGGTGATGGGATATCGCGAATACGACGCCATCGCCCGGCACTACAAGGTGCCGGTCGTGATCACGGGCTTCGAGCCCGTCGATCTGCTCGAGGGCGTGCTCAAGACGGTGACCCAGCTCGAGCACGGGGAGGCCCGCGTCGAGAACCAGTACTCGCGGGTGGTGAGTCGCGCCGGCAACAGCGCCGCGCAAGAGCTCATCTGGTCCGCGTTCGAGGTCTGCGACCGGAAGTGGCGCGGCGTCGGTACCATACCGAAGTCCGGCCTCCGCCTTCGCTACGAGCTCCGCGACCACGACGCGGAGAAGCGCTTCGAGATCGGCGCATTGCAGACGCACGAGCCCGCGGAGTGCATCAGCGGGCAGATCCTGCGCGGCCTCAAGAAGCCCCACGATTGCCCGGCCTTCGGCGGTCGTTGCACACCGGCCAATCCTCTCGGCGCCACGATGGTGTCGTCCGAGGGCGCGTGCGCGGCGTACTACGCATACGGTCGCCACCGTGAGCCCGTGACGACGCCGTGAAGGACGCAATCCTCCGGAAGGCGCGCGAGAGCGCCGAGGTCAAGGAAGCCTTTTTCCGCGCGGAAGCCGACCGCATCGAGGCGCTGGCGCGCGCGATGGCGTCGGCATTCAAGACCGGCGGCCGGCTCTACGTCATGGGAAACGGCGGCGGCGCCACCGATGCCCAGCACGTTGCCGTCGAGTTCTGCCACCCGATCATCGAGAAGCGTCGGCCTCTCCCCGCCCTCGCGCTGACGACCGACCACGCGTTGCTGACCGCGATCTCGAACGACCGGGACTTCGCCAAAATCTTTGGCGATCAGCTGCGGATTCATGCACGCCGAGGCGACATGGCCCTCGCGCTCAGCACGAGCGGCCAGTCGCCGAATCTCGTGCATGCCCTCGAGGTGGGGCGCGACCTCGGCCTGATCACCATCGCCTTCACCGGTAAGGACGGCGGGCGGCTCGCCGCCCTTGCCGACTACGCCCTGGTCGTCCCGTCGTTCAGCATCCACCGGATCCAGGAGACGCACGTGGCGCTCTACCACGTCGTCTGGGACCTCATCCACATCGTCCTCGGCGAGCCCGATGTCATCTGATCTCAGCTGCCCGTTGCCGATCTCCGGGTTCGACCGGATCCTGCTGGGCCACGGTAGCGGCGGCAAGATGACGGCCGAGCTGATCGCGCGGTGCTTCCTGCCGGCATTCCGTAACGAGTTCCTGGACAAGCGCGACGATCAGGCGGTGATCGACATCGGCGGAATGCGCGTGGCGTTCACGACGGACTCGTATGTCGTCACGCCTCTGTTCTTCCCCGGCGGCGACATCGGCGATCTCGCCGTGAATGGAACGGTGAACGACCTGGCGATGGCGGGCGCACAGCCCCTCTACCTCGGCGCCGCGTTCATTTTGGAGGAAGGCTTCCCGCTCGCGGACCTCCAGCGGATCGTCGCCTCGATGCGCAAGGCGGCCGAGGCGGCCGGCGTGCTGCTGATTGCCGGCGATACCAAGGTCGTGGACCGCGGAAAGGCGGACGGCTGCTTCGTGACCACGACCGGCCTCGGGCTCGTCGCGCACGCCGGCACGATCTCCGCCGATCGCGCCCGTCCCGGGGACGTCGTCATCCTGAGCGGGCCCATCGCCGAGCACGGCATGGCCATCATGGCCGCGCGCGCGGATCTCGAGCTCGAGACGTCCATCGCCAGCGACACGGCGGCGCTCCACCGGCTGGTCCTCGACGTGCTCGGAACCGGGGCCGACGTGCACTGCCTGCGCGATCCCACCCGGGGTGGCGTCGCCACCGCGGCCAACGAGCTCGCGCAACGATCGAGCGTCGGGATGGTCCTGGACGAGGCCGCGATCGTCGTGCGCGAGCCAGTGCGGGGCGTCTGCGAGCTGCTCGGACTCGATGCCCTGTATGTCGCCAACGAGGGCAAGCTGCTGGCCGTTGTCCCGCGAGCCGATGCCCGACGGGTGCTGGCGGCCATGCACCGGCATCCGGAAGGTCGAGAAGCGCGCGTGATCGGCGAGGTGGTGGAGGACAGCGCGCGACTTGTTGTGCTGAAAACCACCATCGGCGGGCGCAGAATCGTCGACATGTTGCAGGGCGAACAGCTCCCGCGGATCTGCTAGGAGGAGTTCACATGGCCACCGTCGTCGAGCGAGACGTCCTCAAGGGCGGCCAGCCGCCGATCGCGGAGACGCAGCCGGAGACTCGGCCGCAGCGATTGCCACTCGGACCGCTCAAGACGATTCACGTCTACTGGCTCGCCGGCATGAGCTGCGACGGCTGCACGATCTCCGTCGCCGGGGCCACCAATCCCGGCATCGAAGGCCTGCTCACGGGCACCGTCCCCGCGATGCCCAAGGTGATCCTCCACCATCCCGTGCTGTCGGTCGAAGCGGGTGCCGAGTTCGTGAAGCCGTTCCGCGATGCGTACGAAGGCAACCTCGGTGCCCCCTACGTCGTGGTCTTCGAAGGTTCCGTCGCCGACGAGCGGATCGCCCACCGGACCGGCGGCTACTTCTCCGCGATGGGTGTCGAGGCCATCCAGGACAAGGAAGGCTCGCATCCCGTACCAACGGCGACGTGGCTGAAGCGCCTTGCTCCTGGCGCGGCGGCGATGATCGCGATCGGGACGTGCGCCACCTGGGGCGGCATCCCGTCTGCAGAAGGGAATCCGACCGGTGCGATGAGCGTCATGGATTATCTGGGCAAGGACTACCGCAGCGCGTTCGGCTTGCCGGTGATCAATATCCCGGGCTGCGCGCCGCAGGGGGACAACTTCACGGAGACGGTCTTCGCCGTCCTTCTGTTCCTCCAGGGGCTCGGTCCCCTGCCGACGTTCGACGAGCTGGGCCGGCCGGCGTGGCTGTTCCGCGAGACCGTCCACCACGGCTGCACGCGCGCGGGATACTACGAAGAAGGGCTGTTCGCAAAACAGTATGGCGATCCCCAGTGCCTGGTCGAGATCGGCTGCTGGGGCCCGGTCGTCAACTGCAATATCGTCCAGCGCGGCGCCATCAATCACATGGGCGGCTGCATGAAGGCGGGAGGCATCTGCATCGGCTGTACCATGCCCGGCTTCCCGGACAAGTTCAGCCCGTTCTACAAGACGCCGCCGGGGGCCGCCGTCTCCACCTTCGCGGCCAGGACCGTCGGCGGCGTCGTCAGGCGGCTGCGCCGCCTGTCGAACCGCGAGGCGAACCGCGAGCACCGCTGGGACGTCACGGGGGAAGTCCCCAGCGGGTGGGCGCACGTGCAGGCGCAGACGCTCACGGACAGGACGATCAAGTTCTTCTACGCCAAGTGGCAGCACGTCGCGTCGAAGAAGCCGGGACGCCCGCCCGGGCAGGACGATCGCTTCTGGGGCGTCGACCGGCCTGGCTATCGGAAGGACTACATCGACGAGAGCGCCGGCCGCGAGGACACCCATGACCACCGCTGATCTCTGGGCCGCGTGGCGCGTGTGGATGGCGGTCGCCGCCGTCGTCGTCCTCATCGCCGCCTCCCTGCTCATCACGATCTGGCTGACCGCGCGGAGCATCGCGGCTCACGCCACGCGCGCGCGGAGAGCCGTGGAAGGGATTCGCGACAACACGCGGGTGATCTGGGAGCTGCAGACCACGAACAGCGTCGCCGAGCAGATCCGCGACACCGTCTGTGCCATCGAGACCAAGAGCCGGACACTCGAGGAAGCCCTGCACGGCCATGTCGGCACCGGCGGCCGCCGGTAGGAGCATACATATATATGGATGCGGTGACCGCGGACACGATTCAGCGCATGTGGGTCATCACGCTGATCATCTACGCCGTCGTACTGGTCGTGGTGGCCACGCTGCTGGCACTGATCCTTCGCGCCGCCCGGGAGATCCGTGGGGGCGTGTCGGCGATCTGGACAGCGGGGCAGCAGGTGGCCAACAACACGATTCACATCGCCCTCCTCGATGCGACGATCCACGTCGCCGGGGACATTCTCGAGTGCGCCAAGGGGATCATCGCCAGCACAGCCGGGCTGAACGCGCACGCCGAACGCTGTCCGGAGTGTCCGACGTGCGTCACCGGACAGGGGAACTCCCGATGAACATCTTCGTCGTTCTCGCCGTGCTGTCCGTCGTCGGAGTCGCCGCCCTGTTCGTCGCCCTCACGATCTTCCTGCGCGCGATCGACCGCGCCCTGGAGGACATCGGGGG
>DATBJF010000002.1:0-29776 GCA_036556545.1 Candidatus Methylomirabilota bacterium
GTGCTTGTGGAGTAGCCGAAGCGCTCCAGACCATTCCTCAGCTGTCTTTGGCCCCTGCATGTCTGTGTCGCCGATCAGATAGAGAAATATGAGATACGCAGGCAGATGATTCATCATGCGCAAGAAATACAGGTGGGCGAGACGGTTCGTGTATTGATAATACTCGGCACACCAGTCCGTCTGACTTCGCGGAGCGAGCGCGCGCTTCACCCGGTCCATACAGGCTCGAATGGTCTTGAGCGATGTCCCGGCTGCCTGACACGGTGTCGACAACAGCTCGCCGATGTGGGCCTTCGCCTCTATGAGGAGAAGCTTTCGGCTGCTTGTGCGCCCCAGAGCGTCCCACTGAGGGCCTCGGGCAGGCCAGAAGGCCGAGAGCGGTATGCGCTTCGGTTGAGTCTCCAGCTTCGCCACAAACGCCTGATCGCGATATTCCGCGTACGCGTCGTCCGCCAGCGGAGAGAGCCACTGGATCTTTTCCGCGGGCGGTAGATTCAATTCACGAGCAATTGCGCGATCGAGGACATGGGGCGCTTGATTTACTAGGAGCTGCATCCACTTTTGGCTGCCCTTTGTCCCTGGCTTTTGAGGCACGCGCATGGCTGTTTCTCCCCGGCAAGTGCCGTGCGAACGTTATCCGGCCTTCACGAACCATTCGTAGCGTGACTTATCCGAGTGCCAGAAACGATGTTTCGGAGTCCGTTCCGAACCGATTGATCGATTCGGCTTCACTACGCAGGAGACCGAGGGCTTGATCTGTCGAACAGTTGCCGCGCCGGATCCAGATTACCTTCGGCGGGTGGCCGAGCAGGAAGCTCCGTTCGTGGAAATCAGCATCCTTCGACACGATCGTGAAGCCGTGCTCGGCGGCGTAGTGCCAGACGACCGCGTCCTCGGCCGAGGCGAGACCCAGCTCACGGACATGACGCGAATCAGGGAAGAGGTCGGCGAGCGCTGCGATGAGACGTGGAGAGAGGTTCTGGTCGAGAAGGAGCTTCACGCGGGTGGAACGGAGACAAACTTGCGCTCCCGGTCGGCGGCAAAGGCGAGGCAGGCCCGGATATCTTCACGCGTGAGATCGGGGAAGTCGCGCAGGATCTCGTCCTCGGTCATGCCGGAGGCGAGATAGTCCAGAACGTCGGACACCGTGATTCGTAGTCCGCGGATGGTTGGCTTGCCAGCACGCTTACCGGGCTCGATGGTGATTCGGGAGCGCCAGTCCATGCCCTAAGGTACGGCCGATTCCGCGGCAGGGTCAATGTTCGCTATTCGCGCTGAGCTGCCACGACCGTAGTCGCGGGCGGCCCTGCGGCACCGGCAACTGCGCCGTAAGCCCCGAATCCGTATAATGCCGCCTGCCGCATACCAGCCGGAGGGGGGCCCATACTCTCTTCGACGCGCGGGCATTCGATGAGCTCGTCGTGGCGGGCCGAATCAGCGCGCATAGACGTATTCCGGCATTGGGACGACTGGGCTAGGGGCCGACGAGACGCGCATTCCCGAGATCGCGCCCGTGCTGACGCTGGTGGGCGGAGAGATCGTCTACCGGGCGTCTTGACCGCCGGTAACGCTGTACTCGCTTGCCCGGGGCGGGCGCCGATGCCATCCTCACGAGACTCGAAGGAGGGCATGTATGGCGCAGCCGAGCCTCAAAATCGATCGCGCGCGGTACGTTCTGACCGTCGACGCGCAGCGGCGCATCATTCGCGACGGCTCGATCGTGATCGAGCGCGGACGTATCGTGCGTGTCGGAAAGGCCGACGAGCTGGCCGACGCGCGCGCCGATCGCGTGATCGATGCGCGGGACTTCGTGGTCACGCCCGGCTTCGTGAATGGCCACATGCACATCAGCTACGCGCATCCCGTTCGCGGCATCTTTCCCGACGACCTCGGGAGCCCGCTCAAGCACGTCTTCGCGCTGCAGACGGCGATGACCGAGGACGAGGAGTACCACACGTCGCTGCTCGCGCTGCTCGAGCTGGTGCGCAGCGGTACGGTGTGCCTCGTCGACCCGGGCTCGACGAAGTTTCCGGACGCCTGCCTGCAGGCCTACGAGGACGCGGGCGTGCGCGTCATTCTCGGCGAGGCCGTGATGGACCGCGAGGCGCCATTCCCGCAGCCGCGCTTCACGACCGCCGAGGCCGCGGCGCGGACGGCGGCGTTCATCGACAAATGGAACGGGCGCCTCGAGGGCCGGCTGCGTGCGTGGGCGATGCCGTTTTCGCCGGAGACGTGCAGCGCCGAGCTGCTGCAGGTCCTCACGCGTGTCGTGAAGGAGCGGGGGACCGGCCTCACGCTCCACCACGGCAGCGGCGCGCAGGCGCGCAAGGCATACCAGGCGCGTGGAGCCAAGAGCCCGACCGAGTATCTGGAGGCGCACGGCGTGCTGGGCCCGAACGTGCTGCTCGCCCACGCGCTCGGCATCGACGACGCCGAGAGCGACTGCATCGCACGGACGGGTACGGCCGTCGCGATGTGCCCGGTGACGGCGGCGAAGGGCGGCCGCGGTGTCGGCACGCACGGACGAATGCCCGAGCTGCTTGCGCGGGGCGTGCGCGTGGCGCTCGGTTGCGACTCGCCGAACAACTCGAACCACCTGGACCTCGTGCGTGCCATGAACATGGCGGCCATCCAGTACAAGGACGCCCGTCAGGACACGACGCAGATTCCCGCCGAGACCGCGCTCGAGATGGGCACCCGTCTCGGCGCGGCGGCCGTCGGGCTGGGCGATGAGATCGGGGCCATCGAGCCGGGGAAGCGCGGCGACGTCGTGCTATTTGACACTCGCCGCCCGGAGTGGCAGACGCTCTGGAATCCGGTGAACAACCTCATCTACAACGCCGACGGGCGGAGCGTGCACACGGTCGTCATCGACGGCCGGATCGTCGTCGACAACTACCGGCAGACGTTCGTCGACGAGGGGCGACTGTTTTCCACCGTCCAGGACATCGGCGAGCGTCTGCAGGCGCGCACCGGCATCACCTTTCCCCGCTCGCGCTGGCCGATGTCGTGATGACCGCGCTCGGATCAAGCCTCGGCCGTCGCGTGCACCATGGGAATGTACCCGGCGGCAATCGCGTTCACCGTCGAGCGCGGTGTGAGCACGGTGACCTGACCGAGCGGCGGCCGGGAACCCTTCCGGGTATAGCCCTCGGGTGACCACGCCCAGAGCGAGCCGCGCCAGACCAGCACCGCGGACTCGGGTTCGGCGCCGGCCACGAAAACACCATCGGGAAGCTGGCCGATATCGGCGCGGTGCGTGCGCGGGCATCGGTCCGGGCCGAGCCGGTCCCGATGGAGCTCGAGGTCGAGCAACGCGATGCGGGCGGAGGAGCTGATGCCGTGCTCCGGGTTGCCGATGGTCCACGCATGCTTGAAGCGCTGGTAGTCGGCCCGGCGACATTCTCCGCAAGGCCGGTGACCCGCGGCCAGCGCGGTTGCCTCGTCGAGGAAGAACAGCTCCGTGTAGCGCCCCGGCCTCATCACTGGCTGCCGGCGCCCCTTGAAGCTGAGCACGCACGTCACCCAGGCGCGATAGCCGCCGACGACGGGCCGGACGATCCGGCGCGTCTCGTCATGAAGGCGACCGCGGTTGCCCATCAGGGTTCCCCGGGCCGGAGTGGCGACGATGTCGCCTCGCGGAGTGACACGATTCTGAAGCGGCATCGACCCGCATTCTATACAGTCCAGCCATGGTGACCGTACTGACCGAGGGCGAGACGATCGAGGTGCCCGCGGGCCGGGTCGAGGGCGACCGCCTCTGGCTGTCCGAAGCCGAGCTCGAGCACGCCACTGGCTGGTCAGCGAGAAGAGAAGGGCTGTGTCGCGGCGACGTCTGCGTGCCGATCCCGCCGGGACGCCAACGTGATTTCCTGCGTGACGGCCAGGTCGACGCGGCGGCTGCGTGGCGACACCTCGGCAAACCGGTCGTCCACAGCGAGGATGCCAGCGTCTGGGTGCTCGGGGAGGCGGCCACCGAGCGCGCGTCGGCGCTGCGGTCCCTCGAGGCACCGAACTTCACCCTGCCTGATCGCTCGGGTCGGATGCACTCCCTCTCCAGCCAGCGCGGCAAGAAGGTGATGCTCGTCTCGTGGGCGTCCTGGTGAGGGTGCCGGCGTGATCTGCCCGTGTGGCAGACACTGTACGAGGAGCTGCAGGACCGGAATTTCACGGTTCTCGCCGTCGCTCTCGACAGCCGCGCCGGCGATGCGCTTCCGTGGATCGAGGCCGCGAACCCGACCTATCCATGTCTCATCGACCGAGAGCATCGTGTCGCCGATCTCTACGGCATGGTCAACGTGCCGGAGGCGGTGTGGATCGACGAGCGCGGCACGGTCGTGCGGCCAGCGGAGCCCGCCGGTGCGTACGAGGGCTTCCGTCGGATGGATCGCGTGAAGCGCGAGATGCCGGCGGACGCGGCCCGGATCACCGCCGAGGCGAAGGCGACGTATGTGAATGCCGTTCGCGACTGGGTCCTGAACGGGATGGCGAGCGAGCACGCCTTCGACGCGGAGCGGGCGCGGGCGCACGTGAGGGCGCCGACGGACGACGTGGCGCGGGCGCACGTCGCGTTCAGGCTCGGGCAGGAGCTGCTCCGGCGCGGCCAGACGGAGGAGGGCGACCGCTGGCTCCGGGACGCGAGCCAGCTCCATCCGGACTCCTGGTGCATGTGGCGTCAGCGCGCCGGCGTGACCGAGCTCGGGCTGGCCTCGCAGCCAGACTTCTGGGCACGCGTCGATGCCCTCGGAGCCCGGAAGTACTACGCGCCCGTCGACATGAAAGGGATGCCCCAGTAGTTCAGGGCGCGAGGTACTGGAGCAGCCGCGCGTCGGCGCGAACGGACGCCGAGGGCCCCTCGAGGGCCACGCGGCCGCGATCGAGGACGTATGCGTAGTCGGCCACGCCGAGGGCGAGCTCGAGATGCTGCTCGACGAGCACGATGGCCATCTCCCGCACGAGCGCGCGCAGGCGCTCGGCGATCTCCTCGATGACGCCGATCCAGACGCCCTCGGTCGGCTCGTCCAGGAGGAGGACCTTCGGCCGGGACAGGAGCGCGCGGCCGATCGCCAGCATCTTCCGCTCGCCGCCGCTCAGCGTCGCCGCCGGCTGGCCGAGCCGCTGGCCGAGCTTCGGGAAGACCGACAGCACGGTGTCGATGGCGCGGCGGTCCCCCGCGGCGGCGGCGCCGACCTGGAGGTTTTCGCGCACCGAGAGCCGGCCGAAGACGCCGTGGTCCTGCGGCACGTAGCCGAGACCGAGGCGCACGCGCTGGTCGGTCGGCAGACGCGAGGCGTCGCGGCCGTCGAAGCGGATGTCGCCGGCGTGAGCGGCCATCTCGCCGATGATCGTCTTCATCAGCGTGGTCTTGCCGGCGCCGTTGCGGCCGAGCACGGCCACCCCGCCGCGCCGCGGCGCCGTCAGGCTGACACCGAACAGCACCTGGCTGCGGTCGTAGGACGCGCACACGTCACGCACCTCGAGGATCGCGTCAGACACGCGTGAGGTAGACCTCCTGGACCTTGCGGCTCTTCTGGATCTGCTCCACGGTGCCCGTCTCCAGCACGCGACCCTGGTCGAGCACGGTGAGGACGTCGCAGATCTCGCGGATGAAATCGAGATCGTGCTCCACGACCACGATCGAGCACGACCGTTTCAGGCCGACCAGCAGCTGCCCGGTGGCCCTCCGCTCCTCCACGCTCATCCCTCCGGTCGGCTCGTCGAGAAGCAGCAGCCGCGGCCGGGACGCGAGCGCCATCGCGATCTCTAGCCACTGCTGCTCGCCGTGTGAGAGGACCCCGGCCGGGGCCGGCGCGCGCTCCCGCAGCCGCAGCTCGGCCAGGATCTCCATGACCCGTCCGTGCAGACGGTCGCGCGACCGCGAGAAGGTGAGCGACGCCAGCGGATCGTGCGCCTGCAGCGCGAGCAGCACGTTGTGATAGACGCTCAGCTCCGGGAAGACGCTCGTCACCTGGAACTTGAGGCTGAGCCCGGCGCGGGCGCGCTCGGACGGCGTGGCCTCCGTGATGTCGCGGCCACCGAGCTGGATGCGCCCACGCGTCGGGAGCTCGGCGCCGGCGAGGCACTTGAGCAGCGTGCTCTTTCCCGATCCGTTCGGACCGATGAGGCCGTGGAGCTGCCCGTCCTCGACGACGAAATCGACGTCGCTGAGCGCGGCGAGCTGGCCAAAGGTCTTGGCGACGCCGTGCGCCTCAAGCAGCGCCATCGACGGCCTCCGCCTGCGCGCGCCGCGGCCCCAGCCGCGCGAGCCCCAGGACCGCGATCCGCTCCCGGCGCGGGACCAGGACGCTGATAAGGCCGCCGGGCCGGAAGAGGATAACCAGGAGCAGCAAGAGTCCGAGGAAGATCGGCCAGATAGTCGGATAGGCGTCCGCGAGCACGAAGCTCACGATCTCGATCGCCACGACGCCCACGACGGCGCCGATGAGGGTTCCCACGCCGCCGAAGAGCGCGTAGAGCACGATCTGCGTGGAGAGGATCACGCCGAGCATGTTGGGCCAGACGAATCCCTCGTGGAACGCGTAGAGGCCGCCCGCGAGGCCGGCGATGGCGCCCGCGACGGAGAAGACGATGGCCTTCAGCGACTGGACGCGATAGCCGAAGAAGGCCATGCGGGCCTCGTTGATGCGCACGCCGGCCAGCGCCAGTCCGAGCTGCGAGCGCACGAGGAAGCGACAGGCGGCATACACCGCGATGAGGACGGCCAGCGCCAGATAGTAATAAGGCAGGCCCTCCGTGATCTGCAGGGGGCCGGCCGTCATCGGCGGGATCGAGGGAATCCCGTTCTGCCCGCCGAGGTAATACCAGCCGCGTGCGAGCCGGTCGGCCGCGTAGGAGCCGGTGAGCGTTCCGAGCGCCACGAACGTCAGGCTGGGCGGGTTACGGCCGAGGAGCAGGAAGGCGGCCACGACGAACGCGAGCACCAGGCCGACGCCGACGGCCGCCGGCAGCACCACGAAGATCGACGTGATGCCCGCATCACGGGCGAGCAGCGCCACCGTGTACCCGGCGGCCCCGAAGAAGAGGGCTTGCCCGAAGCTCATGATGCCCGCGAAGCCCCAGACGAGATCGAAGCTCAGGGCCAGCAACGCGAGGATCATCACCCGCGTCACGAACACGACCCGGAACTCCGCCAACGCCGCCGGCAGCACCGCGAACACCACGAGCAGGGCGAGCTCGAGGGCGGCGACCCGGGTCGCCGCCGATGCTTTCAGCACTCCTTCGGGTCGACCAGGCCCTTGCTGCGGGCGACGAGCTCGTACGTTCCGCCCTTGGCCACCGCGGTGTACATCCGCATCTTGCAGTGGCGCTTGCCCGGGACCATCTCAGCCGGCCCGCCGGGGCCCTCCGAGATCTTGGCGTGGTCGAGCGCCTTCGCGACGGCATCGCGGTTCACCGACTTCGCTTCCTTGACGGCCGCCTCCCAGAGCTTGAGCCCGCGGTACATTCCCGTGGCCGCGCTGCCGGCCGCGAACGCGATATTGCCCGGGAACTGCTTGTCGTACTCCGCCTGGATGCGGGCGCTCGGCGCGTCGTCCTTCGTCACGACCTTGAAGTAGTCGAGACAGCTCGCCAGCCCCTCGATCTCGTGCGGCGCGTTGATGTTGAGCGTGTTCTCGTCGTAGTAGACGCACGAGAGCCGCCCGCCGCGCTTCTGGAAGCCCGCCTCGTAGAGCTGCTTGAAGAACGGGCCCACGCCGGGCGGGATGACGGTATTGAACACGACGTCGACCTTGTTGGTCATGATCTTGTTCACGGTCGCGCTGTACTCGACCTGGTCGAGCGGGTAGTACTCCTCGAAGATCACCTCGCCGCCGCTCGACTCGATGACCTTGCGCGCGTACTGGTTGAGCACGTGCGGCCAGACGTAGTTGGCGGACGGCAGCGCGAAGCGCTTGCCGCCGTTCTTGATGAGCCAGGGGATGAACTCGTCGCACTGCTGGGCGGGCGTCGGGCCCGTGCAGAAGATGTAGGGCGTGCACTCCTTGCCTTCGTAGAGCTGCGGATAGATGTAGAGCGTCTTGCCGCGGGTCACGATGACGTCCTTGATCGCGTTGCGCATCGAGCTCGTGATGCCGCCGAAGACGACGTCGACCTTGTCGCGCTGGATCAGCTTGCGCACGTTGGCGACGGCCGTGGACTCGTTGGAAGCCGTGTCCTCGATCAGGAGCTCGATGGGCCGGCCGATCACGCCGCCCTTGGCGTTGATCTCCTTCGCCACCAGCTTGGCGATGTTGGCGTTGGCGTTGCCCGCGTAGCCGATGGCGCCGGTGAGGTCGGTGGCGATCCCGACCTTGATCGGATTGCCGCTCTGGCCCCAGGCCGGGGGCACCACCCAGCTGCCCGCGCCGGTGGCGACCGCCCCGCTCATCCAGGCGGCGGACTGCAAGAAGCGACGTCGGGTCACGTCCGTTCTCTCACTCATGGGTCATACCGTCCTTCCCGCGGTCAATCCGCGTGGCCACAGCCTCACGAGCACAACGGCGATGACGAAGACGAGCACGTCCGCGAGCACCGGCGCCACCGCCCACGGCAGTGCGGCGCTCAGGATGCCGATGACGCCGGCGCCGAGGACGGAGCCCTCGAAGCTGCCGACGCCGCCCAGCATCACGGCCAGGAAGCCCTGAATCAGGAAGCGGATGCCGAGATCCGCGGAGAGCGAGAAGACCGGCACCACGAGCGCCCCGGCCAGCCCGGCCAGCGCGGCCCCGAAGGCGAAGGTAGCGGCGTAGACGCGGTCGGTGGAGATGCCCGAGGCGCGCGCGAGCGACGGGTTCTCGAGCGCCGCCCGCACGCGCAGCCCGAACCCGGTGCGGCTCAGCAGCAGATAGCTGCCGACGATGACGAGCGCGGTGATGATCACGATCGACAGCCGCCACCGCGCGATGTGGACGGCGCCGATGTCGAAGGAGCCGGGCAGCGGTTCCGGCACGGCGCGGTAGAGGCCGCCGATGAGCCCGCGGACGGATTCCCGGATCACCAGGCCGATCGCGTAGGTGCCCAGCATGGCGATGACCGGGACCGCGTAGAACCGTCGGATGACGAGCCGCTCCAGCACGAGCGCGATGGCGGCCACGACCGCCGGCGCCACCAGCATCCCGAGCCAGATCGGCAGCGTCCACACGCTGAACAGGTAGACGGTGTAGGCGCCGAGCAGCACGAACTCGCCATGGGCGAAGTTGAAGATGCCCATCATCCCGGCGATGACGCCGAGGCCCAGGACGACGAGGATCATGATGGCCCCGAAGTTCAGGATCTCGAAGACCGCCGTGATCGCGCCTTCCATGCCCGAGCGGCTCCTCGCGCTCTACATCTTCTTCCAGTCGCCCGCCTGCTCGAAGGCCTGCGCCGCCCGGTAGATCGTCGGCTCGTCGAAGTGCTTGCCGACGAGCATCATGCCGACCGGCAGTCCGTCCACCATGCCGCACGGGATCGACATGGCCGGGTGATGCGTCACGTCGAACGGCGCCGTGTTGCCGATCATCTCGAGCGCGCGCTGGATGTACTCCTCGCGCGGCGCGTCGGGCCCCGGCAGCGGCGTCGCCTTCATCGGCGTGGTCGGCATGAGCAGCAGATCGTACTCGCTCAGGACGCGATCGTAGGCGGCGGTGAGCCGGCGCACGATGTTCATGGCCTTGCCGTAGTAGCGCGAGCCGTGCTGCTTCAGGATGTACGTCCCGAGCATCAGGAACAGCTTCGTCGTCTCCGACAGCTCGTTGGCGCGGTGCCGCCAGCCGCGGTGGAAGTCCATCAGCGAGACCGCGTAGAGATCGGACCGGCTCAGTCCGTAGCCGTCGCCCCACATCATCGTCTGCGTGAGGCCCTCGACGCCGATCGGCGTCCAGATGGCCGGACCCGCGGAGTGCATCGGGATCGACACTTCCTGGACCTTGGCGCCCAGCTGCTCGAGCCGCCGGCCCGCCGCGTACACCTTCTCGGTCACCGCCTTCTCGCCGTTCGGCTGCTTGAAGCCCTCGGTCACCATGGCGATGCGCAGCCCGCTCACGCCGCCGGCCAGCATCTGCGAGTACGGCTGGACCTTCGGCGCCTTGATGCGCGGATCGTAGCCGTCGTCGCCCGCGATGACCTCGAGAAGCAGCGCGTTGTCGGCGACGGTCGCCGTCATCGGGCCCGTGTGGTCGACGAAGATCTCGATCGGCATGATCCCGGTGTACGGCACCAGGCCCCACGTCGGCTTCATCCCGCAGATGCCGGAGAAGGACGCCGGCATGCGGATCGAGCCGCCCTGGTCGCCGCCCATCGCCATCTCGGCCTCGCCGAGGGCGACGACGACGGCGCTGCCGGACGACGAGCCGCCGGCCGAATACCCCATGCGGTGCGGGTTGTGCACCGCGCCGGTGGCGTTCGTGTGACTGCCGCCGGACAGACAGAAGTACTCGCAGTGCGTCTTGCCGACGATCTCGCCGCCCGCGTCCAGGATGCGCGTGACCACCGTGGCGTCGAAGTCCGGGATGTAGCCCTCGAGGGTCGACGCGCCGTTCATCATCGGGACGCCGGCGAGCATGATGTTGTCCTTCACGGCGACGCGCTTGCCCTTGAGCTTGCCGCTCGCCGCGCCCTTGACCGACGTCTTGCGGTACCACGCGTTGTACCGGTTCTCCTCGGGGCCGGGCCGGTAGCCCGGGGTCCGCGCGTACTTGACGACCGGCACCTCGTCCGGCATCGCGTCGATCGCGTTGTAGGCGCCGACGTAGCCGGTGAACAGCTGGCGGAAGGACTCGAGATCGGCGGGACCCAGCGACAGCCCGCATCGAGTGGCGACCTCGCGCATTTGCTCGGGCGAAGGCATCTGGACTCCCATGAGGTCCTCCTTCGATCACGTCCGTTCTCGTTCGTTGAGCGCGCCAGCTACGCCGGATGGAGGCTCACGGGTATCAGGAAAGATCTAGGGCGTCAAGGCGCAATGCCTACCGAGTCGAGTACACGGCGCGATCCAGCTTGCGCACGTGCTCGAGGACGTCCTCCAGCGGAAGCACGTCGGCGCTGATCATGTCCATGTCGAAGAGGTTCACCCGGTGGGGTATCTCCGCACGGTCGGCCACGCACTCCACCGGGATGATCACCCGGTAGTCATGAGCGAAGGCGTCGTCCACCGTTGCGCGCACGCAGCCCGAGGTCACCATCCCGGTGATGATCAGCGTGTCGACGTTGTGGAACGTCAGCATGCTGTGCAGCTGCGTCCCGAAGAACGCGCTCGGCTTGCCCTTGACGATCACCGCCTCATCGGGGCGCGGCGCGATCGTCGGCGGGATCTCGGCCGACTCGTGCGCGGCGGCATCATCGGCACGGCCGAAAATGTCGGGACACGAATCGTACCAGCGGCCGGCCTCCGTCCGGTTCCGGAACGGGACCATCTTCGTGAAGCACACGGGGATGCCGATCGGCCGGGCGACCGCAAGGAGCTCCGCGATGCCGCGCAGGGCCGCTTGCCCCATCGTGGCACTGCCGAGGGCGAAACGATCCTCGACGAAGGCGCGTGTCATGTCGACGACGACGATGGCGACCTTCCGGCCCCAGCCGATGGGATGGCCGAAGTTCGCCTTGCGATACATGGCCAGGTCGCTGTCCGGGACGACATCCGGGACATACGCACTTTCGCGGTCGAGGTGGAAGGTCGGCATGGCAGTCACACCGCCCCACCGACGGGATCGGGGGGCCGCATCTCGTGCCAGCGCGTCGCCTGTTGATACCCGTATCCCGCTCTGAGAATCGCCGCCTCGTCGAATGGCCGGCCGACGAGCTGCAAGCCGACCGGGAGCCCGTCGCCGAAGCCGCAGGGCACGCTGAGCGCGGGAAGGCCGGTCAGGTTCCACGGGTAGGTGTATCGCCAGCAGGCGTGCAGCACGTGCTCGGGCTGCCCGGCGATCTGCACGTGACTCTCGGCGACGTCCCACGCGCACAGCGGCAGCGTCGGCGTGGCCAGCACGTCGACGCCGTCGAAGGCCGCGTGGACCTCGTTCACGAGCACGCGCCGGAGCCGCTGCGCCTTGAGGAAGTCCGTGGCGAAGACGAACTTGCCCGCGTCCATCAGGGCGCGGACCTCCGGCGTGTACTTCGCGCGGCGTGCCGGCTCCTTCAGATACTTGTCGTGCCACGCGGTGACCGAGGCCATCTCGGTGACGAGAATGGCGCCGAGCGCGCCGGCCATGTGCGGAATCGAGACGTGTTTCACGTGGGCGCCGGCCTTCTCGAGATCCCGCACGGCCTGGCGGAAGGCCGTTTCCACGCGCGGCTCCATCCGATCCCCGAAGTGCTCGCGCGGCAGCCCGATGCGCATGCCGTCGAGACCGCGCTCGAGATCGCTCAGATAATCGCCGACGGGGACATCGGCAGAGCCGACGTCGCTCGGATCGTGACCGGCGATGACGCCGAGCACGAGCGCGGTGTCCTCGACACGCCTGGTCAGCGGCCCGGCGTGATCGAGCGACCACGTGTGGGGAATCACGCCGGTGCGGGGGACGCGGCCGTAGGTGGCCTTCAGGCCGACGACTCCGGAGAGGCCCGCCGGGATCCGGATGGATCCGCCGGTATCGGAGCCCATGGCCATGAAGCAGAGCCCGGCGCCGACGGCGGCGCCCGACCCGCCGGAGGAGAGACCGGGATTGCGCCGCACGTCCCACGGATTGCGCACGGGTGGGAAGTCGACGCCCCACGCCGCCTCGCTCATGGTCGTCTTACCGAGGAGGACGGCGCCCGCGTTCCGTAGCCGAACCCACGTGCTGGCGTCCTGCGTCGGCATCCGGTCGGCGAACACCTGCGAGCCGTTGCGCGTGGCAACGCCGACCGTGTCGTAGTTGTCCTTGATCGCGATGGGGATGCCGTGCAGCGGCCCGCGGTAGCGGCCGGCCTTGATGTCCTGCTCGGCGCCGCGCGCGGCCTGGAGCGCACCCTCCGCGTCGACGGAAACGAACGCGTGCACCACGGAGTCGACGCGCTCGATACGGTCCAGGCAGGCGCGCGTCAACTCCACCGGCGAGGCGGCGCCCGACTTCACGGCGGCGGCGGCGTCGGCCAGTGAGCGCCAGGGCCACGCGGTCGGCGTCATCGCCACGGCTCCACGCGGAACGTGAGGATCGGCTCGACGTCGTCCGGGAGATCCAGATCGCGCAGCGCCTGGATGTCCTGCATCATTCCCGAGAGGATCGCCGCCACCTCCGCGAGGTCGGCCGCGGGCAGGGGATATCCGGCGAGGTCGGCGACGGCCGCGAGCTCTTCGCTTCTCATCAGTACCATCCTCGACTGACCTTCGTGCCGAGCATCTCGTCGTACACGTCGATGCGCCGGTCGCGAAGGACCTGGTTGTACTCGTTCCAGCTGCGCTTGCGCCGGGCGTCGGCGAGATTCGCCTCCGCGTAGATGATCTCCTCGCGGTCAGGGGTCGCCGGGCCGCCGATCGGCCAGCCCGTATAGCTGACGATGACGCTCTGGCCAATGAACGGCTGACCGCGCTCGACGCCGACTCGGTCCGCCGCGGCGACGAAGATCGAGTTCGAGTGCGCGGCCGCCATGCAGAGGATGTTGGCCATGGCCTCGCGCCGTTCGTCCTGCCCGGGGATCGGCACCCAGTTGGTGGGAATGCATACGATGTCGGCGCCCTGCAGGGCGCAGAGGCGGTAGCTCTCCGGGAACCATCCGTCGTAGCAGATGAACGTGCCGATCCGGCCGAGCGGAGTCTTGAAGACGGGAAAGCCGAGGTTGCCGGGCTCGAAGAAGAGATTTTCCGCGCCCCACAGGTGCACCTTGCGAAAGGTTCCGATGTGCCCCGACGGGCCGATGACGACGGCGGCGTTGTAGAGCGCCTGGCCGTCGCGCTCGCTGATGCCCGCCACGAGGTGCAGGCCGTGCCGCTGCGCGATGTCCATCCACGCCTTGCACGTCGGGCCCTGCGGAATTTCCTCGGCGAGCGCGAAGGCCTCCTCGCGCGACTCGAAGACGTAGCCGCTGTTGCACAGCTCCGGAAGGACGATGAGGCGCGCGCCCTGCGCGGCGGCTTTCTGCACGAGCTCGAGGCTTCGCTTGACGTTTTGATCCTTCTTGCCCACGACCGGTTCCATCTGGATGCACGCGATCTTCACCGAGGCTTCGCTCATGCGCTTCTCCCTCCGCGCCCGCCGCGCCACTATACTCCGACCGCCGATGTTATACTCGCGCGGCACGAACGCCCCATGGTCTCTCGCACATGGATCGTCGGCAGCTTCGTTCTGCTCGGCGCGGCGCTCCTGGCGAGCCCGCTCGTCCTCGGCGACTACGCGCAGCAGATTCTGGCGCAGGCCTTCTTCTTCGCGATCGCCGCCGTCAGCGTCGATCTGCTCTGGGGCTACACCGGCATCCTCACCTTCGGCCAGTCCGCGTTCTTCGGCATCGGCGTCTACACGGTCGCCCTGGCGCTCGCCTACTACGTCGAGGGATCGCTCGCGACGGCCGGCGCCATCGTCATCGCCCTCGTCGGGGCCGCCGTCATCGGCGCCGCCGTCGGCTGGCTCTCGTTCTGGGACGGCGCCTCGCCGATCTACGTCGCCATCGTCACCCTGGCCCTGCCTGTCGTGTTCACGCAGATCATTCTCAGCGGCGGCGCCTACACCGGCTCCAGCAGCGGCTTGCCGATCCCCGTTCCGGCGTTCTCGCTGACCGCGTGGTACTGGATCGCCGGAGGTCTGCTCCTCGTGGTGGCGCTTGGCGCCTACGTGCTCGTGTCGAGCGATGCGGGTTTGATCCTGGTGGCCATCCGCGAAAACGAGGAGCGGTGCCGGTACCTCGGCCTCCGGACGGCGCGCGTCAAGATTCGGCTGATGGCGGTGTGCGGCGCCGTGGCCGCGCTCGCGGGTGCCGGCTACGTGCTCTTCGGCAGCGTCGCCGCGCACTCCTACGGCGACTTCGTGTTCGGCACCGAGCTGGTGGTGTGGACGGCGCTCGGCGGACGAGGCACCCTGATCGGCCCGATCGTGGGCGCCGTCGGGGTCAACTACGTCTCCGCCCTGCTCGGAGGCAACCTGCCGTTCGTCTGGCTGCTGTTCGTGGGATTCGCCTTCGTGCTGATCGTCGTGTACCTGCCGCAGGGTCTCGTGCCCGCGATCGCCGCCGCCATCGCGCGCTCGACGCGCGGGTTGCTGGCGTCGCGCCGCATGGCCGCGCCCGCGGTGAAGGTCCGCGTGGTCGCGAGCTCGGCACCCGGACCGTCGCGCGGCACCGGCGCGTTCGCCGGCGACGTCGGTGCCCCGGTGCTCGAGCTGAACAACGTGCGCAAGCTGTATGGCAGCCTGCAGGTGCTGGACGGGGTCAGCCTCCGGGCTCACCGAGGCGAGGTCGTTGGCATCGTGGGGCCCAACGGTGCCGGGAAGACGACCCTCCTGCGCTGCATCGCGGACGGGCGCGAGCCTTCGGCGGGTGACATCGTGATCAACGGCCGGCGCAGTGGCGGGCTGCCGCCGCAGGACTGCGTGGCGCTCGGCGTCAGCCGCAAGTTCCAGACGCCGAACGTCTTCGAGGCGCTGCCCGTCGTGGATTGTCTGCGTGTCGCGCGATCGTACCGTCTGCCCACGTCGCCATGGCGACGCTCGCCGACCCTCGAGCTGCCCGAGGCCGCCCTTCACGCGGTGCAGGGCAGCGGGCTCCTGTCCGTTCTCGACACGCCGGCCGGCCACCTCTCGCATGGCGCCAAGCAGGCGCTCGAGCTGGCCATGGTGCTGGCACTCGAGCCCACCGTCCTGTTGCTCGACGAGCCGACGGCGGGCCTCACGCGCGACGAGCGCACCGCCGTCGGCAGCGTCCTCAGATCGCTGGCCGAGAGCCACCGCCTCTGCATCCTCCTGATCGAGCACGATCTGGATTTCGTCCGCGAGATCAGCACGCGGCTGGTCGTGCTCCACATGGGCAAGATCCTCGCCGACGGCCCGCTCGCCGACGTGGCCGACTCCGAGCTCATCCGCACGGTCTACGTCGGCGGAGCGTCGCGATGACGGCGGCGGTGGCCGAGCGTCCGGCCGTGGCCATCGCCGGCCTCGAGGGCGGGTATGGCGAATCACCCGTGCTCCACGACGTGAGCCTGGACGTCCACGGCGGCGAGATCTTCGCGATCCTCGGCAAGAACGGGATGGGCAAGACCACGCTGCTCAAGACGGTGATGGGACTGCTGCCGGCGCGGACGGGGCGGGTCGAATTCCTGGGCGAGGACGTCAGTGGCTGGCCGGCCTACCGCATCACACGCCTCGGGGTGAGCTACGTGCCCCAGGAAAAATCGATTTTCCAGGATCTCTCGGTGGAGGAGAATCTCAGGCTGGCGCTCCGCGATGTGTCCGGGTTCGCCGAGCGGCTGGAGCGGGTCGCGGAGTGGTTCCCGATCTTGAAGTCGCGACACCGGCAGCGGGCGGGGACGCTCTCCGGCGGCGAGCAGAAGATGCTCCTGATCGGGCGGGCGCTGCTGACACGGCCGCGCCTGATCCTCGTCGACGAGATCAGCGAGGGTCTCCAGCCCGCGATGGTCACGCGCCTTTCGGAGGTCCTGGCGCAGGAGCGCCGCGCGCACGGGGTGACGGTGGTGCTCGTGGAGCAGAACGTCGGCTTCGCGCTGGCGCTGGCGGACCGTTACGCCGTGCTGAAGATGGGAACCGTCGTGGAGAGTGGGCGCGCCGGCAGCGCCGGCGCGCGGGAGCGCGTGGAGCAGCATCTCGTTCTCTAGGGGGCTTCGGCCTCGGAAGGAGCAGCGAACATGCGAGTGAGATCAGTGGTCGCGCTACTGGTGGTGCTCGGCCTGGCGATGTTGCCGGGCGGAGCGGCGCAATCGCAGGAGAAGAAGCCCATCGTCATCGCCATCCCGGTCGGTCTCAGCGGGGTGAACAGCGTGGTCGCTCCGGCCGTGGTGCAGTCGGCCGAGCTGGCCGCGGAGGAAATCAACGCCAAGGGTGGCGTGCTGGGCCGGAAGCTCCAGGTGATACCGCTCGACGACGAGAGCGGGCCGGCCGGCGCCGTCAAGGCGTTCAACACAGCCATCCGGCAGCACAAGGCCGACGCGATCATCACGATGGAGACGAGCGCCGCTCGCAACGCGGGGGCGCCCATCGCGGACAAGTCCAATACCCTCTTCATCTACACGTCCTTCTACGAGGGCAAGGCGTGCGGCAAGAATCTGTACATCAACGCGTGGGTCCCCGAGCAGGTGGTGCCTCCGCTGATCAGATATATGACGGACGACAAGAAGGTGAAGAAGTGGTTCGCCGTCGGCAGCGACTACGCCTTCGGGCGCGGGATGATCGAGTCGGCGAAGGCGACCATCAAGAGCATGGGCGGCACGCTCGTCGGCGAGGAGTACCAGCCGCTCCAGCAGTCCGACTGGACGGCCATCATCAGCAAGATCCGGGCGGCGAATCCGGACGGCATCATCTACTCGACCTCCGGCGGAGGCCCGAACATCGACTTCATGAAGCAGTTCAAGGCGGCCGGCCTGAAGATGCCGGTCGGCAGCCTCTCCATCGACGAGCTGACCGCCGAGGCGGGCGGCAATGCCGCGGAAGGCGTGTACTACACAGGCGACTACTTCACGGGTCTGGACAACCCCGAGAACAAGGCGTTTCTGGACGCCATGAAGAAGAAGTTCGGCGCGAACCTCAAGACGCCCAACTCGCTCTCCGAGCCGCAGTACGACGGCGTCTACGCCTACGCCATGGCCGTGGAGAAGGCGGGCAGCACGGATACCGACAAGGTCGCCAAGGTGCTGCCGTCCATCGTCTTCAAGGGACCGCGCGGGAACGTGCAGATGAACAAGCAGCACCACGCGCCGCTGCCGGTGTACCTGGCCCAGGTCCAGGCAGACGGCAAGACGAAGGTGCTGAAGAGCTTCGGGCTCGTCGATCCGGGAAACCAGTGTCCTAAGTTGAAGTAGAGACGCGGAGGAGGCCGGGCGACATGTTCACGACGCAGCTGCTCGACGTCATGACGACGGCGGGCGTGCTGTACATCGTGGCGCTCGGCCTCCTCATCGTCTACGGCGTGCTGAAGATCATCAACCTCGCGCACGGCGCGTTCCTCGCGATGGGCGCCTATGCCGGGGTCATCGCCACCCGGGCCGGCTGGAATCCGTGGACGGCGCTCCTGCTCGCCTTCGCCATCGGGGTCGCCGTGGCGGCGCTGGTCGAGTGGCGTGTGCTGAGCAGCCTCTATGCGCGGCCGCTCGACACCATCCTCGCCACCTGGGGGCTGAACATCATCGTCGTGCAGGCGATCACGCTCTACTTCGGGCGCGAGATCCACTTCGCCGCGAGCGCCATCGAGCGAGCGGTCGACGTCGGCGGCGTGACGTACTCGGCCTACCGCCTGGTGCTGCTCCTCGTCGCCGTGCTCCTCGGTGTGGCCGTCTGGCTGGTGCTGCATCGAACGCAGATCGGCATCGTGGCGCGGGCCGTCATCATGAACGAGGAGCTCGCGCAGTCGCTGGGGATCAACACGCGGCTCGTGCGCTTCGTCACCTTCGGTCTCGGCGCCGGGTTGGCCGCCCTCGCCGGCGCGCTCTTGACGCCCCTCATCAGCGTGCACCCCTACCTCGGCGTGCCGTGGCTCATCAACGCGTTCATGCTCGTGCTCGTCGCCGGCGTATCGCTCGTGAACCTGGCGCTCGCAGCGCTGCTGCTCGGTGGCGCCCAGGTCCTCGTCAGCTCCTACGGCAATCCGGTACTGGGGAGTCTCACGATCGTGATCCTGGCGGTGGTGATCCTTAGATTCCGCACGATCACGATCTGAGCGTCGGCACGCGGTGCTCGCCGCCCGGTTGACACGGCGGCGCCGACAATGTATTGACTGCGATACAAATGACGGCCTCGGCCCCGGTCGCCTACCACCCCTCGGTTCCGCGTCACCTGCAGATCCAGCGCGTGCTGCGCGAGCGGATCGAGTCCGGGGAGTGGGAGCGCGGCCGGGCGATTCCGACCGAGATGGAGCTGCTGGCGGAGTTCGGCGTGAGCCGGACGACGATCCGCGAGGCGCTGCGCGTCTTGAGCCGGGATGGCCTCATCGCCCGGCATCGCGGCCGCGGCAGCTTCGTCGAGTCACGGCTCGACGGGCCGGCGACGGTGACGAACCTGATCATGGGCTATCGGGCCGCGATCAAGGTGATCGCGACCGAGACCATCCCGGCGCCCGCGCACATCGTCGGGCCGCTCGGGATCGAGCGCGGCACACCGGTCACACGCCTGGTCCGCCTCGAGGTCGTGGATGGCGCTCCGCTCGCGGTCGTCGTCAACTACATGAAGACCAGTCTCGGCGAGCGCATCCGCGCCCGCGATCTCACGCGGATCTCGCTCCTCGAGTTCCTGCGTGACCGGCTGGGCCTCCGGCTGGGGACCATCCATCAGTCGATCAGCGCGCGTCTCCCGGACGTGGAGACCGCCCGCCTGCTCGGCACCGATCTGACGCAACCCGTGCTGGCCCTCCGTCTCGTCGTCATGGACCAGGCGGCCACGCCGGTGGAAGTCTCCGACACGTTTTATCGCGCCGATCGTTATCGCTACGAGGTCGAAACAGGCCTGCCGCCGGCGAAGCGGCGGCCGGCCAGAGGAGCATCGAATGGGCAAAGACACCGATCGATTCGGTAACCGTTTCGCACCCAACCTTTCGTATGCGCGCGGCAAGATCCTCGCGACCACCGCGGACGACTTCACGAAGCTGCAGAAGGCGTGGGCGATCATCCGCGAGCGAGGCCCCGAGGCCATTTACATCTTCACCGGCCTCGACCACTCCTTGCCGATGGAGCCCGAGGATCTGCGCTGGGCCGACGACGAGATCGCGCCCGCGCTCTACTGGGATCGACTGAAGGCGCTCACCCTGGAGCACCTGGGCGGCACCGCGCCGCGCCACGACATCGCCGTCTTCAACCGTCTGACCGGCGCCACCCTGGCCACGCACCTGACGCTGGTGAAGCCCGGCGATGCCGTCATCGGCGTGTCCATGAGCCACAGCCATCCCTCGGTCCTCCGCGCGGCCGCGCACGTCGGCGCCCGGTTCACCGACACGGCGGGCCTGGACGAGTTCAAGCGCGCCCTCGACAAGGAGCCGAAGGTCGCCCTCGTGGATCTGACGCGCCTGGCCGTCACCTACGAGCTGCTGCCCGTGAAGGACATCGAGACCATCGTGCGCCTGGCTCACGACAAGGGCGCGCTCGTGTACGTCGACGATGCCGGCGGGGCGCGGGTGGGCCCGGCGAGCTTCGATCAGCCGAAGATGCTGGAGCTCGGCGTCGACATCGGCGCCACCGGCCTCGACAAGTACGGCACGCTGGGGCCGCGGTTCGGGCTGATGGGCGGCACCGCGGAGCTGGTCGGGCGCGTGCGCGCCAAGGGCTTCGAGTGTGGGATGGAGACGCGGCCGATGCTCTACCAGTCGGTCGTCCGGACGCTCGAGAAGTACAGCCCCAAGCGCGTCCAGGAGCTGATCGACACGACCAAGGGCGTAGCGGCGGCGCTGCGTCCGATCTTCGGCAACCGGCTGCACGAGACGCCCACGACGGCGCAGCTCCTGGCCGACGACGTCCTGGCCATCGCGATGGAGCGGGGCGCCGTCAAGCAGGCGCCGATCGTCCCGTTCGAGGCGTCGGCGGCGTTCTGCATGCTGCTGCTCCGGGACTACAACATGCTGACCGTGCACTTCGTCGGCATGCCCCCCGGCGGCGCCGACATCCTGTTCAAGTTCATTCCGCCCGAGACGCTCGCCCGCTTCGGAGGGCCCGGGAAGTTCGCGGCCGCCGTCGACGGGGCGCTCACGACGCTCGGCTCGCTGCTCCAGGAGCCGCCGAAGCTGCGCGCGCTTCTGCTCGGAGCGAGCTAGCGCAGACGTTTCCCGATCGGACTCGAAAGGAGGCGCTCATGCTGGCAACAGGGATTCGTCACGTCGTGGCCGCGGCGCTCGTCGCGAGCGTCCTGGCCACCGGTTCAGAGGTTGGCGCCCAGGAAAAGTCGCGGATGGACGTCGTGCTGGAGCGCGGCAAGCTCATCGTGGTGACGCTGACCACGGTGCCGCCGTTCGCGTTCAACGACGACAAGGGCCAGCTCGTCGGATTCGACATCGACATCTGCCGGCTGCTCGCGACGGCGCTGTTCAAGGATCCGACCAAGGTGGAGTTCGTCAGCGTGAGCGCCGAGGGGCGGTGGCCTGCCATCGAGAGCGGGCGCGCCGACATGGGCGTGGGCGGGACCACGACCTATCCCGACCGCGCGATCCGGGTCGGGTTCACGCGGCCGTTCATCGACTCGGGCATCTCCGTGCTCGTCAGCAAGAAGAGCGGGATCAAGTCGCTCAAGGATCTCGACCAGGACAAGTTCACGATCGCCAACCTGAACAACCCGCAGATGGCGGACCGGGCCAAGCGCTTCTTCCCCAAGACCAAGGTGCTGACGTTCGATACGCCCTCGGCCCAGTTCCTCGCCGTGAAGAGCGGGCGCGCCAACGCGCTGCAGATCGACACGCCCTCGGCCGAGTACTGGGCGGCGCAGAACAAGGACGAGATGGAAGTGCTGCCGACGCTGCTGGGAGCGTCGCAGAACAACGGGATCTTCATGAAGCCCGGTGACTTCAAGTGGTGGCAGTGGCTGGACACGGCGGTGTCCGAGATGCGCACCGGCTCGTGGTACCCGCAGTACAGCGAGGTCTATCACAAGTGGTTCGGAAAGAACCCGCCGCCGCAGAAGTTCTATCTCCAGCAGTGAGCGTCTGAGCCGTGAGCTTCTCGCGGTGGGTGGCGACCTACGGGCCGACCTATCTCACGGGGCTCGGCTGGACGGCCGTCACCGCCGCGGGGGCCGCATGCGGCGCGATCGTCTGGGGATGTGCGCTGCTCCTCATCCGGATGTCGGCCGGGCGGTGGGGCGCGCGCGGCGTCGACGCCTACGTGCAGCTCTTCCGCAACACGCCCGTCCTGCTGCCCATCTATCTCATCTACTTCGCGCTGCCCATGATCGGGCTGCCGTGGCCGGCGGTCGTCTGCGGCGGCCTCGCGCTGGTTCTGCAGAATGGCGCCTACGTCTCGGAGATTCTCCGCGGCAGCGTGAACGCCATCGATCGCGTGCAGTTCGACGCCGCCCGCAGCGTGGGGCTGGCGCCGTGGAATACGTTCCGCAAGATCGTGCTCCCGCAGGTGCTGGTGTACTCGATTCCGGCGCTGGGCAACCAGACGGTGCTGTTGCTGAAGGACACCTCGCTGCTGTCCGCGATCACCATCACGGAGCTCACCATGCAGGCCAAGCTCCTCACCGAGCAGACCGGCGCCGCCTACGAGGCCTTCATCGTCGTCGCCCTGCTGTACCTGCTGCTCGTGTCGGGCACGGAGGTGCTCTTCCGCGTGACCCATCGCGCCGTGCGATGGCGGTAGGAGGGCGGAACGGCGATGCCGCCCGGTAGCGTGGCGCTGCTCGCGCAGGGCGCCGTCGTGTCGCTCCTCCTGGCGGCGGCGGCCATCGTCGGTGGCACGCTGCTCGCCATCGGGCTGACGACCATCGCCTTCTCGCGGTACGCGGTCGTGCGCGCCGTCTACGGCCTCTACGTGTACGTGGTGCGTGGCACGCCGTTGCTCGTGCTGGCGCTGCTGCTGTTCTACGCGCTGCCCGCCCTCGATCTTCGCACGGGCCCGTACATCGCCGGCACGCTCGTGCTGATCATCTACGCCGGCGCGCTGTTCGCGGAGGTCTTTCGCGGCGGTGTGCTGGCCATTCCGCGGCCGCAGTGGGAGTCCGCGCGGAGCCTGGGGCTGCCCCCGCTGGCGATGTTCCGCAAGGTGGTGGCGCCGCTGGTGACCCGCTACACGCTGCCGCCGTACGTCAACGTGTGCGTCATGTCCGTCAAGGCGTCGTCGGTGCTGTCGATCATCAGCGTGTGGGAGCTGACGCTCGCTGCGCGCGAGATCATCGAGCGCACGTTCGCCGTCTTCAGCGTGCTGGGGCTCGCCGCCGCGTTTTACTTCGTGATGTGCTTCGGCATCGACCGTCTCGGCCGCCTGCTCGAGCGGCACCTGGCCCTCAAGGGCTTCGCCGGGCAACGGGCATGATCGCCATCCGCGGGCTCGAGAAGTCGTTCGGCAGCGCCCGCGTGCTGCGTGGGATCGACCTCGACATCGCCGACGGCGAGGTGGTGGCCCTCATCGGCCGCAGCGGCTGCGGCAAGACCACGCTCCTGCGCTGCATCAACTTCCTCGAGGAGTACGACGCGGGCCAGATCCGGCTCGACGGCGAGGAGCTGTGGTACCGCACCGGCGCCGACGGCGTCCGGCGGCAGGTGAGTGACGCCGACGCCCGCCGCCTGCGGCAGCGGATGGGCATCGTCTTCCAGCAGTACAACCTCTTCCCGCACATGACGGTGCTGGACAACGTCCTGCTCGGTCCGCGCTTCGCCCAGCGGGTGTCCGTGGCCGACGCGGAGGCGCTCGGCCGGCGCCTGCTGGCCCGCGTGGGGCTCGAGGCGAAGATGTCGGCGTATCCCGCGCAGCTGTCGGGCGGACAGCAGCAGCGCGTGGCCATCGCCCGTGCCCTCGCCATGCGCCCGAGCGTCCTGCTCCTCGACGAGATCACGTCCGCGCTCGACCCCGAGCTGGTGGGCGAGGTGGAGGACGTCATCCGCGGGCTCCTGCGCGATCGCATCATGATGGTCCTGGTGACCCACGCGCTCGGCTTCGCGCGTGAGATCGCGCATCGCATCGCCTATCTCGCGGACGGCGCCATCGTCGAGGTGGGCTCGCCGGCCGATGTCCTGGACCATCCGAAAGATTCGGGCTTGAAGGAATTCCTGCGCCGCGTTCGCTGATCTCGGCAGAGAGGAGCGGTCGATGGCAGAGCGGTTCGTGTACCTCAATGGCGATTACGTCCCCGAGCGGGACGCGAAGGTGTCGGTGCTCGATCGTGGCTTCCGCTGGGGCGACGCCGTGTACGACGCGACCCGCACCTTCGAAGGGCGGCTCTTCAAGCTCGAGGAGCACGTCGAGCGATTCTTCCGATCGCTCCGCTACGCGCGCATCGATCCGCGGCTCGACAAGGGCGCGGTGGCCGCGCTGTGCCACGAGGTCGTGCGACGCAACGAGCCGGCGCGTCGCGCCGCCGACGGCGACTACATCCTCACCATGCAGGCCAGCCGCGGGCTGGTGGGCGGAATCTACGGGCCCGACGCCGCCGTGCCCACGGTGACCGCGTATTGCATGCCCCTCGCCCTCGCGACGCACGCGCGGTACTACCGCCACGGCGCGCCCGTCATCGTGACCGCGACCCGCCGGACGCCGCCGGAGTCGGTGTCGCCCCGCGCGAAGGTCTCGAACAAGATGAATCACTTCCAGGCCGAGTTCGAGGCGAGGGCGGCCGATCCCGACGCGTTCGCGCTCATGCTCGACACGGACGGCAACATCGCCGAGAGCAGCGGCGCGGACTTTCTCTTCGTGTCCAACGGGATCCTGCGAATTCCGCAGCGCCGTACGCACCTCACCGGCGTGAGCCTCCTGACCGCTGTCGAACTCGCCGAGAAGCTCGGGCTGGCGACGGAGGAAGGCGCCTACACGACGTTCGATCTCTACCAGGCGGAGGAGGCCATGCTCACCGCCAGCACGTACTGCCTGCTTCCGGTGGTGAAGGTGAACGGTCTTCCGCTGGGCGACGGCAAGCCCGGACGCCTCGTCGGCAAGCTGCTCCAGGCATGGAGCGAGCTGGTGGGGATGGACATCGTGGACCAGGCGGTGAAGCGGGCCGTATAAGCGCCGCCTGCCGCAGTCCTCTTGGGAGAAGGAGGAGTCATGCCGGACCCGAAGCGCGAGGTCATCGCCAACATACCGCGCCTGCACCAATGCATCGACCGCCACCGGGCGAAGCGGCTCGGCGTACCTCGTCGGCGCGTGCGGCAGCTAGAACGTCTGATCGATTCGTTCATTGAGGGCGATACCCGTCGGCGTCATGCCGCGAGGCGCGGCAAGGTTAAGACAAAGCGCAGGCGCTGAACACGCGCGACAACGCCTTCCTCAACGTCCCGTACGACCGCCGCTACGAGAAGCTCTATCTCGCGTTCATCGCGGGATTGAGCGCGTTCGGTTTGTCGCCCCGGGCGACCGTCGAGCTGTCAGGCAGTCAACGACGACTCGACCGCATCATTCGTCTCCTTCGTTCCTGCCGGTACTCATTCCACGATCCGGCGACTCCGAACCTCGCCCGCGCAGTTCCATCGCCTTCTCGATCGAGCAGCTGCTCGCGCTGCTGCAGGCCCTCGACTGCGACGTGCGGCTGACCGTCCGCGCGCGGCCTGCGTGAGCGGCAGAGGAGACGAGCGCGCGCCGGTTCACCTCAGTCGCCGCTGACGGGCTCGAACAGCATTCCGACTCCACCTGGCGTGTCGACGGCGTGATACCTGACCCCCTGGATTTGTGGATGGGTGAGCTGCCGCATCACCCGGCGGAGCACGGTGGAGAACTGAGGGGCGAGGAGGACCAGCCTGGGCGGTAGCGCAGAGTCGAACGTCTGGGCCGGGCACATGCGCTGGATGTTCTGCGCGTTGCGCACGGCCCAGTCGAAATGGCCGAGGCCGCGAAGGAGGAGACCGTCGTTGACGGTCGTGTCGAAGTCGATGATCGTGAGCTTGCTCGTACGATCGACAGCGAGCACATCGATCTCGCCACACGGGTGACACGGTATCCGGGCGTCGATGGTGCGCAGGCCCTCCTCGAGCGCCCCGCTCCAGTCCAGCGGAAGAACGGCGGCCAGTCGATCTCTGGTGAGCTGCACTGGTCGAAGCACGACGGCACTTTGGCGGGGACCGGCGGGCGGAGACGACTCCGGCTCGGGCGAAGGGGCAGGGGTGTCGGCCGTCCTGGGTGACAGGAAGAGGTGAGAGACATGCTCCAGTCCGCGCCCGAGCGGGGCGCCGTGTGAGCCCTTCGCATCGGCGCTGTCGTTGTGGTCCATTGCGCGCAGTCCTAGGAGCCGACCCCGGCCTCCGCCGGTGTCATGAGCGGCCTGGCGCCGTGAGATGACCATGCCGTCGCGGCGTCGTCGATCACGAGGATGGAATCGTGTCCGCCGTAGGGATTCGGCTCGATGACGGCGTTCGACGGATCGTGCTGCCACTGCCCATCGACCACGTAACGATAGCGGTAGCGACCCGGCGCCAGCTTGATGACCTTCGTCCAGACCCCACCGATCGGCTCCATCTCGCTTTCGTCCACGCTCCAGTCGTTGAAGTCTCCCGCCAGCAGAACATGTTCGGCCCCGGGCGCCTCGAACATGAACGTGACTTCCCGCGAGCTGACGATCGGGGGCGATGGGCCCGCCCGACGGTCGACACGCGGATTCTCCTGTCGCAACACTTCGGCGGCCAGTGCCCGGTAATCGTCGAACCCGACACAGTGGCGGCAATACCGGACGATCGGCACGCCGTGACTGGCCGCCTCGGCGAGCTTGACGCTGTACCGGATGATCGTGTCGAAGTACTGCCCGTCGAGGTGACGGTGGAGCTCATCGACGACGGCCTTCACGAAGGCTGACCGACCCGGATAGAGCGTGACGAGCACGCGGCCCTCGATATGGTGATCGGACTTCTGTGCCAGCAGGTCGAACGTCTCCAGCAGCTTGCCGATCCCGTGCAGCGAGAAGAAGCTCGGATCCATCGGCACGATGGCTTCCGAGCAGGCCTTCAGCGCATTGAACGTCAGGAGGCCGACGTTCGGCGGGCAATCGACGATGACGTAGTCGTAGGTGGCTTTCACTCCGGCCAGGGCGTCGGACAGGATGTCTTCCCGCCCGGCGAGCCCGGCCAGCTTTTCCGGAATCGCGCTCAACAGAATGTCGGCAGGAGCCACGTCGAGGTTGTCGAGAACGGGGAGGATGACGTCACGAAGGCGGGTGGGCTGCTCGGCCGCGCGCCGTGAGAGCACCTCGTACATCGTCTTCGAAGGCGGGAGAGCGTCGCCGGTGCGGAGACCGAGGGTGGCATGGCCCTGCGGGTCCATATCCACCAGCAGCACCCTGCGCCGCGCGGACGCGAGGAATGCTGAAAGGTTTATGGATGTAATCGTCTTGCCGCATCCACCCTTCTGGTTCACGACGGCGATCGTCCGCATTCGTCCGCGTCCTCCTTCTTCTTCTCTAGGTCAGTAGGGCCCCTCCTTCGCCAGGTCGAAGCATCGCCAGGTTGACGGTATCAGGCCCCCCGGCCGGGCGAGAAACTATTCGTTGGGGGTCGAGCGTTGGGCGACCCCTAAATATGGGGGGAGGCCGAAGCCAAGGAGACTGGCGGACGCAAGGCCCGCAGTCGCTCACCGCCCGACCAGCCGGCGCACCAGCTCCGGTCCGTTCTCCCACAGCACGAGCGCGACCCCCATCAGGCTCTCGCCGGCGATCCAGCCCGACGCCACGGGAAACGTGAACTCCTGCGAGAGCCGCGCGTGCTTCTTCTCGAGCCACCACCCGAGCAGCCCGCCGACGAAGAAGAGCACGCCGTAGTACCAGTGAAACGTCCACGCGAGCCCGACGCCGGCCGGCGAAGGGACCAGATGACGCCGCGCCGGGAACACGCGAGGCAGCACCGTGAGCACGATGCCGACGACGCCACCGACCACCATTGACCAGAGCTTCACCGCGCCGAGCTCGTGGAGACCTTGCGAGAGCGCCAGCGCGACCGCTCGCCAGGTCTGCGCGGCGGGCGCCGGAAACTGGTCCGTGCCGAGCGCGCTCGCGTCGGGCACGAGCAAGCGGAACGAAAGCACGCTCACCAGCGTGCCCACGAAGATGCCGGCGAACTGCGCGATGAACTGCTTGCGCGGATGGGCGCCCAGGAGATAACCGCTCTTCAGATCCGTGAGCAGGTCGGCGGCGCTGCCGGCGGCGGCGGCGGTCACGTTGGCGCTCATCAAGTTCGCGGTCGTGTTGCCGGGGCTGAGCACGCCGAACGTGAGCTGGGTGATCTTGCCCATGGCGCCGACCGGCGTGGTGTCGGTCTCGCCGGTGACGCGGCAGGCGACGAGCGCCAGCGCGAACGAGAGCAGCACGGCCACCGCCGTCTCCCAGTACGGCATGCCGAAGGTGACGTGGCCGAGCCAGGCGAGCCCGATCAGCGCCACGCCTTGGCCGGCGATGAACCAGGACGCCGGCGTCTCGATGGCGGCGAGGGGATCGTCGCCGCGCGCGCGACCGCCGAGCATCGCGCCCAGATCGGTGAACGCGCGCTTCGCCGTCTCCCACTGGAGCGCGACCGACAGCAGGCTGGAGGTCACCATGCAGCCCACGCCGCCCCAGAGCGTCCACTGCACGAGGGTGGCGTAGCCGGTGCCCTCGATGATCCCGCGATGCTGAAGCAGTGGCACGAAGACCATCCACGCCGTCACGCTGCCGAGCAGCATGCTCCAGCACACGTGGAGGCCGGTGATGGCGCCGGCGGCGATGAACATCGGCTCCCACGAGAGCATCACCGTCCGGCCCATCCAGGCGGGGCCGAAGAGGCGCTGGTTCAGCGCGGTGATCCACGTGCCGATGGTGAACGGCGTCAAGCTCGCGCTCAAAACGCCGAGCCCGTCCGCCCACAGCTTGCCGATCGCGGCGATGAGCGCGGCCCAGCCGAGCGCCTTCGCCGAGCGCATCCCGGTGCTGCCTGTCGAGTGGAGCGCGTGGAGCGTCTCCGCGGCCGCGATGCCGCTCGGGAAGCGCAGCTGCTCGATGTTGATCATCTGCCGCTTCATCGGGATGGCCATGGTCACGCCGAGCACCGCGAGCAGGAACACCCACGCGAGCATGAGCGGCAGCGAGAGCGTGGTGTTGCTGACCAGCATGTACGCGGCGAAGGCCGAGATGAGCGTGCCGCCCGTGGAGTAGCCGGCGGAGCTCGCCGTCGACTGCATGCAGTTGTTCTCGAGGATCGTCATGGGCGTGCCGACGACGCCCACCCGGTAGAGCGTGGTCCAGATCGCGTACGACAGGATGCAGGCGGTGATGGCGACGCCGAAGCCCCAGCCGGCCTTCAGCCCTATATAGAGGTTGGTGAGCGACAGCACGCCGCCCAGCACCGAGCCCATGATGACGGCCCGCCACGTGAGCTGGCGCATGCTGTCTCCGCGCCCGCGATAGACGCTGCTGTACCACTGGCGCTCGATCTCTTCGGGGGTGCCGGTGAAGCCGTGGACGGGTAGCCGATCACGCTCCGACGCGGTGAGGCCGTCCATTCGACGGGGAGTATACCCGCGAAGACCTTCACCGATGCTTCAGCGCGGTGTCTGAAACTGGGGATTGCGGAACGGAAGTGCGAGCCCGCTCGCGATGTCTCATTAGATGGACATTTCGAAACGTTACCGTGTAAGGTACTAGCATCTATGCGTGGACAAGATCCGACGGGGCGGATACGTCTTTCTGTCGTGGGTCGGTGATCATCCGCCGCGACATGTGCACGTCTATCGCTCGGGTCGTCTCGTCGTCAAGTGGGATCTGGACAACAGAAGAGCGATGAAGGGCGCCGCCTCGCGCAAAATCCTCGCGCTGCTCCGGCAGCTGCAGAGTGACGGGCGGATATGAAGATCAGAAAAGCGACGGCGAACACCCGTCGCAAGGTCGTGGAGGTCGGCGTCGGTCGGCGGCGCTTCGTCTATCCGTTCGCGCGTTTGCAGCCGCGGCCGTCAGCGGACGATCCGATCGTCGACATCCGAATCGACCGCGAGATCGCCTCGGAAGGCTTCACCTATATGCTGGCGTCGCGTCGGGAGGGAACGGTTCACGTCGAGCAGGTCCTCGAATACAACAAGGATCCCGGGCTA
>DATBJF010000003.1:0-27897 GCA_036556545.1 Candidatus Methylomirabilota bacterium
CACACCCCCCGACGCTCGGCCGCGCCCCGGCGAAACCGTGGCGCGCCTCGAGGTCGCCACCGGACGTCTCATCGGAAGGCCTCGGGGTGGATGATGCGGGCGAGTAGCTCGAGCCCGTCGGCCACGCGCGGCCCGTACCGGTGCAGGATGGAGAGGTCGATCGAGTGCAGCCGCCCGGCCTTGATGGCGGGCACGCTGGCGAGCCGGTTCCACTTCTCGGGCGACTGGCGCCCGGCCGCGGTGCCGCTCGCGGAGTGATCGGCGAGCACGATCACTTCGGGCGCGCGCGCCACCGCCGCCTCGAGGCTGAAGCGGACGTAGCTGTCGCCCTCGCCGGCCGTGATCGAGCGGCCGCCCGCCATCTCGATCAGCTCGGTGAGGTGCGACGTGCGCCCCGGCACGATCAGCGGCTCGGGCCACAGCACGTACAGCACGCGCGGCGCCGGCAGCGGCGCCACGCGCGCCCGAATGCCGTCGATGCGCGCCCGGATCGACGCCACCAGCGGCCCGGCCGCCTCGCGCCGCTCGATCAGCGCCGCCACGCGGGTCACCATGTCGAGCATCTGCTCGACGCGGTGGGCGTGAACCAGATACGTCGGAATGCCGAGCCGTCGCAGCTGGACGATGGTCTCTTCTCGATTCCCCTCGTCGGTGGCGACCACCAGATCGGGCTTCAGCGCCACGATCATCTCGATGCTCGGGTTGATCATCCCGCCCACGCTGGGCTTCTCGCGCGCGGCCGGCGGATGGTCGCACCAGTCCGTGCGCCCGACCAGGCGGGCCTGGCCGCCCAGCGCGTACAGGGACTCGGTCACGCTGGGGACGAGCGACACGATGCGCGAAGGCGCGGCGTCGAGCGTGACGTCCCGCCCCAGCATGTCGCGCACGACGAGCGCCTCCGCCGGCGGCGTGATGGCCAGGACCATCAGCAGCGCGAGCAGCGCCTTCACGCGGGCGCCACCGCGGACAGCGGACACCGGGCGAGCCGGCCGAGGGTCTCGAGGTCGAGCGCGGACGCGACGAGATCGGCGAGCCGCTCGTAGCGATCGACGACGTCGCTCACGCCCCAGCGCGGGTCGGCGCCGGTTCCGCGCCGGCGCGCCGCCTCGACGAGCAGCGCGCGGCGCAGCGGCGCGCACGTCAGCAGGCCGTGGACGTAGGTCCCGATGACCGTGCCGGCGATCGCGCCGTCGAGCGCGTGTGCCGGCGCTCCGGAGCGCTCGATGAGCCGAAGCGCCGCGTCGTCACCCCGGGTGAGCGTCACCCCGGCGTGGAGCTCGTATCCGCGGACCTCCGCGCCGGCGGCGGCAGCGAGCGGGCCGTGGCCGAGCACGCGGGCGCGGACACGCGCCGTGGTCTTCGGCGCCGCGAACGTGGTGGAGACGGGCAGGAGTCCCAGGCCGGCGGCAGCGCCGCCGGTCTCGACGCCCTGCGGGTCCGCCAGGTGCTCGCCGAGCATCTGAAAACCTCCGCAGAGCCCGAGCACGATGCGGCCGTCGCGCGCAGCGCGCTCGATCGCCGGTGCGAGCCCGCGCGCGCGGAGCCACGCGAGGTCGGCCATGGTGCTCTTGCTGCCCGGCACGATCACGATGTCGGCCGCGTCGATCTCGGACGCGCGGGTGACGAAGCGAACGGCCACGCCGGGCTCGGCGGCGAGCGGGTCGGCGTCGTCGAAGTTGGCCAGGCGCGGCAGCCGGACCACCGCGACCACGACGCGCGCGTCGTCGACGTCCGCCGGCGGCGTCTCGAGCCCCAGCGAGTCTTCCTCGGGGACGAGGCCGTCACCCAGGTGAGGGACGACGCCGAGCACGGGGATGCCGGCGCGCTCGGCGAGCAGCGCGAGCCCGGGCTCGAGCACGGCGCGGTCGCCGCGGAACCGATTGACGATCAGGCCGGCCACGCGGGCGCGATCATCGGGCGCCAGCAGGGCCAGCGTCCCGACCAGCGCGGCGAACACGCCGCCGCGATCGATGTCGCCGACGAGCAGCACCGGCGCCTCGGCGAGCGCGGCCACGCGCATGTTGGCGAGGTCCCAGGAGAGGTTGATCTCGGCGGGACTGCCGGCGCCCTCGATGACCACGAGATCATGCTCCCGGCGCAGCCGGGCGAGACTGTCCGCGACGAGCGGCCACAGCTCGGGCGCCATCCGGCCGTACTCCGCCCAGCGGACGCTGGCGCCCGCCCGCCCCCGCACGACGACCTGCGAGCGGTCGTCGGCCTCGGGCTTGAGCAAGATCGGGTTCATGTGAACCGTCGCCTCCACGCCGGCCGCCTCCGCCTGCGCCGCCTGGGCGCGGCCGATCTCGCCGCCGTCGCTCGTCACCGCGGCGTTCAGCGACATGTTCTGCGACTTGAACGGGGCCACGCGATACCCGGCGCGGTGGAAGATGCGACAGAGCGCCGCCGCCAGCAGGCTCTTGCCGACGCCGGAGGCCGTCCCCTGCACCATCACGCACGGGGCGAGCGCGGACGTCATGCGGGCCCGTCCACCCCGGCCGACTTGAACGTGGCCATGTCCGTGTAGATGCGCGCCGCCGCACGCGCCAGGTGCAAGAAGAGAACGGCACCGGTCCCTTCGCCGAGGCGCAGTCCGAGATCGAGGTACGGCGTGAGCCCGAGATGGCGAAGGGCGGCATCGTGGCCGGGCTCCGCGGACCGATGCGCCGCGAACAGCGCGTGCACGACGTGGGGACAGAGCGTGGCAGCGATGAGCGCCGCCGCGGTGGCGATGAAGCCGTCCAGGGCGACGGGGACTCGCCGCGCGGCGCCGGCCAGGACGACGCCGACGAGGCCGGCGATCTCGAAGCCGCCCACCTTGGCCAGCACGTCGAGCCCGTCGCGCGGGTCGGGGCGATTCACGGCGAGCGCTCGCTCGACCACGGCCACCTTTCGGCGCCAGCCCTGCTCGTCGAGTCCGGTGCCTCGGCCCGTGACGGCCGACGCCGGCTGCGCGGTGATCGCGGAGGTGACGGCGCTGGCCACCGTCGTGTTGCCGATGCCCATCTCGCCCGTGATCAGGAAGTCGGCGCCATCGTCGATGGCGGCCTCGGCGAGCTGCGCGCCGACCTCGATGCCACGCGCCCCGACCGTCCGCGTCATGGCCGGTCCGCGCGCGATGTTGTGAGTGCCGGCGCCGAGCGGGCATCGCACGAGCTCGGGGCCGCCGCCGACGGGAGTCGCCACGCCGAAGTCCGCCACGACGACGCGCGCCCCGGCCTGCTGCGCGAGCACGTTGACGGCGGCGCCCCCGCGCACGAAGTTCTCCACCATCTGTGCGGTGACGGAGGCCGGGTAGGCGCTCACGCCCTCGGCGACGACGCCGTGGTCGGCCGCGAAGGTGAAGACGACCGGGCGCTCCACGCGCGGCAGCGCCGCGCGCAGGGCCACCAGCCGCGCGGCCAGCTCCTCCAGGCGGCCGAGGCTGCCCGGCGGCTTGGTCAGCGTATCGAGATGCCGTTGGGCCGCGGCCACCGCGCTTGCCGCGGGCGGCGTGATCATGTCGCAGAGCCGCGAGAGTGAGGTCATCGCGGCTCCTTCACGGTGAGCGGCAGACCGGCGACCATGAGGATGACGCGATCCGCGACGGCCGCCACCCGCTGGTTCACGGTCCCGAGAAGATCGCGGAAGCGACGGCCGGCGTCCGTCGGCGGATGCACGCCTTCGCCGACTTCGTTGGAGACGAGCGCCACTTCCGCCTCGCGCAGGAGCAGCACGGCCGCCAGATCCTCCGCCTGCTTGACGATCCACTCGTCGGCGTCGCCGCGAAGCATGAGGTTCGAGACCCAGAGCGTCAGGCAGTCGACGATGACGGCGTCCGCCTCCGCGCCGAAGGCGCGCAGCCGCGCCACCAGATCGTAGGGCTCCTCGACGGTGCGCCAGTGGGCGGGGCGCTCGGCGCGGTGACGGGCGATGCGCGCGGCCATGTCGGCGTCGTGGGCCTGCGCCGTGGCGAGGAAGACGACGCGGGCAACGTGGCGGTGCGAGTGGACGGCAAAGCGGCTCTTGCCGCTACGCGCTCCCCCGAGAACGAATACCGATCCGGCCAAGGCGCCCCCCGGGTCCTCCCGCGAGGACCGGTGTCGAGAGTGCGCACCCGGGCAGGTCTCCTGGCTCTCGGATCGTCCTACTCCCCGCGCCTTCCCGGCCTCGCGGCCAGTGGCCTTCGCGGGTTTCGTCCCCGATCACAGTGACGGGGTCGCGGCGGATTCGCACCGCCTTCCCTGGGGTCTCTCGCGAGAACCCGGGCGCGAGCAACGGCGAGACGATAACAGGCACGCCACCTTACCGCAAGGAGCCCCACCGCCTATATAAGAGGATGCGGGCCTAGGCCTTCTTCTCCTTGTCGGCGTAGCTCACGGCGAGCCCGGCTGCGGCATCGGCCTGGATGCCGTACGGTGGGATCGGATAGCGCAGCCCGTTGCGGCTGAGCGCCGCCAGACCGTCGATCACGTTCGGCAGAAAGCGCGGCGGAATCGCCATCAGCAGCTCGTCGTCGGCGACGCCGCCGTAGCGGCGCTCCGCATAGCAGGGAATGGTCAGCGCCGGCTCGCCCGTCTTGAGCGCCTTTCCCCACGAGTCGGCGCACGCCGACTCGCCGACGGAGGTGAACGAGAGCTTCTTGTAGCCGCTCCACTGCAGTCCGTTCACGAAGAGGATCATCTGGCCGGGCGTGCCGTAGATCAGGCAGATGTCCGGCGGATTCAGCCGCCCCGACGTCAGCGGCGACACCGCCATCGCGCGGTAGCGGCCGTACGGCACGCAGTCCATGGCGTGCTGGTGCGCGCTGGCGTCCTCACGCGTCTTGAACCACACCCCGGCCATGCGGTGGCCGGACAGCCATTCCTCGTCCTGAGGATGCAATCCGATGACGGCGCCGCACTGCGCACCGATGAGGTCGCTCATGGTGATGCCGACCGTCCACCCGAGCTGGCGCGCCTGGGCGACGATCTGGTCGGTCGTGTGCCGCGCCTTCGGCCGACGGATCTTGGGAATCGCCTCCATCGCCTCCACCGTCTCGAAGAGCTTCATGCCGATGGGAATCGATCGCAGCCGGAGGTATCGATTCAGGCCGTCGACGATCGCCTCGAAGTCGTACGTCTCGCTCATCGGAAGCCTCGCAGTCTGTCGAGGGTGCGGCGTTCGCGCTTGGTCGGACGCCCGGCTCCCGGCGGCCGGTACGGCGGCGGCGCGTGGCGCGTCCGTGGCGGCGGCGGTGGCGAATGATCCTCGAACAGCCGCGCCGCCACCGGCGCCGATCCCCGTCGATCGTCGAGCCCGATCACCTTCAGAATCCGCCGCCGCCCTTCCGGCAGCGTCACCTCGATCGAGTCCCCCACCCGCACCAGCTTCGCCGGCTTCGCCGCCTGCTCGTTGACGTCGACCTTTCCTCCGTCACAAGCCTCCGCCGCCAGCGCCCGCGTCTTGAACACCCGCGCCGCCCAGAGCCACTTGTCGATACGCACCGATTGCACGCCGTCGTCCACGGGCGAACGGTATCATGGCGTCCATCATTGCCGCTTTCGAGCGCGGGCTTTGCCCGCGCAATCCGAGGGGGGGAGGCAGGGAGGAGCACGCCAACGGCGTGCGACGACCGTCGGAAGGGGGGCGCAGCCCCCCTCCGAGCCAAAAATGATGAGCTGGGAAGAGGACGTTCGAGAGCTGAAGCGTCGCATGGAGCTCGCGCGCGGCATGGGCGGCGCCGAGAACGTCGAGCGGCAGCACAAGGCGGGCCGGCTGACGGTGCGCGAGCGCATCGAGCGTCTGCTCGATGCCGGCTCGTTCCACGAGACCGGCGCGCTCGCCGGGGCCGCGCAGTACGAGGGCGAGCGCCTGGTGGCCATCCGTCCGGCGAACTTCGTCATGGGCACGGGGCGCATCGAGGGGCGGCCGGTGATCGTCGGCGGCGACGACTTCACGGTCCGTGGCGGCGCCAACGACGCCTCCATCGGTGGCAAGCAGGGCTACAGCGAGCGCATGGCGCGTGAGCTGCGACTGCCGCTCGTCCGGCTCGTCGACGGCACGGGCGGCGGCGGCAGCGTGAAGACGTACGAGATCACCGGCCGCACGTACGTTCCGGGGAATCCGGCCTGGGACATCGTGGTGGCGGCGATGTCCGAGATCCCGGTGGTGTCCGCGGCGCTTGGCCCCGTGGCCGGCCTCGGCGCCGCGCGCGTCGCCTGCTCGCATTTCTCGGTGATGGTGCGCGGCCTCTCGCAGGTCTTCGTGGCCGGGCCACCGGTGGTGGAGCGCGCCTTCGGCACTCCGGTCGAAAAGGAGGAGCTCGGCGGCGCGGAGATCCAGGTCAAGGCCGGCGGCGTCGACAACGTCGTCGACACCGAGGACGAGGCGTTCGAGCAGATCCGCCGCTTCCTCTCCTACCTCCCGCGCAACGTCTGGGAGGCGCCGGCGCGGGTGGCGACGGACGACGATCCACGCCGCCGTGACGAGGCGCTGCTGGCGCTGATTCCACGGAACCGGCGGCGCGGCTATGACGTTCGGAAGCTGGTGGGACACGTCGTCGACCGCGCCTCGTTCTTCGAGATTGGCCCGAAGTACGGGCCGTCGCTGGTCGTCGGCCTCGCGCGTCTGGACGGCTATCCGATCGGCGTCGTCGCCAACGATCCCGCGCACGCGGGCGGCGCGCTGACGGCCGCCGGTTCGGAAAAGCTCACACGCTTCGTCGATCTCTGCGACACCTTCCACCTGCCGGTCGTCAACTTCGTCGACAACCCGGGGTTCCTGATCGGCACGCAGGCCGAGCGAGACGGCACCATTCGAAAGGGTGTGCGCGCACTGCAGGCGATCTACCAGGCGACCGTCCCGTGGATCACCGTCATCGTTCGTCGCGTGTTCGGCGTGGCCGGCGCCGGTCACGCCAACGTGCAGGCGCTGAACCTCCGCTATGCGTGGCCCTCGGCCGACTGGGGCTCGCTTCCACTCGAGGGCGGCATCGAGGCCGCCTACAAGCGCGAGCTGCAGGCGTCGTCCGATCCGGCGGCGCTCAAGCGCGAGATCGAGGCCCGGCTGAACGTCTTCCGCAGCCCGTTCCGCACCGCGGAGGCGTTCAGCATCGAGGAGATCATCGATCCGCGTGACACGCGGCCGCTGCTCACCGAGTGGATCTCGCTCGCCTACGACAATGAAGCCACCCGCCTCGGTCCTAAGGCCCGAGGTATGCGTCCATGAGGAGGGTCATGCCCCAGCGCGTCGTGATCGTGGCCGCCCTGCTGCTCGTCGCCGCCGCGGCCGGCGCCGGCGACGACGTCGTCGTCGAGGACTGGAAGCAAAAGATCGGCGCCAGCGGCGTTCCCCCCGGCTGGCAAGGCCAGAACTGGGGCAGCCCGAAGTACGACTTCAAGGTGGAAGAGAACGACGGACGCGCCGCCCTGCACATGAAGAGCGCCAACGACGGCTCCACGATCAGCCGGGAGATCAAGGGCAAGGTCACGCTGAAGGAGACGCCGCTCCTCGAGTGGACGTGGAAGGCGGCCGTGCTCCCGAAGAACGGCAACTCGTGCAAGAAGGCGACCGACGATCAGGCGGCCCAGCTCTTCGTCGTGTGGCCCCGGTTCCCGGAAGCCGTTCGCTCGCGCATCATCGGGTACGTCTGGGATACCACGCAGCCCGCGGGGACCATCTGCAAGAGCGAGAAGACGGGCACGGTGACCTACGTGGTCATCCGCTCCGGAAGCGCCGACCTCGGGAAGTGGATGACCGAGCGGCGCAACGTGCTCGAGGACTTCACGAAGATCTACGGCGAGGCCCCGGACAACCCGGCCGGCGTCTCCGTCTCCATCGACTCCAACGACACGAACTCCGCGTCCGAGTCGTTCATGGCCACCATCGCGTTCAAGCGGAAATGACGACCACAGACCGCCTCGACCAGGCCACCCACGCCCCGAGCCGCATGAAGCGCCGTCGCTACCAATGACGGCACCGACCGACACGCGCGAGTTCGTGCGGGCGCTCGGCGCCGAGAACGCCACCTTCTGGCGCGGACGCGACGTCCGTCTCGATGCGCAAGCGGCGCCGTCCGTGCGGCTCGAGCAGATCCGCTACCGGATGCGGCAAGGCGTGTACAACGAGCTGCGCTCCGTGGAGCTGATCGCGGCCTGGATTCCCTGGGTCGAGGAGCGCGAGATCCGCGAGCTGCTGCCGGGGCAGCTCGAGGACGAGCACCGTCACTACCAGCTCCTGCGCCGTCGGCTCCGCGAGCTGGGCGAGGAGCCCGACGCCTACCGCCCGCTGCCGGAGTGGACCGCGCTCTTCGACTGGCTCGTCGCGTGCCGCACGCGCCCCACGCTCGAGAAGCTCGCCATGTTCCAGTTCGCCGGCGAAACGCAGTCGTGCGAGGGATTCGAGACCTTGATCGCGCTGGCCAGCGATGTCGATCCCACCACGGCCGACCTCTACCGGGCGCACATCCTGCCCGACGAGCGCCGGCACGCGGCGATCGGGCGGCGCGCGCTCTCGCTGCTGTGCGACACGCCGGCCACGCAGGCGCGGGCGCGGGCGGCCTGCCGTGAAATGAACGAGCGTATCTCCGCGGCCTATCAGGCCCATCGCGCCCGCGTCGACGCCCACCGCTGAGCCGCTCGCGACGCCCCCGAATTTCCTCCGGGAAATGAGCGCGTTCGGCCGACCATTGACTCATGGAACACACGCGAGGACTGCTCGCCGTGAGCCTCGGCATCATGGCTCTCCTGCCGTTCCGAGCGGACGCCGCGGGGATGTACAAGTGGACGGCCGCCGACGGCACCGTCACCTACAGCGACCGGCCGCAGCCCCCCGCCCCCGAGCCGGCGACACCTGAACCGACGACGCCCGCAGCGCCCGTGACGCCGGCGACACCCCCGGGCTCCCCGGCGCGCGAGGGGGCTCCGAAGCCGGCCGCCACCGTCGACGAGGTTCTCGAAATGTCCGGGGTGAAGCCCCAGCTCGCCGTGGCGCCGGCGAAGATGGCGAGCGAGTTCAAGCCCCGACGACCGCTCAATGCCGAGGACACGGCGGCGCTGGAGGCGATCCTGGCCCGTAATTTCGCCGGGGATCGTCTCTACAGCCAGATCCGAACCGAGTTCAGGCGGCGCGCCGACGGCCGGAAGCTCGCCGAGGTCGCCGCCTGGCTGCGTTCACCGCTCGGGGAGAAGATCACCGCCGTCGAGGTCGCGGCCGGGCTCGAAGCGGACGCGGGACAGCGCATGGTGGCCTTCGCGCCCGGCGGCCGCGGCGGCCCCGGGCCCGCACGTGTCGCGCTCATGGAGCGCATCGACTGGACGGCCGGCGTGACCGACGGCGCGCTCGAGTCGATGCTGGCCGTGGCGCGCGCCATGGCGATGGCGATCAATCGCGCCCTGCCGCCGGACGAGCGACAGACCTCCGCCCAGATCGAGCGCCACTTGCAGCAGCTGCGCGGGCAGAGCCGCGCCAAGCTCGCGCAGTCGACGATCACGTTCATGCTCTATCAGTACCGCGGGCTCGACGACGACGAGCTGCAGCAGTATGCAGACTTCCTCGCGAGCGACGCCGGCCGCTGGTACAGCGCAACGATGTCCAAGGCCATGAACCGCACCGTCGCCGCCGCGGCGCAGCGAGCGGCCAGCGAGGCGATCCGCGCGATCCCGCCGCCGCGGTGGGCCGGAGGCGTGGCTGCGTCGCCCCGGCACTGACGCACGCCGTCGCAGTTCTGGCAGGTCTCTTGCAGTCAGATCAGAGCGGAGGTGCTGATGAACCGACTGACTGCCGAGGAGCGCCGCCGGGCGTCTGAGCTCCGGCGCACGGCCCAGTTCCGCGAGCCCCGAGCCATCGCCGTTGGTACGCTGCCGGACCGGCCCGAGAGCCGCACGCGCAGCGCTCGCATGGCGGCGCTGGTGACGATCGCGCTGGGTGGTGCGCTGGCGCTGATTCAGCTCGGCCAGCAGATCGCGATGTACGGTCCCGGCTCGCTGCTCGACTGGCTGCTGCCGAGGCTGTAGCAGCTCAGATCGCGAGCGCGTAGCCGTCGCGACGCGGGTCGGCACCTGCCATGAGCGCGCCGGACTCGGGGTCGCGCATGACGCCCTGCCCGCCTCCCACGATCCACGACCAGTCAGCGATGACGTTGACGTCGTGGCCACGCTGTGCCAGGCCGTCGCGCACGTCTGACCCGATCCGCGCCTCCGCATCGACGAGCCGATCCCGATAGACGCGCACGCGCGGCGCCTCGATCGCCTCCTGGACGTTCATGCCGAACTCGAGGACGTTGAGCAGCATCTGGGACGTCGTTTGCAGAATGCCGTACGAGCCCGGCGTCCCGATCGACAGGAAGAAGTCTCCGTCGCGGAAGACCTGGGTCGGCGACATCATCGTTCCTGCCTTCCGTCCGGGTCGCACCACGTTGGGCGATGCGCCGTCGCGGTCCATCCACTTGAGGATGTTGTTCAGCACCACGCCGGTGCCGGGGACCGCGAAGCCCGAGCCGAAGGGGACGCCGAGCGTCTGGGTCACCGAGACGACGAGCCCGGAGGCGTCGGCACAGGCAAAGTGCGTCGTCTGCTCGTCGGCGAACCGCGCCGGGTGGCCGTCCATGATCTGGTGGGCGAGCGTCTCGGGGTTGTGGCGCTCGCCTTCGCTGATGCCCGCCCGCTTCGGATCGATGCGGGCGCGCTGGCTCTCCGCATAGCGCTTCGACAGCAGCCCGGCGATCGGCACCCCGTCCGAATATGCGTACGCCAGGCGATCGGCGGAGCCGAGCTTCACCGCCTCGATCAGGTGATGGAGATAGTCGACGGAGTTGTGGCCCCATCCGCGCAGATCGTGCCCCTCCAGGATGTTGAGCGTCTCGAGCATCTGGAAGGCCGAGAACGGCGGTGGCATCGAATAGACGCGCGTGCCGCGGTACGCGATGCTCACGGGCTCCCGCCATTCGGGCCGGAACTCGGCGAGGTCCTCTTCCGACAGCCAGCCGCCCGCCTCGCGCACGGCGCGCGCGATGCTGCGGGCGATGGGACCGCGGTAGAACGCTTCGGCGCCGCCCTCGGCCACCTGCCGGAACGTGGTCGCCAGATCCTTGTAGGTCGCCACCGCGCCCGGCCGCAGCGCGCCGTTGCCGAGGTAGAGACGCTCGGCCTCGCGCGAGCGCCCCAGCGTCTGGCGCGCCTGCTCGAAGAACTCGACGTTCTTGAACGTCAGCGGCACCCCTCGCTCGGCGTGGCCGATGGCGGGCGCCAGGACGCGAGCCCGGTCCATCGTTCCAAAGCGCTCGAGAGCGGCCAGCCAGCCGCCGAGATTGCCCGGCGTTGCGCACGACTTCGGTCCACCGACGAGGTCGTCGTCCGTGCAGCGGCCGGCGTCGGCGGCCCTCGGCGCGCGACCGATGAAGTCGAGCACGTGACGCTCGCCGCCCCGCGAGATCAGCATGAGTCCGATGCCGCCGGCCCCCGACATGAAGGGCTCGACGACGTTGAGCGTCGACGCCACCGCCACGGCGGCGTCGACGGCGTTGCCTCCGCCGAGCAGGATCTCGACGCCGGCCATCGAGGCGAGCGGGTGCGCGGAGGCGACGACGCCGCGACGCCCCATCACGGTGGGGCGGTAGGCGAGGCGATGTGGCGGCATGACAGGCTCCCTCAGTTCGTGCGCTCGACGGTGGCGCCACGGAGTCGCGGATCGAGCAGATCGCGCAGCCCGTCGCCGAGCAGGTTCAGGCCGAAGATCGTGAGCATGATGGCGGCGCCCGGATAGAGCACCAGCCACGGCGCCTGCTGCAGGTAGAGACGGCCCTCCGCGAGGATGTTCCCCCACGACGGCACGTACGGCGGCACCCCGACCCCGAGGAACGACAGCGCGGCTTCCGTCAGCACGGCGGCGGCGAAGACGAAGCTGCCCTGCACGATCACCGGCGACAGGCAGTTCGGCAGCACGTGGCGCCCGATGACGACGGCGTCGGAGGCGCCGAGGGCGCGGGCGGCCTCGACGTACGTCGTCTCGCGGATCACGAGCACGGAGCCGCGGACGATCCGCGCCACGCGCGGCGCGTACACCACGCCGATGGCGACGATGACGTTGAGCACGCTGGGCCCGAGCGAGGCCATGAGCGCGATGGCGAGGATGATGGCCGGAAACGCCATCAGGCCGTCCATCACCCGCATGACGGCGTTGTCCAGACGGCGGTAGTAGCCGGCCGTGAGGCCGCATGTCAGCCCCAGCACGAACGACAGCGCCACCACGGCCGCGCCGACGAGGAGCGAGAGCCGCGCGCCGTACACGATGCGGCTCCACACGTCGCGGCCCACGTCGTCGGTGCCGAACCAGTGGCCGGGACCGGGCGCCGTGAGCCGTCGCGCCACGTCGATGCGCAGCGGATCGCCGGCGAGCACCGGGGAGAGAAGGCCGACGACGAGGACGCCGAGCACGAGCACGAGCCCGACGAGCGTGGCGCGACGCCGCCCGAGCAGCCGCAGCCAGCGTGGCATCCCACGGCGCACGGCGACGGTCCGCGGGAGCGCGACGACGCTCATTGTAGCGACCGCGCTGTTTGCGGGTCGGGCCGTGGGTGGCTTGTTCGAGATGGTCGTGGCTTCACTGGTATCGCACCCGCGGGTCGAACAGCAGATACGAGAGATCGATGGCCAGGTTCACCAGCATGTACACCCCGGCGATGCAGAGCACCACGCCCTGGATCACGGGATAGTCGCGGCGCAGAACGGCGGAGATGATCAGACGCCCGAGCCCGGGGATGTTGAACACCTGCTCGACCACCACCGAGCCGGAGATCAGGATCGCGAACGAGATGCCGATGACGGTCACGGTGGCGATCATCGCGTTCTTCAGCGCGTGCTTGTAGACGACCACGCTCTCGGCGAGCCCCTTTGCACGCCCCGCCACGATGAACTGCTCGCGCAGGACGTCCAGCATAGCCGAGCGCGCGATGCGGGCGATGAGCGCGGACTGCACGAGGCCGAGCGCGAACGCCGGCAGGGTGAGCGAGCGCAGGGTGTGCACCCAGCCGTACTCGAGCGGCGAATAGCCGGCCACCGGGAACCAGCCCAGGCCCACCGAGAAGGTCAGGATGAGCAGGAGTCCCAGGAGGAAGTTGGGGATGGAGATGCCGATCAACGCCACGCTCATCAGGGCCTGGTCGGTCGTGGTGTTGTGATGCCGGGCCGACAGCACGCCACTCGGCACGCCGATGAGGATGGCGACGACCATGGCATAGAGGGTGAGCAGCAGCGTCGGCTCCACGCGGTCGACGATCGCTTCCAGGACCGGGCGGCGGAGGAAGATCGAGTGACCGAAATCTCCCTGCAGCAGCCGCCCGTACCAGCGGAAGAGCTGCACGTGGTACGGCGCGTCCAGTCCGAGCTGACGCTGCAGGCGGGCGATGTCATCGGCGGTGGCGTCCGGCCCGGCGATCACGGAAGCCGGATCGCCGGGAGCGAGGTGGATCAGCGTGAAGCCGACCGTCGCCACGACGAGGGCGACGGGGATCAGCGCCAGCAGCCGTCGGGCGATGTAGGCCTTCACGCGCCGAGCGTGGTCACGCGCTCAGCGCGCGAGCCAGACGTTCCAGAGATTCAGCTCGTTGGTCGCCGTGTAGCCGCGGACGTCCCTCCGGGTGACGTCGAGTGCGAAGTAATCGCCGAACTTGATGCGGCCGACGTCCTCGTAGAAGTGCTGCTGCACCTTCTCCCACATGGCCTTGCGCTTGCGCGGCTCGCTCTCGCGCGCGACGGAATCGAGCCATCGCTCCTTGTCCTCGTGGCACCACCAGCCCGGCCAGTTGCATTGCACGCCCGTGTTGTAGGCGGGCTCGGGATTGAAGGTGATGCCCGTCGAGAACACGTCGAACGCGTCCGGCTTGTTCCGGCGCTGGACGAGGGTCGCCCAGTCCACGACCTGCAGGTCGACCTTGAAGCCCGCGTCCTCCAGCTGCTGCTTCGCCACGAGCGCGTTGCTGTACATCCACGGGTATTCCTTGGTCGTGATCCAGCGCACCGGCGTCCCCGTGTAGCCGGCATCCTTCAAGAGGGCCCGCGCCTTCGCCGGGTTGCGCTGGTGGTAGAGCTCGGCGCCCGCCTTCGTGTGCCACTGCGGCTGCTCCAGGTGCATCAGCGACGCATCGATGCGGTAGAACGCCTTGTGGCCGAAGCCGGCGGCCATGATCGGCTCCATGTCGAGAGCGGCCTGGAACGCCTGCCGGATGCGCTTGTCCGTCATCAGCCCCTGCTTGTGGTTGAGCACGGCCGTCGCCCAACCCGACGGCTTGATGATGCCCGGCACGAGCTGCGGCAGCGTCTTGACGCGGTCGTACTGGTCCTGCTTGATCTGCTGCCCGTAGTGATACTCACCGGTTTCCACGCCGGCCAGGCGCACGGCGACGTCGGGCACGGGGATGAAGAGGATCTCATCGAGATAGGCGTTGCGCTTGCCACCGGGGCCGTTCGGCGGGTCGGTGCGGGCGACGTAATCCTTGAAGCGAGCGACGCGGACGTGGCGGTCGGGCTTGTGCTCGACGAAGCGATAGGGGCCGGTGCCGATATACTCCTTGACCGGCTGATCGCCGGCCGCCTCGACGAGCTCCTTCGGATAGATCGCGGCGCCGTTGTTGGGCCGCGCGAGCGCGTTCAGCAGCGCGCCCGACGGCTCCTTGAGCAGCATGGCCACCGTGTGCGCGTCGCGCGCCTCGACGCCCTCGACGTTGCGCCACACGGCCTTGCCCGGGGTGGCGAGGCGGCCCCAGCGCTTGAGCGAGGCGACCACGTCGGCCGAGGTCATCTCCTTGCCGTTGTGGAACTTCACGCCCCGACGGAGCTTGAAGAGGTACGTCCGGCCGTTGTCGGCGGTGGTGTGCGACTCGACCAGCATCGGCACCGCGTTGTACTGCTTGTCGTAGGTGTAGAGCGTCTCGTAGATGTGCCAGGTGATCTGCTGCACGATGACGGCGGTGGTCGTGTGCAGATCGAGGGTCGGCGGCTCGCCGATCATGGCGGCCTTGAAGACACCGCCCGCGCGCGGCTCTTCGCCGGCGGCGGGCGAGACGAGAGCGACGACGAGGAGGACCAGGACGACGACCGCGTGCATGCGCGGCTCCTTTCGCGCCCCGGGCGGCCGAGGGTGGCGCGTATCATCGCAGAAGCGCCTGCCGCGCGCTACTCGGGACGCGCCGTCACGGCAGCTCGTTCAGCCGACGGAGCACCCAGCCGCCCGGTGTGCCCTCGAGCACGCTGAGAGCGCCATAATCCTGGCCGAACGAGAGCAGCCGTTCGAGCGGCACTCCGAGCGCGCGGCACAGCAGCGCGCGGTTGGTGCCGCCGTGGGCGACGATGGCGATGGTCCCGCCGGCGGCCACGATGCGGTCGAAGGCCGGGCCGGCGCGCGCGACGAGATCGGGGACGCTCTCGCCGTCGGGAAACGGAAACTCGCCGATCCGGGCCATCCAGTCGCGGAAGGCGTCGGGCTCCCGCTCGCGGATCTCTTCCGCTGTCAATCCCTCCCAGCGCCCCATCGCCATCTCGCGGAGCGCCGGCAGCGCCTCCGGGGTGAGGCCGTGCGGGGCCCCGATGATCTCGCCGCTGCGCCGGGCGCGCGCGAGATCGCTCGAGTACAGCGCATCGATGCGGAGGCCGGCCAGCCGGCGTGCCTGGGCCGCGCACTGCGCCTCGCCGTCGGGCGACAGCGGCACGTCCAGGTGACCGATGAAGCGCCGCGTCTCGGCGCGCACGACCTCGCCGTGGCGCAGCAGATAGATCAGACGCGCGCGTGCGTCCACGCCGCCACCGTCAGCAGCACCGCCGCCTCCGACGCCTCCACGCCGGCGCCGAAGACGTCGCCCGTCACGCCGCCGAGTCGCCCCGCGGCGATGGCGCCCACGACGACCGCCGCCACCAGGCCGGCCGCGATGGACGCGACGCCGAGACCGCCGAGCGCGAACGTGGCAGCCGCCACGGCGGCCGCGAGGCCGATCGCGATGGCGGAGGGGCGGACGCCGGCGTGAAAGGCGGCGCCGTGACCATCGGTGCGCGCGGGCCGGAAGAGGCCGACGAGCACAGCCGGCGTGGCGCGCGCGATCACCGGCGCCGCGAACAGCGCCGAGCCACGCGCCGGCGCCACCAGCTCGGAAACCGCCACGACCTCGAGCATCAGGAACAGGACGAGCCCCACGGCGCCGAAGGCGCCGATCCGGCTGTCCCGCATGATGGCCAGCCGATGCTCGGCGTCCCGGCCCATGAGCCCGTCCAGACAGTCCGCCAGCCCATCCAGATGGACGCCGCCGGTGACGAGCTTCCAGACGATGACGGTCAGGAGCGCGGCGAGCAGCGGGGAGAACAGCCAGGTGCTCAGGCGATCCGCCAGGACGAGGAGCAGGCCAAGGCCGATCCCGACCACGGGGAACCACACGGCCGCTCGGCCCAGGGCTTCCGGCGGAGCGTGGGCCGGCCCCGGCACGGGCACGATGGTCAGGTACCGGGCAGCCACGAGCAGGCCGGACACGGCCGGATGCTAGCACGCCGGTGCAAGAAATTTACCGGCGCGCAAGAAGTTTGACAGCGCCCGGTCTGCCACGGACAATCGAAGTCACCGGGGCGTCAGAACGAAAACCAGGCGAGGATTGTCCATGAGCAAGACCAGCGTGGCCGAGCAGTGGGTCAATGACGCCGCGGCGCTGACGGCGCCCTCGCGGACGGAGTGGTGTGACGGATCGAAGGCCGAGTACGACCGCCTGATCGAGACCATGCTGCGGGACGGTACCCTGCTTCCCCTCAACTCCCGGACCTACCCGAACTGCTATCTCCATCGCAGCCATCCGTCCGACGTCGCCCGCACCGAGCAGCTCACCTTCATCTGCACGAGTCGCAAGGACGACGCGGGACCGACCAACAACTGGATGGCGCCCGCCGACGCCAAGCGAAAGGCCGGCGAGTATTTCAAGGGCGCCATGCGCGGCCGCACCATGTACGTCATCCCGTACCTGATGGGACCCGCCGGCTCGTCAATGAGCCGCACCGGCATCATGGTGACCGACAGCGCGTACGTCGTGGCCAGCATGCACGTGATGACGCGCGTGGGTCAGGTGGCACTGCAGGCCATGCGGCGCGACGACGACTTCATCGCCGGCCTTCACTCGCTCGGCGACCTCTCCCCCGACCGGCGGCTCGTGCTGCACTTTCCCGAAGAGAAGCTGATCTGGAGCGTCGGCTCCGGCTACGGCGGCAACGCGCTGCTCGGCAAGAAGTGCCACGCGCTGCGCCTCGGTTCCGCGCAGGCGCGTCAGGAAGGCTGGCTCGCCGAGCACATGCTGATCATCGGCGTCGAGGACCCCGAGGGCCGCGTGACGTACCTCGCGGCGGCGATGCCGAGCGCCTCCGGCAAGACGAACCTCTCGATGGTCGTGTCCTCGCTGCCGGGCTGGCGCGTGTGGACGGTGGGCGACGACATCGCGTGGATGCACATCGACGCCAGCGGCCAGTTGCGCGCGATCAATCCCGAGCGCGGCTTCTTCGGCGTGGCGCCGAACACGAGCCCCAAGACGAATCCCAACGCGACGCAGATGGTGCGCTCGAACACGATCTTCACCAACGTGGCGCTGACGCCGTCGGGGGAGCCGTGGTGGGAAGGTCTCACGCCCGAGCCACCGGCCGGTCTGCTCGACTGGCACGGCAAGCCGTGGAAGCCCGGCACGACGGCTGCCCATCCCAACTCGCGGTTCACCGTCCTCGCGCAGCAGTGCCCCTCCATCGCGCCGAACTGGGAAGATCCGCACGGCGTGCCGATCTCCGGCCTGATCTTCGGCTCGCGCCGCTCGGCCGTCATTCCGCTCGTGTTCGAGGCGTTCGACTGGACGCACGGCGTCTTCCTCGGCTCGGCCATGAGCACGGAGACGACGGCGGCGATCACGGGACAGGTCGGCGTCGTGCGACGCGACCCGATGGCCATGCTGCCGTTCTGTGGCTACAACATGGGTGACTACTTCGCGCACTGGCTCGCCACCGGCTCCCGCGTGGCCCGGGCGCCCAAGATCTTCCGGGTGAACTGGTTTCGCCGCGGCGCCGACGGCAAGTTCCTGTGGCCGGGCTTCGGCGACAACATGCGGGTCCTCAAGTGGATGGTGGAACGCATCCACGGCGGAGCCCGCGACGTCCGGGAGACGCCGATCGGCTTCCTGCCCACGCCGAACGGGCTCGACACCTCCGGGCTCGACATGCCCTCCGCCCGCCTCCAGGAAGCGCTCCGCGTGGACGCCGGCGAGTGGCTGGACGCCCTCAGCGACCTCGGCGACTTCTACGGGCAGTTCGGCGCGCGCCTTCCGCAGGCCATCGCGCAGAAGCTGGCCGAAACGCAGCGCGGCTTCGGCGGCTGACCGCCGCCCGGCATCCTGCCCGATCGCCCCGGCACCTCGGGCGCCAGGTCGTCCGACCGGGTCCTGGCGGCCGCGAGCCAAAGCCTTGATCTCGCTCGTCGCGACCGGTGGCACTGTCGATGCTGCCAGGTCTCCTCCGGCAGCGCACTCTCGCAGAGGAGGCCGTCCATGGACCCGGAGAAGATCGACAACCCCAGCTTCCTCGTCGAGGATTGGCTGCGCGCGGTGCCAGGCTTGACCGAACGGCTGGCGCGCGGCATCAACGTCGCCGACATCGGCTGCGGCTGGGGAGCTTCGACGGTCACCATGGCCGCGGCATTCCCCCGCTCGCGGTTCCTCGGCATCGAGCCCAACGTCGTGAGCATCCAGGGGGCGCGGCGCCTGGCAACGGCGCGCGGACTCCACAACGTCTACTGGCTACCGGCGCCGGTCCATCAGCTCACGCCGCGACCGAGCCACGATCTCATCTGCGCCTTCAACTGCATCCACGATCTGGTCGATCCACGCGCGGCGGTGCGGACGATCCATTCCGCGCTGGCCGACGACGGCGTGTACATATGGTCGACGCGCACCGAGGGCGCCGTGCGCGAGCTGGCGAAGCATGCCGGCTTCTCGCGCGTCGAGAAGCTGCCCGTCGACGACGCCTTCAACCTGCTCTTCGCCCTCGGCAAGTGACCGGAAACGCCGTCACACCGGATAGATGCCGTTACGGCGAGCCGGAAACTCGTGGGCCTTGCTCTCCGCGTAGGCCAGGCGCTTTACCAGCTCGGCCCGCAGCGACGAACCGGGCACGATGTCGTCGACCAGCATCTCCGACGCCAGCCGATAGATGTCGACGTCCTGCGCGTACTCGTCGCGCTTGGCCTTGACCCACGCCGCCCGCTCGCTCTCGGGAAGCTCCATGATCTTGTTGTAGTAGACGGCGTTCACGGCCGGCTCCGGGCCCATGATCGCGATCTGTCCCTGCGGGAGGCTGAGTGTCGCGTCCGGCTCGAACGCCGGTCCGCACATCGCATAGAGGCCGGCGCCGTAGCACTTGCGGACGATGACGGAGATCTTCGGCACGGTGGCCTGCGACGTCGCGAACACCATCTTGGCGCCGTGGCGGATGATGCCCTCGCGCTCGACCTTGCTGCCCACCATGAAGCCCGCGACGTCGGCGAGATAGACGAGCGGGACGTTGAAGGCGTTGCACAGCCAGATGAAGCGGGCTGCCTTGTCCGAGGAGTCGACCATCAGCACCCCGCCCTTGACCTTCGGCTGATTGGCGACGATGCCGACGGCGCGGCCGTCGATTCGCGCCAGGCCGACGATGACCTCGGGCGCGAAGAGCCGCTTGACCTCGAACCACGAGCCGGCGTCGATCACCCGATCGATGACCTCGTACATGTCGAACCACTTGCGCTGGTCGTACGGGACGATCTCGTCGACGGAGCGGCCGGCCTTCGGCTCCGCGGCCGGGGCACGCGCCGGAAGCTGGCGGTACGAGCCCGGCATGTAGGCGAGGTACCGCTTGGCGAGCTCGATGGCCTCCTCGTCGGAGCTCGCCAGGATGTCGCCGCAGCCGGAGACGGTGCAGTGCATGCGGGCGCCGCCCAGATCTTCGAGCGTGGTCTTCTCGCCGATGGCCATCTCGACCATGCGCGGGCTGCCGACGTAGAGCGATGCCTTGCCGTCCACCATGATGACGAGGTCGGTGAGCGCCGGCAGATAGGCGGAGCCCGCCGGCGACGGCCCGAAGAGGATGCACACCTGAGGCACGACGCCGGAGAGCTGAACCTCGTTGTAGAAGATCCGGCCGGCGTGGAAGCGTCCGGGAAAGATCTTGATCTGCTCCGAGATCCGTCCACCGGCCGCGTCCACCAGGTAGAGCATCGGCACGCCGAGCCGCGCGGCCTTCTCCTGGATGCGCACGATCTTCAGCACCGTCTTCTCGCCCCACGACCCTGCCTTCACCGTGTAGTCGTTGGCCATGATGCACACCGTGCGACCGCCGACCTGGCCGACGCCCGTCACGACGCCGTCGGCGGGCGTGTCGGCCTCCTGGTTCCGCGCGAAGAGCCAGTCCTCCTGGAACTCGGTGCCGGGATCGAGCAGCAGCTTGAGCCGATCCCGGACGAACAACTTACCTTCCGCCTTCAGCTTCTCGCGGTACCTGGCGTGGCCCTGCTCGATCCGCGCCCGCTCCCGGTGGTAGCGATCCTCGCCCTGGCTCATGCGGCTATTGTAACGACGGCGCTGTAACGCGCCGAGCCGTGGGTGGCCCGAGCGAGATGCTGGCGGACTGCGTTTGTAACGACGGCGCTGTAACGCGCCGAGCCGTGGGTGGCCCGAGCGAGATGCTGGCGGTCATTGCGCGGGCCCGTAGGGGATCGTTCCGGCGTACTCGGCGCGTAGCGGAGCCCAGCGGCGCGCGCCGAGGCGCGCCAGCGTCGCCGCGAGCTGCGCCAGATGCAAGCGGTCGTGCGTCACCCACGCCGCGAGCAGGTCGAGGCCCGACAGCGTCCCCGTGCCCGGCTGGATCACCGTCGCGTGCAGGCGGTCGGGATCGACGGTCGCGAGGAAGGCCAGATTGCCGGCGCGACGCTCGGCGAACGCGGCGAGCGCCGCGGCGGGATCGTCGTCGCGGTAACGGCGCTCGACGGCCCAGCGCTCGGGGTCGATCGGCGCGAACGCCGCGCCGCCCGCGACCACCACCCGCACCCGCGCGCCGAAGTCCTCGGCCTCCTCGTCGCGGAGGTGGCAGACGATCTCCAGCGGCGACCACTCCGCCGCCGCCGGCCGCTCGCGCCACCCCTCGGCGGCCACACCCTGGAGGAGCGCGGTCACGATCGCGGGCAACCGCGCCAACTCCGTTCGCGCCTCGGCCAGCACGACGTTGGGACCGAGCATCGGCGGGTATTGTAGGCTAGAGCCAGCCGGGAGGCAGGTGATGACCTTCGACTACGCGAAGTACTTCGGCGACATCAAGCTGACGCACGACCTCACCACTCGCCCGGACGAACGCACGTGGCGCCTGGCCCGTCCCGAGACGCGCCCCGAGCCACACCGGGTCGTCCTCTATCTCGGCTGCAACGTGCTGCGGACCTCGCACATGATCCGGACGGTCACCGCGGTCTTCGACCGACTCGGCGTCGACTACATCGCGCTCGGCGGCCCGACGTACTGCTGCGGCATCGTTCACCACCAGCAGGGCGACGTGGCGGCGGGCGCCGGCATGGGCCAGCGCACGCTCGAGCTGTTCCGGCGCTACGAGCCGGAGGAAGTCGTGATGTGGTGTCCCTCGTGCATCTACTTCTACGACGACGTCCTGCACGCCGACGTGCCGTTCCGCGTGCGGCACACGACCGAGTTCCTGCTCGACCGGCTCCCGCAGCTCCAGTTCACCGCGCGCGTGAACGCCACCGTGGCCGTCCACGCCCACGGCGTCGGTGAAGCGCGCCAGCGCGAAGCCCGAGCGTGTCGCGCACTGCTGGCCGGCGTGCCGGGCGTGCAGGTGGTCGACCTCGAATCCGAGCCGCGCTTCGGCCGATCGTGCGCGCCGGCGATTCCGCTCGCCCTCGGGCAGGACGTCTGGGACGGCCTGGTGCGGGACGAGATCGAGCGGGCGCGCGCCGCCGGCGCCGACACGCTCGCGTGCATCTATCACGGCTGCCAGCGCATGATCTGCGGCTTCGAGGCGGAGGGCCGCCTGACCATCGAGCACTATCTGTCGGTCTTCGCGCGCGCCCTCGGCATCGAGTTCGAGGACACGTTCAAGAAGTACCGCCTCTGGGCCGATCCCGACCGGATCCTCGAGGACATGACCGCCTGCCAGCAAGCCAGCGACGTCGACCCCGCCCGCGCCCGCGCGCTCGTCGAGGCGACGTTCGCCAGGCGTCCGCCCGACCGCTCGGCGGCGCCGTCGTAGGAGTCCTCATCGCGGCTGCGGGTTGGCGTTGGCCCAGACGACGATGACGAGGACGCCATCGGCGTGACGCGGGCCTCCGATCACGGCCGGGTTGCCGCGCGCGGCGTGGATCTCCGTCGTCACCTCCGTCACGTTGCCGCGCAGCAGCCGGACGCGCATCCGGACGGTGTCGCCGCTCACGCTCTCCGGCGTGACCTCGAGGGTCCGGTCGCCGGGGACGCTCCACCGCTCCTGGGCCCCGATGGGCACCTCCGCGCGATAACGCTCGAGCGACGTGAACTCGTGATAGCCCGTGAGTTGCCGGAGCCGCGGCAAGAACTTCTGCCATCGCTCGTCGGCCGTCGCGTCGGGCGCCAGCTTCAGCGAAGCCGACGCCGGCGGCTTGTCGGTGGCCAAGAGCACGCGCGCCCCGAAGCGAACGACCTGCTGGGCGTGGAGCAGCGCCGGTGCCGTCGCCAGCAGCACGGCCAGGACGAGCAGCAGCAGCGGGCCCAGCGCCGAGCGCAGGCGACGCCGCGCGTTGTGGAGCCGGGACATGACGGTGCCCATGGGAATCTCCAGCACCTCAGCGATCTCCTTGTAGGACAGTCCTTCGATGTCGCTCAGCACGATGATGTCGCGGTGCTGCGCGGAGAGCGTGGCCAGCGCCCGCATGATGCGCTCGCGGTCCTGCGCCGAGGCGGCCGCCTCGTCCGGCCCTTGCTCGCCCGCGGCCTTGTCGACCATGACGCGGTCCCAGTCTTCCTCGGGCACACGCTCCGTCCCGAACGCCCGTCCGCGCGCGGCCCGCGCGCGCACGCGATCGGAGGCGACGTTCATCACGATCCGGAAGAGCCAGGTGTAGAACGCCGACTGGCCGCGGAACGCGGGCAGCGCCTGGTACGCCCGGATGAAGGCCTCCTGCGCGACGTCCCATGCGTCCTCCCGGTCCCGCACCACGTTGTAGGCGAGGCGCCAGACACGCTGCCGGTATTTCTCCACCAGCGGCTCGAAGGCCGCCAGGTCGCCGCTGCGGCACCGCTCGACGAGCGCCCCGTCGTCCTCGGCGTTCACCCGACTACCCTAACCCGGCCTCAGAGGTTAGACGCGACAAGAGCCGGAGTTATTTGGCGGCGCGCCGTCCTCGTAGACTGAGGAGCGCGTCCAGGCCGAGCAGGTAGCTCTGCGCGCCGAAGCCGGAGATCTGACCCCGGGCGGCCGGCGCGATGACGGAGTGACGGCGAAACTCCTCCCGCGCGTGGATGTTCGAAAGATGAACCTCGACGACGGGCACCTCGATGGCGGCCACCGCATCACGCAGGGCGATGGAGTAGTGCGTGAAGGCGCCGGGGTTGAACACGACGCCGACGAAGCTCTCCTTGCGGGCCCCCTGCAGCCAGTCGATGAGCTGCCCTTCGTGGTTGGACTGCCGGCTCTCGACCCGGAGGCCGAGCTTGCGTCCGTGCTCCCGGATCAGCCGGTCGACGTCCGCGAGCGAGACGCGTCCGTAGACGGCGGGCTCTCGCGTCCCGAGTAGGTTCAGGTTCGGCCCGTGCAGCACGAGCGCCGCGCTTGCCGGCATGGCCGTCAATGCGCGAGGTAACGGGCGAACAGCCAGTCGACGATGATGAAGAACACGAGCCCGCCGAAGACCGTGTAGGCCAGGCTCGGCTTGTTGTCCTCGCGGTTGACCTCGGGAATGAGGTCGGAGGCGGCGACGTAGATGGTGACGCCTGCGGACAGGGCGAGCGCGTACGCAACGTGGGCGCTCGCGAAGAGGCCGGTCAGCAGAGCGCCGGTCAGCGTGAGGACGCCCAGCACCGCGCCGGCGCCGAGGGCCGCCCGGCGCGAGTGGCCTCCGGCGAGCATGATCGACGCGATGGTGAAGCCTTCCGGCAGCTTGTGCAGCAGCACGGCGATGAAGATGACGGCGCCGAGAGCGGAGCTGACCATGAAACCGGCGGCGATGGCGACCCCGTCGAAGAGGGTGTGAACGCCCAGGCCGACGAGGGCAAGCCAGCCGGCCGACGGCCGCAGCAGCGCCTCCTGATGGACCTCCTCACCGAAGTGGAAGTGCGGCGCCACCGTGTGCTCGAACAGGTGGATACCGAAGTAGCCCAGAACCACGAAGACGAAGGCGTGGGGGACGTGCACGCTCTCCGGGAGCATCCTGACGAAGGCCGCCGCCAGCATGAACCCGGCCCCGGCGGCCACGAAGTAGCGAAGGCGGGCGTGACTCGGCTTGTGGGAGGTGGTGACGATGGCGGCGCCGGCGACGTCCGCCGCCGCAGCGACGGCCGCGAGCGCCAAGTATGCTAACATTGGCGCGAGCATAGCATGGCCAACGGAGCCCGTTCCCGTCTCCTTGGCGAGATTCTGGTCGCCGAAGGACTGACGAGCCCCGACGCCGTCGAGCGCGCCCTGGCGCGCCAGCGGACCAGCGGCGAGCTCATCGGTCAGGCCCTCGTCGCTCTGGGCGTCGTCACGCAGGAAGAGGTCTTGCGAGCGCTCGCCGTTCAGCAGGATCTCCCGTTCCTCTCCCGCGACGAGATGCCGTCCGCGCTGCCGGTACTCAAGAATCTCTCGGCCAAGTACCTGCGCACGTACGCCGTGTGTCCGGTGAGCGTCGAGGGCGGCCTCATGACCGTGGCCACCTCCGACCCGCGCAATCCCGTGGTGCTCGACGACCTGCGCCAGACCACCGGCCTCAACGTCAAGCTCGTGGTCAGCTCGCCGGAGGCCATCACGGAGGCGATCGATCGCACCTACGACGGCGCCAACGCCTCCGCGCTGCAGCGGATCGTCGAAGGCATGGATGAGGAGCGCGGGGGCGAAGGCGACGAGGACGTCAGCCACCTGCGCGACATGGCGTTCGAGGCGCCGGTGGTGCGGCTGGTGAACCTGCTGGTCGAGAACGCCATCACCGCCGAGGCGTCCGACATCCACATCGAGCCGTTCGAGGACACGCTGCGGATCCGGTATCGGATCGACGGCCTCCTCTACGACCAGGAGGCGCCGCCGCGACGCCTGCAGGCGGCGGTCACCTCGCGCGTCAAGATCATGGCGGAGATGAACATCGCCGAGCGGCGCCTGCCGCAGGACGGACGCATTCGCGTGAACCTCCATGGCACGCGCGTCGACATCCGCGTGTCCACCATCCCCACCGTCCACGGCGAGTCCATCGTCATGCGGCTGCTCCAGCGCTCGAGCGTCTTCCTGCCCCTCGACAAGCTCGGGTTCCCCGCCGATACGCTCAAACGCTTCGAGTCGCTGATCAAGCGGCCGCACGGCATCATCCTCGTCACCGGGCCCACCGGCTCCGGCAAGACGACGACGCTCTACGGGGCGCTCGACAAGATCAACTCGCCGGACCGCAAGATCATCACCATCGAGGATCCCGTCGAGTACCAGCTCAAGGGCGTGAACCAGATCCCGGTGAAGCCGAAGATCGGCCTCACGTTCGCCACGGGGCTGCGCCACATCGTGCGCCAGGACCCCGACGTCATCCTCGTCGGCGAGATCCGCGATCTCGAGACGGCCGAGATCGCCATCCAGGCCTCCCTCACCGGCCATCTCGTCTTCTCGACCCTCCACACCAACGACGCGCCGGCGGCCATCACGCGTTTGCAAGATATGGGCGTGGAGCCATACCTGGTGGCCTCGGTACTGGAGGCCGTGCTGGCCCAGCGCCTCGTGCGCCGGATCTGTGGCGCCTGCCGCGTGCAGGACACGCCGAGCGCGGCCGACCTCGATGCGCTCGGCGTCACCGCGCCGCCGGGCACCCGCCTGTTCCGCGGCAAGGGCTGCGAGGAGTGCCGCGGCACCGGCTATCGAGGTCGGATGGGGATCTACGAGCTGTTCCCGATCACCGAGGACGCGCGCAGCCTCGTACTCCGGCGCGCGGCGGCGCGTGACATCCGGCAGTACGCCATCTCGGCGGGCATGGTCACTCTGCGCATGGACGGCTGGCGGCGCGCCTGCGAGGGGCTCACCACCGTGGAGGAGATCCTGCGCGTGACCCAGGAAGACGCCTGAGCCGATGCCCGTCTTCGTGTACAAGGCCGCCGACCGGCGCGGCCAGACGGTCGACGGCGTCATGGAGGCACCGGACGCGCGCGCGGTGGTGGAGCGGCTGCACAAGGAGGCCTACTATCCGATCCGCGTCTCGCCCCACGGCGAGCGCGCGAGCCTGTTCAGCCTCGGGACATCGTCGCGGATCCGTCAGCGCGACCTGCTCGCGCTGACCCAGCAGCTCGCGACGCTGTTCGAGGCCGGCCTGCCGCTGGATCGGGCGCTCTCCATCCTGCAAGAGCTCGCCGACGGGGCGCGCGTGAAGACGATCGTGACCGACCTGCTGCACAGCGTCCGCGGCGGCTCGTCGTTCAGCGAGGCGCTCGCCAAGCACCATCCACGGCCGTTCTCCCGGCTCTACATCAACATGGTGCGCGCCGGCGAGAAAGGCGGCGTGCTCGAGGTCTCCCTGCGGCGCCTGGCCGAGTTCCTCGAGGCGCGCGCGGCGTTCAACGAGGCCGTGCTGTCGGCGCTGGCCTACCCGCTCGTCATCACCACCGTCGGCGCCGGCGCCATCGTGTTCCTGATGACGTTCGTCATTCCGCGCTTCGCGAGCATCTTCCAGGACCTCGGCCAGACGATCCCGTTGCCCACCCAGATCTTGCTCACGGTCAGCGCGGGCCTGCAGGCGTACTGGTGGGTCGGCGCGCTGCTGGCGCTGATCGGCGTGCTGGCCTGGCGTGTGTGGACGGCCACGCCCGACGGACGGCGCGCTGCCGACCAGGTGCTGCTGGGCCTGCCGTTGATCGGTGCGCTGACGATGAAGGTAGAGACGGCGCGGTTCGCGCGCACCCTCGGCACCATGCTGCGGTCCGGCGTGCCCGTGCTCGGCGCGATGGCGGTCGTCGGCGACATGATGTCGAACCAGGCCGTCGGCCTCGCGGTCTCGCGCGTGGCGGACGGCGTCAAGCGCGGCGGCACCATTGCCGCCGGTATGCAGCAGCACGGCGCGTTTCCCCCGCTCGCCATCCACATGGTGCGCGTCGGCGAGGAGACGGGCCGGCTCGAGGAGATGCTCTTGAAGGTGGCCGACACGTTCGAGACCGACGTCCGCACGGATCTCAAGCGGGTGCTCGGCCTCCTGGAGCCCGCAATCATCCTGGCGATGGGGGTGCTCGTGGCGTTCATCGTGGTCGCAATGCTGCTCGCAATCTTCTCGATCAACGAGATGCCGTTATGAATCCACGCGCATCTCGAACGGGCCACCCGCGGTTCTCCCCGGTCGGGCGCCGCCCGCTCCAAGAGGCGGGCTTCACGCTGATCGAGCTGCTCGTCGTCATCATCGTGCTCGGGCTGCTCGTCGGGCTCGTCGGCCCGCGGCTGTTCGGGCGCGTCGGGCAATCGAAGCAGGCCACCGCCAAGGCGCAGATCGAGCTGCTCGGGGCGGGGCTCGACCAGTACCGCCTCGACGTCGGAAGCTATCCGGACCGGTCGGCGGGGCTCGACGGGCTGATGCGCAACACCAACAATGCGGCGAACTGGGCCGGACCGTACCTCAAGAAGCCGGTTCCGAAGGACCCGTGGGGCAATCCGTACAAGTACAACTGCTGCCCGGGCGTCCACGGAGACTACGACCTCTGGTCGGAGGGCGCGGATGCGGCGC
>DATBJF010000004.1:0-25862 GCA_036556545.1 Candidatus Methylomirabilota bacterium
AGCAGCGCCAGCACCGCGCACGCCGCCGAGACGTTGTTGGCGGCGTGCGCAACCATCCCCGGCAAGAGGCTCCGCGTCTTCTCGTAGGCCACCGCCCACAGCACGCCGCTCGCGAACACGCTGCCGAAGCCGGCGACGCCGTAGCCGTGCGCGCCCGCGAAGACGGCGGCGCTGAGGATGGCGGCCGCCGGCCAGCCCATCCACCGCCGCAACGTTCCGTAGAGGAGGCCGCGAAACACCAGCTCCTCGAGCACCGGCGCGAAGACGATGGTGCCGAGGAGGCTCGCCACGAGCACGCCGGCCGGGCCCCACGCGAGATCTTCGTCGAACCATTCGGTCCAGTGCGACGGCACGCCGGCCGTCTCGCTGAGAAGCCCCAGCGTGATGTCGATGGCGATGCCGAAGCCGGCCAGGACGGCGGCCGTCCGCGCGAGCGGCAGCCAGCCGCCCTCCGGCCGAAGACCGAATCCGCCGGCGAAGCCGAGGCCGGCAGGCGCGAGCAGCCGCCGGCCGGCGAGGGCCAGCATCGGGACGTAGACGAGCGGCAGGCTGAGGCCTTCGAGGATGGCGGAGGCGCGATCCGTCCAGCCGGCGAGCGTCAGCAGCGCGACGGTGACGAGCACGCCGCCCGCGCCGCCGCGGACGATGACGATGAGGCCATCGCGCCCGCGCCACGGCGGCGGCAGCGGGGCCGCCGCCACCGCGCGCCGGCGCGCCACCAGCAGCGAGAGCGCCGCCGCCACGCCGAGCGCGAGCAGCAGCAGCTCGGTGGCGACGAATCCGCGGATGAGCCGAAGCAGCGGCTCGGTCCGCGCGCGCGCCGCGCGACGCGTCTCCGTCAGCCAGGCGGCGTCGCCGACGCGGGGGGCCAGGCGCACGGCCAGTCGGTCGTGGAACCACCCGGCGTCGACCAGGCGGTCGACCGCCTGCCGCGCGGGCCAGCCGCGCTCGATCGGTGCGGCCAGGTACGCGGCGCCTACCACGTCGGTCGCTCCGGCCTCGCCGCGCGCCTCCCAGTCCGCGACCGCGTCCTGGACCTTCGCGAGCTGACCGGCCTCGCCTTGCAGGATGGCCAGGCGCACGTCGACGAAGATGTCGCCGGCCAGCGTCTGCGACAGCTCCTCGTACCACTCGATGGCCTGCGCCAGCGAGCCGCCGCCGTCGGTGAGCGTGAGCGCGTAGAGTCGGCGCTCCAGCGGCGGCGCCGCCGCGAGGGCGTCGTCGAGATCCATCGTCCGCTCGACGACGAGGGCGAGGGCGCGCTCCGGCTCGCCGACGCTGTCGACGCGCGCGCTGCTCATGTGCAGGCGCACGACGAGGAGGACGAAGGCGGCCAGCACGACGGCGGCGGCGGCCGTCAGCAGCCAGCCGCCAGGCCGCGGCTTCACCGTCGGCGCCGGAAGCGAGGGCGACTCGGGGAGCGGCGGAACGGAGTCCAGCCGCTACTCGGCCGGCGGCAGCGCGTCGCCCGTCACGTACGGCGCCGCGAGCGCGCGGCGCCGGACACGCAGGCGCGCGACGACGGGCAAGTGGTCGGAGGCCACGCGCGCCAGACGCGTCCGGTGCACGAGGAACTCCTCGCCTTGCAGCTCGACGTCCCAGTAGATCCGGTCGAGCCGGAAGAGCGGGAACATGGCCGGATGCGTGCGGCGCATCCGCCGCATCGGCGACGAGAACTCGAGCTTGAGCCCGCGCGTCACCGGCCCGCGGTGCCACTCGTTGAAGTCGCCCATGACCACGCGGGGCCCCCCGCACGAGGCGTCGCGGATGAACGTCGCCAGGAGGTCGAGCTGGGCCCGGCGCTCGCGGAAGGCCAGTCCGAAGTGGCAATTGAAGACGTGCAGCGCGGTATCGCCGACGCCGAGGTCGACACGCAGCGCGCCGCGCGGCTCGCGCAGGCCGCAGCTCAGGTCGCACCGGGTGGAGCCCAGCACGCGCAGGCGGGTCAGGACCGCGTTGCCATAGGTCCCGGTGCCGTAGGCGCGGGTCTCGCCCATCACCACCATCATGCCGAGGCGCTGCGCGAGGTACGACGCCTGGTCGGCGTCGGGTCGCCCGTTGTCGCGGATGACCTCCTGCAGGCCCACGACATCCGCCTCCGTCTCCGCGATCACGGCGGCGATGCGGTCGAGATCGCGCCGTCGGTCGAGACCGACGCCGCGGTGGATGTTGTAGCTGACGACGGTGATCGGCGTCACGCGGCGGTCCGGCGGCTCTCCTGATACGCGCTGAAGTACGGATAGAGCTCGATCGGGTGCTGGATCGACTCCGGCAGCGGCGCGCGGTCGGCGGCGATGACGAAGGTGTGCAGCTCGTCCTGCGAAGGGCCGGCGTGCGCGCCGATCTCGGCGATGAACGAGACGTTGCCGCCCGCGGCGTCGATGCCGTAGAGCACGAGGTCGCCCGCGCTCGGCATCGCCATCAGATCGTGGATGCCTTCCACCACCACCGCGGCGTCGTCGCGGCCGGCGAAGGGCCCCGGATCGGAGGCGCCGAGGCGGTACCGCTTGCCGCGCCAGAAGCACACGGGGCCATCGTTGCCCCGCGCCAGCACGTAACCGATGCCGGGGCAGCACGAGAGCTGCTCACCGAGCCCGGGCCAGCGATCCTCGATTTGCTGGATGGTCAGCGGCTCCGGCGTGTCGAGGAAATACACGAACGCGTTCGGGCCGGCCGCGATCACCCGCACGTTGTGGCGCTCCCGCGCTTCCTTCAGCTCGCCGAGCACCCACGGGAAATCGTTCTCGAGATAGTTGAAGAACCGCTGGAAGACGCCGGGGGCGCGGCCGCTACGGTACGCCTTGATGCCGCTCGCCAGCCGGCGCCGGCCGGCCGGGCGCATCGGCGTCACCTCGCGCACGGTCGCGTCGGTGAAGACGTCCTCGAACAGCATGCGCTCGATCCGCCGGCCCCGGGCGATCTGCTCGAACGGCGTGCAATGCGCCTGGCCATGGTCGGACAGGATGTGGATGTCGTAGCGATGCTCGGGCACGCGCCGGCACACCCGCCAGAGATGGAGGATCGAGCGATCGACCCGGCGCAGCGCACGCAGGGCCCGGCGGTGCCGCGGGCCGTAGGCGTGCGCGAAGACGTCGTAGTCCAGGTAGTTGACGTAGATCGCCGGGACTCCGCGATAGACGTCGCGGGAGACGGCCAGGTTGAAGAGCTGGCGGATCCACACCGAGATCCCGATCTTGATGGCCAGCGACTTGAACCCGCGGTCCCACTCGCCGACGGGATCGGCGACGAGCCGCAGCACCGCGCGCGCGAGCTCCACCGCCGTCAGCACGAGCGCCTTCACGAACACCCAGCCGAGCACGACGAAGTTCGAGATCGCGCGCACGACGCCGGTGCCGGTGGGCCGCTTGATCATGGCGAAGCTGAACAGGTTGTCGACGGCGCCGCCGGTGAAGACGCAGCCGTAGGTGCTGCCCCCGTCGACGATACCGCGGCGGCCGGCCGACTGTCGCTCCTCCACGAGCGCGGCGTCCCCGGCGCGGGGGAAGTAGACGTCCTCGCCGCGGCGCTTGTCGTGGTAGTGGAAGCCCGGGATGTCCGGGCGCACGCCGTACATGGCGGCCATCTGGAACGCCGGCGTGGACGTCGGCATGCCGACCGCCATCGGCCGGAGCCGCCACTCCCCACGGTCGAGCAGGCGGCGGAGGAACGGCATGCGCCCATCGGCCAGTCCCTGCTCGAGCACCGCGCGCGATAGCCCGTCGATCTGGATGATCAGAAGCCGGCGCGCTCCGGTGGCGGGCGGCGGCCCGACGCGAACGCGGCGGATGAGCCGGTCGACGAGATGCTGCAGGCCGAGGACCACATCGTCGAGAGGCATCGCGATTCATTGTACTATCGCCCTCGCCATGACTCCGGCAACCTCCGTGGTGGCCGCCGTCCGCGCGTTCGTCGACGCCGAGGTCCGGCCGGTGGCCGCCGAGCTCGAGCACGCCGATGCCTACCCGCACCGGCTCGTCGAGCGCATGCGCGAGCTCGGGCTCTTCGGCGCCCTGGTGCCCGCGGCATACGGCGGGCTCGGCCTCGACGTCACCACCTACGCACGCGTGATCGAGGAGCTCTGCCGCGGGTTCATGTCGCTGGCCGGTGTGGTGAACAGCCACACCATGGCCGCGCTGATCGTCCTGAACCACGGCACCGACGAGCAGAAGCGGCGGCTGCTGCCGCGCTTCGCCCGCGGCGAAGCCCGCGGCGGCCTCTGCCTCACCGAGCCTCACGCCGGCTCGGACGTCCAGGCCATCCGCACTCTGGCGCGACGCGTGGGCGACGACTACGCGATCACGGGGACCAAGATGTTCGTGACGAACGGACGCGAGGGCAACGCGTTCGCTCTCCTGGCCGTCACGGATCCCGGCGCCCGCCCGCGCCACCGCGGGATGTCGTGCTTCATCGTCGAGAAGGGCGCGCCCGGGCTCTCGGTGGTGAAGTCGATCGGCAAGCTGGGCTACAAGGGCGTCGACACCGCCGAGCTGCTCTTCGAGGACTTCCGCTGTCCGGCGGCCAACCTCGTCGGCGGCGTCGAGGGGCGCGGGTTCGCCCAGGTCATGAGCGGGCTCGAGACGGGCCGCATCAACATCGCGGCGCGGGCGGTCGGCGTGGCGCAGGCCGCCTACGAGGAGGCGCGGAACGAGGCGGCCCGCACGACGGCAGCGCCCCCGGCTTTGGCCGACATGGCCGCCGGCGTCGCCGCCGCGCGGCTGCTGACCTACTGGGCGGCCGGAATGAAAGACCGCAGCGAGCGGTGCGATCTCGAGGCCGGCATGGCCAAGCTCTACGCCTCCGAGACCGCCCACGCGGTGGCCACGACGGCCCTGCGCGTCGCCGGAGCCGCCGGGCTGCGCGCCACGCGGCCCTTCGAGCGCTACTACCGCGACACGCCGCTCATGATCATCGGCGAGGGCACGAACGAGATCCAGCGCACGATCATCGCGCGCAATCTCGTCGACCGCTACGGCGAGCGGCTCGGCGCGCTGACCTCCCGCGACGCCGAGACCGAGGCGACACGCGAGATGGTCCTCGCCGTCCGGCTGTTCGCGGAGAAGGAGATCGCCCCCATCGCCGGCGAGCTCGACGGCGATGCCGAGCGGCTGACCGCGGCCGTCCGGAGCCTGGGTGACCTCGGCGTCCTCGGCGCGCTGGTGCCGGCGGAGCTCGGCGGGCTCGGTGTGGACGCGCGCACCGCCGCGCTGCTCCTCGAGGAGCTGGCGCGGGCGTCCGGCTCGCTCGGCGCGCTGGTCGCCGGTCACCTGGCCGTGACGGCGGCGCTCGAGACGGCCGCGGAGGCTGAACGGCGGCGGTGGCTGCCGGCGCTTGCGCGCGGCGAGCGGCTCGGCGCGCTGCTCCACGAGCCGATCGCGACGCTCGCCGGCGGTGGCGAACGGGGCGTCACCCGCAGCGTGGCGGCGGTGGCCAGCGCCGGCGTCGATCTCTTCGTGGCGCCCGAGGCGGGGGGCGACGCCCTGCGGCTGCTCGACCGCCCGCACGTCCGCGTCGGCGACGGCACCACGACACTGGGCCTGCGCGGCCTCGTCCCGCGCGAGCTTCACATCGACGACGTGCGCGCCGGCGACGCGCCGCTGCTCGGCGGCGAGGCGCCGGCGCGCGCGCGGCGGGTCGCCCTCCTCGGCGTCGCCGCCGCCGCGGTCGGGATCGCGCAGGCGGCGTTCGAGGCGGCGCTGCGCTACAGCCAGCAGCGCTCGACGTTCGGCCGGCCGATCGCCGAGCATCAGGCCGTCCAGCTGAAGCTCGCGGACATGGCCGCCTCGCTCACCGCCGCCCGGCTGCTGACCTACGAGGCGGCGGCGACCTCCGACGGTGTGAGCGCCGGCCTCGCCAAGATCCTCGCCAGCGAGATGGCGTGCGCGGTGACGCTCGAGTCGATGCGCATCCACGGCGGCTACGGCTACACGACGGAGTTTCCCGTGGAGCGCTATTACCGCGACGCCGCCCATCTTCCTGCCGCGCTCGGCGGCAACGACGGCGAGCGCGTGGCCGCCGCGCAGCGTCTGGCCGCGGCGGTGGCCTGACGCGCTGATGGGCTACGGACGCTGGCTGGAGGAGTTCACGGTGGGCGAGGTCATCCGGCACTGGCCGGGCCGGACCATCACCGAGGCCGACTGCACCTGGTTCGCGCTGCTGACGATGAACCAGCATCCGATCCACAGCGACGCCCACTACGCGGCCACGCAGACGCAGCACGGCCAGCGGGTCGTGCTGGGGCCGCTCGTGTTCTCGATCGGCATCGGCATGACGGTGGCGGACGTGTCGGGCAAGGCCATCGCCAATCTCGAGATCGAGCGGATCACCCACGAGGCGCCCACCTTCATCGGCGACACCATCTACTCCGAGTCGACGGTTCTCGCCACGCGCGAGTCCTCGCAGGGCGATCGCGGCACCGTCACCGTCGAGACCCGCGTGACGAACCAGCGCGACGAGCGCGTGATGACCTTCAAGCGCACCGCGCTTGTCCCCAAGAAGAATCACGCCACGCTGGGACTGCAAGCCCAGCCGGGCCCGCAGAGACCGCAAGCCCAGCCGGGCCCGCAGAGACCGCAAGCCCAGCCGGGCCCGCAGAGACCGCAAGCGCAGCCGGGTCCGCAGAGACCGCAAGCGCAGCCGGGCCCGCAAAGACCGCAAGCGCAGCCGCGCCCGCAGAGACCGCAAGCGCAGCCGGGCCCGCAAAGACCGCAAGCGCAGCCGCGCCCGCAGAGACCGCAAGCGCAGCCGCGCCCGCAAAGACCGCAAGCGCAGCCGCGCCCGCAAAGACCGCAAGCGCAGCCGGGCCCATCCAGAGCAGGCCACCCACGGCCCAAGCGGGACGCACCGCCGTCGCTACAATAGTCAATAATGCTCGCGGGCCTTCGTATCCTCACCATCTCGCAGTTCGGGGCGGGCCCCTTCGGCACCCAGCTCCTCGCGGATCTCGGCGCCGAGATCATCAAGATCGAGGACGCGGCCGTGGGCGGCGATGTCGCCCGGCACGTGGGCCCGTACGCCGGCGATCATGACTCCCTTTACTTTCAGTCGTTCAACCGCGGCAAGAAGTCGATCACGCTCGATCTGAAGCATCCCGACGGCCAGGCCGTGCTGCGCGACCTCGCTCGTGTCTCGCACGCGGTGTACAACAACCTCCGCGGCGATCTTCCCGCCAGGCTCGGCCTCACCTACGCCGCCCTGGCCGAGGTCAACCCGGCCATCGTGTGCTGCTCGCTCTCCGGCTTCGGCGCCACCGGGCCGCGCGCGGCCGAGCCGGCCTTCGACTACCTGATCCAGGGCTACGCGGGCTGGATGTCGATCACCGGCGAGCCCGATGCCCCGCCCGGCAAGTGCGGCGTCTCCGTGGTCGACTTCGCGGGCGGCTATGCGTCGATGGCGGCGCTCATGGCGGGTCTGTGGGACGCCGCGCGCAGCGGCCGCGGGCGCGACATCGACATGTCGCTGCTCGACACCGCCGTCAGCATGCTGTCCTACTTCGCCGTCTGGAGCCTGAACCGCGACTGGACGCCAACGCGCGTGGCGGACTCCGGCCACCAGTCGCTCGTGCCCGCGCAGAATTTCCCCACCCGCGACGGCTGGATCGTCGTCTTCTGCAACAAGGAGAAGTTCTGGGAGGCCCTGGTGGAAGCGCTGGAGCTGCCGGCGGTGGGCCGCGACCCGCGCTTTGCGACCTTCGCCGACCGTCTCGCGCACAAGGACGTCCTGGTGCCGCTGCTCAAGACGCGCTTCGCCGAGCGCACCACCGCGGAATGGCTGGGGCGCCTGCGCGGCAAGGTGCCGTGTGCGCCGGTGAACACGCTCGCGCAGGCGCTCGAGGACGAGCAGGTCCGCGCGCGCGACATGCTGCTCGAGGTGAAGCATCCGCAGTTCGGCGTGCTGCGCGAGGTCGCCTCTCCGGTAAAAACGGCCGGCGCCGTCACCGACCCCGCCCCGGCGCCGGCGCTCGGCCAGCACACCGACGAGATCCTCGGCCAGCTACTCCACTACCCGGCCGAGCGCATCGCCGCTCTGCGCGCGGCCGGCGCGCTCGGCCCGCATCGCTGACGACGCGCGGAACGCGCGCGCGGCGTACCAGAACGACCACACGACGATGGCGCCACTGAGCGGCAGGCCGGTGGCGACGCTGACGACGAGGAAGGCCTCGATGCTCGTGTAGACCAGCATGAGCAGGCGCAGCGCGCCGCGGCCGAGCAGATAGGCCGCCCAGACGAGCGAGATGCGCGAGAAGATCCGCCGGAACGTCGCCGAGGCTTTCAGCTCCGGCGGAAACGGGTAGCTCTCGGTGGCGAAAACGGCGGCGAGCGGACGGCCGATGACAACGGACCCGAGGAACACGAGGCCGCCGAGCGTATTGGCCACCACGGCCGGCGCGAAGTACCACCGTGCGCTCCCGGACAGGAGTCCCGTCACCGCCTGCACGAGCGCGATCGCCAGGCCGATGCTCGCGCCCAGCCCGGTGCGTCCCTGCCGCCGCTCCCAGATGAAGGTCGCGACGGTCAGCACGGTGGCGGCAACGATGCCGGCGACGAGCCCGACGGTCTTCCAGCCGGCATAGAAGACGAGCACCGGCCCGACGGCATCGCGCAGGAACCGCGGCGCATTGGCGGTGAGGACGGCGCGGAACGAGCCGCCTCTCTCGGTCATGTAGAATCAGGCAGGGAGATCATCGCGCTGTATGACCGAGCGGGCCACGCCGTATCCCGACGTCGAGGAGGTCACCGACTCCGAAGTCGCGCCGCCGTGGATGACCATCCTCCACAATTGCGACTGTCACACCTTCGAGCAGGTCGTGAAGCAGCTCCAGAAGGCCATCGCCTGCAGCGAGGAAGAAGGCTGGAAGATCGCCTGGCAGGTGCACCACACGGGCAAGGCCGTGGTGAAGGTCGGCGCCGAGGCGGAGTGCGTGCGGGTGGGCAACATCCTGGCCTCGATCGGCCTCGTCGTCACCGTCATCCAATCCTGAGCCGGCGGGCGCGCCGGCGCGCGGCTACATCACCGGGCCGATGATCCAGGGGGCGAACTCTTCCTCGCCGACGCCGCTCAGCTCGCTTTTCGACTTCTTGCCGGAGGCGACGGCCACGATCTCCTCGAAGATCTGACGGCCGACCACGGGCAGCGGCGTCCCTTCCAGGATCACGCCGCAGTTGATGTCCATGTCCTCTTCCAGGTGCCGGTACATCAGCGAGTTCGTGGCGAGCTTGATCGACGGCACGGGCTTTCCGCCGAACACCGAGCCGCGGCCGGTGGTGAAGCAGATGACGTTGCAGCCGCCCGCCACCAGGCCGGTGATCGAGACGGGATCGTGGCCGGGCGTGTCCATGAACACGAAGCCGCGCGTGGTGATGGGCTCGCCGTACATGAAGACGTCGGTCATCGGCGTGGTGCCGCCCTTGGTCACGCCGCCGAGCGATTTCTCGAAGACGGTGGTGATGCCGCCCGCCTTGTTGCCGGGCGCCGGATTGTTGTCCATCGCCTCGATGCCGCGGCAGTACCACTCCCACCACTTGTAGCGATCGAGCAGCTTCTTGGCCACGCCCTCGTTGACGGCGCGCCGGATCAGCAAGTGCTCGGCGCCGTAGATCTCGGGCGTCTCCGCGAGCACACCGGTGCCGCCGTAGCGGACCAGCTCGTCGACGGCCCAGCCGAGCGCCGGATTGGCGGTCATCCCGGAGTTGGCGTCCGAGCCGCCGCAGTTGGTGGCCAGACAGATCTCCGACACCGGCTGCTTCGTGCGCCGCACGTCGTTGGCGATCGGCAAGAGCCTGGCGACTTCGGCCACGGCCTTCTCGACCGTCTTGCGGATCCCGCCCGCCTCCTGGATGTTGACCAGGAACGGCTTGCGCTCCGGATGGCCGGGCACCGACATCTTCTGGCGCTCCACCATCACGGCCGCCTGGTTCACCTCGCAGCCGAGGCCGATCAGAATGTAGGCGGCGACGTTCGGATGCTTGGCGTAGCCGGCGAGCACGCGCTGCAGCGCCAGGTGGTCCTCGCCGAAGAGCTTGGTCCCGCAGCCCGATTTGTGGGTGATGGCGAGCACGCCGTCGATGTTGGGATAGTCCCGCTGAACATCGCGGAACCTCTCCTTCACGAACTGGCTCACGGACGCCGAGCAGTTGACGCCGGAGATGATGGCCACGTAGTTGCGCGTCCCGACCCGCCCGTCCTCCCGCTTGTAGCCGTCGAAGTAGCGCATCTTGTCGGGCGGGTAGAAGTCCACGGGCCGCACGTCCACGCCGACCTCGTAGCGGTCGGCGTGGAGCTCGCCGATGTCGAGGTTGTGGCTGTGCACGTGCTCACCGACGGCGATGTCCGCGGTGGCGAACCCGATCACCTGACCGTAGCGGCGCACCACGCCGCCGCGGCGCACGTCACGACGGGCGACCTTGTGGCCGGGCTTGATCGCCTGGCGCACCTCGACGCGGCGGCCGCCGTCGTCGAGCACGGTCCCCGGCTCGAGCGCAATTTTGGCCACCGCCACGTCGTCCTCGGGCTTGAGCACGATCGCCTTGTCGGTCAGCGCAGGCGTCGACATCGTCTACCTCTCCTCGAGGACCTTGACCAGCGCCCGCACGCCGGTCACGAACGTCGGCGCGCCGCCGGGGATGGCCGCCGCCTCGAGCGCGCCCAGGATCTCGGCCCTGGTGGCGCCGTGCTCGAGCGCGCGCTTGATGTGGTTGACGAGGGCGCCTTCCCAGACACCGCGGTACGCCAGGATTCCCAGCGCCACCAGCTCACGGTACTTGATGGGGAGACCCTCGTCGCGCGCCAGGGCGTCGCGGTAGTAGGCGTTGTAAGACTCCATGAAGTCGGGATCGTTGGCGGCCACGTACTTCCACTCGGGATAGAGATACCCGCGGTCCTTCAGCGCTTCGGCGGCGAGCCGCTCGGCCTTGTCCATGCGCCCGACTATACCGGATTGGGCCCTTTGATGCGGAGCAGCGGCGAGGGCTCCGTCTCCAGCTGGATCGTCGTGTGATCGATGCCGAAGCGCGCGTGCAGCACCGCGTGCAGCTCCTCCAGCAAGCGCTCGCTCTCGCGGACGTCGGCCACCACGACGTGCGCGCTCATCGCCTCGCGGCCCGACGTCAACGTCCACACGTGCAGGTCGTGCACGCGGCGGACGCCCGCCACGCCGGCCATGGCCGCCTCGATTTCCGTGAGCTCGAGGTGCGCGGGCGTGCCCTCGAGCAGGACGTTGACGGCCTGGCGCAGAAGCCGCCACGTGCGCGGCACGATCAGGAGCGCAATGCCCGCGCTGGCGAGCGGGTCCGCGACCGTCAACCCCGTGATGATGACGATGACGGCCGCCGTCAGCACGGCGAGGGACGAGAGCGCATCGCTCACCACCTCCAGGTACGCGGCGCGCACGTTCAGGCTCTCGCTCGCGCCACGATGAAGGAGCCAGGCGCCCGTCACGTTCACGGCCAGGCCGGCCGCCGCCACCACCGCCATCGGCCCGGCCAGCACCGGGGACGGCGCGAGGATGCGGCCCCATGCCTCGTAGAGCACGGCGCCCGCCACGACCAGCAGGACCACCGCGTTGACGAGGGCGGCCAGGATCTCGGCCCGGTAGTAGCCGTAGGTCTTCTCGGGCGTCGGCGGGCGCGCGGCGATCCACGAGGCGAACAGCGCGAGGGCTAGGGCGCCAGCGTCCGTCAGCATGTGAGCGGCGTCGGCCACCAGGGCCAGGCTGCCGGTCCACAGTCCGGCAACGAGCTCCACGAGCATGAACGCGACGGTCAGGGCGAGCGTGGCGGCGAGCGCCGCGCGCGATCGGGAGGCGGCGGTCGTGCGGTGGTGCCCGTGAGCATCCATCCGTGCGGATCGTACCGTACCAGGGCCGTCGCGCGGCGGAATGGGATAGAATCGCGGCCATGACCCGCACGCTGGGCACGCTCGCCCTCGGCCTCGTCGGGGTGTGGCTGATCGCGAACGTTCTTCTCGTGGGGCCGGTGGAGCCCGGATCGGAGCGGACGGCGATGTGGGTCTTCGGCTTCGTGGCGGCCGCCGTCACGATCGCCGCCCTCATCCTGCTCTGCGTGGGCCTCGTCCTCGGGCGCACGCAGCCGGCGTGGCTGAATTACGTGAAGTTCGCCCGGACCGGGGCGGTCGTGCTCGGCTGCCTCATCGTCGTGCTCGGCCTCCTCCACTACCGCAACACGGAGCCCCGCGGCGAGATTCACTGGGTGATCTTCGGTCTGCTCGTGCTCGTGGTCGCCGGCGCCGTCCACTGGTGGCTCGTGCGCCAGGCCAGGCGGGTGTAGCCGGCTAGAATCTCCCGTGACGGCCGGCGCCTTCGGCGAAGCGGGCGGCCCCCTGCTGACTCTCCCCTGACTCGATCGTCGCCTTGCCGAGGTCGAACTCGCGCGCCAGCGCGCTCGTCAGATCCAGCTCCACGCTCTCGTAGGCCGAGCGGCGATCGCTGATCACGCAGCGGGCGGGAAACGCGGCGATCTCGGCGGCGAGGGCCTCGGCGGCGGCGCGGCTCTGTCCGCGTGGCACGACGCGGTTGGCGAGGCCGATTCGTTCGGCTTCCCGAGCATCTATGGGACGCCCGGTGAGGATCAGATCGAGTGCGCGACTGAGCCCGATCAGCCGCGGGAGACGCACCGTGCCGCCATCCACGAGCGGCACGCCCCACCGGCGACAGAAGACGCCCATGACGGCGTCCTCCTCGACCACGCGGAGGTCACACCAGAGGGCCAGCTCGAGTCCGCCGGCGACCGCGTAGCCGGACACGGCGGCGATGGTCGGCTTGGACAGCAGCATGCGGGTCGGCCCCATCGGGCCGTCGCCGTCGCGGTCGAGCCGATTGCCCGTGGCGGTGGCGATGGCTTTCAAATCGGCGCCCGCGCAGAACGTCCCGCCGGCGCCCCACAGCACGGCCACGCGCGCCTCGGCGTCGGTGTCGAAGCCGCGAAACGCCTCGGCCAGCTCTTGCGCGGTGACGCCGTCCACGGCGTTCCGCCGCTCCGGCCGGTCGAGCACGACCGTGGTGACGGGCCCCGACCGCTCCACGCGCACGGCCACGTCAGCGCTCGCGCAGCCGGCGGGCCGCCTCGGCGCGCATCTGCTGCATGGCGCGCGTCTCCTGATCGGAGTAGCGCTCCTCGGCCCAGGGGTCGGCGTTCATGTGGTAGCCGTTCTGCTCCCAGAAGCCCGGTGGATTCACCTCGAGGAACTCGAAGGCACGCAGCCACTTGCTCGACTTCCAGAAGTAGAGCTTGGGCAGGACGAGCCGGAGCGGCCCCCCGTGGTCGGGCGGGAGGTCCTGTCCGTTGTGCTTGAGCGCCAGCACGACGTCGTCATCCCTGAGCTGCTCGAGCGAGGTATTCGTCGTGTAGTCGGGGTCGGCGTGCTGCAGGACCCACTTCGCCTCGGGGCGCGGTCGCACGAGGTCGATGATGGTGCGGGCGGCGACGCCTTCCCAGTCGTTGTCGAGCTTCGACCAGCGGGTGACGCAGTGGATGTCGGAGCGCACGGTCACCCGCGGCAGCTTCAGGAACTCCTCCCACGTCCACGTCATCTCGCGCTCGACGGCCCCGAAGCAGCGGAACGTCCAGCGCCTGGGATCGAACCGCGGCGTCCGGCCGTAGGTCAGGACGGGCCACTTCTCGGTGAGCGTCTGTCCGGGCGGCACGCGGTGCGCGACGCTCGCATCGGGCTTCTTCATGACGTCCTCCCGGCCGATGATAAACCTGCCGGGGCCGCCGAATCGACCGCCATATAATGGATACCAGAAAGGAGCCCGGATGAAAGGACACGCTGCATGAATGGAGAGCGGAAGCTGGCGATGTTCATCGACTTCGAGAACATCGCGCGCGGGGTCAAGGAGGCGCAGTACAAGCAGTTCGAGCTGAAGCTGGTCCTCGAGCGGCTGCTGGAGAAGGGCAAGATCATCGTTCGCCGCGCCTACGCGGACTGGAACCGCTTCACGGAGTACAAGCGGCCCTTCCACGAGTGGGCCATCGAGCTCATCGACGTTCCCCAGAGCCGCTACAGCGGCAAGAACTCGGCGGATATCCGCATGGTCGTGGACGCGCTGGACCTCGCCTACGGCAAGACTCACATCGATTCCTTCGCGCTGGTGTCCGGCGACTCGGACTTCTCGCCGCTCGTCTCGAAGCTGCGGGAGAACGACCGCTACGTGATCGGGCTCGGCGTCAAGTCCTCGTCCTCCGACCTGCTCGTCGGCAACTGTGACGAGTTCATCTTCTACGAGGATCTGATCCGGGACACCAAGAAGACGCGGCTCCTGCACGGCCTGCCCGACAAGAAAGCGGAGGCGATGGCCCAGCTCATCGACGCCATCCAGGCGCTGCAGCGGGAGAACAAGGAAACGCTGTGGGGCTCGATGGTGAAGCAGACCATGATCCGCAAGAACCCGGCCTTCAACGAGTCGTACTACGGGTACTCGACGTTCTCGAAGCTGCTCGAGGAGGCGGCCAAGCAGCGCATCGTCACGCTCGAGCGCGACGAGAAGTCGGGCACCTACATCATCACGGCGCTCACCGAGGACTCCGGGCGCGCGGCGTAGCGCTGGCGGCTGGGCGGGGCAGGGGGCGGCGGGCCCGCCTCTCCTGCCCCGCCATCACGACCGCTGAGGACGGCCCTCCTCTTCCACTCCGTCCGCGTTCCCTCGTGCTCTCGCGCCGCCGTCGCGCCGGCTGACCTCGGTGACCGTCTTGTCGCTGCGTGCTTCCTCAGGCGCGGTCCATGCGGCGCCAGCGGCCGGTATCGGAGACGAAGGCGGTGAGGAGCCAGGAGACGAGCGAGACGACGAGGGCGCCGAGCAGCGCGGACCCGAAGGTGTGGACTTCGAAGCCGGGAACGATGCGCGAGGTCAGCCAGAGGCAGAAGGCGTTGAGCACGAAGATGAAGAGCCCGAGCGTGATCAGCGTGAGCGGCAGCGTGAGGATGACGAGGATCGGACGCACGACGGCGTTGATCAGGCCGAGGACGAGGGCGGCGAGGAGCAGCGGCGTCACCCCGCTCACGGCGATGCCGGACACGAGCTGCGCGGCCACCCAGAGGGCGGCGGCGTTGACGACGAGGCGGAGAAGGAAGCCCATCCGCGCCGCGACTCAGTCGCCGCGGCCGAGCGCCAGCCAGATGGCCCGGTCGATCGACAGCACGCCGGCGCCGCCGATCAGGATGGACAGGGCCATCGCGATCAGCACGAAGTTGAACTCGTAGCCGTGGCCCTTGCCCGGCGTCCCCGCAAAGTTGAGGAAGAAGCCGTGGCGCCCGTGCACCTTCGAGATCGCCACGAGCATCACCACGATGATGCCGATCGCCGCCGGCCGCACCAGCATCCCCACCAGCATGGCGAGGCCGCCGAAGAACTCGATGAAGGCGGCCAGCGCCGCGGCCGCCGGCGGCACCCCCATCCCTTTGAAGGCATCGATGGTCGCGCGCAGCCCGTGGCCGCCGAACCAGCCGAGCACCTTTTGGGCCCCGTGTGCCACGAACACGACGCCAAGGGCCAGACGAACCACGAGGTGCGACCAGGATGGATACGTGGCCAGAACAGCATCGACGGCGTCCATGGTATCCTCCCCGAGTGAATCCCGGTTCGCTGCTCTCGCCGTGGTCCGTGCGAGTCTACACCATCGTCATCGTCTCCATTCTCGGCTTCACCGTCATCGCCGCCGCGCCGATCCGCATCACGATCGAGCCGATGATGACCAAAGGGCCCGCCAGCGCTCCCGTCACCATCGTCGAGTTCTCCGACTACCAGTGACCGTACTGCAAGCAGGTCCAGCGGTCGCTGGCGCAGGTGATGAAGGAGTACGACGGCCGGGTGCGCCTCGTCTTCAAGGACTTCCCGCTGCCGTCCCACGATCTGGCGATGGCCGCGCACGAAGCGGCGCGCTGCGCCGGCGCCCAGCAGCGCTACTGGCCCTACCATGACCGGCTCTTCGAGGAGCAGCCGCGGTTCCAGCGCGAGGAGCTCGTCCGCTATGCCATGGATCTCGGGCTCGACCGCGAGCGCTTCACGCGATGTCTGGACCGTCACGCCGAAGAGCCGGCGGTGCGCGCCAGCCGCGAGGAGGGCCGCGCCCTCGGTATCCGGAGCACGCCGACGTTCATGGTGAACGGCAGCCCGCTCGTCGGCGCCCAGCCGGTGGAGGCCTTCCGGGAGGCCATCGACGACGCGCTGCGGAAGACGGCGCGCTGATGCCCTACGTCGGTGTGGCGCGCGCCAGCGAGATCCCGGTCGGCAAGAGCCGGCTCGTCGAGCGCAGCGCCGTGCCCGTGGCCGTCTTCAACGCGGGCCAGGGGCGCTTCTGCGCCGTGAGCGCGCTGTGCCCGCACGAGGACGGTCCCCTCGCCGACGGCTGGCTCGAAGGCGATACGGTGGTCTGTCCCTGGCACGGTTTCGACTTCGACCTCGCCACCGGCGCCTGCCGTGTAGCGGACGGACTGTCGATCGCGGTATACCGTACGCGCGTGAGCGACGGCGTTGTCGAGGTCGAGCTGCCGTGACGGGGCCGGTGAGCGAGTACGTCAGCGTGGCCGCCCGCGACTGGGATCAGCGGCGGCCGGGCGTCTATTGGAAGGTGTTGCGCGCGGACGGCGACCGCAAGACCGTCCTCGTGCGGTATGACCGGGGCGCGGTCGTCCCGCGCCACCGTCACCTCGGAGACGAGGAGATCTTCGTCATCGAGGGCAGCGTTTCCGACGACACGGGCACGTGCAAGGCGGGCGACTATGCGCGCCGGCCGCCCGGCTGCGTCCACACGGTCCGCAGCGCGGAAGGCGCTCTCGTGCTCGCGATCATGACCGGCGGCACCGAGCCCGTCCCCGAGCCGGGACGGACGACGGCCGCCACCCCCCGGTGAACCGGGGACACGAGAACTCTAAAGGTGCTAGGGTAAGCGACCATGGGCGAACGCGCGGTCAAGCACGTGAGGAAATTCCTGGGGCAACGGCTGCGGGCTCTCCGCAAGCAACGGGCACTGAGCCAGGAGCGCCTCGGGGACCGTTCCGGTCTCTCGGGCAAGTTCATCGGCGAGGTGGAGCGCGGCGAGAAGTCGATCTCCATCGACAGCCTCTATCGCGTGTCGGTGGCGCTCGAGATCCCGCTGCGGGAGCTCACCGACGTGAGGGCCGACAGACCGTCCGCGGTGCCGAGCGAGGAAGCCGAGAAGATCTTCGCGCTCGTGTCCGGCCGCCGGCGCCAAGAGGACGTCCGCAAGGCATACAAGGTCCTCGTCGCCATGTTCGGCCGCGCCTCGTAGCGAGCGGCCGCCATCCGCCTCGATCAGGCCACCCGCGGTTCGAGCCGGACGAACAGTCGTCGCTACGATAAATGACGGTCGAGCAGGTCTGGCTGACCGTCGGCCTGCTCGGCCAGGCGCTCTTCTCGGCCCGCTTTCTCGTGCAGTGGATCGCGTCCGAGCGCCGCAAGCGCAGCATCGTGCCCGTCGCCTTCTGGTATTTCTCCGTGGGGGGCGGCGTCACGCTGCTCGCCTATGCGATCTATCGCCGCGATCCCGTCTTCATCATCGGCCAGGGCGCGGGACTCGTCGTCTACGCCCGCAATCTCTGGTTCATCCATCGGGCGGCGTCTTCGGCGGCGGAGCCTTGATGCTACACTTGCCGTAACCTGCCGCGAAGGAGACTCACGGTGCCGTCGACGATCAACTGGCTTCAGGTCCACACGCGTCCCACGCTCATGATTCCCGGGCCGACCGAGATCGCCTTTCCGGTGATCCAGGCGATGAACCAGCCGCCCGCCATCCAGTACGACCGCTCGTTCGACGAGGGCGTGCTGGAGCCGACCACGCTCGCGCTGCGCGACGTGTTCCAGACGAAGGGCGAGGTCCTGATCATGCCGGGCTCGGGCCGCACCGCCCTCGAGGCGGGCGCGCTGTCGGTGATCGAGCCGGGTGATCGCGTGCTCGTCGTCGGCGCCGGCGCCTTCGGCGCGCTGATGCGCGAGATCATGAACCGCGTGGGCGCCGACATGACGGAGTTCCCCGTCGAGTGGGGCGCGCGCCTGGACATGGACCGGCTCGCGCACGAGGCGGAGCGCATCCGTCCCAAGGCCATCACCCTCGTGCACAACGAGACATCCACCGGCACCACCTACCCGGCAGCGGCGGTGGGCAAGATCGCGCGCTCGGTCGGGGCGCTGTTCTTGCTCGACACCGTGTCGTCGATCGCGGGCCTCGACGTCCGCACCGACGAGTGGGGCGTGGACCTCAACATGACGGGCTCGCAGAAGTGCCTCGGGGCGCCGCTCGGGATGGCGCTCGTCTCCGTGAGCTCCCGCGCGTGGGAAGCGATGGAGCGGCGGAAGGTGCGCGCGCATTCCTACGCGTACGACCTGCAGCGCTGGCGCGACCAGTGGGTGCCCGTCTCGCGCGGGGGCAAGGTGCCGGACGGCACGCCGCGCCGCCAGCCCGTGTCCATTCCCACCCAGCTCACCTCCGCCCTGCAGGTGGCCACGCGCCTGATCCTCGAGGAGGGGCTGGCCAATCGCGTCCGGCGCCACGAGGTCGCCGGCACGGCGCTGCGCAAGGGGCTGGCCGCCATGGGACTCGAGATGTTCCCCGACGCCACCATCTACTCGAACACCGTCTCCTGCGCGCGGGCGCCGAAGGACGTCGATCCGGCGGCCGTGGTCACGCGCATGCGCGAGCGCTACGGCATCCTGATCGGCACGGGTCTCGACAAGATCCGCACCTTCACGCTGCGCATCGGCACCATGGGCGTGACGGCGAGCCCGCACTACGTGCTGCCGACGCTCTCCGCCCTCGAGCTCGCGCTGCGCGACCTTGGTTACAAGGCCGAGCCGGGCGCCGGCGTGGCCGCCGCGCAGACGGTCTTCGCGGACGCCGCATGATGCCGACCGCGCGCAACGCTAGCCGGGGAACGCCGCCGTGTCCGGGACCTCAGGGTAGTCGCGGAACGCAGCCGTGTCGTCTGACGACGATCGGTACGGAGCCACTTCAATCTCGAACAGGCCACCCACGGATCTAACCGTGCAAGTACCGGTCGCTACAATAGTCGTCCCGGATGACTTTCCGAGCGTGTTCGAAAACACGCCGGCGCACGAGCGCGCCAAGAAGCTCGGCGAGACGCGCGTCTACCCCGCCCGCGGCGCCGACGACGAGCAGGAGCTCATCAAGCGCATCGACCGCGCGCGCGTCGCCATCAACATCCGGGCCCATGCGCGGTTCACGGACGGCGTCTTCGCCGCCTGCCCGAATCTGAAAATGGTGTCGATCTGGGGCACCGGCACCGACAACATCGACCTCGACGCGGCCGGTCGCCGCGGCGTCACCGTGTGCAACACGCCGGGCGTCAACGCCTTCGCCGTCGCCGAGCACACGCTGGCGCTGATGCTGGCCACCGGCCGCAAGATCCCGCGCATCGACCGCGAGATGCGCGGCGGCGCCTGGCCGCGCGAGATGCTGACGCAGTGTCTGGGCAAGACGGCCGGGGTGTTCGGCACCGGCGCCATCGGCGCGCGCGTCATCGCGCTCGCGCGCGCGATCGGGATGGACGTGCTGGCGTGGAGCGCGCGCGGCGACGAGACGCACATCCGCTCGCTGGGCGCCCGCCCCGCCGGGAAAGAGGAGATCCTCCGCACGGCGGACTTCATCTCCCTCCACATCCGGCTCATGCCGGAGACACGCGGCTTCCTCTCGCGCAAGGAGCTGTCGCTCATGAAGCGCTCGGCGATCCTGGTCAACACCGGCCGCGGCGCCCTCGTCGAGCGGGACGCGCTGCTGGACGCGCTCGTGAACAAGAAGATCGCCGGCGCGGGGCTCGACGTCTTCCACGACGAGCCGCTCAAGCCGGGCGATCCCATCACCACCCTCGACAACGTCGTCCTGTCGCCGCACAACGCGGGGCAGACGCCCGAGGTGATTCGCGATGGCCTCCTGCGCGCCGTGCAGAACGTCGAGAACTTCTTGAAGGGCTCGCCGACCGACGTCGTCGTCGCTCCCGTCAAGTAGCGCCTGGACAGCCTCGCCCTCAAGCTCGTCCTCACGCCGGCCCTGATCGGCGCCGCCAGTCTCGCCGGCCGCCGCTGGGGCCCGGCCGTGAGCGGCTGGCTCGTCGGCCTGCCCTTCACGTCGGCGCCCATCGCCTTCTTTCTCGCCCGCGAGCGCGGCGCCGAGTTCGCGGCCACCGCCGCCGCCGGCATCATGGCCGGCGCCGTGTCCCAGGCGGCCTTCTGCCTCGCCTACGCGTGGACGGCGCGACGGCGGCCATGGCCGGCGGCGACGGCCGCGGGCTGCGCGGCGTTCGCGGTCGCGACGGCGGTGCTCACGCGCGTTGCGCCGCCGCTCCTCGCGCTCGCCCTGGTCGTCTTCGGGGCGCTGGCGGCGGCGGTACGCGCCATGCCGCCACCCGCCCACCACGGGCGCGTCCGCACGAAGCCGCCTCGCTGGGACCTGCCGGCGCGGATGGTCGTCGCCACCGCGTTCGTCATCGCGCTGACCGGCGTCGCCGGCGCGCTCGGCCCGCGGCTCACCGGGCTGCTGGCGCCCTTTCCGCTCTACGCGGCGATCCTCACCGTCTTCGCTCACACCCTCGACGGCGCCGCCGCCGCGGCCAGCGTGCTCCGCGGCCTCCTGGTGGGGCTGGTCGCCTTCGCCGGCTTCTTCATGGTGCTGGCCGCCGCGCTGCCGGCCGCCGGGATCGGGATCGCCTTCGCCGCGGCATTCGCGGTGGCCCTGATCCTCCACGGCGGTGCGCTGTGGGCGCTGCCCCGCAGGTGACGCGCCCCCGCCGTCAGCGGTGCCCGCGCTTGTACCACTCGTAGATCTCCTCGCCGGTGGTCAGCCACACGCCCTTCTTCCTCCGGATGTAGTCGTAGACGGCCTCGAAGTACTTGATCCGGTGCGGCACGCCGGCGTTGTACGGGTGCACGGCCAGCGCCATCACGCGCGGCTGCCGTGCACCCTCGGCATAGAGACGATCGAAGTGATCGGTACAGCGGCGCAGCCACTCGTCGGACGTGTGATGCTGGATGACCATCATCGGGATGTCGTTGAGCTCGATCGAGTACGGCACCGACACGAGCGGCCCGTGCGCGGTGCGGATCTCGTACGGCTGGTCGTCGTTGACCCAGTCGGAGACGTACGCGATGCCTTCCTCCTTGAGCAAGTCGAGCGTCTCGAACGTCTCGGTGAGGCCGGGGCCAAGCCAGCCCTTCGGTTTCTTGCCCGTGAACTTCTCGAGGATCTGGATCGATTCTCGGATCACCGCGCGCTGATCGGGCTGGATGTGCATGGCGCCTTGCTTCACGCCGTGGCCCATGAACTCCCAGCCCGCGTCGAGCATGGCCTGCGCCACGCGCGGATACGAGTGGCAGACGTTGGCGTTGATCGACGTCGTCACGGGAATCTTCCGCTTCGTGAGAGCCTCGTGAAGGCGCCAGAATCCCACGCGCATGCCGTACTCGTGCCAGGCCCAGTTCGGGACGTCGGGCACCGTCGACACCCCCTGGGGCGCCGTGAGGTACTGGCGCGCCATCGGCTTTTCGATGTCCCACTCCTCGATGTTGACGATGGTCCACACGGCGATGCGCGCGCCCTTCGGGAGCTTCCACGGCTTGCGGTCGACGATGGCGGAGTAGTCGAAGCGCTCGTGCGGCAATCTCACGTCACCCTCCCGGGGGTCGAAGTGGCCCTATAGTACAATCCCGGCCGTGGGCAGGGCCCCCGACGCCATCGACGTTCACGCGCACTACTTTCCCGAGCGCTATCTCGACCTGATCGAGCGCGCGGGTGGCGCGTTCGGCGCCGGCATCGATCGCAGCCATCCGAAGGGGCCGGCCATCGTCATGCGCGGCACACGCACGCCGCCGCTCGACGCAACGTACTGGGACCTCGACCGTCGACGGCGCGTCATGGATAGACAGGGCGTCGCCATGCACGCGCTGTCGCTCACGGTGCCGATGGTGTACTTCGCCGACGGCGAGCTCGGCCAGCGCCTGGCGGAGGTCGTGAACGACTCGATGAGCGAGGCGCACCGCGCGTATCCCGATCGCTTCGTCGGCTGCGCGACGTTGCCGATGCAGGACCCCAAGCGCGCCGTGGCCGAGCTCACGCGCGCGGCCGCGCTGCCGGGGATCAAGGCGGTCTATCTCGGCACCAACGTCAACGCGCGGGAGCTGTCGGACTCCGCCTTCGCGCCGGTGTTCGCCGCCTGCGAGGCGCGCCGCCTGCCCGTCCTGCTGCACCCGATCAACGTCATCGGCGCCGCGCGGCTCGGCGCCTTCTACCTGAGCAACCTGCTCGGCAACCCGTTCGACACGGCGGTGGCGGCCGCCCACCTCGTCCTCGGTGGCGTGCTCGACCGGCATCCGAAGCTGGAGGTGTGCCTGCCGCACGCGGGCGGCGCGCTGCCGTACCTCGTCGGGCGGCTGTCGCACGGCCAGCGCGTCCGGCCGGAAAACCGGCAGGTCGCGCGGAAGCCGTTCGCCGCATACCTGCGGCGCTTCACGTACGACACCATCAGCCACGCGCCGGAGTCGATGCGCTATCTCGTCGACCTCGTCGGCGCCGACCGGGTCATGCTCGGCAGCGACTACTGCTTCGACATGGGGCCGGCGCGGCCGCGCGAGATCGTCGACCGCCAGCTGCGGCTCTCGGCCGGAGACCGTGCGCGGATCCTGTCCGGCAACGCCCGCCGCCTGCTCGGCCTGTGACCGCGGAGTTCTGGGTCACCCAGACGTTCAACGGTCTGTCGTACGGCGCCCTCCTCTTCCTGCTCGCGAGCGGCCTCTCCCTCATCTTCGGCGTCATGCGGGTGGTCAACCTCGCCCATGGCTCGTACTTCATGCTCGGCGGCTACGTCGGCCTCTCGGTGGCATGGCGGACCGGCAGCTACGTGCTCGCGCTGGTGGCCGGCGCGATCGTCATCGCCGTCGTCGGCATCGTGATGGAGCGCGCATTCTTGAGGAAGCTGCCGGGGCAGACCCTCGGCCAGGTCCTGATGACCATCGGTTTCGCGCTGATCTTCCAGGACCTGGCGCTCCTGATCTGGGGCGGCGATCCGTACACGATCCGCGTGCCCGCGCAGCTCTCCGGCGTGGTCACCACCGGCACCGGCCGGTTTCCGGTCTATCGCATCTTCATCGTGGCCGTCGCCGTGGTCGTCGGCGCCGTCCTGTGGCTGGCGCTCGATCGCACGCGCGTGGGAGCGATGATCCGGGCGGCGGTGGACGACCCGGAGATGGCGCAGGGAGTCGGCATCCGCGTGCCGCGAGTATCGCTCGGCGTCTTCGCGCTCGGCGCGGCCCTGGCGGCGTTCGGCGGCGTGGTCGGCGCCGGCTTTCTCGGCGTGTATCCCGGCCTCGATTTCGAGATCCTGCCCTACGCGTTCGTGGTCGTGATCGTCGGCGGGCTGGGCTCGCTGCCGGGCGCGATGGTCGGCTCGCTGCTCGTCGGCCTGCTCGACAACTTCGGCAAGGCGCTCTTCCCCGAGCTGTCATACTTCACCCTCTTCGCGCCGATGGCGCTGATCCTCGCGCTCAAGCCCACCGGCCTGTTCGGGCGCGCGTGAGGCTCGGTGTCGGCGAGACGCGCCGGGCGATCGTCGTCGGCATGGCCGCCCTCGCCGTGGCGGCGGTGGTGGCGCCGACGCTGCCGTCCTATCCGCTCACGCTGCTCACGCAGGCGGCCATCATGGCCATCCTCGCCATGAGCCTCGACATCCTGCTGGGCTACACGGGGCTGCCGTCGCTCGGGCACGCCGCGTACTTCGGCACGGCCGCATACGCCGTCGGCATTCTCGCGACCGAGTACCAGGCGGGGTTCGTCACCTGCCTCGTCACCGGCGTGCTCGTGGCCGCGGCCACGGCCGCACTGTTCGGCCTCGTCGCCATCCGCGCCACCGGCACCTACTTCCTGATGATCACCCTCGCGCTCGGCATGGTGGTGTGGGGCCTCGCCTTTCGCTGGGTCTCGCTCACCAAGGGCGACAACGGCATCGCGGGCGTGCCGCGACCGGAGCTGCCGCTGCCCTGGAGCCTGTCCGCGTCGCTGCCGTTCTTCTACTTCGCGCTCTTGGCGGCGGCGCTGGCGTGGGCCGCCCTCGGCACCCTCGCGCGCTCGCCGTTCGGTCTCACGCTCAAGGGCATTCGCGAGAGCGAGACGCGCATGCGCGCGCTCGGCTACGATGTGTGGCTGCACAAGTACCTGGCCTTCGTCATCGCGGGGGGCTTCGCCGGCTTTGCCGGCGTGCTGTGGGCCTGGTACAACGGCTTCGTCAGCCCCGTGGACGTGCAGCTGGTGACGTCGGTCGAGACGCTGCTGATGGTGGCGCTCGGCGGGCCGGGGACGCTGGCCGGCCCCGCCCTGGGCGCGGCCGCCATCGTCTTCTTGAAAAATTTCGTCAGCGTGTACACCAAGCGGTGGCTGCTGATCCTGGGCGCCGTCTACATCGGCGTCATCCTGTTCGCGCCGCGCGGCGTCCTGGGTGCGATCAGGTCGTCGAAACGCTAGCTGGAAGGAGACCAAGCCATGAGTCGTCTGCGTCTCGTCGCGCTCGCCGTCCTGCTCGTCTTCGCCGCGCCGCTCGCGGCGCCGCCCACGGCACCTGCGCAGTCGGCGCCCATCAAGATCGGCTTCCTGGCGCCCCTCACCGGCCCCTTCGCCCAGATCGGCAAGGACATGGTCAGCGGCAACCAGCTCTACCTCGCCGAGATCGGCGGCCAGGTGGCCGGCCGGAAGATCGAGATCATCGTCGAGGACGACGAGGGCAACCCGGCGACGGCCCTCAACAAGTCGCGCAAGCTGGTCGAGCAGGACAAGATCTCGATTCTCACCGGCGGCATGCTGGCCAACGTCGGGTACGCGCTGCAGCCCTACATCGACGCCCAGAAGATGCCGACCACCTTCCCGGTCATCGCCGCCGACGACATCACCCAGCGCAAGCCGGCGAAGTGGATCGTGCGCACGGGGTGGGCCACCAGCCAGCCGATGCACCCGTTCGGTGAGTGGGTCCTCAAGAACACCAAGTACCGGAAGATCGCGGCCATCGGGATGGATTACGCCTTCGGCTACGAGATCATCGGCGGCTTCCAGCAGGTGTTCGAGGAGGGCGGCGGCCAGATCGTGCAGCGCATCTGGGCTCCGCTCAATACCAACGACTTCGCGCCGTTCCTCGCGCAGATCCGGCGTGACGCCGACGCCGTGCTGGCGCTCTTCACCGGACGGCTGGCGCTGCAGTTCGTGAAGCAGTACCAGGAGGCCGGCCTGAAGGACAAGCTGCCGCTGCTCGGCGGCGGCACCATCACCGACGAGACCGTCCTGCCCCAGATGGGCGACGAGGCGATCGGCCTGATCACCGCGCTCCACTACTCGCAGGCGCTCGACAATCCGACCAACGTGAAGTTCAACAAAGCGTTCGAGGCGTCGGCGGGCAAGATCGCCTCGTACTACTCGGAGGCGACCTACACCAACGCGCGCTGGATCGTCGAGGCCATCAAGGCCGCGGGCGGCAAGGTCGAGGACCGCGACGCGATGCTGGCGGCGCTGCGGAGGGTCGACCTGAAGGACACCGCCCGCGGGCCGCTGAAGGTGGACGACTTCGGCAATCCCATCCAGAACGTCTACATCCGCAAGGTCGAGCGGGTCGGCGGCAAGCTGCAGAACACGGTGATCGCGACGTACCCGGGGGTCGGTCAGTTCTGGAAGTACAAGCCGGACGAGTACATGAAGCGGCCGCTCTATAGCCGCGACTATCCGCCCTGCAAGCACTGTCAGTGAGTCGCCCCTGAGCGAGCCGCTCGCGCTGCGCCTGGCGCGCGTGTCCAAGGCGTTCGGCGGGCTTCGCGCCGTGGACGGCGTGGAGCTCGCCGTGCGCCCGGGCGA
>DATBJF010000005.1:0-21118 GCA_036556545.1 Candidatus Methylomirabilota bacterium
GCTGAAACACGGGTTCGAATCCCGTTGGGGCCACCATGTTGATTTCGTTGGTGTTCGATGGCTGCATGTTCGAGTCGCGTCACCGACCGGACTCAAACACGAAGCGCGTTTTCTCTCCTCGCTAGCCGCTCAGGACGTCGAGCGCCTTCGCTTGCAGCAAGCGAAGGCGCTCGCAGAGTCGATGCCCAGGTCGTCGGCGACGCCGCTACGCGGCTGACGGAGTGACGGTTTCAGGCGCTCTCGCGCGCGTGGCCGCTTACACCGGCATCACGCCGCGCGTTCCACGCCAGCGGCGGCAAGACCCGCGCCGATGACGTATTGACCGTCGCGGATGGAGTGTAGGAAGATCCTTTGGCGCCAGGACGAAAGGGGCGGCCATTGTCCCGAAGGATGTTCGAACCACGCCACCGGGTCGGTACGCTTGACGGGATCCTCGTCAACGTCGATTCGCTGAGCGCGGAGGTCCCGCTACCCGTCGACATTCTTGCCGGGTTCGATGCGGTGATCCAGTTCAGCCGCCGGCTGCTGCAAGCGCAGATGATTCAGTCGCTGAGCCAGAAGGGGGTCCTGGCTCCCGGGGCCCGCATGCTCTGGGAGCCGAGCGTGATTTCGCCCGGGCTTCGCGATGCGGTTGAGGCTCGGTTCAGGATGAGCCTCGTAGCGCGCGAGGCCCACCTCGAGGTGCGACTCGTCAATCCGAGCATCGCGTCGCTTCGTTGGCCGATCTTGCGACCGGATGTCCCCGAGCCTCCGATCGAGACCGCGCGACGCGGGGGGCCAGCCCGGCGGGAATCGGTGACCCAGCGACACTTGCGATCGGCCGAAATCAGCTGGCAGCTCGAGATCAGCATCCTGACTGCGCAATACCTTATTGCGGTTGATCCGCAGACTCCGACGCCAAGTAGCGGCGCCGCGGAGCTGTGGGATCGGACGCTCGTAGGGCGTGGGATCGCCCGGACGGCCGCCCAGCCCGAGCTCGAGGTGTCTTCGCGCTGGCGCTTTGGTATCGAGCTGGACTTCTCGGAGACCCCGCCGACCGTGTTTTCGGACGAGGCTGCGGTCGCCGAGTTTTTGACGACGGATCTTGGTCGAGGACTCCTGGCGCAGGCCGTGGCGCCGTTAACCAGCGCTTCGGGGATCAAACTGACGCCCACGGTTGGCCCGGCCGGTGCTCTCACCGCGCGTCAATCGCAACGTCTGAACCTGCCGTCGCTCCAAGTTCGCGACACCCTGCTGACCGATGCCCATGAGAGTCCGGTGCTTGCTCTCTGCGTCGATCTCGGCGCGCCGAACGGCGTTCTGCGGCTCGTCCAGCCGTTTCTGACGGGTCACGACTTCGCCTACGGGGCGTCAGTCAACATGCTGGGACCAGCCTTGAAGGCACGGTGGAGCCTGGAGGCAACCGGGCTCTCGGTCATCGGCGACGTTCCGGTGGAGCTACGCGTGAGTGACGACTCGGAAGAGACTGCGACCGGACGGGCGCGTGTCCACGTGGTCATCGGCAACAGCCTGGATGATGTCGCGTTCAAAGCGTCGACCGACCATCGCGGTGATCTCCTACGTCTGCTCTCTCAGCAGACCGTCAAGCTGCTCGAGCTGTGGGACCACGAGGGCCGGCGCATCTCGGAACTCGGGCCGCTCGCCCAGCCACAGACTGAGCCCTTGGCGCTGCCTTTCCGCTTCGACGCTGTGCAGGGGGATTTAGCGAGTCAACTTCACCCCGCTATGAAGGAGCTTCTCCTCGACCTGCTCAGGATCCTGGTGTATCCGTTGCTCGGGCCATTCAGGATCAAGAACATCTCGGGGTCGGCGTCGAGCGCCACCCAGACGCTACTGAGTCGTTGGGTACTGAGGACGCCGGTCGACGATGCGCGCCCGCCTGCTCCGTCTCCAGGGGTCCGGGTATGATGGCCCGCCCGGCGACGAGTATCACCGAAAAGTTCCATCAGGCAGCGCGTCGGAGCCCGCCTCCTGATCTGCTTCCGATCAACCGGGCCGCCTTCGACAGGGACGTGTCTCTCGCGCTGGAGAAAGCCAACAACTTGGCGGCGTATCGACGCTACCTCGAGCAGGCGAGAGCGGCAAAAGCACAGCGCCGGGGAGTCTCTCAGGCCTTCGAGCGAACCGTGGTGGGGCAAGCCAGGCGGGCCCTGGACGACATGGAGGCGTTCTGGGGAGCGGTGCTACGCATCACGCAGCAGACGAAACAGACGCCAATGTGGAGCCAGACGCTTGACCGGATGGTAGCGGGGCTGGGCGCGACGGGGTCGCTCAGCGCCAAGCAGATATGGGAGGATCTTCAGGCGAGCGAAGGCATCCGCACACTAATCCGGGCGAAGGGCTTCACCGACGAGATGGCCACGGCCTTGACCGAGGCAGTGGCCGCCGGCGACGCCAGGCTGACGCTGCGCGAGGGAAAGCCTGCTGTGGAGGTTCACGTCCCGGGACAAAGCCAGCCGCGGTTCCTCCCGCTGGGCCGGGGGTCGTCCGGACGCCCGACAACGGTCACCGAACTTTTGCGGCGCCCTCGATTTGACCAGATCGTTGCCGCTTTCACGAACCGCGAGCCCGTCTATCTCGAGGTCATTCCGTCCGGCAGCGAGTTCGACTACGAGCTGTCCGATCTTGTCGCCATCGGCGCCGTCGCCAGCCGGCAGCGTATGGCGGAGCATGTTCGCAAGCTCGAGGACACGGGTCTGGCCACGTACGTCGGCCGCGATCCGGGCACATTGCTCATCGTCGGCTTCATTGCGTTCGGCGTGGCGCTGCTGGGCAAGGCGCTCGTGCTGGAATATTGCGGCAGCGATGGGGATTCAACAGGCTGCGCAGTCGGGTACTTTCTCATGATCCTGGGAATTTTGGTACTCGCCTTCGCGGGCGGAGCTTTGATCGCGGCCGGGGGCGCGGCGTTGGTAGGAGGCGCATTCTTTGTTCTGAACGTAGCCGTCTATTACTGGGAGTTGTATAACCTCCCCACTACAGCTCTTCAGGAGTAACTAACTATTCGGGTCGTCTGCCGCGCTGCGACCGAGATCGCGCGTGCCGTCGCGAACGCATTCCCACGCGAGGCGTGCGGATTCCTTCTCGGCGTGGTCAGGCGCGATCGACCTATCGTCGCCGACATCGTTCTTGCGCGGTCCTCCGGCCTTGACCATGATCGGTTCGACGTGCCCGATTTCGAGGTGCGGCGCATCCGTGCCTACGCGGCCGACCGTGGCCTGGCAATTCTGGCTCTCTTTCACTCCCATCCCAGCGGCGACCCGAGCCTCAGCGAGACGGACCGGGCGGCGCTGCGTTACTCGGTGTGGCCGTGGGTGATTGTGACGCATGGCGAAGCGACTGAAACTATGGTGCTGACCACCTACTTGGCCGGTACTGGCAAAAGACCAAGGTCGTCGTCGTGGCGGCCGGCTACTACAACGGGAACTCACCAGGAGGGTGATCGCCCGACGGAAGCGTCACGCTGCTTGAACGACCGCTCAGCAGACTCGCGCACGAAGATTCGCTGGACCCGATCGCGATTCGTCGCGGTCCCGCCTCCAAGCTTGAGTCAGCGCAAATCACCACCAGACGACATCCGGGACCGTGTATTGCGAGCCCCAGCACTCATACTACGGTGACCGTCTCCGGCTCAGTCGGACAACTGAGCCGCAGATCCGGAAGCCGAGATGTCCCACCAGCGCACGAATCCCGTCAGGGCCACCAACTCTGGTGGAACGCCCGCTGGCGCTCCACGGCCAGCCCGCGGTCGTGAGAGGGGGCCTTCGAGGCCTGCCCACGTAAGTCAATTCGCCGGGCCCGCGTACTTTTCGATCAGGGCGCGGACGTCGTTGACGAGCATCTGGCCGTCTATGCCCTTGCCCTTCATCTCCGCGATCCATGCGTCCGTGACCTTCTGCGCCGCTTCCTTCCAGCGCGCGGTCTCGCGGGCGTCGAGCGTGATGATCGTGTTGCCGCGCCGTTTCGCGATCTCCACGCCGGGCGCGTCGTACTTGTCCATGACGCTGCCCACCCACTTGGCCGTCATCGGTCCGGAGTTGTCGTCGATGACCTTCTTGAGATCGGGCGGCAGGCTCTCGTACCTGGCCTTGTTCATGATGAAGAAGAAGAACGAGACGTAGAGGCTGCGGTTGCCGCTGAAGTCCGTGTGGCTGTTTACCAGCTCGGCCACGCGCAGAGGCGCCGTCACTTCCCACGGGACGACGGTTCCGTCGATCACGCCCTTGGCGAGCGCGTCGGGCATCGCGGGCACCGGCATGCCGACGGGCGTGGCGCCGAGCGCCTCCAGCAGCTTGTTGACCTGGCGTGACGGGCCACGGAGCTTGAGCCCCTTCATGTCCTCGAGCTGGCGGACACCCTTGCCCTTGACGTGCAGCAGGCCAGGGCCGTGCGTGTTGACGGAGATGACGTGGACGTCCTTCAGCTCGTCCTTGAGGTGCTTCGCGTAGTAGTCCCAGGCCGCCTGGCTCGACTGCTCGCCGTTGCCGGCGATGAACGGCAGCTCGAGCGCCTCCGTCTTCGGGAAGCGCCCGGGCGTGTAGCCGGGAAGCGTCCACACGATGTCGACGACCCCGTCCTTCACCTGGTCGAAGAGTTGCGGCGGCGTGCCGCCGAGCTGCATCGATGGGTATAGCTCGAACTTGATGCGGCCCTTTGACTCCGCCTCGACCTTCTTCGCCCATGGGGCAATGAAGTGCGCCGGCACGGGGGCTTGCGCAGGCAGGAATTGGTGGACGCGCAGGGTGACCTGCTGGGCACTCGCGGCCGGAGGACCGGCGAGCAGGGCGACGCTGGCGAGGACGGCCGCGATACGCGCGCCGAGTGTCATCGTGAACCTCCATCTGGCCTGAAAGTCGCGCGGATTATCGCACAAACCGCAGCGCCCATAGCGTGATGGCGGGCACCAGCACGAGCAGCGCCAGGCGCACCAGGTCGGCGGCCAGGAACGGCAGGGTGCCGCGGTAGATCTCGCCGATGCGCACCGTGCGGACGACGCTCGCCACCACGTAGACGTTCAGGCCGATGGGCGGGGCCACGAGTCCGATCCCGGTCGCCGTCAGCATCAGGACCCCGAACCAGATGGCCTTGTGCTCGGCGGTCAGGCCGAACAGTTCCAGCCCCACGATCGTCGGCAGCAGGATCGGCAGCAGGAGCAGGAGCATTGCCAGCTCGTCGAGGACGCATGCGAGGACGATGAAGCCGACGAGAAACGCGCCCACGACCACGAGCGGTGGCATCTCGAGCGTGGCCAGCCACATCGCCAGGTTCGCTGGCACCTGGGACACGGCGAGGGCAGCGTTCATCATCGTCGCCCCGACCAGGACAGTGAGGATCATGCCCGTTGCCTGCGCGGTGGGCAGGAAGCTCTGCGCGATCGCCCGCCAGCGGAGGTCGCGGCGCGCGATCCCGAGCAGTAGCGTGGCCACCGTTCCGACGGCCGCGCCCTCGGTGGCGGTGAAGTAACCGCCGTAGATGCCGCCGAACATCGTGAGGAAGATCGCGGCGATCGGCCACGCCGCGGCGACCGCCGCCCACCGCTCGGCGTTCGTGGCGCGCGGGTGCGCGGTGGCGTGGCCCGGCACCAGCCGCACGTAGACGGCGATCGTGGCGATGTAGAGGGCGGTCGCGATGAAGGCCGGGATGAAGGCGGCCGCGAAGAGCTTGACGATGCTCTGCTCGGCGAGCAGCGCGTAGATGATGAGGATGACGGAGGGCGGCACGAGGATGCCGAGCGTGCCGCCGACGGCGACGGTCGCCGTCGCGAGCCGGTCCGAGTAGTGCAGACGCCGCATCTCCGGCAGGGCGACCTGTGACATCGTGGCCGCCGTCGCCACCGACGAGCCGCAGATCGCGCCGAACACCGCGCACGCCACGATCGCCGCCATGGCGACGCCGCCCAGGCGATGTCCAAGCATGGTGCTCGCGGCGTGGAAGAGAGTGCGGGAGAAGCCGGCGGCGGTGGCGAACTGGCCCATCAGCAGGAACAACGGGATGACGGAGAGGTCGTAGACCGACAGGCGCGCCCACAGCAGGCCCTTGAGATAGCTCAGCAGCGCCGTCTCGCCGACCATCGCCCAGTATCCGACGGCGCCCGTGGCGAACATCGCCGCCCCGACCGGTACGCGCAGCGCGATCAGGACGAGCATCGCGACGAGGATCAGGCCGGCCAGGTCTGAATTGCTCATGCGTCCGCCGCGCCGACACGGGCCCCGACCAGCGCCTGGGCGAGCGCGATCAGGCCGGCCACGAGCACGCCGGGCACGATGGCGGCGTAGCCCGTCCAGATGGGGATCTGCATGAGCATGCTGCTCTCGCCGCTGCGCGCGATGTCGAGGCAGCCCACGATCGTGCGCCAGCCGATGAGGAAGAAGGTCGCCGCCATGAGCAGCGCGCCGGCCCGGTCGAGGCACGCCACGGCGGTCGCGCTCGCCCGCGCCGTGAAGAAATCGACGACCACGTGGCCGCGCGTGGCCTGGCAGTACGGCAGGAACAGCGAACCAGCGACGGCGGTGCCGATCTCGACCAGCTCGAAGTCGCCGAGGATCGGCCGCCCGAGCAGGGTTCGCCCCACGATGCTGACGGCGGACACGATGCCGACGGCGGCGACGACGCCGCCGCCGAGATATGCGAAGACGAGCGCAAGCCGATGCACGGGCGCGAATTCTGACACGGAAACGGTGGCCTGCGCTCACTTCGCTCCAGGGATGCTTTCGTGGTTCGATCGAGCTTGCGTCGATCCGCGAGAACCTCGATTACGCGCGCTACACGTCGGTGGTGTTCTCGTCGGCGCAAGGGCTCCCTGAGGCCGCGCTCTGGGGCGAACGCGCCCCAGATGAGGCGCCCGCGCCCCATCTAAGGCCGCCGCCCGGTCGTCGAAAACACGTCGATTTTTGGCCAGCTGCGTGGCAACGCCGATGCAGTGCTCCGGCGCCTCGGATGCGTGTCGACCGGTCAGAACAGCATGCGCTGGCGCCCATGACGCCGGCGGCGGAGGGGAGCTATGCCGCAAGACGTGAGTGGCGCGCTTGACGATCGCTTGAGCTCCGACGATTCGAGGTTGCCGGCTCGGCGAGCCACCGTGGTCAAGCTCCGCGGCTCAGCGATCGCCGCGGCCACACCGGCCCGTCCCCGGTGGGACTTGCTCGGCGTAGCCGACTCCAGACGCGAAAAGCGGAAGCGGGACGCGCCTTCTCTCCGAACCGCGATTGACGGTCGATCCGGCTTCGACGCGATCATCGGGCAATCCCCGAAGGTCCTCGCCGCCATCGACGCCGCGCGAAAGGTCGCGGCCACGGAGACGACGGTGCTCCTCACCGGCGAAAGCGGCACCGGGAAGGAGGTGCTGGCCCGGGCGATCCATCAGGGCAGCGCGCGCGCCGAGCACCCGTTCGTCGCGCTCAACTGCGCGGCGCTGCCGGAGACGCTCGTCGAGTCGGAGCTGTTCGGCCATGAGCGCGGCGCCTTCACCGGCGCCGACCGGCTGAAGGGTGGCCGCTTCGAGCTCGCGGCCGGCGGCACGCTTTTCCTCGACGAGATCGGCGAGTTGACGCCGGCCGTGCAGGCGAAGCTGCTTCGCGTGCTACAAGAACGGCAGTACGAGAGGCTCGGCGGCACGACCACGCTCGACGCCGACGTCCGTCTCATTGCCGCGACCAACCGCGATCTCGAGCGGGCAGTCGCCCACGGCCGGTTTCGTGAAGACCTGTACTATCGCGTCGCGGTGTTCCGGATTCATCTGCCGACGCTCCGCGAGCGGGGCGAGGACGTCCTGCTCCTTGCCGACCATTTCGTGCGTGAGCTGGGCGCCAGGACCGAAAGGCAGCAGCTCCGGTTCAGCGACGAGGCGCGCGAGTCGCTGCTCGCGCATTCATGGCCCGGCAACGTCCGCGAGTTGCAGAACGCCATCGAGCGGGCGCTCATCCTGGTCGAGGGCGCGCGCATCTCGACTGAGCACCTCGGCATCGTCTCGCGGCCGCTGAGCGGCGTGGCGATACCGGCGGTTACCGGCGCGCCGACGAAAGACGAGGCGGTCATGCCGACGATCGCCGCGCAGGAAAAGCGCATGATCGTCGAGGTACTCCAGCGCACGCACGGGCACCAGCAGCGCGCCGCTGCGCTCCTGGGCCTCACCCGTTTTCAACTCTACGGCCGCCTGAAGCGCTACCAGATCGACGTGAGAGGCGGTGTGGTGCGGACATGACGACGCCGGGCTGAGTCGTGATCATGCGCGTACTCGTCGTCGACATCGGGGGGACGTACGTGAAGGTTCTCGTCACGGGAGAGAGGGAGAGCCGCAAGTTTCCCTCCGGGCCCGCCCTGACCGCCGAACAGATGGTGGCCAGGGTCAAGATGACCGCTGCGGACTGGAAGTACGAGGTCGTCTCGATCGGGTATCCGGGCGTGGTGCGGCACGGTCGTCCGGTTGCGGAGCCCCGTTACCTTGGCCCCGGGTGGACGGACTTCGACTACGAGAAGGCCTTCGGATGCCCGGTGAAGGTGGTCAACGATGCCGCGATGCAGGCGCTCGGCAGTTATCGGGGCGGCAAGATGCTCTTTCTCGGTCTCGGCACCGGCCTCGGCTCGACCCTCATCGTCGACGGCATCGTCGAGCCGATGGAGCTCGGGCATTTGCCGTACCGGGACGGGACGTTCGAGGAGTATGTCGGGCGTCATGGATTGGAGACGCACGGCCTCGCCCAGTGGCGGCGTGATGTCGATGACGTCGTCCGTCGTCTGATCGCCGCCCTCGAGCCCGAGGACATCGTGCTGGGCGGTGGCAATGTCCACAAGCTCGAGAAGCTGCCGCCTGGCTGCCGGCCCGGCGACAACGCAAACGCTTTTCTCGGCGGGTTTCGGCTGTGGGAGGGACCCGGCGAGGCATCGGCCCCATCGGAGGGCATGACGAAGTCCGTGACGGGGGATGTGTGAGGCCGTCGCCGTGGCGCGCCGCCGGCCCGGGTGGTCGGGCTACGTTCTCCCGCCGAGCCGTCGAGCCTTTGTGGCCTCCGGCGTGAACAAGACCGCCATGGACTGAAGGGGCACGGATTCGACGATGGCTCGCGCGGTGTTCTGGAAGCGGTGGGCGCCGTATCGGCTCCCGGCTTTCACGGCGCTGGTGATCACCGTCTGCGTCGCTCTCCTCGTAGGCTCCGCGGAGAAATGGACCACCACATCGGATTTGAGCGACGAGGAGGTCCACGCGGCGTTCTTCTCGAAACTCAATCCAGACGACATTCCCGCCGTACCGGAGCCGACGAGCCTGCGGCCGTGCTGCATCTTCGGCAACGATATCGGCGCGCGCGTCGGATCGGTTCCCGTCCCGGGCTACGAGATCCGCTACGTTCTCGAGCTGGGTTCGCTCGGGACGCACCGGTTCAACAAGGGGCCGATGGCCGTTCAAGCGGGCATGGAGAAGGGGATCCTCGCCGACGAGGCGTCGGGCATCCTGTACACGTGCCGCGGCGGCTTCATCGACATTGCTCATGTCCGCGACAACGCGGATCGCACCATCTATCTCGCTTCGCAGATCGCTCGGATGGCGGTCACGGGAGGTACGATTCCGCTCACCGGCGAGGGGGCGCGGCGTCGCATCGTCGTCAAGCCGCTCGACCGGCAGCTCGTGCGCACGTACGGCTTACGGGAAGTGGTCATCAGTCTCGCCGAGTGGCTCGATCACTACGCCGGACTCTGGCACGAAATCGCCACGTGGTATGGATGGTCGTCCACGCCGTTCCCCGAGCGGCCGTCCGCCTTCTCTCCGGAAGACATCTACTCCAACCGTCTGGGCGCCCGGATCGCCGGTACGGTCGTCCGTCGTCATACCCGGGCCACCGAGCTCGTCTACGATCACGAGGTCACGGCGCTGCTTCGCGACACCATGATCGAGCTCGGACCGTTGCCCCGGGCCGCGACCCGCCGGGCGTTCGAGTACGTCGACGGCATCTGGTGGGACTCGAGCAAGCGCATTCCCGACAATCTCCTCGTGCGGCACCGCAACTTCGACATCGGGCCGGAGCTGTCACCGTGGACGATCCCCGATGCCGCGAGCTTCTCGACGGCCCCCGCCGCCCGGAAGGAGTTCGACCGGTATTGCCAGGGCGACTGGCGCCCGCTCCGCCTGCGCGTGCCGGACCGCCTGGGCAACGTGCCGTTCGGTCGGCTGGCGACGCTCGAGATCGAGCCGAGCGATCTGCTCATCAGAAACGGCTTCCCGCTCCCCGGGTCCGGACGCACCATGCTGACCCAGGACGATTTTCCTCACGTGATCGCCGCCATCGAGCGCGCGGCCGACGCGGAGCTCGGTCCAGGCGCCGGCTCGCCGGCGGCGAGACCAGGCGAGAAATCGCGTTACTACGAATGACCGTCGTCTTCCCGCTCCGTGGCGATTCGCCGCCCGGGAAACTGGAACAGCTGGCACTCGCGCCGCTCGAGGTCGAGGGAGGCGTACATCCGGCGCCGCACGCAGTCACCGGTGTTGATATAGGTGCCTCCTTCGCGAAGCTCGACATGTCGCGGCACATGCGTGTGACCGAAGACGACGACATCGTAGCCACGTCGGACGAGGTGGCGAGCGGCCTCCAGGTGGGCCGCTCCGCCGTCCTTCATGTTGCGCTCGTAGTCCATGCGGTAGCTGTAGTGGTAGAGCGCGGGAAGGCCGACGCGCTTGAGTCGATACACGAGCCACATGTACAGCTCGACGAGACGAACCTTGACGGTGCTCCCGAAGGCGGACTCGTTCTCGTGACCGTGGGAAAGCAGGATTCGGTATCCGTTGTGCGCGCGCTCCGTCTTCGACGGAATGCCACGAGCCCGCCGCACGACCATGTCGTGGTTTCCCGAAAGCATCGTGTACTTGGCCGACCGGAAGCGGTGCGTGATATCTCGATGGAGCCGATCGAGGCCATCGTACTGGGCCAGCGCCCTCCAGGGCAGAGCGGGGAAATAGCACTCGAAGACGTCCCCCAGGAGGATGATCTCGTCGTGCTCCCGCTCGAGATGGTCGAGGAAGTCGCCGAAGCCGGTCGGCGAGAACTCATCGGCACCGATGTGGAGGTCCGAGATGACGGCGATACGCATTCCGCCGAGACCAGTGTCCCACATCCCCGGGCCACCGTCCCGACGAAGCGGCCAGTCGGAGCAGAACGAGCCGGCGACCATGAGCCGTCGACGCGTGCTCGCCGTGCTGGTCGCCTCCGCCGGCGTGTGCGCGACGGGGCCCGCCGCATTCGCATCGCCAAGCGCAGAGCAGGTGCTGACCGACATGCGCCTGTCCGCCGCCGACCGGCGGCGAGTCCTCGGCGGGGAGTTCGTCACCGCCGAGGTGCCCCCGGTGAGTGACCGGGATCTCTCGTTCGCCATCGCGTTCCTCGTGAAGTCGTCCCCGGCCGTCCTGGGCGACCGGGTGATGTCCGGCGATCTGTCACTGCGGACGCCCAGGTGCAGGCGTGGGCGGAGCTCAAGGACGTCGGCAGCCCGGGCGACTTCTCGAGACTGGAGATCACGAGCGACGAGGCGCGGGCGCTGTCGAGCGCGCGGCCGGACGGAGTCTTCAACTTCAGCGCCGGTGAGTTCGCTGCGCTCTCGGGCGCCGGCGGCAGTGCGGAGGCCGTCCTGCAGCAACTCCGCACGCTACTGCTCCGCCGCTACCAGGCGTATCGAACCGCCGGCCTGAGCGGTATCGCGCCCTATCAGCGCGGCGGCGGCCGCGTCACCGATCATGCCACCGATCTGCGCAAGGCGAGCGAGGCGACACCGGGCCTGAAGACGTACCTGCCCGCCCTCCAACGCGTCCTGCTGGGCTACCCCGCGGCGACCGTCGCGGACATGCGAGAGACGTTCTTCTGGGACAAGTCCCTGATCGACGGCAGGGCGACGTACGTGTTGACCCACCTGATCGCGGTCCCGGACGGCGCGGCCTACGCGCTCGTCAAGCGACAGTTCTACGCGAGCGCGAGCTACAACGGTGAGCAGGCGGTCGCGGGTTTCCTGCCGGTGCCGGAAGGAACGGTCGTCGTTCTGGCCAGCCACGCCTTCACCGACCAGGTAACCGGCGTTGGCGGATCAATGAAGCGCAAGCTCGGCAGCAGCGTGATGGCGCGCAAGATGCGGGAGATCTTCGAGGCCGGCCGGAAGCGGGTCGGCTCGTGAGCCGTCGTCACGTTCCTGGGGGCTGAGCGCGGAGCCACGCGGCGTGATCGGCCTGGATGATCGCGAGCGCCTCGTCAGCGCTCGCCACGCAGCGCGGGATCGCCAGGTCCGCGGCGTCGGCCAGGGGCGGGTCGAAGGCGAGCATCGCTTGTCGGGCCCACTCGATCAGGGCCGGCCACATCGGCCCGACGAGAATCAACGGCGTGTCCTGCAGGTGCCGCACCTGGAGGAGCTGCCAGATCATCGCCATCTCCAGCACGGTGCCGATGCCGCCCGGGGCCACGATGAAGGCGTCGGAGGCGATCGCGAACTGGTGCAGTCGCGTGAAGAACGTGCGGTGCTGGAACGCCTGTGCGACGAAGGCGTTGACGTCCTGCTCGAACGGCAGCTCGACGCGGATGCCGATGGACCGCGCCCGCTCGGGGGCGGTCGACGCTCCTTCGTTGGCGGCCTGCATCAGGCCCGGCCCGCCGCCGGTCACGATGTCGCAGCCCATGGCGGCCAGCATCGCGGCCGCGCGCCTGGTCTCCTCGTACCCGAAGCTGCCGGGCGTGGCGCGCGCCGAGCCGAAGATCGTGACCCGGTACCGGTCTCGCCGAGACGGTCGCAGCCGGGTCAGGTTGTTGACCACGTCCCACAGACCGAGGACGGCGCCGAGCACGACGTCGTTGACGCGCTCCTCGTCGGCCAGGCTGATCGCCACCGGCCGCGTCGACGCCGACGGCTGCGTCACCGCGCGGCTCCGCATCGGTCCTTCAGGGCCGTGACGACCTGCTGCAGCTTCGCGAGCCCGCCCGCGACATCCGAGCCCAGGTGGACGCGGAGCGCCCGGCGGTCGCGCTCGACCAGGACCTCGAAATCCCCGCGCGCCTGAGCTGCCTTCACGACGCCGAACGTGTACTTCTGTCCGGGCACCGGCAGGTCGACGGCGTCGTCGCACGTGATCTGCACGAACACGCCAGTGTTCGGTCCCCCCTTGTAGGCCTGGCCCGTCGAGTGCAAGAATCGCGGCCCGAATTCCACGCAGGTCGCGACACGTCGCGCGTCGCGAACCGCCACGCGCATCGCCTGCAACGCCCGCTCGTGCGCCTCGTTCATCTCGATGTACGCGAGCAGCGCGAAGTAATCGCCGGCGCCCAGCCGGCTCAGGTGCGCGGTGAGATAGCCCGCCAGCGTCGGCTCGCCGTCGAGCAGCGTCGTCAACGCGTTCGCGTTCCTCTCGTCGGTGAAGAGCTTGATCCCGTCCCCGGTGAACATCGGCGTCTCGACGGGCAACGACCCGGTTCGCTCATACTCCGCGGTGAGTCGCCTGGTCGCGCTCTTGCTGGCTTCGACGTCCGGTTGATCGAACGGGTGGATGCCGAGGATGGAACCGGCCACCGCGGTCGCCATCTCCCAGCGAAAGAATTCCTCGCCGAGGTCGTACGGGTCGTCGACGGCGATGCGCACGACGGGATGACCGACGCGTTCCAGCTCGGCGACGGCCGTGTCCCGGGCCGCATCCGGTGCCGACCGCAAGCGGAGGTAGACGAAGAGACGGTCGTCGCCGTAGACCTCGGGTGGTCCGAGCGCTTCACGGTCGATCGGGATCATGCCCGCGCCGCCCTTGCCGGTCGACTCCGCCAGCAGCTGCTCCAGCCAGGCGCCGAGAGCCTCGAGGCCGGGCGACGCGATGATCGTCACCTTGTCGCGCCCGAAATTGCGCGCCGCGACGCCGAGGATGGCGCCGAGCACGACGCCGGGGTTCTCTCCGACCGGCACCGACGGCATGCACGCGGAGACCATCGCCTCCGTCCGGTCCAGAAGCTTGGCCACGTCCACGCCCATGATGGCGGCCGGGACCAGGCCGAAATCCGACAGCACGGAGTAGCGTCCACCGATATCCGGCCAGCCGAGGAAGACGTGTCGAAAGCCGTCGCTCTCCGCGAGGTGCTGCAGCTTCGAGCCCGGGTCGGTGATGGCGACGAAGCGCCGGCCGGCACCCTGGACGCCGACGAGCTGCGTCAGGCGGTCGAAGAAGTACTGCGTGAAGATGTTCGGCTCCAGCGTGGAGCCCGATTTGCTGGACACGATGAAGAGCGTGTTCTTGAGATCGAGCTTGTTCTCGAACGTCCGCACCTGCGCGGGGTCGGTGGAATCGAGGACATGCAGCTCCGGGAAGCCCGTGATCTGCCCGAACGTCGCCTTCAGCACTTCCGGCCCGAGGCTCGATCCTCCCATGCCCAGCAGGAGCGCGTGGGAGAAGCCGGCGCTCCTGACGATCTCGGCGAGGTGAGTGAACCGGTCGATGTGTGCCAGCTGGTCGTTCGTGATCCCGAGCCAGCCGAGCCAGTGCGCTTCATCCCTGCCGGTCCACAGTGACGCGTCCCGGCTCCACAGCCGGCGCGCCTTGCCCTGGGCGCGCCAGTCTGCCAGCGAATCCTTCACCGCCGCCGCCAGCCGCTCGGGGAGCGAGTAGGTCAACCGATCGATCTGTCCCGCTCCCGGTTCCTTGCTTTGCTTCTCCACGGCCTTCAAGAGCTTCGCGAAGGCATCCTCGAAGAGGCGCACGCCCTCGGCGAGGAGCCGCTCCGTCGCCTCGTCGATGGAGATTCCGACCTGCGCGAGCCGGTCCAGTGTGTCGCGCGCGGCCTCGACATCCTCCGTCAGGCTCGCCCGCGGTCGGCCGTGATCCCGGAACGCTTCGAACGTTGCCGGCGGAATCGTGTTCACCGTATCGGGGCCGATGAGCTCTTCGACGTAGACGACGTCGCGATAGCTCGGGTTCTTCACGCCGGTGCTCGCCCACAGCAGGCGCTGGGTCCGGGCTCCCCGGGCGGCCAGCGCCTGCCAGCGCTCGCCACTGAACAGCTCCTGGTAGCGCTGGTAGGCGAGCCTGGCGCAGGCGATGGCCACGCGGCCGGTCAGGCCCGTCAGCACAGTGCGCTCTCTCGCGTTCGTCGATGCCTGCACGCGTCCGGCGATCAGCGCATCGACCGCGGTGTCGATCCGGCTGATGAAGAAGCTGGCGACGCTCGCGACCCGCGTCGCGTCGCCACCGCGGGCGACGAGCTTGCCGAGCCCGGCGATGTAGGCGTCCGCCACCCGCTCGTACGCCTCGAGGGAGAAGAGCAGCGTCACGTTGACGTTGATGCCCTCGCTGATGAGCTGCTCGATGGCGGGGCTGCCCTCGGCGGTGGCCGGGACCTTGATCATCACGTTGTCCCGGCCGACCGCGGACCAGAGCCGCCGGGCTTCCTCGAGCGTGCCCGCCGTGTCATGCGCCAGGAACGGCGACACCTCCAGGCTGACGTAGCCGTCACGCCGCCCCGTCTGCTCGTACACGCCCCGGAGCGCGTCGCATGCGTCCTGGATGTCGCGGACGGCCAGCTGTTCGTACAGCGTCTTGGCGTCGAGCGCCCGCGCCCCCGGCGCCTCCAGCATTTGCCGGTAGTCCGAGCTTCCGGCGATGGCCTTCTCGAAGATCGCCGGGTTGGAGGTCACGCCGCGTACGCCGTCTTCCGCGATCAGGCGGCGGAGCTCGCCGCTGTCGATCAAGCTGCGACGGATGTAGTCGAGCCACACGGACTGGCCGAAGACCTCGAGCGCCCGGAGGCGGCTCTCGAGCGCGGTCAGCTTGGCGAGCCGGCGCAGGTGACGGGGCTCGCCCGTGAACCGCGCGTTCAGGAACGCGCGAGTCAGCTCGCGGGCGAGCTCGATGCCGATGACGCGCCCGCCGAGCACGAGCACGTTCATGTCGTCGTGCTCGACGCCCTGGTGCGCCGAGTACGTGTCATGGCACAGGCCGGCCCGGATGCCCGGGATCCTGTTCGCGACCATCGACGCACCGACGCCGCTGCCGCAGAGCAGGATGCCGCGCTCGGCTCTCGACTCCCGCACGGCGGCGCCGACGGCTTGCGCGTAGTCGGGATAGTCGACGGGATCCTGGCCGTGAGTCCCGACGTCGACCACCTCGTGACGCTCGGCGGCCAGGAACGCCTTCAGCGCTTCTTTCAATTCGAAGCCGGCATGGTCGGAGCCGATGGCCACGTGCATGGCTCACCTCCTGGCCCGGGCGATCTGCGCCCGGGCGGCGGCGACGACGGTCTCGGGCACGAACCCGAACTTCGTCTGCAGCTCCTTGAGCGGCGCCGAGGCCCCGAAGGTGTCCATGCCGATGCTGTGGCCGTGGCGGCCGACGTAGCGCGCCCAGCCGAGCGTCGCGCCCTGTTCCACCGAGACGCGCGCGGTCACGGAGTCCGGCAGCACCTGCTCGCGATAGTCGGGATGCTCGCGGCAGTACCGCTCGAACAGCTCCCAGGACGGCATGCTCACCACCCGGGCGCGGATGCCCTCGGCCGCGAGCTTTTCGTGCGCCTCGAGACAGAGGGCGACTTCACTGCCGGTGGCGAGCAGCAGGACGTCCGGCACGCCGTCGCCGGCATCCGCGAGCACGTACGCCCCGCGCTCGAGACCGTCCGCGGCGGCGTACCGCGTCCGGTCGAGGATCGGCACCGCTTGCCGCGTCAGGATCAGCGCCACGGGCTCGTGGCGGAGCTGCATGATCATGCGCCAGGCGACGACCGTCTCGTTGGCATCCGCCGGTCGCAGCGTGATCAAGCCGGGGATCGCGCGCAGGGAGGCGAGATGCTCCACGGGCTGGTGGGTCGGCCCGTCTTCGCCGACGCCGATGGAGTCGTGGGTGAAGATATAGATCACCGGAAGCTCCATCAAGGCGCTCAGGCGGATCGCCGCGCGGCCGTAGTCGCTGAAGATCAGGAATCCCGAGCCGAACGGGCGAATCTTCGACAGCGACAGGCCGTTGAGGACGGCGCCCATGGCGTGCTCGCGGATGCCGAAGTGGAGGTTCCGACCGGCTCGATGCCCGGCGGTGAAATCGTCGGCGCCGTCGAAGGTGAGCCGAGTCTTGCATGACGGTCCGAGATCGGCCGAGCCGCCGAGCAGCCACGGCACGTTCTCGGCCAGCGCGTTCAACGTGCGGCCCGACGCGTCGCGCGTCGCGAGGCCCTTGGGATCCGCGACGAATCCGGTCAATCGCTTGTCCCAGCCGTCCGGCAGCTCGCGCCGCAGCATGCGGGAGCCGTGGTCGGCGAGCTCCGGATACTCCCGCTTGTACGCCTCGAACGTGGTCCACCAGGCGTCATGCAGCGCCTGCCCCCGCGCGCCGATGCCGACCTCGAGATGCTCGCGGACTCCCTCGGGAACGAGGAACTCCGCGTCCTCGGGCCACCCATAGCTCCGCTTCGCGAGATTGATTTCCTCCCGGCCCAGCGGCTCGCCGTGCGCCGCGCTCGTGTCCTGCTTGTGCGGCGCACCGTAGGCGATGTGGCTGTCGACGATCACGAGGGTCGGGCGATCGCTGGTCGCTTTGAACGTCTGGAAGGCCCGCGCGAGCATCTCGAGGTCATTGGCGTCGCCGACCCGCGTCACGTTCCAGCCGTACCCGATGAAGCGGGTGGCGACGTCGTCGCTGTAAGCCAGGGCCGTGTTGCCCTCGATGGTGATGTGGTTGTTGTCGTAGATCCAGCACAGGTTCGCCAGCTTGAGGTGGCCGGCCAGCGAGGCCGCCTCGCCGGAGATCCCTTCCATCAGGCAGCCGTCGCCGCACAGCGCGTAGATGTCGTAGTCGAACAGGTCGAACCCCGGCCGGTTGAAGTAGCTCGCCAGCCAGCGCTCGGCGATGGCCATCCCGACGCTCGTCGCCACGCCCTGTCCCAGCGGCCCGGTGGTCGTCTCGACGCCCGACGTCCAGCGATACTCCGGGTGGCCGGGACACTTGCCGTCGAGCTGTCGGAAGCGCTTGATGTCCTCCAGCGTCACCGACGGCTGTCCGAGCGTTTCGTACTTCGGGTTGACCGCACGCACTCCCGTCAGGTGCAGCATGGCGTAGAGCAGCATGGACGCGTGCCCGGCCGACAGCACGAATCGGTCGCGATTGGGCCAGATCGGATGGCGGGGATCGAAGCGCAGGAAGCGTTGCCACAGGCAGTAGACCACCGGCGCCAGCGCCATCGGCGTTCCCGGGTGCCCGGAGCTCGCCCGTTGCACGGCATCCATCGCGAGCGTCCGGATGGTGTTCACGCTCAGCTCGTCCATCGTTTTCGTCATCATTGGCCACGCTCCCAGTGCTCGGTCACTTGAAGCGTGCGATCGCGCTGTGGATCGCCGGCCTCAGCTCCTCCCAGGCCTTGCCGACGCCGGTCTTCACGTCCGCCCAGGCACTGTCGCCGGCCTGCTTGACCTCACCGAGCCGCGCCTTGACGGCCTTCTTCTTCGCCTTCAGATCGTCGATGAGCCGTTTGGCCTCGTCCTCGGCCTTTTCCGCGGCGACCTGCAACGAATGAATCTGCGGACTCCACGCCTTCAGCTCGGTCTCGATCTTCGCGCGCAGGTCTTTGAGCCCTTCGCCCTCGGGACCCCACTTCCGGACGTGGGACTCGATGTCGTCCCGGAGCTCCTCCAGACGCTCGTAATACTCCTTCTTCGCCTCGGCGATCTCCTTGTCGACCTTCAGCTTGAGCTTCTCCAGGTCGACCCCCCACTCGTGTAGTTGCGTCTCGATCCGAGCCCGACTGGCTTCCCCGTGTTCCACGATGTCTCTCCTCTCGTTCTCAAATGTTGTCGGCCTCCGTCGAGTGCCTACCGGCCGGCGCCGCGACGCCTTGGCCCCACTTCCAGCCCGTGATCTCCGGCATGTCGTCGCCGTGCCGCGCGATGTACGCTTTGTGCTCCATGAGCTTGTCGCGGATCGCCTGCTTGGCGTACGCGGCGCGCGCGCCCAGCTTCGGCACGCGATCGATCACGTCGCTCACCAGATGGAAGCGGTCGAGGTCGTTCAGCACGCACATGTCGAATGGCGTGGTCGTGGTGCCCTCTTCCTTGTAGCCGCGGACGTGGAGATTCTGGTGGCCGTTCCTCCGGTAGGTGAGCCGGTGGATCAGCCACGGATAGCCGTGGAAGGCGAACACGATCGGCTTGTCCGTCGTGAACAGCGCGTCGAAGTCGTGGTCGGAGAGGCCGTGCGGGTGCTCGCTCGGCGGCTGCAGCTTCATGAGGTTCACGATGTTGATCACGCGGACCTTCAACTCCGGCGCGTGCCGGCGGAGGAGGTCCACGGCGGCCAGCGTCTCGAGCGTCGGGACGTCGCCGCAGCAGGCCATCACGACGTCGGGCTCGGCCCCCCGGTCGTTGCTCGCCCACTCCCAGATCCCGAGCCCGGCGGTGCAGTGCTTGATGGCCTCGTCCATCGTCAGCCACTGCGGCGCCGGCTGCTTGCCGGCGACGACCACGTTGACGTAGTTGCGGCTGCGCAGGCAGTGGTCGGTGACGGAGAGCAGGCAGTTGGCGTCCGGCGGCAAGTACACGCGGACCACCTCGGCCTTCTTGTTCACGACGTGGTCGATGAAGCCGGGGTCCTGGTGGCTGAAGCCGTTGTGATCCTGGCGCCAGACGTGGGACGAGAGCAGATAGTTGAGCGAGGCGATGGGGCGACGCCACGCGATGTGATTGCACACCTTCAGCCACTTGGCGTGCTGGTTGAACATCGCGTCGATGATGTGAATGAAGGCCTCGTAGCACGAGAAGAAGCCGTGGCGCCCGGTCAGCAGATAGCCCTCGAGCCAGCCCTGGCACTGGTGCTCGCTGAGCATCTCCATCACCCGGCCGTCGGGGGCCAGGTGGTCGTCCCACGGAACCATCTCGCCCATCCAGGCGCGGTTGGTGACCTCGAGCACGTCCTGCCAGCGGTTCGAGTTGTTCTCGTCGGGACTGAACAGGCGGAAGTTCCGCGTCTCCATGTTGAGCTTCATCACGTCTCTGAGGAATTTCCCCATGACGCGCGTCGACTCGGCGGTCACGGCGCCGGGAGCCGGCACGGTGACGGCGTAATCGCGGAAATCGGGCAGGCGGAGGTCACGCAGGACCAGGCCGCCGTTGGTGTGCGGATTGGCGCTCATGCGGCGGCTACCCCGCGGCGGGAGCGCCGCCAGCTCGGGCCGCAGCCGGCCGGTGTCGCCGAAGAGCTCCTCGGGCTTGTAGCTCTTCATCCATTGCTCGAGGAGGCGCACGTGTCCCGGGTTCTCGTGCATCTCGCCCATCGGGACCTGGTGCGCGCGCCAGTAGTCTTCCGTCCGTTTCCCGTCGATCTCGCTCGGACAGGTCCAGCCCTTCGGCGTGCGCAGGATGATCATGGGCCACCGCGGCCGGGCGCCGCGGCCGTTGCGGCGCGCGTCGTCCTTGATCCGCCGGATATCCTCGACGATCGCGTCGAGCGTCTCCGCCATCAGCTGATGCATCGCCGCCGGCTCGTCGCCCTCGACGAAATACGGCGTGTAGCCATAGCCACGGAACAGCTGGTCCAGCTCCTCGTGGCTGATCCGGGCGAGGACGGTGGGATTGGCGATCTTGTAGCCGTTGAGATGCAGGATCGGCAGGACCACGCCGTCCGTCACCGGATTGAGGAACTTGTTGGAATGCCAGCTGGTTGCCAGCGGCCCGGTCTCCGCCTCGCCGTCGCCGACGACGCACGCGACGATGAGGTCCGGGTTGTCGAACGCGGCGCCATACGCGTGCGAGACCGCGTACCCCAGCTCGCCGCCCTCGTGCATCGAGCCGGGCGTCTCGGGCGCGACGTGGCTGGGAATCCCGCCCGGGAACGAGAACTGGGTGAAGAGGCGCTTCATGCCCTCCTCGTCGCCGGAAATATTCGGATAGACCTCGCTGTAGGTCCCTTCGAGATACGCGTTGGCGACGAGGCCCGGCCCGCCGTGCCCCGGCCCCGCGATGTAGAGCATGTCGAGGTCGTTTTTCTTGATGACCCGGTTCAGGTGGACATAGATGAAGTTGAGGCCGGGCGTGGTGCCCCAGTGCCCCAGCAGCCGCGGCTTGACGTGCTCCTTCGTGAGCGGCTTCTTGAGCAGCGGGTTGTCGTAGAGATAGATCTGGCCGACCGACAGGTAGTTGGCCGCGCGCC
>DATBJF010000006.1:0-17189 GCA_036556545.1 Candidatus Methylomirabilota bacterium
GCGGGCGGTGCAGATCCCCGAGCCGGCCCGCGCGCTGAGGCGCCTGCCGCACGAGTTCTCGGGCGGCCAGCGCCAGCGCCTGATGATCGCGATGGCCCTGCTGCCGCGGCCGGATCTCATCATCGCCGACGAGCCGACCACGGCCCTCGACGTGACCATCCAGGCGCAGATCCTGAAACTGCTGCGCGCGCTGGTGAAGGAGCGCGGCGTGTCGGTGCTCTTCACCACCCACGATCTCGGCACGGCGCACGAGATCTGCGACCGCGTCGTGGTCATGTACGCCGGCCAGGAAATGGAAGCCGCGCCCACCGACGCCTTCTTCGCGCGTCCCGCTCACCCCTACACGCGGCGCCTGCTCGCCAGCATCCCGGGACGCGGGGGCGAGCTGCGCGACATTCCCGGCGAAGTGCCGAGCCTGGTCGCCCCGCCCGCGGGCTGCCGGTTCCATCCACGGTGCGACGACGCGACCGTCGAGTGCCGGGCCGTGCGGCCCGAGGCCCGCGCGCTCGCCGGCGGCCACGCCGTGCGCTGCCACCATCCGGTGTCGGGAGCGGAGACCTGACCGCGCCGCTGCTCGAGGTGGCTGACCTCGCGCGGTACTTTCCCGTGCGCAACGCCTTCGGGCGGCGCGTCGGCTGGCTGCGCGCCGTCGACGGAGTGTCGCTGCGTGTCGAGCCCGGCGAGACGCTCGGGCTCGTCGGCGAGAGCGGCTGCGGCAAGTCGACGCTGGGCAAGACCGTCATGGGCATCTACACGCCGACGGCGGGCGACATCCGCTTCGACGGCCGCGAGATCGGTCGACTCCCACGCCGCGAGCGGCGTGCGGTGGCCAAGAACCTCCAGTACGTCTACCAGGACCCCGGCGCTTCGCTCGACCCCCGCTGGAAGGTCGTCCACCTGCTGCACGAGCCGCTCAAGATCCACACGGCGCTGTCGCGGGCCGAGCGCGAGCGCGAGGTGCGCACCATTCTCGCCGCCGTCGGTCTCCCCGACGCGCACCTGGATCTCTATCCTCACGAGCTGAGCGGCGGTCAGCAGCGCCGCGTGGGACTCGCGCGGATTCTCACGCTGCGGCCGCGGCTCGTGATCCTGGACGAGCCGACGTCGGGGCTCGACGTCTCCGTCCAGGCAAGCGTCCTCAAGCTGTTCCGGAGCCTCCAGAGCGCGTTCGCGCTCACGTACGTGTTCATCTCGCACGATCTGTCGGTGGTGCGCGCCATGTGCGCGCGGATCGCTGTGATGTACCTCGGCAAGATCGTCGAGCTCGGCCCCACCGCCGAGGTCTTCGAGAAGCCGCGCCACCCCTACACGCAGTCGCTCCTGGCCGCGGTGCCGCTCATCGGGGCGCGCCGGATCAGCCAGGACTTCCGCCTGGAGGGCGAGCCGCCCAACCCGCGCGACGTGCCGAGCGGCTGCCGGTTCCGTACGCGCTGTCCGCTTGCCCAGCCCCGCTGCGCGGCCGAGGAGCCGCGGCTGCGCGCGCTCGACGGACGCACGGTCGCCTGCCATTTCGCGTGAGCACGGCCGGGACCGCGGTCAGCGTGCGCGCGCGCCCGCCGTCAGATGCCGCTCGAACCAGTCGAGGATGATGCGCTGACGCTCCAGCCGGTGTCGCGGCCGCCCGAACGCCGAGAACGTGTGGCTCTCCCCGGCGAACCGAACGAACGTCACCTCCTTGCGCAGCTTCTTGAGCGCGATGAAGAGCTGCTCCGCCTGATCGATCGGGCAGCGTAGATCGTCCTCGGCGTGGATCAGCAGCAGCGGCGTCTCGACGTTGCGGACGTAGGTCAGCGGCGAGCGCTCGACATACCAGCCGGGATTCTCCCACGGCGGGCCACCGCCGCTCTCGCCGACGTTCCAGATGTGGCCGATGTCGCTCGTGCCGAACTGCGTGTGGATGTTGCTGATCGACCCCTCCGAGCAGGCGGCTTTGAATCGCGTCGTGTGCGTGATCGTCCAGTTGGTCATGTAGCCGCCGTAGCTGATGCCGATGACTCCCAGCCGATCGCCGTCGATGAACGGATAGCGGCGGAGCGCCTCGTCCACGCCGGCCATGATGTCCCCGAAATCGCCGCCGCCCCAGTCGCCGACGCAGGCACGACTGAACGCCTCGCCATAGCCCTGACTGCCGCGCGGGTTCGTGTAGACGACGACGTAGCCGGCGCCCGCGTACACCTGGAGCTCGTGGGAGTAGTAGGCCCCGAACTCCCGGTGGGGGCCGCCATGGATCCAGAGCAATGCCGGATAGCGCCGCTGCGCGTCGAAGTCGACGGGCCTCAGGACCCAGCCGTCGATCTGGAGGCCCTCTCGCCGATACGTGAATCGTTCGGGTCGCGACGGCGCGATGTCGGCCTTCAGCTCGCGATTGAGCTCCGTCACCGGCCTGGCCGCCGTCCCGTCCGGCTTCGCGACGAAGACCTCGGCCGGGGACGTCGGATCGGTCGCGACGAAGGCGATGTGTCCGGTCTCACGGGCCACCGACACCCCGGCGATGCACTGCTCGCCTCCGATGACGAGCGCCGGCGGCTCGGCGCCCTTCGCGCGCACACGATAGAGCGGGTACGCCGCCCGATCGCGCGCCACGAACAGAATCCACTCCCCGTCCGCCGACCAGACAGGGCGCGCGAAATCCCACACGGGCCGGTCAAGGGGCTCCGTGAGGCACATCGACGGGCCGCCGTCGACGGAGACGGCGAAGAGATGGGCGTTGCGGCCGTCGTCTGCCGGATAGCGGTGACCTACGTAGACGATCGTTCGGCCGTCGGGCGAGAACATCGGCTGCCACACCGGTCCAGCGGTGTCGGTGACGCGCCTCAAGTCTCCGCCGTCGGCCGAGACGACGAAGACATCGGCCGCCCAGTCGTCGTCCCAGTTCGGACGCCGGTCGGACACGAACGCGACGTCGCGTCCGTCCGGCGACCACGCCGGCCAGAAGGCGGGAACGTCGCCGTACGTCAGCTGACGGGGCTCGCCACCGTCGGCGGAAATGACGAAGATCTGCGTCGGCCGATCGTGCGTGAAGCCTTCGCCGTCGAACTTGTACGTGGCCGTCGTGATGACCCGTGCCGGCCGCGACTTTCCCCGCTCCTTCTCGTCCTTCGGCTCTTGCCATCCGCCGACTCTCGCGACGAATGCCAGCCGTTGACCGTCGGGCGACCACACCGGAGCACCGCCGGCAACGCCGTTCTCGACATTGCTGATCCGAGTCGCCTCGCCGCCATCGGACGGCATGACGTAGACCTGCGGTTTCCCTTTCGAGTCGCGGTCCGAGAGAAATGCCAGGCGCCTGCCATCCGGCGACCATCGAGGGCCGTGATCCCGCCGCGGGCCGGCGGTGAATCGGCGCGGCGGGCCGCCGGCGGTGGGCACGACCCAGATGCTCGAGCTGTATTCGTCGCTCTCCACGGATGCCTGCGTCACGACGACGGCGACGCGCTCACCGTCGGGAGCGATCTGAGGGTCGGTGACGCCGCGCATGCGGAGCAAGTCCTCGGGGACGATCGCGCGCCCGGCCATTGGGGCCCTCCCTCGCTCGTCCACGGCCACGAGCGGCGTGATGATAGCGCACGACGGCGGCGCAATGGCTCTCCGGCCCGGGTGCGGCTATCTTGATGCGCATGGCACGCCTCAAGCCCCGCAAGCGAGCCCGCCTTCCCGACCGGGCCTTCGCCTACGTCGACTCGCGCGGGCGGCGCCGCCTGCCCATCCACGACAAGGCACATGTCCGGAACGCGCTCGCCCGGTTCAACCAGGTCGACTTCGAGAACGACGCCGCCCGCGAGACCGCCCGCACGCGGCTGCTGAACGCGGCGAAGCGCTACCGCATCGTGCCGGTGGGATTCATCACCGGCCAGCTGCAATCCGAGCGCAAGCACGCCGCCGCTCAGATTCGCGCCACGGCCATCGACGCCGCCGCGCTCCCGACCGGCTTCGTGACCCTGCTGATGAGCGATATCGAGGCGTCGACCCTGCTGCTCCGCAAGCTGGGCGACCGCTACGGCGCGCTGCTGAACGACGTCAGGGAGACGCTGCGCGCGGCGATCCGGCGCGCCGGCGGAAAAGAGATCGACGCCCGCGCCGACGAGTTCTTCGCCGTCTTCGAGCGCGCCGGCGGCGCCGTCGAGACGGCCGTCACCGTCCAGCGCGAGCTCGGCGGCCGGACGTGGCCGGATGGCCTCGAGGTGCGAGTGCGTCTCGGCATCCACAGCGGTCACCCGACGCTGACCGACGTCGGCTACATCGGCCTCGCCGTGCACACCACCGCGCGCGTGTGCGCGGCGGCCCACGGCGGACAGATCGTCGTGTCGGCGCCGACGCGGGCGGCCATCGGCACGTCGCCGCCGGCGGGCATCCGCTTCCGGAGTCTCGGTCCGCATCGTCTGCCCGGCCTCGCGGAGCCCGAGATGCTGTTCCAGGTGCAGGCGCCGGGACTGCGCGCGAGCTTTCCTCCACCTCGCAGCGAGCGCCGGCGCCGCGTGCGCCGGCCACCCGCGGACCGCCGAGCCGGGGACGGCCAGCTCGAGCTGCCTCAGCCGCCGGCCTGACGATCCGGCGCCATGTCACTCGTCTCGTTTCGCGGCGTGCAGAAGACTTACCGGTCGTTGCAAGGCGTCGACTACACGGCGGTGGAGCGCTTCGACCTCGCCATCGAGGCGGGCGAGTTCTTCTGCCTGCTTGGCCCCAGCGGCTGCGGCAAGACCACCGTGCTCAAGATGCTGGCGGGCTTCGAGGCCCCGTCGGCCGGCGAGATCCGCATGGAGGGCCGGCTGGTCACGGGCGCCAGCCGCGATCGCGGCGTCGTCTTCCAGGGCGACGATTCGCTCTACGGATGGCTCACCGCCGTCGAGAACGTCGAGTTCGGCCTGCGCATGCGCGGCATGGCCAGGGCGGAGCGGCGCGCACGCGCCATGCGCTATCTCGACCTCGTCGGCCTCACCGGCCAGGAGAAGAAGTATCCGGCCGAGCTGTCGGGAGGAATGAAGCAGCGCATCCAGATCGCGCGGGCCCTGGTGAACGAGCCCACGATGCTGCTGATGGACGAGCCGTTCGCCGCCCTCGACGCGCAGACGCGATCGCTGATGCAGCTGGAGCTGGCCAACGTGTGGCACACGACCCGGACCACCGTCCTCTTCATCACCCACGACATCGACGAGGCGATCACGCTCGGCACGCGGATCGGCGTCATGCGCGCCGGGCCGCGCTCGGACGTCAAGGGCGTGATCGACGTGGCGCTCGACGGCGCGCGCAGCCGCACCGACGACGCGTTCCTGAAATACTACAAGCAGGTCTACGAGATGATTCGCGACGAAGTCGCCGCGTCGATCGCCCGCGCGGGATCCGCATGATCACGGCTGGACGGCTGTGGAAGGCGTACGGAGGCTATGTCGTCGGATTCGCCAGCCTGTTCCTCCTCTGGCACCTCGCCTCCGTGTACCTGGTGAGCTCCGTGCTCTTCCCGCCGCCGGCGGCCGTGCTCCGCAAGGGCGTGGCTCTGACGCGCAACGGCGTCTTGCTCGAGCATCTCGCCGCCAGCACCCAGCGCATCCTGGCCGGATTCATCGCCGGCTCGCTGCTGGGCATCCCGATCGGCCTCGCCATGGGGTCGTTTCGTCCGATCCGCAAGCTGCTCGAGCCCTACACGGAGTTCCTGCGCTTCATTCCCTCGGTGGCCATGATCACGGTGGCGGTGATCTGGTTCGGGATCGGCGAGGCATCGAAGGTCTTCCTGATCATCTACACGACCATCTTCATCGTCATCATCAACACGGCGGCCGGGGTCTCCGCGATCGCGCCCAACAAGATCCGCGCCGCGCAGGCGCTCGGCGCCACGCGCAGCCAGATCTTCCTGCACGTGGCGCTGCCGGCGACGGTGCCGTACATTCTCACCGGAATGCGGCTGGCCATGGCCAACTCGTTCACGACCATCGTGGCCGCGGAGCTGATCGCCGCCAACGAGGGGCTCGGCAAGATGCTGTGGGACGGCCGGATGTTCATGCTGGTCGACGACATCTTCGTCTCGCTGGTCACGCTGGGCCTGCTCGGATTCGCCGTCGACCGCATGTTCCGCTGGAGCATCTACACGTTCGCGGGGAAGTATTCGCCGGCGACCTAGCGAGTCGCCACGGAGGGACAGAATCATGCTCACACGTGGCACGCAGTGCCTGATGGTGCTGGCCATGCTGCTCTGGAGCGGTGCGGCGGCGGCGCAGACCAAGATGACCATCGCCACCGGCGTCGATCCGGTGTTCTCCGCGTATTACGTCGCGCAGCAGGCGGGCCTGTTCAAGAAGCATGGGCTCGACGTGCGCATCAACACGGGACCGTCCGGCTCGGCCATGGTGGCGTTCCTCGTGAACGGCCAGATCGAATCCGCCTTCGGCTCCGAGATCGCCGGGGTCAGCAACCACAATCTCGATCCGAACGTGGTCGTGGTGGCCCAGGCCACACGCCTGGTGCGCTGGATCGCCGTGGTGGGCCGCAACATCGACAGCCTGGATCAGCTCAAGGGCAAGAAGGTCGGCATCGCGCGGGGCTCGGGCGGCGAGGTGTTCTGGCTCGCCATGCTCGACAAGCTGAAGCTGAACGCCGCCGACTACACGGTCGTGAACGTGGAGGCGCCCGAGATGGTGGCCGCCCTCGAGCGCGGCAACATCGACGCCTACGCCGTCTGGGAGCCCTGGGTGACGCGCGGGCTCTCCGCCGTGAAGAACACCAAGGTGCTGCGTGACCAGGAAGGCATCCTCGAGCAGGGTGTCTACATCTACATGAACAAGGGCTGGATCCAGAAGAACCCCGCCCCCGCCGAGGCGTTCATCCGGGCGCTGGTGGACGCCACCGAGATCATCAACGGTGACCGCAAGCGCGCCGCGAAGGACGTGTCCGACTTCCTCAAGAACCTCGATCCGCCGCTGGTCGAGCAACTCATGACCAAGCTGCGCTTCGAGATGGTCTTCGACGACTTCACGGTCAACCTCTTCCGCCTGGCCGAGACGCAGCTCAAGCAGCAGAACAAGCTGACGAAGCCGCTCGATTACAACGCGTTCTTCTATCCGGACCTCATGCGAAAAGTGCTGCCCGCGAAGGTCAACTACAAGCCCTGAGCGCGCGAGCGCGAAGATCCTCGGGCAGGGGCACCGGACGGCGGCGCTCCTGGTCGAAATGGACTCCCGACTGGTGGAGGCTCGCCACCTCGGCGCCGGTCCGTGCGCTGGTCATGACGTGGAGGATGCGCATCGACGACTTGCCCACGTGCGTGAGCCCGGCACGGACGATCACGGGATCGCCCGGGTGCACCTCGTCACCCATGGTCAGCTGGAACTCGAACGTCGAGAACCCGTGCCGCGTCTCGCGCATATAGGCCGGCGTGAGGCCGAACGCCGCCAGCACATGGGCATTCGAGGCCGAGAAGCGCTGCACGGCCGCGCCGAGGGCCAACTGTCCGGTCGCCTCCACCTCGTCGGCCTTCGCGGTGTCGCGCGAGGTGTGGCGGAATCCGTCGAGCCGATGCGGCCGCGGCCGAGGCGCTCGTGCCGGGCCGTCCCATGACACCCGTCGAGCGTCGGCGGCCGCCCGGCCATCGGCATTCAGCTTCGCGGCCAGCCGCTGCTCCACGGTGGTGCACACCTCGCCGGTGGCCGAGTCGAACAGCCTGTGGCCCAGCAGCAGGCTCTCATCGTCCGCGTCGATCACCCCGCTCTCGACGTGCATGATGTCGCCCACGCGGAGCTCGCGCCGGTAGGTGATGAAGCAGTCGACGGTGGGCCCGGGCCCGGCGCCGAGAGCATGCAGCATCGCGCAGCCGGCGTCGGCGATGCGCGTCGCATAGCAGGAGACGGTGAAGTGATCGTTGTGGTCGACCTCCCACCGGAACACGGTTCCACGATAGGTCTCGAGCCATGGCTCCAGAACGTGGCCATCGGCGTCCACCACGGGCGCGCGCAAACTCGTCATAGCGTCTCCTGTCTACCACAACCATCCGACGAAGGTCCGATATCCGGAGATCGCCCGCTCTGGTATCGATCGGGGGTGATGCGTCGTCGACACCTTCTCGTCCTGCTGGCGGCCGCCGGCGCCCGGATAGGCGTGGGGCCGCCGGCCGCTCACGCCGACGTGACCGCCGACCAGGTACTGTCCGACATGCGCCTGGCGGCGGGCGATCGGCAGAAGGTTCTTGGCGGCGAGTTCGTGACCACCAGCGTGCCGGCGGTGAGCGACCGGGACCTCTCGTTCGCCATCGCGTTCGTCGTCAAGACGCAACCCGAGACGCTCGGCAAGCGCGTGATGAGCGGAGACCTCGTCACCAGCGATGCCGCCGTGCAAGCCTGGGGCGAGCTCAAGGGCGCCGGCAGCCTGGGCGATTTCGCGACGCTGAGGATCACGAGCGACGAGGCACGCGCACTGTCGGCGGCGAAGGCCGGGGACGCGCTCAATCTCAGCACGGCCGAGATCGCCGCGCTGGCCAGCACGCGCGGAGCGGCGGACGCCGCCGGGCAAGAGCTCCGGAAGATCCTGCTCGCGCGCTACCAGGCATACCGGACGGCCGGGCTGGCTGGCATCGCCCCGTACGATCGGGGCGGCGGGCGCGCCACGGATCACGCCGCCGATCTGCGCAAGGCGAGCGAGGCCGCGGCCGGGCTGAAGAAATACTTGCCGGCGTTCCAGGCCGCTCTGCTGGGCTATCCCAAGGCCACGGTGCCGAAGATGCAGGAAAGCTTTTTCTGGGTGAAGTCCATCATCGAGAACAAGGCGACCTACATCTTGACGCACCTCATGGCCGCGCCCGACGGGGCTGCGCACGCCGTCGTCCGGCGGCAGTACTACGTCAGCGCGAACTACAACGGCGAGCAGTCCGTCGCGGGCTTCCTTCCGGTGCCCGACGGGACCGTGGTGGTCATGGCCAGCCACGCCTTCACCGACCAGGTCGCCGGCTTTGGTGGCTCCATGAAGCGCAGTCTCGGCAGCAGCATCATGGCGAAGAAGATGCGGGAGATCTTCGAGGCCGGCCGCAAGAAGGTCACTTCGTAGCGCCTCCTCCGCGCCGTCCCTGCGTTGCGCGTTATGCTAGCGCACGTGCTGCTGCTCCTTGCCGTCGTCGCGCTCGGCACCGGGTGCGCGGGTCCCGCGTCGACGCTCGATCCCGGCGGCGCCGGCGCCGCGCGGGCGTCCTTCCTCACCTGGCTACTGATCGCCGTCATGGCGGCCGTGTATCTCCTCGTCCTCGGGATCCTGACGCTCGTCATCCGCCGCCGGGCGGAGCCGCGGCGAACGGGCGGCACCGGCTGGGCCCTCGTCGGCGTGGTGGCGGGCGGGATCGCGCTGCCCGTCGTCGTGATCACGATTCTGGCGCTCGTGAGCGTGCGCTCGCTGGCGGAGCTGACGCGCGCCGAGGCGGCGAGCCTCACCGTCGACGTCGTCGCCCAGCAGTACTGGTGGGAGTTTCGCTACCGCGCCGGTGACGGCGAGCCCACGATCACGGCCAACGAGCTGCACGTGCCCGTCGGGCGCCGTGTCGAGCTCCGCCTGCACTCGACCGACGTGATCCACAGCTTCTGGGTCCCGTCGCTGCAGGGCAAGCTGGATCTGGTGCCGGGCAAGGTGAACGTCACCTGGCTGCACGCCGACCGCGCCGGCACGTACCACGGCCAGTGCGCGGAGTATTGCGGGATCCAGCACGCGCTGATGCGCATGGTGGTGGTGGCGCAGGAGCCCGCCGAGTTCGCGCAGTGGGTCGCGGCGCAGCGCCAACCCGCGCAGATCGCCGGCGACGAGACCGTGAAGCATGCCGAGCACCTCTTCCTCCTTCACTGCGCGCGCTGCCACCGCGTGCGTGGGACATCGGCGTTCTTCGGCACGCTCGGCCCCGACCTCACCCACGTCGGCAGCCGCACGACGCTGGCGGCGGGCACGCTGCCGAACGTCAAGGATCAGCTGGGCGTCTGGATCGCGGACCCACAGGCGCTCAAGCGCGGAAGCCTCATGCCGCGCGTGGCACTCACCGCGGACGAGCTCCAGACGATCGTCGACTACGTGCACCGCCTGCGCTGATGGCCACGGCCGGCTCCGGGGAGGCGCGGGCGAAGGCGTTCGTCGAGACGTGGCACGACCCGGGCGGGCCGATCGGCGTGCTGAAGACCATCCAGAACATCCCGCTGTCGCAGCGCTACATGATCACGGCCTTCGCCTTCTTCCTGGCCGCCGGCGCCATGGCCCTCGTCATGCGCCTGCAGCTCGCGCGGCCGGACGCGACGGTGCTCGACGCCCGCACCTACAATCAGCTCTTCACGATGCACGGGACGACCATGATGTTCCTGTTCGTCATCCCGTTCCTCGAGGCGATCGCCGCCTACATGCTGCCGCTGATGCTGGGCACGCGCGAGCTGCCGTTCCCGCGCATGACCGCGCTCAGCTTCTGGACGTACCTCTTCGGCGGGCTCTTCATCTTCTCGAGCTTCGTCTTCGGCCTGGCGCCGGACGGCGGCTGGTTCGCCTACGTGCCGCTCACCGGGCCGAAGTACTCGCCCGGCCTCGGCCTCGACTTCTGGGACATCGGCCTGAGCGTGGCCGAGGTGGCCGCCATGGGCGCGGCCGCCGAGCTGATCGTCGGCGTGCTGCGCATGCGCGCGCCCGGCATGTCGCTGGCGCGGCTGCCGCTCTACGCGTGGGCGATGCTGGTCACCGGCATCATGATCATCTTCGCGTTCACGCCGCTGATCGTCGGCACCGCGATGCTCGAGCTCGATCGAAAGCACGTCACGCGCTTCTTCGACCCCGAGTTCGGTGGCAAGCCGCTGCTCTGGCAGCACATCTTCTGGGTGTTCGGCCACCCCGAGGTCTACATCATGTTCGTGCCGGCCGTCGGCATGGTCTCGCACGTCGTGCAGGCGTTCACCCGCCGCGCGGTGATCGGTTACACGCTCATGGTGCTCGCCATCGTCGCCACCGCCTTCATGAGCTTCGGGCTGTGGGTGCACCACATGTTCGCCACCGGCCTGGCGCCGCTGGCGCTCGCGTTCTTCACCGCGGCCACCATGATGATCGCCATTCCGAACGGCATCCAGGTCTTCGCCTGGCTCGCCACCATCGGCGTGGGGCGGCCGCGCTGGCACCCGGCCCTGCTGTTCGTCGTCGGCTTTCTCGCCATCTTCGTGCTCGGCGGGCTCACGGGCGTGATGCTGGCGGCGGTGCCGTTCAACTGGCAGGCGCACGACACGTACTTCGTCGTCGCGCACTTCCATTACGTGCTCATCGGCGGCGTTCTCTTCCCGCTCTTCGCCGCCCTCTATTACTGGCTCCCGAAGATCACGGGCCGCCTGCTCGACGAGCGGCTCGGCCGCTGGAACTTCTGGCTCATGTTCGTGTTCTTCAACGTCACGTTCTTCCCGATGCACATCACCGGTCTGCTCGGCATGCCCCGCCGCGTGTGGACCTACGCCGACGGTCTCGGCTGGAACGGCTACAACCTGATCTCCACCGTCGGCGCCTGGGGCTTCGGCGCCGCCGTTCTGCTCTTCGTCGTCAACGTCGCGTGGAGCCTGCGTCGCGGCGCACCCGCCGGCGCCGATCCCTGGGGCGCCGACACCCTCGAGTGGAGCGAGGCCTCCCCGCCGGCCGAGGCACAGTTCGCCGAGCTGCCGCGGGTCACCGGCCGCCATCCGCGCTGGGACACCGCCGAGGCCGCGCCGGACCCGCGGCTGGCGGCCACCCTCGACGGCCTGCGCAACGCACCGATCGCCTGGCGCGGCGCGCTGGTCGTCTCCGCGCTCGAGGGCCGCCCGCTCGCGGTGGTTCACGTGCCGGGACCGACCATCGTCCCGTTCGTCATGTCGCTCGGCTTCGTCGGCCTCTTCGCAGCCGCGCTGATCGACCGCACGGCGCTCGCCGTCCTCGGCGGGGTTATCACGCTCGGTGCGCTCGTCGGCTGGTTCTGGCCGCAGCGCTCCGAGCGGCTGGCGCTCGACGAGCTGGGCGCGCCGGAGTCAGGCCGACTGCCGCTCGCGACCGCCGGCCCGCTGTCGAACGGCTGGTGGGCGACGCTGGTGCTGCTGGCCGTCCTCGCGACAGCGCTGGTGACGCTCGTCGCCAGTTATGTCTATCTCGGCAACGGCACCCTCGCGTGGGCGCCGACGACGCCCGCGCTGACGCGGGCGCTCATCGCCACCGCGCTCTCCGTGCTGAGCGGGTTCGCGATGCTCGCCGCCACGCTGAGCACCGGCGTCTGGACGCGCCGCCTCGCGCTCGGCGGCGCCGCCGTGCTGTCGCTCGCGTTCATCGTCGTGAGCATCGTCGCCTATCTCACCATCGGCCATCCCGCCCGCGAGTCCGCGTACGGCTCGATCGTGCTCGGCCTCTTCGGCTACCAGTGGCTCGTCGTCGTCCTGGCCGTGGCCATGCTCGTCACCGGCCAGCTCTGGAGCTGGCTCGCCCCGGACGATCCGCGCGGCGCCGCGGTCGTGTTGAACACGGGCCTCGTCGTCGGCTTCAGCCTGCTGAGCTGGCTCGTGGTGTTCGCGATGATCTACCTGACGCCGAGGCTTGGCTGATGGCCGCCCGGACCGCGCCGTGGCTCGCGCTCGGCGGCGGCGGTCTCGCCTGGAGCGCGCACTTGCTGACCGGCTACTTCCTCGTCGCACTCGGCTGCCCGCGCACCTGGCCGCTCGACTGGCTGATCGCCGCCGTCACGCTCATCGCCGCCGCCGTCGCGCTGGCGACCGGCGTGCTGAGCCTCATCGGCTGGCGCCGCGCGCCGGCGCGGGGCGACGCCACCGCGATCCTGTATGGAGCCGGCGTCCTCCTCGCCGGCCTCTTCACCATCGCCATCCTGCTCGGCGGCACGACCGCGCTGATCCTGCCGGCTTGCCAGGGCGTGGCCATCGGCGGCTGATGGCGTCTCGCCTCCCCGCGCGCTTCCCTCCAGCGCTCGGCACGCTGATCGCCGTGGCCGCCGTCGCACCGCCGATGCACGCCGCGGCCGATGCGTCGGTGGCGGCGCACATGGTCCAGCACCTCGTGCTGATCCTCGCCGCCGCGCCACTGCTCGTGCTCGGCCATCCCGTTCGCCTCCTGCCGGCGAGCGTTGTCCGACCGCTGGCGCGCCTCATCCCACTCACGCGGCACCGCCTGCGCGTGCTGGCCGTCGTCGCGTGGCTCTCGCACGTCGTCGTGCTATGGGCCTGGCACACGCCGCGCCTCTATGAGTGGGCGCTCGCGAGCGCGGCCGCGCACGCCCTCGAGCACGTCTCGCTCGTCGTCACCGCGTGCGCGTTCTGGGCGGCCGCCTTGTCCCGCCGGGTGCTCGGCGCCGGCGGCGCCGTGGTCTATCTGTTCGCGGCCGCCGGCCAGGGTACCGCGCTCGGCGCCCTGCTCACGCTCGCCGAGTCGCCGTGGTATCCGTCGCCCGCGGCAACGGTGGCCGGTCTCGGCCTGACCGCGCTCGAGGATCAGCAGCTCGCCGGCCTGATCATGTGGATCCCGGGCGGGATGTCGTACGCCGCCGTCGCCCTTGCGCTCCTTGCGCGCACGTTGCGCGACGACGGCCCCACCGCGTTGTACGATCGCTCCACGTCATGACCGGAGCACTGTTCGATCCCGTCGACTGGCGCGCCCTGTTCGTCCCCGACACCCCGTTGCTCGAGACGTTCGTTCGCGGCACCTGCATCTATCTCGGGCTCTTCGTCCTCATGCGCTTCGTGTTCCGGCGCGAGGCCGGCGCCGCGCGCATCTCCATGCTGCTCCTGATCGTCCTGCTCGCCGACGCCGTCCAGAACGCCATGGCCGACGACTATCGCTCCATCACCGACGGCCTCCTCCTCGTCGCCACCATCATGGCCTGGGACTACGCGCTCGACTGGATCGGCTCGCGTGTTCCGTGGTTCGCCGAGCTCGTCCACCCGCGCCCGCTCCTCCTCGTGCGCCGCGGGCAAATGATGCGCGCCAACATGCGGCGCGAGCTGGTGAGCGAGCAGGAGCTATGGGCGGGACTCCGGCAGCACGGCGTGCGCGAGCTGGACGAGGTCGAGGCGGCGTACATGGAGGGGGATGGGAAGCTGAGCGTGTTCCGGAAGGGGGAGAAGCGGAAGTCTCGCGGGTGACTCAACGACCTCGGATCGTGAGCACCGGCGTTGACGCGGTCGCAACGACGCGGCCGGCAATACTGCCCACGAACGCCCGGGCGAGGCCTGTCCGTCCGTGTGTGCCCAGGACGATCACGTCAGCCCTGGTGCGACGGGCCACGGCGATGATGCGGTCGGCGACTGGTCCGCTGGTCAACAGGATGGTTGCTTTCACCCCGGCGCGGCGTGCGCGCCTCACCAGGCGTTCCAGCTGTCGCCGGGCGCTGGACCGTGCCTCCGCGTCCCATTGTGCGTAGAGATCGGCCGGCGGCGGTACATCGCCTAGCACCATTGCCTGCGGCGGGGGGACGACGTGCAAGAGCACGAGCCGTCCCCGACTGGCCTTCGCAAGATCCACCGCGGACTTGAAGGCGCGAGCGGAAGCAGCCGACAGGTCAGTCGCGTGAAGGACACGGCGGAATCCTGGCATCGCATCGTCCTCCGAATCAGGTCCCGAGCCGGTGATCGACCTCGAACTCTCCCGCCCACCGATCGACGAACAGCGCGATCATCTTCGTCCGCTCGAGCAGCGACGCGATCTCGATGAACTCCTCCTCGCTGTGCGCGCGGCTCCCCTTCGGGCCGAGGCCGTCGATGGTGGGGGCGATGGCGGAGGTGTGGTTGCCGTCGGAGCCGCCGCCCGTCTTGATCGCTTTCACGTTGACGCCGAGATCGCGGCCCACGGCCTCCATGAGCTGGAGCAGCCGCTTGGTTCCCGGCAGGCCCGGCGGCCACGGCGGGAAGTTGAGCTGTCCCTCGAAGCGCGCGGTGGTGCCCGGCACGTGCGTCTTGTCGCAGATCTTCCGCATGGCGGCGATGGCAGCATCGGCGTCGGCCTGGCTCCACGCGCGCAGGTCCACCTCGGCGCTGGCGTAGGGCGCCACCACGTTCGGGCGCTCGCCGCCGCGGACGGTGCCGACGTTGACGGTGACGCCCTTCTCGAGATCCGTGAGCGCGTGCAGCGCGGCGACCTTCTGCGCGAGCGACCAGATGGCGCTGGCGCCCAGCTCGGGCTGGAGGCCGGCGTGCGAGGCCTTGCCCTTCACCTCGAGCTGGAAGGTGCCGGCCCCCTTGCGCGCCATGACGTATTCGCCGCCGGGGCGGGCAGGCTCCAGGATGCCCACGCTGTGCGCCTTCCTGGCCTCCGCCTCGATCACCGGGCGCGACGTCGGCGACAGCCGCTCCTCGTCCGAGTTGAAGACGACGGCGATGCCGACGTCGTTCCAGGCGCGTGTGCGCGCCTCCTTGTGGGCGCGCAGGGCATAGAGCAGCGCGGCGAGCCCGCCCTTCATGTCGTACACGCCGGGGCCCCACGCGCGGCCCTCCCCGTCGACGTGGAACGGCCGCTGCTTGGCGGTGCCCGAAGGAAAGACGGTGTCGTAGTGGCCGACGAAGAGCAAGCGCTTGGGCCCGGTGCCGGACTTCTCGGCGACGAGATGATCGCCGAAGCGCTCGGTGGCGACACGGTTGAGCGTGAAGCCGAGGCCGCGCAGCCGCTCGGCCAGGATGGCGCCCACGCGGTTCACGTCCATCACGTCGTCGGTGCCGCTGTCGTGGTTCACGAGGCGCGCGAGGAACTCGATCTGCTCGTCGCGCCAGCCGTCGAGGCGCTCGGTGAGTTGTCGCATGAGCGATATGGTAACGTGGGCGCCCCATGGAAGCGCGCATCCAGATCGGCGTGGACATCGGCGGCACCTTCACCGACATCGTCGCCCTCGACGCGGGCGGCCGGTTGGCCCTGGCCAAGGTCCCGAGCACGCCGAAGGATCTTCTGGACGGCATCGCCGAAGCGATCAGCCGGGTGCTGAGAGTGGCGCGTGCCACGCCGGCGGACGTCGCGCGCTTCATTCACGGCACCACCATCGCCACCAACGCCATCCTCGAGCAGAAGGGCGCGACGACGGCCATCCTGGCCACCGAGGGGTTCGAGGACGTCCTCGAGCTCGGGCGCATGAAGCGCTCGCGGATGTACGACCTCGGCATGGACGCGGAAGTGCCGACGTTCCTGGCGCCGCGGCGGCGCCGCCTCGGCATCCGCGAGCGGCTCGACGCGAAGGGCCGCGTGCTCGTCCCGCTGCACGAGGACGACGTGCAGGCGGCCGCGGAGACGCTGCGGGCGCAGGGCGTCGCCGCCATCGCGGTGTGCTACCTGTTCTCGTTCGTGAACCCGGCGCACGAGCGGCGGACGCGCGAGATCATCGCGAAGCTGGCGCCCGAGATCAGCGTCTCGCTCTCCTCGGACGTCGATCCGACGTTCCGCGAGTACGAGCGGCTCTGCGTGACGGCCTTCGACGCTTACCTCGGACCGGTCGTCAAGCGCTACCTCGCCGGCCTTGCCGACACGCTCCGCGGGCTCGGCGTGCGCGCGGTGCCGCTGATCATGCGCTCGCGCGGCGGGATCGTCTCCGCGGCGCTGGCCGCGCAGCAGCCGGTGACGCTGTTCCTGTCGGGGCCGGCCGGTGGTGTCATCGGCGCCGGATTCGCCGCCGAGCGCTCGGCCGTCCGCGATTTCGTCTCGCTCGACATGGGCGGCACCAGCAACGACGTGGCCGTGGTGCGCGAGGGCAAGCCGCTCCTGGCGAGCGAGGGCACCATCGGCCCCTATCCGGTGCGCACGCCGATGGTCGACGTGAACACGATCGGCGCCGGCGGCGGCAGCATCGCGTGGATCGACGCCGCCGGCGGGCTGCGCGTCGGGCCGCGCAGCGCGGGTGCCGAGCCGGGGCCGGCGTGCTATGCGCGCGGCGGCGACGAGGCGACGGTGACCGATGCGAGCGTCGTGCTGGGCTACCTCAACCCGGCGCGCTTCGCGGGCGGCGCCATGACGCTCGACGTGGCCGCCGCCGAGCGTGCGGTGGGCGCCATCGGCCGCCGGCTGGGCGTCGATACCGTCGCCGCCGCCGCCGGCATCCACCGCGTCGTCAACGCGCGCATGGCGGACCAGATCCGGCTGATGACGATCAAGCGGGGCTACGATCCGCGGCAGTTCTCGCTGGTCGTGCTCGGCGGCGCCGGGCCCGTGCACGGCGCGGCGCTGGCGGCCGAGATGGGGATGGCCGAGGTGCTCGTGCCCGAGGCGCC
>DATBJF010000007.1:0-29165 GCA_036556545.1 Candidatus Methylomirabilota bacterium
GTGGACCTCGCGTCCCGGACGTTACGGCTGCATCGGCGGTGTCACGCGCTGTGGGAGGAGGAGTGCGAGGCGCAGCGACCGGCGACCTCGGCGCGAAGGTAGGCGTCAGAACACGTCGGACGCGTCGACGCCACGCGCGGCGAGGAGGGCGCGCAGCTTGCGCAGCCCCGCGGCCTCGATCTGCCGCACGCGCTCGCGGGTGAGGCCGAGCGTGCGGCCGATCGCCTCCAGCGTCTCCGAGGGCTCGCCCTCGAGGCCGAAGCGCCGGCGCAGGACCGTGCGCTCGTTCGCCGCGAGGTCGTCCAGCACCGAGACGAGATCGGTGCGCTCGCGGAACAAGCTCGTCAGCGCGATGCTCGGGTCCGCGGACGGATCCGCGACGACGTCGGCGAGCCGGCCTTCCTCCTCCTGGCCGATCGGCGTCTCCAGCGACAGCGTCTGCTGCTGGCGGACCTCCTCGAGCTCTTCGACCTGCTCGACCGAGCTGTTCATGGCCTTCGCCAGCTCCTCGGTGGTGGGGACGCGCCCCAGCTCCTGCATCAGGCGCTGCTGCTCGCGCTGGTAGCGCGCGAGGAGCAGGCCCACGTGCACCGGGATGCGGATGGTGCGCGCCTGGTTGGCGAGCGCGCGGACGACGGCCTGCCGGATCCACCACGTCGCGTACGTCGAGAAGCGGGTGCCGCGGGTCGGATCGAACTTCTCCACCGCCCGCAGCACGCCCAGGTTGCCCTCCTCGATCAGGTCGGGCAGCGGAAGGCCGCGATTCAGGTACCGGCGTGCGATCTGGACGACGAGCCGCAGGTTCGCCTCGACCATGCGCTCCTTGGCGCGCGCGTCGCCCGCGCGCACGCGGAGCGCCAGGGCGTGCTCCTCCTCGCGCGACAGCAGCGGGATGCGCCCGATCTCCGCGAGGTAGACGGCGAGGTTGGCACGGCTCTGCTCGCGCGTCTCCTCGCGCAGATCGTCGTCGGTCTCGTCGAGCAGCGGCTCCAGCGGCTCGTCCGGGACGACCTCTTCCGCTTCCGGGCTACTCATCGCCTTCTTCTTCGTCGGTCTCCGTCACGTGGGCGATCCGGGCCGGCAGCGGCAGCATGTACAACGGATTGTAGACTCGACCGTCGCGCCGGATCTCGAAGTGCACGTGATAGCTGGTCGCGCGCCCCGTGCGGCCGATGCTCCCGATGCGCTGGCCCGTCACCACCTGATCGCCCACGGCGACGGCGTTGTCGTCGTTGTGGGCGTAGACGGTCGTGAACCCGTGGTCGTGCTCGATCTTCACGACGCGACCGTACCTTGGCTCCACGCCGCTCACCACCACGACACCGGGCGCCGCGGCCACGATCGGCTCGCCGCGCTCGCCCTTGATGTCGATGCCGCGGTGCCAGCCGAGCCGGCGGCGGCCGAACGAGGAGGTCACGGTCCCTTCCTTGGGCCAGATGAACGCGGTCAACGAGTCGGCGAAATCGGGCACGGCGAAGAAGAAGTCCGCGGGCGCCCGCAGCGACGTCGGCCGGGGCGAACCCGCGCGACCGGGCCGGGCGAGCGTCGTCCGCTTGCCGCCGGAGGACGTGGTCGGCGCGGCGACCTCCGACGGCGGGATCAGGAGCCGCTGCCGCAGCCGCAGCGTCGTCCGCTCGCTCGGCAGCCGGTTCGCGGCCACGAGCGCGGCGACGGTGACGTGATACCGTCGCGCGAGCGACGAGAGCGTGTCGCCGCGCACCACCTCGTGGATCCGCTGGGGCGCCGGGCGGGGCGCGCTCGGGGCATCGCGCGTCGAGGGCGGCGCGGCGGCGGCCGTCACCGCGAGCAGACCGCCCAGCGCGGCGGCGGCGAGCGGTCGGCACGCGTGCATCAGGGCTCCGCGCTCGAGTAGCGGATGTCGAACCGCGCGTAGCGGTTCGTGGCGGGCAGCCAGCGGACGCTGACGCTCTCGACGCTCGACAGCGGCGGTCCCTTCTCCAGCGCGCGCACGTACTCCTCGATCGCGGAGCGCGGGCCCTCCGCCCTGGCTCGCACGCGGCCGTCCTTCAAGTTGATCACGTAGCCGACGAGGCCGGCGAGCTCCGCGCGGCGCTGGGCAAAGTTGCGGTAGCCGACGCCCTGCACGCGTCCCTCGACGATGATGTCGGCTGCCGTGTTCACGAGCGCGACGACGTCGTCGCCGCACCGGCCGGGCGACTCCGGCCGGCGGGCGACGCAAGAAATGGTCGGGGCGAGAGGATTTGAACCTCCGACTTCACGGTCCCGAACCGTGCGCGCGACCAGGCTGCGCTACGCCCCGATCCGACCGGCCTATTGTACATACCTGGCCTCAGGAGTCCCAGGCGTACTTTCCGACGAGTTTCACGAACTTGCACTCGCCGGCCGCCTCCGTGCGGATCTCGCCGCCCACGCGCTCCACCACGGTCAGCACCTGGTCGTCCGCGCTTCCCACGGGCAACACCATCCGGCCGCCGTCGGCCAGCTGCGAGACGAGCGGCGGCGGGATCGAAGGCCCGCCGGCGGCGACGAGGATGCGGTCGAACGGCGCCTGATCGGGCCAGCCGAGCGCGCCGTTGCCGACGCGGACCCACACGTTGTCGACGCCGAGCGCCTCTAGTGTCGCCCGCGCGCGATCGGCAAGTCGCGGCAGGCGCTCGATGGAGCACACGCGCCGGGCGAGCGCGCCCAGCACCGCCGTCTGATAGCCCGAGCCGGTACCGACCTCGAGCACCTTCTCCTGCCCGGTGAGCCGCAGGAGCGAGGACATGAGCCCCACGATGTACGGTTGCGAGATCGTCTGCTCCTCGCCGATCGGCAGCGGATGATCGCCGTACGCGCTGTGGGCCAGCCCTTCGTCCACGAAGCGGTGGCGCGGGATCCGCCGCATGGCGGCCAGCACGCGCTCGTCGGTGATGCCGCGGCGCACGAGCTGGTCCTCCACCATGCGCTCGCGCTCACGGGCCAGACGCGCTTCGAATCCGGCCTCCACTCAGCGCCTCCGCGCCTTCTTCTTCCGCGATGGACGCGCCGCCGTCGGGCGCGCGCGCAGCGAGGCGTTGAGCGCCGGCTCCCACTCGGCCATCTGCCCGAGGGCACGGTGATGCGTGAGGTCCAGGTGCAGCGGCGTCACGGCCGCGAAGCCGTCGTGCACCGCTCCCATGTCCGTGCCGTCGAGCGCCTCCCACGTGGGCGGCCCGGCGCCGATCCAGTAGTGAGGCCGGCCGCGCGGATCCGCCTGCTCGATGATCTTGCCGGAGTAGACGCGGTGCCCGAGCCGCGTGAGCCGGATGCCTTTCACCGCGCCGTTCGGCACGTTCACGTTCAGCAGCGTCTTCGGCGGCAGCCCGCTGACGAGGACCCGCATGGCGACCTGCTTCGCCACCCGCGCCGCCTCGGCGAAGTCCGCACCGTCGGCCAGCGACACCGCCAGGGACGGCACCCCGAGCAGCGTCCCCTCCATGGCCGCGGAGACGGTACCGGAGTAGGTCACGTCGTCACCGAGGTTCGAGCCGTGATTGATGCCGGAGGCGATGAGGACGGGGCGCTCCGGCAGGAAGCCGAGCACGCCGAGGTTGACGCAGTCGGAGGGCGTGCCGTTGACCGACCAGCGCCGCCGGCCCCAGCCGTGCGTGCGCAGCGGCCGGTGCAGCGTCAGCGCGTGTCCGCACGCGCTCTGCTCGCGCTCAGGAGCGATGACGTGCACGTCACCGAGCTCCTCGAGGGCGCCGACCAGCGCGGCCAGGCCGGCGGCGTGAATGCCGTCATCGTTGGTCACCAGCAACAGAGCCATGCGGCTTGAATACTACGCGGGTTTGCGGCGTGAAGGGAGCGCGCGACCTAGCGGAGCAGGCGCGTGTCGTCGACGGGAACGACCGCCCACCCTCCGTCGCGAAGCTGCTCGGACACGTTCCGCTGGCGGCGCTCGGCGTGACGGCGCTCGACCGGCTGGGCGGCCTCCGTCCGGCGGCGGTCGCGATAGCGCCGGTCGATGATGACCGCCACCAGGGAGGCGAGGCCGCTGAACTCGTCGCGCAGGTGCGCGGCCACTGGGGCCAGGTCGCGGCGGATGATGACCGCGATCGAGACGGATTCGCGCCGCGGCCTGGCCGCGCCGCCGTCGCCGGGTACCGAACCGCGTGGGTCCATCATTCTTATAGTCGCGCCGGGAAACGGCCGCGCATCTTTTTTCACGGCCGGGCCGCGGGTCCGGAGAGACACGGGACCGCGCCCGCGGGCGCATGACCCGCGAGCGCGGCCGGGGCGAGTTTGGTCGGGGCGACTGGATTTGAACCAGCGACCACCGGACCCCCAGTCCGGTGCGCTACCGGGCTGCGCTACGCCCCGACTCGCAACGCTGAAGTGTCGCAGAAACGCCGCGATGCTTCAAGGCGCGAGGCGGGTGCGCAGGGTCGACAGGCGCTCGCGGATCCGCCGCAACGTGTCGGCGTAGGCGGCCTCGCGGATGCCCAGCTCCAGCTGGCTCGTGTTCTTGCCGCGCGACTCCGCGATCAGCCGCTTGCGAGCGCCTTCCAGGGTGAGGCGCTCGTCGTAGAGGAGCGACTTGATGCGCTGCACCAGCTCAAGGTCGCGGCGGCGATAGAGGCGCTGGCCCGCGGGATTCTTCTTGGGGCGGAGCAGCTTGAACTCCGATTCCCAGTAACGCAGGACGTACGCCGGCACCCCGGCGAGCTCCTCGACTTCGCCGATCCGGTAGTAGAGCTTTTCGGCGACTTCCAGGGCCACGCGCTAAGCCGATGCCGGCGGGGGCGTGGTGCTGTTGATGCGCTGCTTGAGGCCCTTGCTCGGCTTGAACGTGAGGACCTTGCGCGCGGTGATCTCGATGGAGTCGCCGGTCTGCGGATTGCGTCCGCGGCGCGACGCCTTGCGCCGGATGCGGAAGTGGCCGAAGCCGACGATCTTCACGTCCTCGCTCTTCTCGAAGCAGCGGAAGATGATGTCGAACACGGACTCCACGACCGACGACGATTGCCGCTTGGAGAGACCGTGGGCGGCGACGGCGTTGACGAGGTCGTTCTTGGTCACGGTGAAGCCTCACCTCCTCGTGAGAAACGGCTTGTAGCCCTTGGCCTCCAGCTCCTTGAGCGTGGCCACGGCCGTGGCGCGATCGGCGAAGCCGCCGACGCTCACACGATACAGCCCGTCGCCGGAGGCGGCGACGCTACTCGAGGGCTTCGGCGTGGCGGCGGCGCCGCCGTCCGCTCGCCGCACCTGGACCTTCAGGCCGTCGACGGCCAGGTCCTTCGAGAGCGCGACGGCGTCACGCAGTGGCAGGCTCGGCTTCACCACCGCGCCGTTCGCGATCGCCTCGGCGGTGAGGCCCCTGGGCGCCAGCCGCTTCTTGATCTCGGTCGCCGGCTGGCCGGTGACGATGACGTCGTAGTGATCGGCGCTGCCGTTGATCGACGTCGAGGGGGCGGCCGTGGTCGCCTTGGCGACGGTCGCCACGCCACCGCGCTCGTCCACCGTGTACTTCTCCTCGCGGAGCTTCGTCGCCACCTTCTTCGCCGTCCCGCCGTCCTTGAACGCGCCGACTTGCACGAACCACTGACGGCCCGCGGCGGGCTTGGACGTCTTCACTGCCGGCTTCGCCGCGACCGGTCGGCTCTTCGGCTCGGCTTTCGGCGTCTCGGGCGGCGTCGTCGCCGTGGTGAGCGCGTCCTTCGTCTCCCCGGCCTTGTCGACGTTGTCGATCTTCTCGGTCTTGTCGATCTTCTCGGCGGGAGTCGTTTGGGCGGGGGCTTGACTGATGGCGGCGGGACCCGACGGCGTGGTCGGCGGCGCCGTCGTCGTGGCCGAAGGCGCCGGCGGCGCGGCGGCGAGAGGCGCCGACGGCGCGGCCGGCGGCGTGACCGCGGCCGGCGGCGGCGCCGGTTTGCTCGGCGGTGGCAGCGGCGTCGGAAGCTTGGCCGTCGCGCTCGGCCTGGGCGCGTTCATCGCGTCGAGGATGTACGGCACTGCGACGGCACCGATGACGCCCAGCACGATGAGCACGAGAACGGCGCGGAACCACGTCGCCGCGAAGATCGAGCGTGGCGCAGTCTCGTCGAAGAAGTCGTGCTCGGAACCCTGATTGCGGTCGTTCGTGTCGGCCATGCGGGCTATCGTAGCACGATGCTTGGGATTTCAGCCCTTCCTGCGGATGTCGGGGAGAAGAAAAGATCACCCATCAGGGCCTCCGCTTCCGCCCGAGTGTCGTTGGAGTCGACCATCAGGGCCACCTTGCCGACCCTGGGTGCCGGCCGGCCGAAGAGCGCGGCGTAATCCTCGGCGACGTTGCGCTGGTAGCGCTGCCAGCGATCGAGCGCCGCCTGCCCCGACTCGACGACGACGATGCGGACGTTCTTCGCCTTCGGATGCGTGAGCTGCGTGCCGGCCGGCGCGCGACTGTCCCAGACGTAGCCGATCACGTCGCTGGCCGAACGCGGCGACGGCCATCGGGGAAACACCACGTAGAGCTGGGCGGCCTGATCGTCGCGCGTGCTGTCGCGGACGTCGCCGGTGGCCGGCAGCTGCGTGACCTTCCACGTCCACGTGAGATACGGCAACGTCTTGAGGTCGACGACGACGTCGCGGTGAACGGCGAACGAGGCGCGATCGCTGCGCAGGCGCATGGCGATGCGCCCGTCGTTACGCACGACTTCCACGGCGGCCTGGCCGGCGAACTCCTTCAGCTGCCAGCCGCGCGGCACACCTTCGGCCGGCAGCCGGCCCGGCACGGGATCGGCGATCGGGATGCGAATCCGGTTCGCCGGATCCGACGTGGCGGCACGGCCGGCGTCGGTGACGGCATTCCTGGCGGCGGCCACCGGCGACGCCGGCGGCTTGGGGCTCAGCAGCGTCACGCCGGCGCCGCCGGCGACCACGATGGCGAAGCCCATGATCACCCAGAGCAACGGCTGCGACTGCCGGCGCACGGGCGTCAGCGGCGGGCCCGGGGCGCGGTGGGCTTCAGCCGGCCCGCCTTGCGGAACGAGAGCCGCAGCGGCGAGCCTTCGAAGCCGAACGCGAAACGGAGCGATTTCGCCAGATACCGCTCGTACGAGAAGTGGATCTCGCCGGGACGGTTCACACGCACGGCGAACGTCGGGGGCGAGCCGGCCACCTGGGAGGCCGAGTGGATCACGAGCGGCACGCCGCGCAGCGAGATCGGGCGGCGGTCCACCGCCTGCTGCAGCACGGCCGTGACCTCGGCGGCGGCGATCCGGCGGCGCGCCTGCGCCGCCACCCGGTCGATCGTCTCGAACAGCTCGCGGATGCCCTCGCCGGTCGTGGCCGACGTGAAGCACACGGGCGCGTAGTCGAGGAACGAGAGCCGCTCGCGGAGCTGATCGACGACCTCGGCCTTGCGGACCATCCCGGGCGGCACGAGGTCCCACTTGTTGACGACGACGGCGACGGCGCGCCCGGCCTCGTGGGCGTAGCCGGCGATGTGCGCGTCCTGGGCGGACAGGCCCTCCGAGGCGTCGAGCACGAGCAGCGCCACGTCGCACCGGTCGAGGCTCTTGAGCGCCATCACCACCGCCAGCTTCTCGAGAGGCTCGGTGACGCGCCCTTTGCGCCGGATGCCGGCGGTGTCGACGAGCAGGTAAGCCCGGCCCTCGTAGGTGAACGGCGTGTCGACGGCGTCGCGTGTCGTCCCTGGCTGGTCGTGCACGAGCACGCGCTCGGTCCCGGTCATGGCGTTGACGAGCGAGGACTTGCCGACGTTGGGACGTCCGATCACGGCGATGGCCACCGGGCGGTCCCCGCCTCGCGACGCCGAGGGCGCCGGCGTGCGCTCGCGCAGCGCCTCGAGCATCTCGGCCACGCCACGCCCGTGCTCGGCGGATACGCCCACGGGATCGCCGACGCCGAGCGTATAGAGGTCGGCCACGGCCGCTTCCTGGGCGCGATCATCCACCTTGTTGGCGACGAGGAGGACCGGCTTGTTGGCCCTCCGCAAGATCCGCGCGATCTCGAGGTCGAGCGCGGTCGCGCCCGCGCGCGCGTCGACGACGAAGGCGACGAGGTCGGCCTCCTGCACCGCCGTGAGCACCTGGCGGCGCACTCCCTCGATCAGCGGCTCGGCGGCGCCGGGATCGAAGCCGCCGGTGTCCACGACCGTCGCCTGCCACCGCTCGAATTGCACCTGGCCGTAGAGGCGGTCGCGCGTGACACCCGGCACATCGCGCACGAGCGCCTGCCGGCGGCCGACCAGCCGGTTGAACAGCGTCGACTTGCCGACGTTCGGCCGCCCGACGATGGCGATGACGGGCCGAAGCATGCGGCTACCGCCGGTACAGCGCGCGGAGGAGCGCGCGCGCGTCGGGCTCGATGACGCGTACCGGCACGCCGAGATCGCGCGAGAGGTCGGCCGGCGTGACGTCGTCGAGGAAGACGCCGTCGCCGTCGCGCACCGCCACCGCCGGCACGAGCACGGCGTCACCGAGGTCGCCGAGGCCGGCCAGGTGCCGCTGGATGTCACCGCCCGTGAGAAGGCCGGCGACGGAGATGCTGCCGTCGAAGTGGCGGTTGGGGACCGCGGTCACCGTCGCCCGGCAGTCCGGCAGCGCGCCGAGGAGGTTGGCCAGGCGCGGCGCGTAGAGCGTTCCGCTCACGACGGTGGCCCGGAGCGCCGCCACGCGCCGCCGAATGCCGCGCGCCGCCCGCGAGAAGCCGTCCTCGAAGCGCCGGACGAGGCCGATGCCGTCCTCCGCGACGAGGAACCCCTCGTACGCCGCCGCCGCCGGCAGTGGCGCGCCCGCCTGCAAGTAGACCTCGTCGCCGAGAAAGACGAAGCGGCTGCCGAGTCGTTCCAGCAGCTCCGCCTGCCAGCCGTGCACCGTCTCGATGAGCGCGCGGGCCTCAGCGTCGGTCAGCGTGCGAAGGGCGGGCAGCCGCGCGCGGTGCGCGGTGAGGCCGACCGGCACGATGGCCGTCGTGGCCACGTGCGGATGCAGCGGCGCCAGCTCGTGCACCGTCCGCGCGAGCTGCGCGCCGTCGTTCCAGCCCGGGCACAGCACGATCTGCGCGTGCATCCGGATGCCGGCCTTCGCCAGCCGCTCGAGCCGCGGCAGGATCTCGGCCGACGCGCGCGGGCGCCCGAGCAGCTCCCAGCGGAGCGCCGGATCGGTCGCGTGCACCGACACGTAGAGCGGCGACAGGCGCTGCGTCGCGATGCGCGCCAGCTCCTCCTCGCCGAGGTCGGTGAGCGTGATGTAGTTGCCGTGCAAGAAGGAAAGCCGGAAGTCGTCGTCCTTGACGTAGAGGCTCTTGCGCATGCCCTTCGGCAGCTGGTGAATGAAGCAGAACACGCACTTGTTCGCGCACGTCGCGATCTCTCCTGGCCGCGGGGCTTCGAGCTCCACCCCGACCGGGCCGCTCCCGCACTCGACGCGGAGCGCGCGCGGCGCGCCGCCGCGCTCGACGGTGAGGGCGAGCCGCTCGTCCGCGGCGTGGAACTGGAAGTCGATGGCGTCGCGCACGGCGTGGCCGTTGATCGCGAGGATGCGATCGCCGGCCACGAGGCCGCCCGCCGCGGCGGGCGTGCGCGCCCGCACGGCGGCCACGACCACGCCTTCAGCGGAGGAGCGAGGCTTCATCGGCTTCACCTTCGGTGACGGGCGCGGCGTTGAGGAAGCGCATCCCCTGCACGATGTACTGCAGGCCCGACACGATGGTGAAGCCCGCCGCCAGCCACATGAAGACGACCGCGCCCAGCTCGACGCGGAGGAAGCGTCCCGTCAATCCGGTGAGGATCGTGAGGATCTGGAAGAAGGTGGCCGCCTTGCCGGCCCACGTCGGCCGCGGATAGATCCGACCGCCCGCCATGTGAATGGCGAGGGCGCCGACGACCAGGATGATGTCGCGGCTGATCACCACCGCGGCGATCCAGAACGGCAACGCCTTGAGCCAGGTCAGCGTCACGAACGAGGAGATCAGGAGGAGCTTGTCGGCCATCGGATCGAGGAAGGCGCCGAGCCGGCTCTGGATTCCGCGATGCCGCGCCACGTAGCCGTCGAGGAGGTCCGTCAGCGCCGCCGCCGCGAAGACGACGAGCGCCAGGCCGGGGCGCCGGTAGACGAGCAGCGACACGAAGACAGGAATCAACAGGATCCTCAGGACGGTGAGCCAGTTCGCGAGCCCCATACTGGAAGGCTCAGTCTAGCATGCGCGACACGGCTCCCTGTCCCGCCCGGTAGGCGCGCAGCGAGGCGAGCACCGGCCCCGGCAGCTCGACCTCGAGGGCGACGTGGTCGGGTCGATCGGTCCGCGTCAGCACGCGGCCGCGGCCGTAGCACAGCGCCAGCGCGGCCCCGTCGCCGTGCGGAATGTGCAGCGTCACGGGCCCCCCGCTGGGCAGCGCCGCCTCGATGGCGTCGAGCAGCGCATTCACGCCGTCGCCGGTGACCGCGGAGACGGCGACGGCGTCGCGGCGGCCGGCGAAGGCCGCGGTGGCCTGGCCGTTCTCGAGCCGATCGACCTTGTTGAGCGCGACCACGGTGGGCCGGTCGGCGACTTCGAGCTCGCGTAGCAGCGCCTGGACGGCCGCCATGTGCTCCTCCAGCGCCGGATGCGAGGCGTCGACCACGTGGACGAGCACGTCGGCCTCGGCCAGCTCCTCGAGCGTCGCGCGGAAGGCGGCCACCAGCTCGTGCGGCAGCTTGCGGATGAAGCCCACGGTGTCGGTCAGGATGAACGGCCGCCGTCCCGGCAGCGTCACCAGCCGCGCGGCCGGATCGAGGGTGACGAACAGCTGATCGGCCGCGGTGAAGTGGGCGCCGGTGAGCCGGTTGAGCAGCGTGGTCTTGCCGGCGTTGGTGTAGCCGACGAGCGCGGCGACGGGCGCGCCGGCGCGCTTGCGCCCCTGCCGCATCAGCCGCCGGTGCGCCTGCACGCCTTGCAGCTCGCGCCTGAGCTGCATCACCCGCCGGCGAATGACGCGACGGTCCGACTCGAGCTGCGTCTCACCCGGTCCGCGCGTGCCGATGCCGCCGCCGAGCCGCTCGAGGTGTTTCCACTGGCCGACCAGCCGCGGCAGGAGATACGTCAGCTGCGCCAGCTCGACCTGCAGCTTGCCCTCCGCCGTGCGCGCGCGCTGCGCGAAGATGTCGAGGATGAGGGCCGTGCGGTCGATGACGTGGATGCCGAGCGCCTCGGTGAGGTTGCGCTCCTGGATCGGCGTGAGCGCGTCGTCGGAGATGAAGAGATTCATTCCGCCCGCGCGCGCGGCGGCGGCCATCTCGTCGACCTTGCCGCGCCCGAAGTAGAGCGACGGCGTCGGCGCCTGCCGCTCCTGAACGACGCGGTCGCCGATGGTGGCGCCGGCCGCCGTCGCCAGGCCCGCCAGTTCCTCGAGCGATTCCTCCACGTCCGCGCGCTGCTGGGATGGCCGCTTGACTGCCGCCAGCATGGCGCGCTCGCGCGCGTGCCGCCGTACCTCGTGACCGTGGCCGTTTCCGTTGCGACTCACTCGATACGCCCCTCCTGCTTGAGCCTGGCTTCGATGGCGGCCGCGACCGCGGACGCGTCGCCGTCGAACGCGTCGACGTCGATCCACGCCAGCGCCGGCTCCCGTGCGAACCACGTGAGCTGCCGGCGTGCGTAGCGGACCGTGTCGCGCCGCATCAGTCGCAGCGCCTCGGCGCGATCCATGTCGCCCTGCACGACGCCGGCGAACTCGCGGTAGCCGATCGACGAGAGCGCGCGCAGCTGGCGATGGTATCCCCGGGCCAGCAGCCCCCGCACCTCGTCCTCGAGGCCGGCCTCGACCATCCGTGCCGCCCGCGCGCGGAGGCGCTCGGCGAGCACCGCGCGGTCGAGCGTCAGCCCCACGTACACCACGGCCCACTCGGGCTCGGCCGTGGCCCAGCGTGTCTGGACGCCGGCGGCTCCGCCACGTACGCGCTCCAGCGCACGGATGATCCGCACGTGATCGTGGGGATGCAGGCCGCGGGCCAGCGCAGGCGCAACGGCCGCCAGCCGGGCGTGCAGGGCCCCGCAGCCTTCACGCGCGGACAGCGCCGTCAGCTCGGCGCGGTAAGCCGGATCGGCCGGCACGGCGGGATCGAGACCCCGGAGCAAGGCGCGGATGTACAACCCGGTGCCGCCGACGACGGCCGGCAAACGACCCCGCGAGCGGATCTCGGGAATCAGGCCCCGCGCCGCCGTCGCGAAGCGGGCGGCGTCGAAGGCCTCGTCGGGATCCACGACGTCGATGAGATGGTGCGGCACGGCCGTGCGCTCGGCCGCCGTCGGCTTGCCCGTCGCGACGTCCATCCCACGGTAGACCTGACGGGAGTCGGCGCTGATCACCTCGAGCGGTATGCGGGCGGCCAGCGCCACGGCCGCCGCGGTCTTCCCGACCCCGGTCGGTCCGGCGATCACGAGCAGCGGCAAACGACCGTCGACGAGTGTGCGTGCCGCTTGAACGGTAGGTGGGCTGGTCAGAGATGGGTGGCGGCTCCGCATTGTCTCGTTCGAGTCTACGCCCGTTCCTACCATGTGCGCTTCAGCTCGCGGCGGATGTCGTGCAGCGATACGCGGCTCACGATGGGACGGCCGTGAGGACAGAAGTAGGGCGTGCGGGTCTGCGCCAGATCGTTGACGAGGCGCTCCATCTCCTCGCGTGCGAGCGGCGTGTCCGCCTTGACGGCCGCGCGGCAGGCGACGAACGCGAGCGCGCGGTCGATGGCGGGCGCGGCCCCCGCCTTCGGGCCGCCCAGCTCGTCCACGGCCGCCTCGAGCAGCCGCCGCGGCTCGTCGCCCTTCAGCAGCGTGGGCACGGCGGTCACGACGACGGCGCCGCCCGCGCCGCTGTCGAAGCCGAAGCCCAGGCGCTCGAGGGGTGCCCGCCAGCGCTCGAGCAGGGCCCGCGCGGCGGGGGCGAGCTCGATCGGCTCGGGAAAGAGCAGCGCCTGCGACGCGGCGCCGCCCGTGGCCAGCTCCGCCTCCAGCCGCTCGAACAACACCCGCTCGTGGACGACGTGCTGATCGAGGAAGAACACCTCGTCGTCGGTGGCGGCCACGATGAAGGTGTCCTGCACCTGTCCCAGCACACGCCCGAACCGGATGGCCTTCGTATACGGGGCCGCCGTCTCGGCGAAGAGCGCGCTTTGCGTCGCCGCCGTCGACGTCCCCGCGCCCGGCGTCCCCGTCTCGGTGGCCCAGTCGACGGCAGCGGGAACGGTCGTCGGCCGCTGCAGCGCGTCGTGCAGCGCGGCCACGAGCATCTCCTGGACGAGCCGCGGATGGCGGAAGCGCACCCACGCCTTGGTGGGATGCACGTTCGCGTCGACGTCGGTCGGCGGCAGCTCCACGGCGAGGACGACGAGCGGAAACCGGTCGCGGGCGAGGATCGGGCGATAGGCGGCGAGCACCGCCTGCAGCAGCGCCGGATCGCGGACGGGCCGGCCGTTGACGATGATGATGACGTCGTCGCGGCCGCCGCGCGTGACGTCGGGCGGGCTCGCGTGTCCGCGCACGCGAACGCCGTGCTCGTCGCGGCTCACGGTCAAGAGCCGTCCGGCAAGATCCCAGCCCCAGAGCGCGCCGATGCGCTCCTTCAGCGTGGCCGCCGCCGGCGCCGTCAGCACCGGGCGTCCGTTGTTGCTCACGCGGAGCTGCACGTCGGGATGCGCCAGCGCCAGCTGGGTCAGCGCCCGCAGCGTGGCCGAGAGCTCCGTGGCCGCGGACTTGAGGAACTTGAGCCGCGCCGGCGTGTTGAAGAACAGATCGCGCACCTCGACGGTCGTGCCGGCGTCGCACGGCACGCCGAGCCGCTGGATCACCGATCCTCCCTCACCGCCGAGGCGGAGGCCCTCGACGCTCTCGCCGCGCGGGCGGCTGGTGACGGTGAAGCGCGAGACGGCGCAGATGGCGGCCAGCGCCTCGCCGCGGAAGCCAAGGGTCGCGATGGCGTCGAGGTCCGCGTCGGTGGCGAGCTTGGACGTCGCATGCCGCTCGAGCGCCAGCGGCAGCTCCTCCGCGCTCATCCCGATGCCGTCGTCGGTCACCCGCACCAGGGCGGCGCCTCCGTCGCGCAGCTCGACGGCGATGGCGGTGGCACCGGCGTCGACGGCGTTCTCGACGAGCTCCTTCACCGCGGAGGCCGGTCGCTCGACCACCTCCCCGGCGGCGATCTTGTTGACGAGCGCGTCGGGCAGGCGACGGATCCGGCTCAACGCGTTCGCTCCTGCTGCCACTTCACGAGCAGGTTCAGCGCCTCGATCGGCGTGACGTGCGACAGATCCAGCGCCGCGAGCTCGGCCACGAACGGATCGGCCGGCGGCGCGAAGAGCCCGAGCTGGACGGCGTCGCTCACATCGGCGGTCGCCTGCCCCTGCTCCTCGAAGCGCGCGAGCAGCGCCTTGGCGCGCGCGATCACGGGCAGCGGCAGGCCGGCCAGGCGCGCCACCTGGATGCCATACGAGCGATCGGTGCCGCCGGGACGGACCTTGTGCAGGAACACGATCTCGTCGTTCCACTCGCGGACGGCCACGTGGAAGTTGCGCACGCCGTCGAGCCGCCCCGCCAGCTGGGTCAGCTCATGGAAGTGCGTGGCGAAGAGCACCTTCGCCCCCGGCGCGCGGTCGTGGAGGGCTTCCACCACCGCCCAGGCGATGGCGAGGCCGTCGAAGGTCGACGTGCCGCGTCCGACCTCGTCCAGCAGCACGAGGCTGCGCGGCGTCACGTTGTTCAGTATGCTCGCCGTCTCCACCATCTCGACGAGGAAGGTCGACTGCCCGCGCGCGAGGTTGTCCTGCGCTCCCACCCGCGTGAAGAGGCGGTCGATCACGCCGATGCGCGCCGCGCGCGCCGGCACGAAGGCCCCCATCTGCGCGAGGATCACGATGTGACCCGTCTGGCGGAGGTACACGGACTTGCCGGCCATGTTCGGCCCGGTGAGGATGACCACGCGCGCCGCCGCGTCGAGCGCGAGGTCGTTCGGCGTCACCGGCGCCGCGGCGCGCGATTCCAGGACAGGATGACGGCCCTCCACGATCTCGAGGACGTCGCTCCCGTCCACGACGGGCCGCGCGTGGCCCCGCGTGTGCGCGACCTCCGCCAGCGCCGCCAGCACGTCGAGCAGCGCGAGCGCACGGGCGGTGGCCAGCAGCGGCGCCGCCTCCGCGGCCACGCGGCCGCGCACCTCGTCGAAGAGCTGCTGCTCGAGCCGTCGGCGGCGCTCCTCGGCGCCGAGCACCTTCGTTTCGTACTCCTTCAGCTCCGTGGTGACGTAGCGCTCGGTGCCCGTGAGCGTCTGCCGCCGGACGTACTCCGCGGGCACCCGCGACGACTGCGCGTGGCTCACCTCGATGCCGTACCCGAACACCCGATTGAACCGAACGCGCAGGCTCGACAGCCCGGTGCGCGCCCGCTCGCGCTCCTCGAGCCCGGCGATCCAGCGCCGCGCCTCGGCGGCGTCGTGCACGAGCGAGGCGAGGGCCTCGCTCCAGCTCTCGCGGATGACACCGCCGTCGCTCAGCGTCGCCGGCGGCTCGTCGACGAGGGCGGCCGCCAGCATCTCGCGCAGCGCGGCCAGGTCGGCGACCGCCTCGCGGGCACCCGCCAGTAGCGCGGCGTCGAGGTCCGCCGCCGCCACGCGCACGGCATCGAGCGGCGCCAGGCAGCCGCGCAGCGCCACGAGGTCACGCGCGTGGGCGACGCCGAGCGTGGCGCGGCTGGTGAGCCGCTCGAGGTCCCCGACGCCGCGCAGCAGCGCGCGCAGCCGCGCCCGCGTCTCGGGCGCCTCGACGAGGCGCTCGATGGCGTCCTGTCGCTCCGCGATGCGCGCCGGCTCGCGCAGCGGCTGCAGGAGCCAGTGCCGCAGCAGGCGGGCGCCCATGGGCGTCACCGTCTCGTTCACCGCGGCGAAGAGCCCGTCGCGGCTGCCGCCGCTGCCCTCCAGCAGCTCGAGGGTGGCGAGCGCCGTCTCGTCGAGCGTCATGCAGTCGGCGGCGATGAGCCGCGACAGCCGCACGAGATGGCCGAGGCGCTCGCCCTGCGTCGCCCGCAGGTAAGCGAGCGCCGCGGCCGCCGCCGACAGCCCGGCCGTCAGGTCGCCGACGCCGAAGGTATCGAGCGTGGCGACGCCGAAATGCGTGCACAGCTCGCCGGCCGCTCGGCGGCTGCTCCAGATCGACGGATCGGCGAACGTCAGCGCCGCGCCGGTGGCCTGCAGCCGCGTGAGCAGCCCGCCGCCTCCGCGCAGGGTCTCCGGCACCAGGATCTCGCTCGGGCGTCGCAGCAGCGCCGCCGCCAGCACGCCGCCGTCGCCGTCGGCGGCATCCTCTCCCACACAGAATTCCCCGGTGGAGACGTCGAGGAGCGCCACGCCGACGCCGGCCCCCAGGAGCGCCAGCGCGAGCAGATAGTTGTTCGCGCCGCCGGCCAGATACGCGGTGTCCGTCAGCGTCCCCGGCGTGATCACGCGCACCACGTCGCGGCGCAGCAGCTTCTTGCCTTTGCCCGGCGCCTCGAGCTGCTCGCAGATCGCGATCTTCTGGCCCGCCTGCACGAGGCGAGCGATGTACCCCTCGGCGGCGTGGTGCGGAATCCCCGCCATGGGCACGGACTGGCGCGCGGTCAGCGTGATGGACAGCAGCCGCGCGCCGAGCTCGGCATCCTCGGCGAAGAGCTCGTAGAAGTCGCCCAGGCGGAACAGCAGCAAGTGGTCGGGGTAGCGCCGCTTCAGCTCGCCGTGCTGCTGCATCATCGGGGTGGCCGCGCCGCCGCTGCCGTCAGTCATGCACGCGGCCCCGGAGCCGCTCCCACGTCGTGCCGAGCTCCTCGGGCAGGACCCGCACGTCGCCGAGCACGGCCATGAAGTTGTGGTCGCCGTTCCAGCGAGGGACGACGTGGACGTGAAGATGATCGACGATGCCGGCCCCGGCCACGCGCCCCTGGTTCAGTCCGATGTTGAAGGCCTCGGCCCGGTACTCCACGGTCAGCGCCTCCACCGCCCGCTGCGCCAGCCGCATGGCCTCTGCCAGCTCCTCGGGACGAGCCTCGACGAAGGAGCCGACGTGGCGGTTCAGGACTGCCATCAGATGCCCTGGAGCATAGGGGAAGGCGTTCAGGATCAGGAACGCGTGCTGACCACGGTGGAGGACGAGGGAGGCACGGTCATCGGTGCCGTCCCGGGCGAGACAGAACACGCAGCCGTCTATCCGCGTGGTCCCTCTTATGTACGGCATGCGCCACGGCGCCCAGAGGCGCTTGATGGCGCCGGGCTCCGCGTCACGCGTTGACGAGCTCTCGCAGTCGTTTGCCGACCTTGAAGAACGGGACCCGCTTCTGAGGCACGTCGACGGCGGAGCCGGTCTTTGGGTTCCGGCCCTTGCGGGAGTTCCGGTGGCGGATCCGGAAGCTGCCGAATCCTCGCAACTCCACCTTGTCGCCCTTGGCGAGGGCGTCGGTGATGTTGTCGAAGATGGTGTTGACGATGGTCTCGGTCTCTTTCTTGGTCAGATTCGAGAGCTTGGAGACTTCGTCAATGAGGTCGGCTTTCGTCATCGTCGTCGATCCCCCGCAGGCGAAACTAGCACGCTCCGAAAAAGAATGTCAACGGGAGTAAGGAGTTAGGGACCATGCGGCCCGCGCGGGCGGGTCCACGGCAAAACCGTAAGCCCGACGCCGACTTGCGCTTCCAGTCGTCATCGCGACTGGCATCTTGCGGAGCTGATAACGGGCTGTCAAAACAGTATCTTAAATAGCAGTAATTGATAGCTGACTCGAATGATGGCCGATTGCGCTCTACCGTCAGTCCATGAGGTACAGCGGGGTCTTGAACAACGGAAGCTGAGTCGGCAGGAGCACCGCCGGCACCGTCAGGCCGAGCTCGTTGCGAACGAGGTCGATGATCGAGAAGCGGCGGCGGGGGCGCTCCACCGGCGGCGGCGTCGGCAGCTTCGCCAGCTTCGCGGCGGCGTCGATCGCCTCCTCCAGCCCGCCGAGGGCGTCCACCATCTTGAGTCCGAGGGCCTGCGTGCCGGAGAACACGCGGCCGTCGGCGAACTGCACCACCGCGCTGCGGTCCAGCTTGCGGCCCTTGGCGACGGCCTCGATGAACTGGGCGTGGACGTCGTCCAGCAGCGCCTGGATGACCCGTCGCTCCTCGGGCGTCAGCGCCCGCGAGAAGTTGCCGAGATCCTTGAACTGGCCCGCCTTCACCACCACGTAGTCGACGCCGACCTTCTTCATGAGGGCGTCGACATTGGCCATCTGCATGATGACGCCGATCGAGCCGGTCAGCGAACCGGGATTGGCGTAGATCTGGTCGGCGGCGACGGCGACGTAGTAGCCGCCCGAGGCCGCGACCGAGCCGAGCGAGGCCACCACCGGCTTGCCGGCCTGCCGCACGCGCAGCAGCGCGTCGTGAACTTCCTGCGTGGGTCCCACCACGCCGCCCGGGCTGTTGATGCGGATCACCACCGCGCGGACGCTCGGATTGTCGCGATAGTGGCGCAGCTCGCGGACGAGGTCGTCGGTCTCGGCGATCAGGCCCTCGAGCTCCACCACCGCCACGCGGGGCCCGAACAGCGGCGCGCCGCCGCCGTCGCCCGTCCGTCCCATCGACGTGCCGAACACCAGGAACAGCGCGGCCACCCCGATGAACACGAGCACGGTCGCCACGACGACCGTCAGGCGACGGCCCATCTACTCATTCCTCGTCGTCGTAGTCGTAGTCCCGACTCTTGCCGCGCTTGCCCTTGCGGCCGCCGCCGCGGCTGTCGTCCATCTCGGGCGGCGGAGCGACCGCGTGCGCCAGCTCCTTGAGGCTCAGGCCGATGCGACGCTCGTGAGGATCGACGCGGATGACGAGCAGCGTCAGCTCGTCGCCCACGTTGACCATCTCGGCGGGGGTGCCGATCGGCCGGTGCGACATCTGCGAGATGTGGAGCAGGCCGTCGACGCCGGGCTCCAGCTCGATGAAGGCGCCGAAGTCCGTGAGCCGCACCACCTTGCCCGTGACGCGCGAGCCCATCGGGTACCGCTGCGACACCGTCGTCCACGGATCGGGCTGGATCTGCTTGAGGCCCAGGGAAATTCGCTTGTTCTCCCGGTCGAGGTTCAGGATCATCGTGTCGATGTCCTGCCCCTTCTTCAACACCTCCGACGGATGTCCTACGTTCCGCGTCCACGACATGTCGGAGATGTGCAGCAGGCCGTCCACCCCGGGCTCCAGCTCGACGAAGGCGCCGAAGTCCGTCAGGTTGCGCACCTTGCCGGACACGCGCGTGCCCGGCTTGTAGCGCTCCTCGATGGTCGCCCACGGGTCCGGCTCGACCTGCTTCATGCCGAGCGAGATCCGCTTGGCCGCGCGGTTCACGTCGAGCACGATCACGTCGACCTCGTCGCCGACGTTCACGAGCTTCGAGGGATGCCGTACGCGCCGGGTCCACGACATCTCGGAGACGTGGACGAGGCCCTCGACGCCCGGCTCCAGCTCGACGAACGCGCCGTAATTGGTGAGGCTCACCACCCGCCCGCGCGTCTTGGTGCCGGGCGCGAAGCGCGTCTCCACCGTCTCCCACGGATCGTTGGACTTCTGCTTGTAGCCGAGCGAGACGCGCCCGCTCTCGCGATCGAAGTGGAGGACGACCACCTCGACCTGATCGCCGACCTGGAAGATCTCCGACGGATGACCGACCCGACCCCAGGACATGTCCGTCACGTGCAGGAGGCCGTCGATGCCGCCCAGGTCGATGAAGGCTCCATAGTCGGTGATGTTCTTCACGGTGCCGGTCAGGACCATGCCCTCGCTCAGCACCTCCAGTGTGTGCTTCTTCTTCTCCTCGCGTTCCTCCTCGAGGACGGACCGCCGGGAGAGGACGACGTTGCCGCGCCGCCGATTCAGCTTGATCACCTTGGCGCGGATCGTCTGCCCCACCATGGAGCCGAGGTTCTTGACGGGGCGCAGGTCCACCTGCGAGCCGGGGAGAAACGCCTTCACCCCGACGTCGACCGCCAGACCGCCTTTCACGACTTCCACGACGCGGCCCTCGACCGGCTGCGCTTTCTCGTAGGCCTGCGTGATGGCGTCCCAGACCTTGATCTTGTCGGCCTTGTCCTTCGAGAGGACGATCAGGCCTTCGGAGTCCTCCTTGGCCTCGAGGTAGACCTCGATCTCCTCGCCGACCTTCGGCAGGCCGCCGTGGCGGTGGAATTCCTCGATCGGGATCGCTCCCTCGCTCTTGTAGCCCACGTCGACCAGCACCTCGCTGGTCCCGACGTGGACGACGCGGCCGCGGACGACCTCGCCCTCCTCGAACTCGCTGGTCGTCGTCCCTTCCTTGAACCAGTCCTCCATCCGTTCCTCCGGTTCTGCGCCCTCCATGCGCGAACCGCCGAGGTGTCGTCGTTCATCCTTCGCCATAACCGCCAGGTCCTCCCCTCAGTGATTTTGCAGCTGCGCGATGGCCGCCATCATGTCGCGGCTCACCGAGTCGTAATATTCCTTCTTGTCTCCCCCCGCCGGGCGCGGGAAGCGGAGCGGCGGCCCGAACGCCACCCTAACCTTAACAGGCCTCGGGAATCGCCGCCCGCGCGGCCACGCCCGCCCGCTGCCGCGCACGAACACCGGCACCACCGGCGCTCCGCTCAGCACGGCCAGCAGCGCGGCGCCCGACTTGGGCTCCCGGAGCGTCCCCTCCGGTCCCCGCGTGCCCTCCGGAAAGACGAGCAGCGCGCCGCCCTGCTCGAGCGCGCGCAGCGCCACGCGCACGGCGGCGGTGTCCGCGCCCTCCCGGCGCAGCGGTCGCGCGTTGAGTGCCCGGATCAGCGGCCCGAGGCCCGGCACCGCGAAGAGCTCGGCCTTCGCCAGGAACGTGAGCTGGCGCGGACACACGCCCCCGACGAGCGGCGGATCGAGGAAGCTCGAGTGGTTCGCCACCAGCAGCACCGGCCCGCGGAGCGGCACGTGCTGGGTGCCCCGGGCCTCCAGGCGGAACATCGCGCGCATGATGGCCATCGCGAGGAGCCTCATCGCCGCGTAGAACCGCCTGCGGGGCGCCGTCACCTCGCGCGCCTCGATCACCGCGCGCAGCCGATCCACCACCTGCTCGATGGTGAGGTCGCTGGTGTCGATCTCCACGGCATCGGCCGCCTTCACCAGCGGCGCGAGCGCGCGAGTCGTGTCCTGCCGGTCGCGATCCTTGATCTCGTCGCGCACGACGTCGAGATCGGCGGTGACGCCCTGGGCGGCCAGCTCGGCGTGCCGGCGGCGCGCGCGGCTTTCGAGCGACGCCGTCAGGAAGAACTTCACGTCGGCCTGGGGACAGACGACCGTCCCCGTGTCGCGGCCTTCCAGCACCACGCCTCCGGGAGCAGCGGCGCGGCGCTGCAGAGGCGTCACCTTGTCGCGCACCTCGCGGCGCATCGACAGCGTGGACGTCGCGTCCGCCACCGCCTGCGTGCGGATCTCGCGCGTCACGTCGGCGCCGTCGAGCAGCACGCGGCCGTCCTGCAGCCGCACGTCGATCGGCGCCAGGTGGCGCGCGAGCGCCGCCGAGTCCTCGAACGGCACGCCGGCCCGCAGGATGCTGAGCGCGAGCGCCCGATACATCGCGCCCGTGGGAATCAGCTCGTACCGGAGGCGCTCGGCGAGCAGCCTCGCCACCGTCGTCTTGCCGGCGCCGGCAGGGCCGTCGATCGTGATCACGAGGCCGCGCGGGCCCATCAGGCGCTCACCGTCACCGCCGGCCCGCCCGCCAGCTGGTTGACGAGGTCGGCGAACGTCGGAAACGACGTCTGCACGCACGCGACGTCCTCGACGACCGTCTCGCCGTCGGCGACGAGGCCGGCCACTGCCAGCGCCATCGCCATCCGGTGGTCGCCGCCGCTGGCCACGTGCGCGCCGCGCAAGCGCTGACCGCCCTGCACGACGATGCCATCCGGCCGCTCGTCGATTCGCACGCCCATCTTGCCCAGCTCTCGCTTGATGGCGGCGATGCGATCCGACTCCTTCACGCGCAGCTCCGCCGCGTCGCCGATCTCCGTCGTGCCGTGTGCGACGGCGGCCAGGACCGCGAGCGCCGGCACCTCGTCGATGAGGCGTGGAATCAACGGCCCGCCGACGCGCGTGCCGACCGGCGCCGCACTGGCGACGGTGAGCGCGGCGATCCTCTCACCCTCGCCGCGCTCATCGGCCGGCGTCGCACTCACGGCGACGCCCATGGCCGTCATGACGTCGAGCAGGCCGGTGCGGGTCGGATTCACGCCGACGCCGCTCACGGTGACGCGGGCGTCCGGCGCAATGGCGCCGGCCACCAGCAGGAATGCGGCCGAGGAGATGTCACCGGGCACCTGCACGGCCGTCGCCCGCAGCGGCCCCGGATACAGAGTGACGCTCCGCGCCTCGCGCTCGAGGCGGGCGCCGAACGCGCGCAGCATGACCTCCGAATGGTCGCGCGATGGGGCGGGCTCGCTGACGGCCACCGGCCCGTCGGCGCGGAGACCGGCGAGCAGGATGGCCGACTTCACCTGCGCTGACGCCACCGGGCTCTGATACGCGATGGCGCGCGGGCGCTCGGCGCCGCGCACGGCCAGCGGCAGGCGGCTGCCGTCCGCGCGGCCGACGATGGTCGCGCCCATGCGGACGAGCGGCTCGACCACGCGCTTCATCGGCCGCCGCCGCAGCGAGTCGTCGCCCGTGAGCAGCGTCCAGAACGGCTGGCCGGCCAGGAGGCCGACGAGCAGGCGCGCCGTCGTCCCCGAGTTCCCGCAGTCCACGACGTCGCCGGGCTCGGTGAGCCCCTGCAGGCCGACGCCGGCGATGCGGTAGTGACCGGGGCCCTTCTTCGTGACCTCCACGCCCATCAGCTGGATGGCGGCGAGCGTCCGCAGGCAGTCCTCGCCCTCGAGATACCCCTGCACCTCCGTGACGCCCTCGGCCAGCGCGCCGAGGAGCGCGGCACGGTGGGAGATGGACTTGTCGCCCGGCACCTCCACCGTGCCCGTCAGGTGCTGCACGGGTCGCACCCGGAAGTTCACCCGAGCGCCTCCCGCTCGCGCTTGAGCCGCGCGAGAAGCGCCTCGATGCCGCCACGGTCGCCGGCGGCGATCAGCCGCTCCAGCTCGTCCAGCGCCGTCCGGAACGCCGCCAGCCCCGCCACCACCGTGTCGCGATTGCCCAGCAGGATCTCCGTCCACATCGCGGGATCGGCGCCGGCGATGCGCGTGGTGTCCTTGAAGCCGCGCGCGGCGAACGACAGCGCGGCAGGCTCGAAGCGGGCCACGGTGTCGACGAGCGCCCACGCCGCCACGTGCGGCACGTGGCTGATGGCGGCCACCACCCGGTCGTGCGTCTCGGGATCGAGCAGGCCGACGCGCGCGCCGAGCGCTTCCCAGAACGTCGTCACCGTCTTCACGGCCCTCGGCTGCGAGCTCTCGGTCGGCGTGACGATGACGGTGGCGCCGCGGTACAGGTCGGCACGCGCCACCGCGTAGCCGCTCTTCTCCGAGCCGGCCATCGGATGGCTTCCCACGAACGCGGTCGCCCCGGGCAGACGCTCGGCCGCCGCCACGATGCCCCGCTTGGTGGACCCCACGTCGGTGATCACCGCGGTGGGCGCCACCGCCGTCCACGCCTCGGCCAGGAGCCGCTCGTTGGCGAGCACGGTGGCCGCGAGCACGACGAGGTCGGCATCGCCGACGCCGTCGGCGAGATCCGTCGTCACGCGGTCGACGGCGCCGGCGCGGAGCGGCGCCTCCAGGCGAGCCCGGTCGCGGCCGATTCCGACGATCTCGCGCGCCAGGCCCTGGGCACGCGCCGCGAGCGCGATGGAGCCGCCCAGGAGCCCCACACCGACGATCGCCAGCCGCTGGATCACGCGGTCGGCTTCCCCAGCACGCTCTTGAGCGCTTTCACGAGGCGGCGGTTCTCCTGCGGCGTGCCGACGGTGATACGGAGCGCGGACTCCATGCCGAACGGCGTCATGGGCCGGACGATCACGCCTTCCTTCAGCAGGCGCTGGTAGATGTCGGAGGCGCTGCGCCCGACGTCGACGAGGATGAAGTTGGCGCGCGAGGGCACGTACTTGACGCCGAGGCTATTGAACTCGTCGTAGAGGTAGTGGCGGCCCGCCTCGATCGTGCGCACGCACTCCAGCACGTGGCTCTCGTCGTCGAGCGCGGCCAGCGCCGCCACCTGGGCGAGGGAGTTGACGTTGAACGGCTGCCGGATGCGGTTCATGAGCGCCACCGCATCCGCGTCGGCGACGCCGTAGCCCACCCGGAGTCCGGCCAGGCTGGCGGCCTTCGAGAACGTCCGCAGCACGATGACCTTCCGCCCCTGCTTGACGTAGTTCAGCGTGTCGGGAAAGTCCGGGCCCATGGCGAACTCGATGTAGGCCTCGTCGAAGACGACGATCGTGCGATCCGGCACGCGGGCCATGAAGGCCTCCACCTCGTCGGCGGTGACGATGGTGGCCGTCGGGTTGTTCGGGTTGGCGACGAACACCATCTTGGTCATCGGCGTGATGGCGCGCGCCATCGCCTCGAGGTCGAGGCGGTAGTCCTTCAGCATGACCATGACCCGGATGCCGCCCGCCGCCTGCACGATCATCGGATAGACGACGAACGACGGGTGCGGCACGACGGCCTCGTCCCCCGGTTTGAGAAAGGTCCGCACGGCCAGCTCGATGAGCTCGTTGCTGCCGTTGCCGACGAACACCTGGTCCTGGGCGAAGTCGTGCTTCTTGGCGAGCGCCTGGCGGAGATAGAACCCGCTGCCGTCCGGGTAGCGGTTGAGGCTTCCGAGCGCACCGATGATGGCCCGCTGCACGCGCTCGGAGGGCGACAGCGGATTCTCGTTGGAGGCGAGCTTGATCGCGTCGTGCACGCCGAACTCGCGCTCCAGCTCCTCGATCGGCTTGCCGGGCTCGTAGGGCGCGATGCCGAGGATGTGGGTGTTCGCCAGCGCCTCCCACTGCGTGTGCATGCTGTCTCCTTGGTCTATCCCGCCGGGTAGGAGCCCAGGATCTTCAGATAGATCGTGCGTTCGGCGATCTCGCGCAGCGCGGCGGCGACGTGCGGACTGTCGCGGTGTCCCTCGACGTCGACGAAGATGACGTACTCCCACGCCCGGCTCTTGGCCGGCCTCGATTCGATCTTGGTCAGGTTGATGCCGTTGGCAACGATCGGCTCGAGGATCCGGTACAGCGCCCCCGGCACGTTGCGCATGGCGAAGAGAATCGACGTCTTGTCCCGCCCGCTGGCGCCGACCGGCCGTCGCCCGATGACGAGGAAGCGCGTGGCATTGTGGCGGTTGTCCTCGATCCGCTCGCGCAGCACGGGCACGCCGTAGAGCTCGCCGGCCAGCGCGGACCCGATGCCGGCCAGCGACGCGTCGCCGGCGGCCATCTCCACCGCGGCCGCCGTGGACGACGTCTCCTCCGTGGGGACGTCGGGCAGGTGCTGGGCCAGCCAGCTGCGGCACTGCGCGAGCCCCTGCGGGTGCGACAGCACGCGCTTGACCTCGCCGAGGCTGGCCGCGCGCGAGAACAGGTGCTGGGCGATCTCCAGATACGACTCTCCGCAGATCAGCACGTCCGACTCGGCGAGCCGGTCGAGCGTCACGTTGACGGCGCCCTCGGTGCTGTTCTCGACGGGCACCACACCGAAGGCGACGCGGCCGCGCTCGACCTCGTCGAAGACGTCGCCGATGGCCCGCGTCGGGAGGAGCTCGGCGGCGGCGCCGAAGCGCTCACGCGCCGCCTGGTGCGTGAACGTGGCCTGGGGACCGAGATACGCGACGGCCAGCGGCTCCTCGAGAGCGCGGCAGCTGGAGAGGATCTCCCGCCAGATCGCGCGCACGGCCTCGGCCGGCATCGGGCCGCCATTCACTTCGGCCAGACGACGGAGGATGGCCGCTTCACGTTCCGGGACATACGACGGCGCTTCCTGCCGTCGTTTGAGGTCTCCGATCTGGAGGGCCGCCTCGGCGCGCTGGTTGAGGAGGTTGAGGATTTGGTTGTCTAGGTCGTTGATCCTGGAGCGCCAGTCGCCCAGGTTCATAAAGACTCCTGCTCGCCCGATCTTCGCGAGTACCGCGCATTATATGCCCAGGTCTTCACGGGGCGCAACGGCGCGAAGGATCTGGAGCGCGCTCAGCGGCCGGCGGCGGCGCGCAGCGCGGCCAGCTCGCGCGCGGTGAGCGCGCGATGCGCCCCGCGCGGGAGGTCGCCCAGCGTGATCGGGCCAAAGGCCACGCGCCGCAGGCGCCGTACCGGGTGGCCGAGCGCCTCGCAATAGCGCTTCACCTCGTGCTTGCGGCCCTCGGCGAACGTCAGCCGGAGCAGCGTCGTGTCACCGGCCGCGCGCGCGAGCTCCACCGCCGTCGGAATGGCCGGGCCGTCCGGGAGCGTCACGCCGCGCCGCCAGCGCGCCAGGTCGCCCGGCGTCACCGTCCCGCGCACCTCGGCCTCGTAGACGCGGGGCAGCCCGTAGCGCGGATGCAGGAGGCGATGCGTGAGGTCGCCGTCGTTGGTCATCAGCAGCAGGCCCTCGACGTCCCAGTCGAGGCGTCCCACGGGATAGAGCCGCGCGCCGACGTCACGCACGAGATCGCTCACCGTCGGCCGGCCGCGCGGGTCGCGCACGGTGGTCACGTAGCCGCTCGGCTTGTGGAGGGCGACGTAGCGCTTGCGCTCCGCCTGCGGCAGCGGCGTGCCGCGAAGCGCGACGATGTCGACGTCGGGATCGGCCAGCGTGGCGAGGTCGCGCGTCACCACGCCGTTGACGCTGACGTGGCCCTCGGCGATGAGGCGATCAGCTCCCCGCCGGCTGCTCAGCCCCGCCTGGGCCAGGATCTTGTTCAGCCTGAGCTTCGGCATGGTCTCCTTCGGCGCCCGCCATGACCGGAATGACCAGCTCGCCCTCGATCTTCGGCAGGTCGCCGGCGTCGCGCAGGCCGAACGCGATCAGGAACTCGCGCGTCGTCTCGTAGACGAACGGGCGGCCGGGCGCCTCCTTGCGGCCGGCGATGCGGACGAGCCGGCGCTCGAGCAGGTTGTCGAGCGTGGCCTCGGAGTTGACGCCACGGACGGCGTCGATCTCGGGCCGCGAGACCGGCTGCTTGTAGGCCACGATGGCCAGCGTCTCGAGCGCGGGGCGCGAGAGCCGCACGCGCGTGCGTGCGCGGGCGAGGCGCACCAGCCACGGCGCCAGCTCCGGCCGCGTCACCATGCGGTAGCCGCCGGCCACCTCCATGATGGCGAGGCCGCGCGCGTGCTCGTCGTAGCGCGCGGTCAGCGCGGCCACGAGGTCGTGCGCGGCGTCCACGGTCTCCAGATCGAGGACGTCCCGGATGCGCTCGGCTTCGAGCGGGGCGTCGGAGGCGAAGAGCAGGGCCTCGACCACGTCAATCGGATTGGGCACTGAGTGTCTCCCCCGCGGCCGGCATGGCCGTCTGGCGTTCGATCACGATGTCGCCGAAGAGCTCCGTCTGCTGTGCCTTGACGCGGCCCTGGCGCACCAGCTCCAGCACCGCGAGCAGCGTCACCACCACGTCCGAGCGCTTGCGCTCCCCGCCGGCGAGCGAGGAGAACAGCAACGACCACGTGTCGCGCAGCACCGAGAGGATCTCGGTCATGCGCTCGAGAACCGATGGCGGATTGGGCTCGACGTCCCGCGGCCGCGCGCGCTTCTGCTCCTCGACGAGCCGCTTGATCGCGCGCTCGAGCCAGTCGACGCTGAGGTCCTCGAGCGGCAGCTCGTCCACCTCCGGCAGCGTGGCGCCCGGGCGGCCCCAGATCCGCGACATCTCCGCCTCGCGAGCCGCCAGCCACGCGCCCTGGGCCTTCACGCGCGCGTACTCGCGGAGCCGGTCCTCGAGCTCCTGCTTGAGCGCCAGCGCCTCGTCGTCGAGCTGCTCCTCGTCCTCGTCCGGCGGCACCAGCAGCTTCGACTTCAGGTAGATCAGCGTGGCCGCCATCACGAGGTAGGCGCCGGCCGTCTCGAGGTCGCGGAACTCCACGGCCTCGAGGTGCGCCAGGTACTGGTCGGTGATGGCGCGCACCGGCAGCGCGGCCAGGTCGATCTCGTTGGTGCGGCACAGATGCAGCAGCAGGTCGAACGGCCCCTCGAAGGAGCCCACGCGCAGCGTGAGGTCGGTGTTCGGGGTCATGGCCTCAGGTTCACCGCGTCACGGACTTCGGTCATCGTCTGCTCGGCGACCGTGCGGGCGCGGCGCGAGCCCTCGTGCAGGATGTCCCTGATGGTGTCCGGCTTCTCGGCGAACGCCTGGCGTCGCGCGCGGATCTTCTCCAGCGGCGGGATCATGTGCTTCAACAGCACCTCCTTGCAGTCGAGGCATCCGATGCCGGCGGTGCGGCACCCGGTGGCGGCGTACTCCTTGTCGGCCGGCGGCGTGAAGATCTTGTGCAGGTCGAAGACGGGACAGACGTCCGGATTGCCCGGGTCCGTGCGGCGCTTCCGCGCCGGGTCGGTCATCATCGGCCGCACCTTCGCTCGAATGACTTCTGGAGCATCCGCGAGCTCGATGTCGTTGCCGTAGGACTTCGACATCTTCCGCCCGTCGGTGCCGGGGACCCTGGGAATCTCCGTCAGCTTGGCGTCGGGCTCGGGGAACACCGGGCGGAAGGCGGCGTTGAAGCGCCGCGCCACCTCGCGCGTCAGCTCGATGTGCGGCACCTGGTCCACGCCCACGGGCACCCACCTGGCCTTGTACATGAGGATGTCGGCCGCCTGGAGCAGCGGATAGCCGAGCAACCCGTACGAGGGCGACTCGATCCCCTGCTGCTCGATGCGCTCCTTGTACGTCGGCACGCGCTCGAGCCAGCCAACCGGCGTGCACATCGAAAACATCAGCTGCAGCTCCGCGTGCTCGGGGACCAGCGACTGGATGAACAGCGTCGAGCGCTCGGGGTCGAGCCCGGCGCCGAGCCAGTCGGCGGTCATCTCGATCGTGTTTCGCGGCACGTCCCGGATGTCGAGGCGATCGGTGAGGACGTGCCAGTCGGCGGCGAAGTAGAAGCAGTCGTAGTCGTCCTGGAGGTTCACCCAGTTGGCGAGGGCGCCCAGGTAGTTGCCCAGATGCAGACGCCCGCTCGGCCGCATTCCCGACAGCACGCGTTCCTTCGTCGCCATCACGCTCTCGTCCTCTCCCATACTTTCGCGCAGCGGATCAGCACATAGTAGGCATACAGCGCGGCCAGAAG
>DATBJF010000008.1:0-72430 GCA_036556545.1 Candidatus Methylomirabilota bacterium
CACGCGCCGAGCTCCGGTACGCGCGCGTGCTCGACGGGAACGCGGCGGCCGCGCGCTTCAGCGTGGTCGTGTACCCGGACGCCTTCTACGTCGCCTTCTACGAGACGCTGCTGCGGCAGGGCGCGGGCCGCGGCGAGCCGGAGATCCGCGCCGCGCTGGATGACGCGCGCCGCTCGGCGTTCACCGTGTTCGAGTCGGTCACTCGTCCGCGATGAGGGCGATGAGGCCGTCGTCGCCCAGCTGGAGCGCCGCCACCTTCAGACCGGCGGCGCGCGCCTCGTCCTCCACCTCGCCGGGGGCGAAGTGGTGCTCGAAGTGGAGCCCGCCCGGCTCGAAGCTCAGCACGTCGTTGCGGTCCGGCCGCCAGCCGGCGCGGCTCGCGCGCGCGGCCAGGACGCCGAGGCGCACGGGCAGGCGCTTTGGAATCGGCTCGCCGGTGATGTAGCTGAGAATGATGCGACCGCCCGGTGCCAGGTGATCGCGTGCGGAGCGCAGGACGGCGACGCGCGTCGGGCGGTGCGCGATGTAGCTGTAGCAGTACCAGGAGAAGATGAACAGATCGAAGGCGCCGTCGAGCTGCACCGTCTCGATGCCGCCGATGCGGATGCGCGCCTCCACGCCCGCCTTCTTCATGATCTGCTGCGACAGCTCGGCGGCGGCGGCGGCAGGCTCCAGTCCCTCCACGTTGTAGCCGTCCCGTCGCAGCGCGATCACCTCGCGTCCAGAGCCGGAGCCGACGATGAGGATACGGTCGTCGGGCTTCAGGAAGCGGCGCACGAAGGGCTCCTCCCAGCCGAACAGACCGAGCAGCGCGTAACGCTCGTCGAGGCCCCACTGGCCCCAGCGTCCCGCGATGGCGCGCCCGAGCTGCTCGCGCTCGAGGATACCGGCGGCGGCGTAGGTCAGCGCCCGGGTTGCCGCGATCAGGCCGCGGCCGACCAGGCGCGACGCCTGAAACACCGCCCAGCGCCAGCCCAGGGTCAGCGTCCCATCGCCGTGCGTGTGCGAGCGGTCACGGCCGCTATGATAACCTGCACGCGTCATGCGAATGGCATCTGCGGACATCGCAGCGCCGTTTGTCCTGGAGATGCTCGCGCGTGACGGGCACGCCTGGGTTCGCGAGTCGAGCGACAGCATGGCGCCTCTCGTCCGCCGAGGCGATCGTCTCTGCCTCGCCCCCGTGGACCGCGCCCGCGTGCGGCCCGGCGCGCTGGTCGCGTACCTGCTCGGCGCTCGCCTCGTCGTGCATCGTGTCCTCGCCCGTCACGCCGTGGGCGTCGTCACCAAGGGGGACGCGCTGCCGGAACGCGACGGCGTCGTGCCCTGGGAAGCCGTGCTCGGACGGGTCGTGACGCTCGCCGACGCGCGTGGCCGGACGCTTCACGACTTGAGCTCGCTCCCGTGGTCGCTGTCGGCCGGGGCACTCGCGCTCTGCTCGCGGCTCGGCGAAGCCGTGGGCCGGGCGCGCCCGGGGGCAGCGCGGCGCGCGGCCTGGATGCTGACACGCCTGCCCGCCCATCTCCTCGCCCGGATGCTGCGGTGATCCCCGCCAAGGCGTCCACCACGGCCTCGCGGCTCATCACGGGCGAAGCCGTGATCCTGTCCCTCGACACCAAGGTCCTCCGTGGGCTGAACGCCGTCGGCAGCCGGGTGTGGGAGCTGATCGACGGCCACCGGACCGTGGACGAGATCGTCGACGTCATCGTGGCCGAGTTCGAGGTGAGCCGGCCGGCGGCCGCGGCCGACCTCGACGCGTTCTTCCGCCAGCTCATCGACAAGGGGCTCGTCACGACCGCATGACGCGGTTCATGGAGCTCGACCGCGGCGAAGAGCTGCGGCTCAAGCTGCTCGCCGCGCTCCCGCCTTTTCGCGAGGCCGACGTGCTGCGCGTTCGTGCGGCCGGCCGCGCGCTGTCCGATCGGCACTTCGTCGCATATCGGGACGGCGCGGACCTTGCGCTCTGTCGCGGCGAGGCGGCCCCGGCGCCCGGCGCGCGGCTCGGCGTCGTCACCGGCGTCGAGCGCGGGCAGCTCTGCGTCACCGTGGATCGCGCGGCGTGGCGCCGGCTGCCCTCCCGATGCTGGCCGGTGGCCATCGACGCGCTCGAAGTCCTGCGCCGGGCGCGACACCCCCTGACGCCGCCGCTGTTCCAGGGAGGCGACGCCGCCATGCTGCGCGGAGTGCTCGACAAGTACGACGCCCCCGTGGAGACGTCACAGTACGGCGCCTTCGCGACGGGGGAGCTGGACGACGTCGAGCGCGCGCTGGTGACCACCTACGTCCCGGACGGCGCGCGGATCCTCGACATCGGTTGTGGCGGCGGCCGCGAGGCGGTCGCGTTCGCCCGCCTCGGCTATCGCGTGGTCGGCATCGATATTGCGCCCGGGATGATCGAAGCAGCGCGACGCAGCGCAGAGCGCCTCGACGTGGGCGTCGAGTTCCGCGTGCAGAGCGTCACGGAGCTGGCCGAGCCACCGGCGTCGTACGATGCGGCGTTTTTCGCCGGCTCGTTGCATCACGTGCCCGGGCGGGCGCGGCGCGTCGACGTCCTCGGGCGTGTGCGCCGCGCGCTGAGGCCGACCGGTGTGCTCATCCTGATGGTCGTCTACCGGGACCGCCGCGGCGTGCTGTCACGCAGCCGGCTCGTCGACGGCGTGCGCCGGCTCGCGCGCGGCCTCGGCGCCGGCGCCGTCGTGGCCGAGCCCGGCGACGGCTACATGATCGAGGTGTCCGAGGGGAGCGATCCGATGCGCGCGTGCTTCTTTCATCACTACGACGACGCGGGCGACGTCCGCGGGGAGCTCGAGGCAGCCGGCTTCGCGGCGGCGGAGACGCGGCCGGGCTGGTGGATCTGCCGTCCAGAGAGCGCGGAGGCGGCGGAGGTGTGTGCTAACGTAGCCGTGCGTTGACGAGCCTGACCTCACGGGAGGCCGCGCGATGAGCGACGAGGTGCGAGAGCAGCCCACCCGCGACGGCGCCCGGCGGCCGTACGTGCGGCCCGCCTTCGCGTGGGAGGAAGACTTCGAGCCGTACGTCTTCTCGATGTGCGGCAAGATGCCCGGTCAAGGCGGCGCGTGCTCCTTCAGCCGCCGGTCGTAGTAGGCCTCGAGATCGCAGGGACCGCGTGCCGGCTCGCGTGCGACGATCGCGACTTCGCGGCGCGGCTCGCCCGGCGCTACGCCGCGTTCCCGCCGGCTGACGAGCCGGCCCCCCTCGCGGTCGAGATCACGCTCACGTCGCATCCGGCGTCGGCCCTGGTTGCGGAGTGGTCCGGACCCTACGCGCGTGTCACCGGGCGCGGCAGCGCGCTCGCGATCGCCGGGCTGGGATTCTCCGGCGCCTTCGACGAGGCCACCGGACGGGGGACGATCACACAGCCGCCCGATCACGAGCCGCTCGAGACGCTGCTCACGGCGATCTATGCGAGCCGTCTCCTCGGCGACGGAGGCTGCATGCTGCACGCGGCCGCGATCGTGGGTAGGGCCGGCGCGCTCGTGTTCTTCGGACCCTCGGGCAGCGGGAAGACGACGGTGGCCGAGCTGATCGGAGAGGACGTCATCACCGACGAGATCACCGCCATCCGACCCGCGGCCGGCGCCTACGTCGTGTCGTCGGTGCCCTGGCGAGGCCAGCCGCGAGCTGCGCCGCTCGCCGGATTGTTCCGGCTGCGCCAGGCGACGACGACGGCCATCACGCCGCTGTCGCCGCGCGACGCCGTGCGCGCATTGCTGCCGAGCGTGTTCTTCTGCCGCGCCGACGGCGCCGAGTTCAGCCGGTTTCTGGAATCCGCCGATCGCATGGCGCGTGCCGTGCCGGCCTACGAGCTCGCCTTCACGCGCGATCGCTCGTTCTGGGACGTGGCGCCGGGGGCGGCATGAGCGAGCCCACGCATTACGATCGGCTCGTGCGCGCGGCGTCGCGCGCCCACATCCCGCTCAGCGTCCTCTTCGAGGTCACCCACCGCTGCAACCTCGGGTGCGAGCACTGCTATCTCACCGAGGGGCCCGTCGGCCGGCCGCGCGCCCGCGGCGACGAGCTGACGCTCGACGAGATCCGGACGATCCTCGACGACCTCGCCGCCGCCGGCACGCTCTTTCTCACGCTGAGCGGAGGCGAGGTCTTCATGCGCCGGGATTTCCTCGCCATCGTCGGCGAGGCGCGCCGGCGCGGCTTCTCGGTCACCGTCTTCACCACGGGCACCCTGCTCACGCCCGAGGTCGCCACCGAGCTGGCCGACCTGCACCCGCTGTCGGTGGAGGTGAGCGTCTACAGCGCGCGGCCCGAGGTCCACGACCGCGTGACGCGCATCCCCGGCTCCCACGCGCGCTCGCTGCGCGCGCTGCGCCTCCTGAAGGAGCGCGGGGTGGTGATCCTCATCAAGAGCCCGCTGATGAGCGTCAACTCGGACGAGCTCCGCGAGCTGATCGCGCTCGCCGACGAGCTGGGCGCGGGTTACGGCTTCGATCCGATGCTGACGCCGCGCCGCGACGGAGATGCCACGCCCCTGCAGCTGGCGCCCAGCACGCGGCAGATGCGCGCGTTCTTCGCCGATCCCGTGCTGGCGCGGGAGTTCGCGCAGCCGGTGAAGTGCTTGCCGCAGGCGGGCGAGGAGATCTGCGGCACCGGGCGCCGGACCTGTCTCATCTCGCCCTACGGCGACCTGTTCCCGTGCGGCGTGCACCCCGTGGCCGCGGGCAACCTTCGCGAGAGGGGCTTTTCCGAGATCTGGACGGGCTCGCCGCTGCTGAACGAGCTGCGCACGCAGACCGTGGCCGATCTGCGCAACGGCGCCCGGGCCGCCCCCGGCTTCCGCTGCAGCGCGCTGGCGCTCATGGAGGATGGCGACTTTCTCGGCCCCTTCCGCCGCGGCGAGGCGATGCTCGCGCTCAGAGACGAGCTGCACCGCGGGGAATCCGACGCGCCGGGTGCCACGGCCGACTGATCGGCCACCGGACCCGCTGGTCGCCGTCGCCCGCGCGTTCGTCCACGAGCGTCCGCTGCGACACGCCGTGCACGGTATCACCGACCTCGAGTGGGACGCGCTGGTCACGCGTGCCGAGGACGAGCGCCTGGCGCCCCTCCTGTATGTCGCGCTGCGAGACGGCGCGGCGCCGCCCGCCGTCCTGGCGCGCCTGCGGGCGGCCTGGATGGCCGCCGAGCGTCAGCATCTGCTGGCGGGCTGCCAACTCGCCGAGATCCTCGCGGCCCTCGACGCGGCCGGCATCGCCGGCGTCGTTCTGAAGGGTCCCGCCCTCGCGGACGAATACTATGCCGATCCTGCGCTCCGTCCCTTCACGGATCTCGACCTGCTCGTCCGGCGCCGTGAGCGCGAGCGGGCGATCGAAGTCCTCGGCGCTCTCGCCTACGTGCACGGAAGTCCCGGCCGGTCCCTCGGCTACGAGCTCGATCATGCCGCCGCGGCATACTTCGTGGCGGCGAGCGATACGGCGAGGCTACCCGTCGACCTGCACTGGGACTTCATCTGCCATCCCGGCGGCGGCCGCGCCACCGAGCTGGCGGCCGACGAGATCTGGGCCCGCGCCACCCCCGCGTGGAAACTGGCTCCCGAGGACCTGCTCGTCTACCTCGCCGCACATTTCGCGATCCATCATTCGCTGGCCGGCGTGCTCTGGCAGCTGGACCTGGCGCTGGTGCTCCGGCGGCATTCCGCGACGCTCGACTGGGACGCGGTCGCTGCGCGGGCGAGGCGCTGGGGCGCGGGACCGGCCGTCTATTTCGCGCTGCGGTCAGTGGGCGGTGAGCTCGGAGTCGTCGCACCCACAGAGGCGATGAGCAGGTTGCATCCCGGCCATCTGCGCGCCGCGCTCGTGGAGCGACTTCAGCGCGGCGGCGCCGAGCGTCTGAGCCGCCTCGAATACCTCGTGGATGTGATGCTGCTCGACCGTCTCTCCCACGTGATCACTACGGTCCTCTCCGGCCTCATCCCGCAACCGGCCTGGGTGCGGGCCCGATACGAACGCCGCTCGGTCGTCTCCGCCTATCTCGCGCACTTTCGGCGCGTCATCGGAATCGTGACCCGAGCGCTGTTCCTGCTGCGGCCGCGCCGCGGCAACGCCACGCCGTAGACGCGGACGCTCGCCAGCGTGGGCGGGTGGCCAATAGCCGACCGCCCCGATCAATCTGGCACCGACGGACGGGCATCGCCAGCGACTGACATGACGCAACCTCCTGGTTCTCAAGGGATTTTCGGCGGCGTGGGTTTGGCACTCCAGTTGCTCGTTGCACCGCCCGTGATAACACCGCGCCGCCTTCAGTGCCTCGCCGTCGCGCTTGCGCTGATCGGGCTGGCGCCCGTCGCGGCCGATGCCGCGATCCTCAAGCGCGTCCACTCCGGAACGGCGACCAGCATCCCCGCCGGGGGCACCAGCATCACGCTGGAGCTCGCCGACGCGAGCAAGGCCGTCGTCTACTGCACGACGCGGACGACCAACACCGACACCCGGGCGCGCGCCACCTGCGTGCTGAGCGACAACAACCTCCTGATCGACGTGGGCTCGAATGCCGGCGGCATCGTGAGCGTCGGGTGGTACGTGGCCGAGTTCGAGAGCGGCGTTTCCGTCCAGCGCAACACGGCGTCGTTCGCCAGCGGCGGCACGTCGGTGAGCGTCACCCTCAGCCCTGCCGTCGACTGCAGCAAGAGCTTCGTCGTCATGGCGGGTGTCCAGAACGACGACGCCAGCGGCAACAACGATGACGAGCGACACACGATCCTCGGCATATTGGGCACGGTGGGCTCGCCGTGCGGCGTGACGGCGGGGACGACGACGAGCACGCTGACGGTGTCGCGTCTCGAGTCCGGCATCGCCGCCACCGCCGCCTGGCAGGTGGTGACGATGGACGGCGCGACCGTGATGGAGCGCGACACCGTCACCATCGGGAACTCCGCGTTGACGACGACGGCCACCATCGCTTCCACCGACTCGACGCGCGCGTTTCTCTCGATGTCGTACCAGGTGGGCAGCGGCGTCGCCGGCAACGAGCCGCAGTACCTGACCCGCGGGGACTTCAGCAGCTGCTCGGGCTCGCCCCTGTCCTGCACCGGGCTGACGTTCACCCGCCAGCGCCAGACCGGAAGCTCGAACACGCACGTCCAGATCGCCTACGAGGTCGTGCAGCTGGAGGATGGAGGCACCGTCCAGCGCGGCAGCACGACGAGCTCGGGCACGACGACGACCATGGGCGGCTCGGGGAACATCAGCGCCATCGACCGGTCGGCGGCCGTTCCGTTCTTCACCGCTTCGGTTACCGGAAACAGCGCTGCGTTCCTTGACGACGGCTCCTGGAGCGCGGCCTTCCCGTCGACGACCCAGCTGCAGTTCACGCGTGGCTCCAACGTCTCGACGGTGGGCACCGCGAACTGGTTCGTCACGTCCTTCTACAAGTGTGCGAACAGCCGCTTGTGCTCCGTCGCCGCGACCGGCGGCAACGCCACCGCCACCGTGACGTGGTCGCCGATCTACGATCCGCAGTGCCTGTCGAGCTCGACGCCGACGGCTTGCCAGGCGCTCGTGGTGCGCGATACGTCGGCCATCACGTGGGCGCCGACGAACGGGACCTCGTACACCGTGGGCAACCAGCCCGCCGGAGGTCCGGCGACGATGCGGGTGGCGTTCAACGGCACGGGACAGAGCTTCTCGCAGAGTGGGCTGACGAACGGGACCCAGTACTTCTACCGGGTGTACCCGCGGATCAACGGCGGCAACAACTACATCACGGACAGCGGCATGACCCAGGCGATCAGCCAGGTCAGCGTCACGCCGAGCGCGAGCCTCGCGTGGAGCTACATGACCACCGGCGGCTCCACGCTCAACGCGCCGATCATGGGCGACGGGCGCCTCTACGTCGCCTCGAACGGCAACAAGGTCGTCGCCCTCGACAGCGCGAGCGGCGCCGAGGTCGCGACGCCGGTGATAACCAACGGGGCCGTCCAGAGCTATCTCACCTGGCTCCCGGTCAGCGCCGGCGGCGAGGCCGTGATCGCCGGAGACCAGAACGGCTGGTTGACGCGGATCGACGGAGTGACGGGTGCCCGCGTGTGGGTCCGCAAGATGGGCGTGGATTCCGGGGGCTTCCTTCAGGCCAGCGTGTCGGCCCAGCTCCGCGCCTCCGCCACCTGCGACGGCGGCAGCTTCAACGGCACCTATAGCGTCGATCAGCTCTACGTCGTCAGCCGCAACGCCAGCCAGAGCAACAACAGGGTCTGGGCGGTGCCCCTTGACGCGGACGGGCAAGGCGCACTGTCGTGGACGTATCCGGTGACCGGCGGGAGTCCCGCGATCGATCGCGCTGCCGGCCAGCCCTTCGTCGACTACTGCAGAAACCGCCTGTGGGTCACAACCGGGGCCGGTAGTGGCGGGAACCAGCCCGGCGTCTGGGTCATCAACACGCTGAACGGGAACCTCATCGGAAGCATCAATCCCGCGGGCGATCTCACGAACACGTCGCCGCTGCTGTCCGGCGACACGAACACGGTATGGATGGGCAATTCGCTGGGTTACATCGGCGCGGTCGACACGGGGGGAAGTCCATCGGTGAAGTACTCGCTGCTCCTCGGTGGGACGACGCCAACCATCTCGGGTTTCATCTGGGAGGACTGGGCCACCTCCGGGCGCCTCTACGTCCCGGTGACGGTGGGCGGGACGGCCGGTGTCTGGTGCGTGCAGGATACCGGCGCGGCGTTGAGCCCCTGCTCGGACTGGCCCACCAACCCGCGACTCGTGGCCGCGGGCGCGGTGTCGCAGCCGCTGGTGACCGGCACCGCCATCTTCTTCCCGGCATCGAACGGCAGGATCTACCAGATCAACACGTCGGATGGTCAGCTCTACCTCGGCACCGGCACGCCCTTCACGGTCGAGAGCGGCACGGCGCTCGGAGGCATCAGCACCGACGACCACACCCAGCTCTTCGTCGGCACCAGCACCGGGCGCACCTATCGCATCAACCTGAATGGCGGGAACCTCCCGTGACGAAGCTGACGCTGCGTGGTCTTCTGCTCGCCGGCGGCGTGGCCATCGCTGGCGTCGTCGCTCATTCGGTGCTGAGATCGGACAGCCCGGCCGCGACCGCGGCCATGCTCGAGCGTGTCACGCCGCGCTCGTGGTCGTTCCGTCCGCCCGCGCAGCCGGCCCGGCACGCCGGCGAGCCCTCGGACGACGTTTCGGCGGACGGCGACCTCGACGAACGCGCGATTCACGACGCCTCGGCGGCGGAATCCGACGGCGAAGAGACGCTTGCGACGGAGGCGGAGGCGGCTGCCCCCGGCTTCACCTGGTTCCGATTCTTCAGGCCGGACGATCGTCGTGAACCGGATGCCGAGCGCCGGGGGGCTCCCTCTGGCGGCGGCGGCGGCTTCATGGCGGGCACGCCGGCCACGACGACGACCGGGGCCGCGTCGGCCGCGGTGTCCGAATGCAAGCAACACGACCTGACCGCCCAGGCCCAGGGGGTGTCGGCCGACGTCGACTTCGTCGGTGTGCTCTTGAAGGGAGGCGAGGTCGCCGGCCGGGAGTTCACCGCCGCGGAGCTCGGCGACGTCAAAATCGTGGTGCGCTGGAAGAACCTCTTTGGAAACCATCAACAGCGGCTGGAGCTGATCGCCCCCGACGGCTCGGTCTATCAGTCGCTGCTGCGGCCTCTGACGGTCACGGATGCCGGGCTCCCTGTGATCACCCTCGTACCGGTCAGCGGGACGTGGATCACGCGGAACGGGCTCTTCGGGTCCTGGTGCGTCGACGTCTACTTCGATCAGGACGAACGGCCGCTCGCCAGCCGTCGTCTCGTCATCTCGGGCTGACCGCTCGGGCTGACCGCGTCCGGCGATCGCCGACGCCCGTGCTAGCATCCACGCTGGCATGAGCGTGCACGCATTGACCACCACGATCGCCGGCAGCCTGCCGAAGCCGGCGTGGCTCGCCGAGCCCGAGCGCCTGTGGGCGCCCTGGCGGGTGGCGCCCGACCGCCTGCTCGAGGCGCAGCGCGACGCCGTGCTGGCGGCCTTGAAGGACCAGGAAGCCGCCGGCATCGACGTCGTGACCGATGGCGAGCAGTCGCGGCAGCACTTCGTCCACGGCTTCGTCGAGCGGCTGGCCGGCATCGACTTCGCGAAACGCGTCACCATCGGCATCCGCGCCGATCGCTACAAGGCCGAGGTGCCGACCGTCGTCGGACCGATCACGCGACCCGCGCCCGTGCACCGGGAGGAGGTCCGCTGGGCCCGCGCCCACACCGAGCGGCGGCTCAAGTTCACCATTCCCGGGCCGATGACCATCGTCGACACGCTGGCCGACGAGCACTATCGCGACCGCGCGCGGCTGGCGATGGACTTCGCGCGAGTCATCAACGAGGAAGCGCGCGATCTCGTGGCGGCCGGCCTCGACGTCCTGCAGCTCGACGAGCCCGCGTTCAACGTCTACATGGACGACGTGGCGGCGTGGGGCATCGAGGCGCTCCACCGGGCCATCGACGGGCTCTCGTGCACGACGGCCGTCCACATCTGCTACGGCTACGGCATCAAGGCCAACGTCGACTGGAAGAAGACGCTGGGCGGCGAATGGCGTCAGTACGAGCGGACCTTCCCGCTGCTGGCGGCGAGCCGGCTCGACCAGGTCTCGCTCGAGTGCGCGAACTCGCGGGTGCCGCTCGAGCTGCTCGAGCTGCTCCGCGGCAAGGACGTCATGGCCGGCGTCATCGACGTCGCGTCGCTCGAGGTCGAGACGCCCGCCCAGGTGGCCGCGACGATCCGACGCGTGCTGCGCCACGTGGAGCCGGCGCGGCTCTACCCGTGCACGAACTGCGGGATGGTGCCGCTGCCGCGCGACGTCGCGCGCGGCAAGCTACGCGCGCTCGGCGCCGGCGCCGCGCTCGTCCGCCGGGAGCTCGGCGGATGAGGTCGTGACCGACCTCGGCTGGTTCGCCGGCGAGCCGGCGCCGCTGCCGCTGGGCGCGCCGTTCCGTCCCGGTCTCGATCCGCTGCCGGCGCGTCATCGGGTGTGGGCGGTGGTGAAGGATGCGCGCGGCCGGCCGGCTCACGGGGAGCCCCGCACGGCGCTGCACGACGTCACCCAGCCCGTGCCGGCCATCGGGCCCAACGAGGCGCTCGGCTACGTCCTCTACGCCGGCCTCACGTACAACACCGTCTTCGCCGCCCGGGGCGTGCCGATCTCGGTCTTCGACCTCCACGATCGTGACCTCCACGTGCCCGGCAGCGGCGCCGTGGTGATCGTCGCCGCCGTCGGCGCCGAGGTGGCGCGCGAGGCGCGTCTCAAGGTCGGCGAGCTGCGGGTGCTCTACCCCGGCGTGTCGAATCTCCTGTCGCCGCGGGCGGGCGAGGATCCCATGTACGCCGACTTCAAGATCCACGGCTACGAGACGCCCGACGGCTCCTTCGCCCAGTTCGTCCGCTGCCAGGCGCCGCAGCTCCTGGCACACTCCGAGCGCCTCACGCTGGCCGAAGGCTCGTCGTACATGCTGGACCTCGAGACGGTGTACAAGGCGCTCTACGACGTCGCCCGCGTCGCGCCCGGCGAGCGCGTCTTCGTGGAGGGGGCGGCCGGCGGCACCGGTCAATACGCCGTCGCCTGCGCGGCGCTCCGCGGCGCCCGCGTGACCGGGCTCGTTTCCACGGACGACAAGGGCAAGCTCGTGCTACGCCGTGGCGGCGCCGCGTACGTCAACCGCAAGGATGAGGCGTTCTCGGCCGGGTTCACGCCCGTGCCGACCGATCGGGCGGCGCACGGAGCGTGGCGCGAGGCGGGCCGTGCATTCCGCGACGCCGTCGCCGCCCGCAACGACGGGGCCGGGATGGACGTGGTCGTCTCGTCGGTCGGCCGCGACCTCTTCGCTCGCATGGTGGACCTGCTCGCCCCCGGCGGCCGCCTCGTGTTCTACGGGGCCACCAGCGGGTACACGCTGACGTTTCTCGGCAAGCCCGGCGCGTCGAATGCGCGCGAGATGCTCGCGCGCGCCGGTCTCCGTCCCCATGCCGGCGTGCTCGTCTACTACAGCGGGACGGCGGGCGCCGACGATGGCGTCGGTGGCGACGCGATCGCAGCCGCGCTGAACGCCGGCGCCCGCGTGGTCGCGGTGACGCACACCGCCGCGGCGGCGGCGCATGTGCGGGAGACGTGGCGTGTCGCCGGCACCGTCAGCCTCGAGACGCTCGCGGCCGGCAAGGGTTTCGAGTGGCCGGCCACCATGCCCGACTACGACACCGACGCCGACGGCTACCGCCGCTACCAGGACCGAACGCTGAAGCCGTTCGGCCTCGCCGTCGGGCGGCTCTTGGCCACGGCGGACAATCCGCGTGGCTACCCGGACGTGATCGTCGAGCGGGCGGCCCAGGACACCCTCGGCACGAGCACGTTTCTCGCGCGTCCGTTCACCGGCGTCGTCGTGTACGTGGAGTCGACGGACGAGCGCCGGTTCGCCTTCTATGCGCCGAACGTGTGGATGCACCAGAAGCGGGTGCTCTTCCCGACGTTCGCCATCCTCGGCAGCCATCTCTCGAACGCGCATCAGGCGGAGGAATGCGTCCGGCTGCTCGATGCCGGCGCGCTGACGGTGCAGCCGCCGGCGATTCATCCCTGGGAGGAGCTGGCGGAGGCGAACCAGGCGCTGCACGAGAACCGCCACGCCGGCACGCTGACCATTCGCGTGGGCGCCACGGCGACGCTCGATCGCGCGCGCACCGCCCGCCAGATCTACGAGGCGTGGGGCTCACGGTTCGTGGATGGCCGCACGGTGCGCTGCCGCGTCGATCCCATCCGCCCGGGCCGCCCCGAGGCCGTGGCGCTGGTGACGATCGACTCGCCGCCGGCGAACGCGCTCGGCGCCGAGGTGCTCGACGACCTCGAGCGGGCGCTCGACGCGATCGACGCGGACGAGGGCGTCAAGGCCGTCGTGCTCGCCGGCGCGGGGACGATGTTCGTGGCCGGCGCCGACATCCGCCAGCTCCGCGCCTTCGCGACGGCCGGGGAGGTGGCCGCCTTCGCCACGCGGGCGCAGCGGCTGTTCGCCCGCATCGGTGGCCTGCGGGCCCCGGTTGTGTCCGCCGTCGACGGGTACGCGCTGGGGGGCGGCAACGAGCTGCAGATGGCCTGCGCGTGGCGCGTCGCGGGCCCCCGCGCCGAGCTGGGACAGCCGGAGATCAACCTGCACGTCATCCCCGGCTTCGGTGGCACCCAGATGCTGCCGCGCCTCGCGGTGCGCCGCGCACGCGCGGGCGGCGGCCAGATGTACACGCTGCTCGTGGACGCGCTCGCCGTGCTCCTCGACGGCCGCCGCCGGTCCGCGGCGCGGGCGCTGGCGCTCGGCATCGTGGACGAGGTTGCGCCGGCCGACGCCCTCTCCCACGCCCTCGGCGTCGCGCGGCAGATCGCGCTCGGCGAGTTCCGCGGCGCGCTCGGCTCACCGCTGTCCGAGACGTCCACGGTGGCGTTTCCGAACGTCGAGCGGGATGCCGAGATCCAGCGGCTCCTCGGCCACCACGCCGACATCGCGCGCGCGGCGCCGGCGGCGGCCATGCTCGAGGTCGTGCGCGCGGGGCTCACGCAGGGTCTCCCGGCCGGGCTTGCGCTCGAGGCTCGCCGATTCGGCGAGCTCGTCGCCTCGGCCGACGGCCGGGCGGGCATCGAGCGCTTCTTCGCGCGACGGAGCTGGCCGTTGCCGCGGCGACGCGAGGATGCCTGACCGGTCCCGGCGCTCGCGATGCGGTGGCTGATCGACGGCTACAACCTCATCCGGCGCGACCCGGAGCTGGCGCAGCAGGAGGCGCGCGGGCTCGAGGACGGGCGCGCGGCGCTGCTGAGGGTGATCGCGGCGGCCGCCCGCGCGTCCGGCGATCCGTTCACGGTCGTCTTCGATGGCGCCCGCCGGACGGGCGGGGCGCCGGCCGGCGGGCAGGTGCAGGTGGTGTTCTCGCGCCCGCCGGAGACGGCCGACGACGTCCTGCGCCGCCTGGCGCTCGAGCTGCGCTCGGGCGCCGTCGTCGTCACCTCGGATCGCGCGGTGCGCGACACCGCCGAGCGGGCCGGCGCGGCGGCCGTCACCGCCGAGCAGTTCCTCGCCGCGCTCGAGTCGGATGCCGACGGCGATGCCGACGAGGCCGCCCGGCCGCCGCGCGGCGGGAATCCGCGCCGGCCATCGCGCGCCGAGCGGGCGGCGCGCCGCGTGCTTGGCCGGTTGCGCGCGCGTTGACGATCGACACGCCGATCGGCAAAGATGCTGGCGTGATCGCGCACCTGTTCATCGTCTCGCGGCGCGAGCCGCAGCTGTTCGATTACCTCGCGCGCGAGTTCGCGAGCGAGGACGACGTGCAGGTCATCCTCGATCGCCGGATCGGCGAGCGGCGGAAGACCGGCGGCACGTATCCGAACGAACGACGGCGGGCTGATCGCCGCACGCTCGCGCACGTGCCTCGTCAGGTCGGTACGCTCGGCTATGCGTTCGTTCGCGTCGACGGCTGATTCGAGCTCTGTCTCAGAAAGTTGACGGTGACGCCGCCCGCATGACAGCGTGGCCGCGTGGCGCGCTTCGCCCGGCGGCTCGCGGCCCTGCTCGTCCTGCTCGGCCTTGCCCTTCCCGCCGTCGCCCACTCCGCGCTCGAGGGGACCGTCACCCGCGTCGTCGACGGTGACACGATCTACGTGGACGTCGGCGGGCGCGTCGAAAAGGTCCGCTATATCGGCGTCAACACGCCGGAGATGAATCATCCGCGCAAGGGCCAGGAGCGTGGCGGCCGCGCCGCGGCCGCGATCAACAGCGAGCTGGTCCGCGGCCGTCGCGTGCGCCTCGAGCTCGACGCGCAGGCGCGCGACCGGCACGGCCGGCTGCTGGCCTACGTCTGGGTCGCCGACACGATGGTGAACGCGGAGCTCGTCCGGCGGGGCTTCGCCCAGGTCATGACTGTCCCGCCGAACGTTCGCCACCAGTCGCTCTTCGTGAAGCTCCAGCGCGAAGCCCGCACGGCCGCCCGCGGCCTCTGGGCCGACCCGGCGCCGGCCGTCCGGTAGCCGTCTGGCACTCCTCGAGCCGGCACGCACACCGTCAGCGACATGCCGGCACCACGTCCCGCGCCAGCAGCTCCATCGCCGGGTCGTCCTCCATGTCGAGGATCTGCAGCATGACGCGCTGGACACCGAGGCTCTCCCAGCGCTTCAGGTCGGCGACGACCCGGTCCGGCGTGCCGGACAGGAAGCCGGCGGCGCGCCAGCCCGCTTCGTCCTCCGGCACCCGTGGAAAGATCGCCCGCGCTCGCGCGTGTCGCGCCGTGATCTCCGCGGCCGTGCGGCCGACGATGACGGGCACCATCAGCGAGCGCGCGATGGCGTGAGCGTCGCGCCCGGCCGCCGTGCAATGCGTCTCCAGCAGCCGGCGCTTCGCCGCGTACTCGTCGAAGGTCACGCGGGTGATGTTCCACTCGTCGGCATGGGCGGCGGCGATGGCGAGCGTCCGCCGCTCGCCGCGCGCGCCGATGATGAGCGGCACGCGGCCGCCGGGCGGCACGGGATGGCTCTCGGCATCGACCAGCGGGTAGTACGGCTGCGACAGCGTCACCTTCTTGCCGGTCCACAGCGCCCGGATCGCGCGTGCCCCGCACTCGAGGCGGTCAACCCGCTCCTTCAGCGACGGGAACGGAATGCCGAACATGCGATGCTCGCCCTCGTGCCAGCCGGCGCCGATCCCGAGGTCCAGGCGCCCCGCGCTCAGCTCCGCGACCGCCGCCGCGTGCTTGGCCAGGAGCGCGGGGTGATGGAACGTCAGCGGCGCCACCAGCGGCCCGAACCGGATTCGCGAGGTCGCGGTGGCCAGCCACGTCAGCGAGGCCCAGAGGTCGAGCGACGGACGGCTGGCGTCACCGAAGAGGCCCGTGAGGTGATCCGACCGGAACAGCGACTCGAAGCCGCCGTCCTCCGCCGTGCGCGCCAGCCGCCGCCAGCGGTCCCACGTGAGGCCCTCCTGTCCCTCGATCATGAGCGCGAGTCGAAGCGCCATCGTCCCTCCGGGCGGCAATTTGCGCCTGTGTCGACGCGCCCGTATCATACGACCGAGACGGCGCCGGTGACCTTCACGCGAGCCTCCTGAGGAGAGCATGGCCATCAACGACACTTTTTCGCTCGATGCGAAATACCGCCAGGAAACCGGTACGATCTTCCTGTCGGGCATCCAGGCCCTGGTCAGGCTCCCGCTCGACCAGCACCGTGCCGACAAGCGCCGCGGCATTCGCACCGCGACGCTGGTCTCGGGCTACCGCGGCTCGCCGCTCGGCGGGCTCGACCTCACGCTGGAGCGCAATCCGAAGCTGCTGGCCGAGCACAACGTCGTCTTCATCTCCGGCGTCAACGAGGATCTCGGCGCCACCGCCATCTACGGCGCCCAGCTCGCCAACATGTTTCCGAAGCCGAAGTACGACGGCGTGCTCGGCATGTGGTACGGCAAGGGCCCGGGCGTCGACCGCACGGGCGACATCTTCAAGCACGCCAACTACGCGGGCCTCGGCCGCTATGGCGGCGTGCTCGCGCTCGGCGGCGACGATCCGCTGTCCAAGTCGTCGACGCTGCCCACGCACTCCGAGGTCGCCTTCTACGACGCGTTCATGCCGACGCTCTTCCCGGGCAGCGTGCAGGAGATCCTCGACCTCGGCCGCTACGGCTTCGAGATGTCCCGCTACTGCGGGCTCTGGGTCGCGTTCAAGATCGTCACCAACGTCGCCGACGAGATCGGCACCGCCGAGGTTCATGCCGAGCGCGTCGTGATTCGCGACCCGGGCTTCACCTGGGACGGCAAGCCCTGGCGACCGACCCAGAACCCCATGCTGCTGCCGCCGTACGGCCTCGAGCTCGAGCGCGAGATCCACTACGGCCGCCTGGAGGCGGCCCGCGCGTTCGCGGCCGCGCATCCGCTGAACAAGATCACCATCCCCTCGCCGGGGGCCTGGCTCGGCATCGCGGCACCGGGCAAGACGTACTACGACCTGCGCGAGGCGCTCCATGAGCTGGGGCTCGACGACGAGGCGCTGCGGCGGCACGGCATCCGGCTGCTGAAGATCGGGCTGCTGTGGCCGATGGAGCCGACGATCGTGCGGGAGTTCGCGCACGGCCTCGAGGAGCTGTTCGTCATCGAGGAGAAGCGCGCGTTCGTGGAGACGTTCATCCGCGACGTGCTCTACAACGAGACGGAGCGGCCGCGCGTGGTCGGCAAGCAGGACGAGCACGGGCGCCCGCTGGTGCCGGCCAACGGCGAGCTCGATGCTGACAAGATTGCGCTGCTGCTGGCCTCCCGCCTCGAACGGAAGATCAATCTCGGCTCCGTGACGGCTCGTGTCGCTCTGCTCGAGGCCCTCCGCGAGCGTCCGGCGCCGCTGACGCTGGCGCGCCAGCCGTTCTTCTGCTCGGGCTGCCCGCACAACCGGTCGACGGTCGTGCCGGAGGGCTCGATGGCCGGCGGCGGCATCGGCTGCCACGGCATGGCCCTGGCGATGCCGGAGCGGCATACCGTCGGCACCACGCACATGGGCGGCGAGGGTGTGCAGTGGGTGGGCATGGCGCCGTTCACCGAGATGCGCCACATGTTCCAGAACCTCGGGGACGGAACGTTCTTCCACTCGGGCTCGCTGGCCATCCGCCAGGCCATCGCGGCCGGCACCAACGTGACGTTCAAGATCCTCTACAACTCCGCGGTGGCGATGACCGGCGGCCAGGACGCGGCCGGCGCCATGCCCGTCCCGGAGATGACGCGCCTGCTCGAGGCCGAGGGCGTCAAGCGCATCGTGGTCACGACCGACGACCCCGACAAGTACGGCCACGGCGTGACGTGGGCACGCAACGCTCAGGTGTGGGACCGCGACCGCCTGGACGAGGCGCAGCGCATGCTGCGCGACACGCCCGGCGTCACCGTGCTGATCCACGATCAGCGCTGCGCGGCGGAGAAGCGCCGGCTCCGCAAGCGCGGCAAGCTCGAGGACCCCGCGCTGCGGGTCTTCATCAACGAGGCCGTGTGCGAGGGCTGCGGCGACTGCGGCGTGAAGAGCAATTGCCTGTCCGTCCAGCCCGTCGACACGGAGTTCGGGCGCAAGACGCAGATCCATCAGTCCTCGTGCAACAAGGACTACTCGTGCCTGCGCGGCGACTGCCCGTCGTTCCTCACGGTGGTGCCGAAGGGCGCTCCGCGGAAGAAGGAGCGGAAGGTCTTCACGGTCGACCGGCCGCTGCCCGAGCCGACGCGGCGGGTGCCATCGACGGCGTCGATCTTCATGATGGGGATCGGCGGCACCGGCGTGGTCACGGTGAACCAGATCCTCGGCACGGCGGCGCTCCTCGACGGCAAGCACGTGCGTGGCCTCGACCAGACCGGCCTCAGTCAGAAGGGCGGTCCCGTCGTCTCACATCTCAAGATCTTCGAGCGGCCCGAGGAAGTCTCGGCGAAGGTCTCGGCCGGCGGCGCCGACTGCTACCTCGGCTTCGACGTCCTCGTGGCCACGTCACCGCAGAACCTCGACCACGCGCGGGCGGACAAGACGATCGCCGTCGTGTCGACGAGCCAGGTGCCCACGGGGGCGATGGTGACGAAGACGGACGTACACTTCCCGGATCCGGGTGGGCTGCTCGCCTCGATCAACCGCTGCACGCGCAAGGACGAGAATGCGTTCTTCGACGCCATCGGGCTCGCCGAGACGCTCTTCGACGACCACATGGCGGCCAACCTGATCGCCCTCGGCGCCGCCTACCAGGCGGGCGCTATTCCGGTGGCGGTCGCGGCGATCGAGCAGGCCATCGCGCTCAACGGCGTATCGGTCACGATGAACACGCAGGCGTTCCGCGCCGGCCGTCTCCTGGTCGCCGATCCGGCCTGGGTCGGCACGCTCAAGCGGCGCCGCGTCGGAGCGATGGAGACGACCGCGCCGCTCACCGCCGAGGCGCGCGCCCTCGTCGACATGGCCGGCGCCGCGGGCGAGACGCGCCGTCTCCTGGAGATTCGCGTTCCCGAGCTGATCGACTACCAGGACGCCGCCTATGCGCGCCGCTACGTCGACGTGGTGCGTCGCGTGGTGGAGGCCGAGCGCCGTCTGGTGCCCGACCGCACCGCGCTGAGCGAGGCCGTCGCGCGCCATCTGTTCAAGCTGATGGCCTACAAGGACGAGTACGAGGTGGCCCGGCTCCACCTCAAGAACGACCTCGCGGCGGCGCTGAAAGAGGAGTACCCGGACGGCGTCACCGTGAAGTACAACCTGCACCCGCCGCTGCTGCGCGCGTTCGGCTGGCAGCGCAAGATTCGCTTCGGGCGCTGGTTCGACAGCGTGTTCCGCGCGCTCCACGCCATGCGCGGTCTCCGCGGCGGCGCCCTGGACGTGTTCGGCTGGCCGGAGGTGCGGCGGGTCGAGCGGGCGCTCGTCGGCGAGTACGTCTCCCTCGTCGACCAGGCGCTGGCCGGACTCGACGCGCGCTCGTATGACCGCGCGGTCAAGCTGGCCGGGCTGCCGGACCTCATTCGCGGCTACGAGGAGATCAAGCTCGCGAACGTCCGGCGATTCCGCGACGAGGTCCGCGCGCTGGGATTCTAGTCGTCGCGGGTGGGGCGCGCCCGGAGGCGCTTGACGTCACCGCGGAGGCGCTTCTCACCGAGCCGGCGCTCGCGGGCCCCGGCCGTCGGCCGCGTCGCCGTGCGCGGCCGCGGCGGGATCAGTGCTGCGGCCACGAGCGCGCGAACCTTCTCCCGCGCGTCCTCCAGATTGCGCGCCTGATTGCGCGTCGCCTGGCTGGTGACGACCAGTCGGCCGTCGGCGTCCAGGCGGTGACGGGCGAGCGCGTCGAGCCGGCTTCGCGCGGCGGCCGACAGCCCCTCCACGCGGCCGAGGTCCACGCGCAGGTCGATCTTCGTGGCCACCTTGTTCACGTTCTGGCCGCCCGGGCCCGAGGCGCGCACCGCGCGCACGGTGACGGCCGCCGCCGGAACGCGGACGTCGTCGGTCACGATGATGGCGAGACTCATTGGTGTCTATTGTAGCGACCGCGCGGCGCTCGGCTCGAAGCGTGGGTGGGCGGTTCTAGATGGACGGTGGCTCCGCTTGCTGCAGTAGGCTGCGCCGATGCTCTCGGTCTCGGGTCGGTTCTAGATGGAAGTGATTCCGATTCGCACCATGAGAACATCACGCGCGACTGTTCTTTCTCGCCGGTCCGATACAATTGTTCCTGGAGGAGGCGCGCATGGCGGGTTTGAATGGGCAGTGGAAGGCGCTGCAGAAACAGCTGGCGCGGCTGGAGGTGCAGACGCGGAAGGTGCGCGGCGAGGCGCGGAAGCGATTGAAGCGCGTCGAGCGCCAGACGCGGATCACCGTGCGGAGGGCCATTCGCCAGGCCGAGCCCCGTGTCCGGCAGGCCGTCGACGAGGCGGCGCGGATCGGACGGGGACTGCGCGCCGGTGTGAAGGCCGGCACGGCCGCCTATCGCACGGGAGCTCAGCGCAAGAAGTGACGGCGACGGAGCGCCGCCGGCTCACCGCTGTCGCGCGGGGGGCGGCCGCCGCGGACCTCTACATCCGGGGCGGCACCCTGCTGAACGTCTATACGGGCGAGCTGCATCTCGCCAACGTCGCCATCCTCGGCGAGCGCATCGGCTACGTCGGCCTGCGCGACGACATGGTCGGCGCGCGCACGACCGTCGTGGAGGCGGCCGGCCGCGTGCTGGTCCCCGGGTACGTCGATCCGCACGTGCATCCCGCGCACGTCATCACCCCCTCGGCGCTGGCGCGTCACGTGTTGCCGCTCGGGACGACGACCGTCTTCGCCGACACGCTGCAGTTCTGGGAGCTCGGCGGCCTTCGCGCCTTCCGGGCGGTGGCCGACGGGCTGGCGCGCTCGCCGCTGAAGTTCTACTGGATGCTGCGCGTCCAGGGGCAGACGCGGACGCCCGACGAGCCGCGCCGCTTCCGGGTGCGGGATCTCGCACGCGCGTTTACGCACCCCTGGGTCGCCGCGGTGGGCGAGGTGACGCGCTGGGCGAACGTTCACGCCGGTGATCCGGAGCTGCTCGCGCGGCTGGACCTGGGGCACGCGCGCGGGCTGCGCGTCGAAGGCCACACGGCCGGCGCGCGCAGCGACAAGATCGCTGCCCTGGCCGCCGGTGGCCTCACCTCGGATCACGAGCCCATCACGGCGGCCGAGGTGCTCGAGCGGGCGCGGCAGGGCATCGCCGTGATGCTGCGCGAGTCGTCGCTGCGTCCCGATCTCGGCGGGCTGCTCGACGCCCTCAAGGATGCCCCCGGCCTCGCCGCGCGCGCCATGCTGACCACCGACGGCTCGATGCCGGCGTTCGTGCGCGACCACGGCTTCGTCGACCATCTCCTCCGGACGGCGCTGGCGGCCGGCGTGCCGCCGGTGGACGCCTACCGGATGGTGACGCTGAATCCCGCGACGTACTTCCGGAAGGACGACGACATCGGCGGCATCGCACCCGGACGCTACGCCGACGTGTGCGTGCTGGCCGATCTGAGCCAGCCGCGGCCGCAGCTGGTGATCGCTCGAGGGCGCGTGGCCGCGCGGGACGGACGCACGCTCGTTCCCGTCCCCGAGCCGGCGTGGTCGCGCGTATTCACGTCGCCGGTGGCCCGGCTCAACGTCTCATGGCGCGCACGCCCGGAGGACTTTCGGCTGCCGCCGCGCCCGACGCTGCCCGTGATCCGCCTCGTCAGCGCCGTCATCACGAGGCGGGAGGACCGCACGCCGGCGGCGGGCGACCTTCATGCAGCGCTCGTCGACCGCGCCGGGCGCTGGGTGGCGCCCGCCGTCGTCGCCGGCTTCGCCGACCGCCTCGACGGTCTCGCCGCGACCGTCTCCACGGACTTCAACATCCTGGCGCTCGGTCGCAGTCGCGAGGCGATGGCCCGGGCGGTGAACCGGCTGCTCGCGGTGCGCGGCGGAGTCGTGCTCGTCGACGGCGACCGGGTGACGTGGGAGCTGCCGCTGCCGCTCGGCGGCATCATGACCCGGCTGGAGCTGCCCGAGGCCGCGCATCGTCAGGACGAGCTGCACGCACTGCTGCGCGAGCGCGGGTACGAGTTCCACGATCCGTTCTTCACGCTGTTGTTCCTCGCCGCGGATTTCCTGCCGGTCGTCCGTCTCACCCCGCGGGGGGTCTGGGACGTCAAGGCCGGGCGTCTGCTCCTGCCGCGTCGCCGCCGCGTGTGATCACGCGGCTCGTGTCGCTCGCGCTCGTGATGGCCATGCTGGCGCCGGCGCAGGCGGCCGGCACGTTCACGAGCGGCCGCCACGACGCCCGGCCGTACGCGCTCTACGTTCCGTCGGCTCCCGCCGACGCGCCGCTGGTGGTCGCGCTGCACGGCTGCTGGCAGACGCCGGAGGATTTCGCCCTCGGCACACGGCTGAACGCCGCCGCCGAGCGGCGCGGCCTCGTGGTGCTCTACCCCGTGCAAGGGCGGCGCGACAATCCGTATCGCTGCTGGAACTGGTTCAATCCGGCCGATCAGGGGCCGAGCGGCGGCGAGGCGGCGGCCATCCTCGCGATGGCCAGGCACGTGCAGGACGAGCGCGGCATGCGCGAGCGGCGGATCATCGTCATCGGTTTCTCCGCCGGCGCCTTCATGGCCGTCAATCTCGCCTGTGCGGCGCCGCAAACGGTGGCGGGCATCGGCGTGACGGCCGGCGGTCCCTATCGGTGCGGCGTGGGGCCGAGCGGCGCCATGCAATGCATGCGCGGCGCCGCCGGCGATCCGGCCGTCGCCGCCGACCAGTGCCTCACCACGGCCGGCGCGCGCTCGCTGTCGCTGCGCGCCTCGGCGTGGCAGGGCGGGGCCGACGCGGTCGTGAACGCGTCCAACCTCTCGGCCCTCGAGACGATGCTGGCGCGCGCACTGGGCACCGTCGCCGCCGTCACCGACATCGCCGACGGCGCCATCCGCTCCGTGCACCGCGACCGCCGCGGCACGCCGCGCCTGGAGACGTGGCTGGTGCGCCCGATGGGCCACGCGTGGAGCGGGGGCGACCCGCGCGGCACCCATACCTATCCGCAGGGGCCGCCCGCCACCGAACGCATGCTCGACTTCTTGCTCGGGCCGGAGCGCTGAGCGTGCGGCGCCAGCGGCGTCTCGCCCTGGGCGTGCTCCTCGGCGCCGCCGCCCTCGCCATCGCGGCCTGGCCGTTCCGGGCGACGTGGTGGGGTGGCTGGATCCTCGCCGTCGCGGAGGCCGGCATCGTGGGCGGCCTGGCCGACTGGTTCGCCGTCACGGCCATCTTTCGCCACCCGCTTGGCCTTCCGATCCCGCACACGGCGCTGATTCCGGCCAACTGGGAGGCGATGGCCGAGCGCGTCGGCGTGATGGTCGGAAATCGCGTGCTGACCAAGCAGTACGTGCTCGACGAGATCGGCCGCGTCGACCTGGCGGATCTCATCGCCCGTGGTGCCGAGCGGGTGTCGCCGGAAGATCTCGACGCGGCGACGCGGGCCGTCGCCGACTGGGTCGTCGAGCAGATGACGCCCACAGCGGCGTCCGAGCTGATGGCGCGTCTGCGCACGATGCTCGCCGAGCAGCCGGCCGCCCCCACGCTGGCCGCCGCGCTGCGCATCGCCCGGCAGAACGGCTGGGATCGCCGCGTCGTGCAGGGGCTCGTGAACGTTCTCGCCGACGCCATGGAGCGGCCGGAGTTCCGGACGACGGTGGGCGAGGTCATCGAGGACCTGATGGCCCGCTACCGCACGCGGCTCGGCGTCTATCCGCGGCTGTTCATCGGCCTGGCGGAGCTGATCGGCGTGCTCGACCGCGAGCGGCTGGTGGAGGCGCTGCACAGCGGGCTGCGGCAGGTCGCCAAGGACGCCGACCACCCGCTGCGGACGCGTGCCTCCGAGGTGGTGGCCGAGCTCGAGGAGCGGCTGGTGCGCGACCCGACGCTGGCGGGGCGAGTGGAGGCGGCGAAGCGCGAGCTCCTCAACACGCCGGCCGTGGTGACGCTCCTCGACGACCTCGCGGCGTCCCTGCGACGGACCTTGCTCATGGACCTGGCGGCCGAGCGCTCGGAGGCGGTCACGTGGATCGCGACGCGCCTGGAACGCGCCCGCCAGGCCCTGATCAGCGACGCCGTGCTCCGCGTGGAGATCGCCGGCTGGATCCGCACGCGCGTGGCCGAGCTGGTGGAGCGCTATCACGGCCAGATCGCGCGGTTCATCGAGAACGGCGTGCGTGCGCTCGGCCCCGAAGGCGCCGTCCGACTGATCGAGGAGCACGCCGGGGACGACCTGCAATACATCCGCGTGAACGGCACCGTCGTGGGCGGCCTGGCCGGGGGCGCCATCTACGGCATCCACCTGCTGCTCCGCGTCCTCTGAGCGACTCCCCGGGGACTCGACGCGCCGCGGCACGGAACAAAGTTGAGAGCCGTTTTGTTTTGGGCGTAGACTCAGCCACTTAGCAGCCGCACTCAGCCGGGAGGACATTCATGTCGCGCACTCGCGTCATCGCAGCCTTGACCGTTTTCGCCGCCCTCATCGCGGTCGTCGCCGCCGGGACCCCCGCCATCAGCCAGACGCCGAAGCCGGGCGGCGTGCTGACCCACACGAACCGGGAGGATCTCTCACAGGGCTTCGCCATCCACGAGACGTCGACGATCACCGACGTGTGGCCGGCCATGCCGTGCTTCAACAACCTCGTGCTCTTCGACCCGTTGAAGAAGACCGAGAGCATGGACACGATCATCGGCGAGCTGGCCGAGAAGTGGTCGTGGCAGGACAACTATCGCAACCTCGTCTTCTTCCTCCGAAAGGGCGTGAAGTGGCACGACGGCCAGCCGTTCACGTCGAAGGACGTCAAGCATACGTTCGACACCGTGCGCCAGGCGGCGGATGCGCCCGCCAAGCTGCGCATCAGCCCGCGGAAGGACTGGTACTCGAACGTCCAGAACATCGAGACGCCGGACGCGCACACGGTGGTGTTCCACCTCAAGCGACCGCAGCCCTCGCTGCTCATGATGCTCGCCTCCGGCTATTCGCCGATCTACGCGGCCCACTTGCCGCCCGCGAGCTATCGCACCGGATGCGTCGGCACGGGACCGTTCAAGGTCAAGGAATGGCGCAAGGGTGAGTTCGTCGAGTACGCGAAGAATCCTGACTACTTCGTGAAGGGCCGGCCATATCTCGATGGGCTGAAGTACATCATCATCGCCGAGCGGGGTACGCGGACGGCCGCGCTTCAGTCGGGCCAGGTCGACGTATCGTTCCCCGGGGAAACCTCGAAGACCGTTGCCGAGCAGCTCAAGAAGGCGGTCCCCGAGCTCGTCGTGACGCCGTACAACCAGAACGTCAACGACAACATCATCATCAATACCAAGAAGGCCCCGTTCGATAACCCGAAGATCCGGCTGGCCGTCAGTCACGCCATCGACCGCCGCGCGCTCATCCAGGCCTCGCACCAGGGCGGTGCGGTCCCCGGGGCATCGATGGCGCCCCGCCCGCACGCGTTCTGGGGGCTCGGCGACAAGGATCTGCTGGCGCTGCCCGGCTACGGCAAGCCCGCCGACGAGAAGGCCAAGGCCCGCAAGCTCATGGCCGAGGCGGGCTTCACGCCGCAGAACCCGCTCAAGGTCGAGATGGTGACGCGGGCGATCGCCATCTACGTCGACATGGCGTCGTTCGTGATCAACGAGCTGAAGCAGATCGGCATCGAGTCGACGCTCAAGCAGATCGAGACGGCGCAGTGGCACGCCACTGCCACCCGCGGCGACTTCCAGATCGGCGCCAACCTCACCGGCATCGGCCCCGACGACCCGGACGCGAACTTCTACGAGAACTACAGCTGCGGCTCGCCGAGGAACTACAGCCAGTACTGCAGCGAGGAAGTGTCGAAGCTGGTCGACGGCCAGTCGCAGGAACTCGACCCCAAGAAGCGGTTGGCGCTGGTCGCCGCTCTTCAGAAGAAGATCGAGCAGGACGCCGCGCGGCCGCTGCTGGCCTGGCGGCTCGACTACTTCACGCACCGCCCGTTCGTGAAGAACCTGATCCCTCACCAGTCGATCTACAACTTCGGCCGCATGCAGGAAGTGTGGCTCGACAAGTGACTGAGAGCCGGCGAGCGGCGCGCCGCGGCTCCACCGCGGCGTGCCGTAGGCAGGACGGTATGCGCCGGAGCCCTCCCGAGAGAGAGGCGCGGCACGGCTTTGCCGGGACGCGCCGAAGGCGGCGGGGTATGGGGGGCCATTTCGGGGCCCCCCATGTAGTCAGCGGCCCCCATCTCGGATGAAAACATACGTCGCCCAGCGGCTGGGGATCGCCGTGCTGACGCTGATCGGCATGTCGATCGTCATCTTCGCCCTCCTGCGGCTGGCCCCGGGCGACATCGTGGACATCCTGTTCTCGACGGCCGGGTACGTGAACGAGTCCGAGAAGGCCGCCATCATGAAGGAGCTCGGCCTCGACCGGCCGTACTACGTGCAGTACCTCGAGTGGATGCGCCAGATGTTCGTCGGAGACCTCGGGAAGTCGTACCGGTACGACATCCCGGCCTGGGACGTGATCCGCCCGCTGTTGCCGGTGACCATCGAGCTCGCCATCCTCTCGCTCATCGTGGCCGTGGTCCTCGGAGTTCCGACCGGCGTCATCAGCGCCGTCAAGCAGGACACGTCGCTCGATTACGCCATGCGCGTGGTGAGCCTGGCCGGGCTGTCGATGCCGTCGTTCTGGCTCGGCATGGTCATCATCCTCGGCATGGTCTCGTGGCTAGGCTGGATTCCCCCGCTGACGTACGTCAAGCCCACGGAGAACTTCAGTGCGCACGCCATCCAGTTCATGCTACCCGCGCTGGCCGTCGGCTACCGGTCCTCCGCGCTCATCATGCGCATCACCCGGTCGTCGCTGCTGGAGGTGATGCGCGAGGACTACATCCGGACGGCGTGGGCGAAAGGCCAGAACGGGCGCGTTGTGATCTGGAGCCACGCGCTGAAGAACGCCATCCTGCCGGTCGTCACCGTCATCGGCATCGAGTTCGCCTTCCTCATCGGCGGCCTCGTCGTCACGGAAACGGTCTTCAATCTCCCCGGCGTGGCGCGCTTTCTCGTGCAGGCCATCCTGTGGCGCGACTATCCCATCGTGCAAAACCTGGTCATGCTGATTGCGATCGTCGTCATCGTGTCGAACCTCGTCGTGGACATGCTCTACGGTGTGCTCGATCCTCGCGTGCGCTATGGCAGCTAGTCCCGTCGAAGCCCGCGTCGACGTCCCGATCGTCGCCGTCCGTCCGGCCGCGCCGGGCGCGTGGACGACGCTCGGCCGGTTCGTCCGGCGCAAGCCGCTGGGCGCCGCCGGCGGCGTCATCATGGTCGTCATGGTGGTGACGGCGCTCCTGGCGCCGTGGCTGCAGACCCACGACCCGATCGCCACCAACGCCGCTTACACGCTCGGTCAGCCGACGTCCGAGCACTGGCTCGGAACCGATCACCTCGGCCGGGACATCTATTCCCGTATCGTGCACGGTGCGTGGGTCTCGCTCCTGGTCGGCCTCGGCTCCACGCTGCTCGGCTCGTTCCTGGGGGGTGTCATCGGCCTGCTGTCCGGCTACATCGGCGGCAAGACGGACCTCGTCACCCAGCGTTTCCTCGACATCCTGCAGGGGCTGCCGCTGCTCGTGCTCGCGCTGGTTATGTCCGCGTCGCTCGGCCCCTCGATCCGGAACGTCATCATCGCCATCTCGATCCCGATCATCCCGCGGGCGGCGCGCGTCATCCGCGCCAGCGTGCTATCGATCCGTGAGATGCAGTACGTCGAGGCGGCGCGTGCGCTCGGCGTGCAGCACCTGCGCGTCGCGTTCCGGCACATCATGCCGAACACGGTGGGGCCGTTCATCGTCCTCTGCACGGCGCAGCTCGGCAGCGCCATCCTGGTGGAGGCGACGCTGTCGTTCCTGGGCATGGGCGTGCCCGAGCCGTATCCGTCGTGGGGGCGGATGCTGTCGGTCTCGGCCGCCGAGTACGCGCAGAAGGCGCCGCACCTGGTGCTCTTCCCCGGCGTCGCCATCAGCCTCGCCGTCTTCGGCAGCAACCTGCTGGGCGATGCGCTGCGGGACACGCTGGACCCACGCCTCCGCGGGTCGCGATGAGCCGTTCACTCACTGAGAGGGAGCCGATCCACGATGCCTGATCACGAACTCTGGTGGCTGTCCGCGACCGAGCTGGCCGCGCTCATGCGCAAGAAGAAAGTCTCGCCGGTGGAGCTTGTCGACGCCGTTCTCGAGCGAATCGACAAGCTCAATCCACGGCTCAACGCCTACGTCCTCATCAATGCGGACCAGGCACGGCGCGAGGCGAAGGCCGCCGAGCGCGCGCTCGGCAAGCGGGGCGCGAAGCTCGGTCCGCTGCACGGCATTCCGTTCAGCGTCAAGGATCTCGTGACCACGCGCAACGTCCGGACCACGTTCGGCACGCCGCTCTTCCGCGACAACGTCCCGACCGAGGACGCGCCGATGGTGGAGCGCATGAGGGCGGCGGGCGGGATCATGATCGGCAAGACCAACACCCCGACGTTCGGCTGGATCGGCGCCACCCACAATCTGCTGTTCGGCCCGACGCGCAACCCGTGGAACATCGAGCGCACGCCCGGCGGCTCCAGCGGCGGCGCCTCGGCGGCGGCCGCGGCCGGCCTCGCCCCGCTGCACGTCGGCACCGACGGCGGTGGCTCGATCCGCATCCCGGCCTCGTGCACGGGCATCTTCGGCTTCAAGGCATCGTACGGACGCGTGCCGACGCATCCGCCCAGCGGTGCCTGGAGCCTCTCGCACGTCGGGCCCATGACGCGCACGGTCGCCGACGCCGCGCTCGTCATGAACGTGGTGGCCGGTCCCGACGAGCGTGATCAGTATTCGCTGCCGGCCGACGGCGCCGACTACATCAAGGCGCTCGGGGGCGGCGTGAAGAACCTCCGCGTGGCCTACACGGACGACCTCGGTAACGCCGACGTGGTCGACCCCGAGGTGAGCGCGGCGTGTGCGCGCGCGGCGAAGGCGTTCCGCGAGATGGGCTGCCGCGTCGACGAGGTGCAGCCGAAGTGGCCCTCGCCGAAGGAGTGCTGGGAGCAGATCTTCTGCGGCGGCATCGCCACGCGCATGGCGCCGTTCCTCGACCGGCGACAGGACATCGATCCCGGCCTCCTTCACCTGATCGAGCTCGCGCTGAAGCAGCCGCCCACGCGCTACGTGCAGGCGTGGATGGATCGACTCACGTGGTGGCAGCATCCGCGCGCGTTCTTCGAGAAGTACGACCTCCTGCTCACGCCGACGATCGCGTGTCCGCCGTTCAAGGTCGGCCTCGACAACCCGACGGAGATCGCCGGGCGGCCGGTCCCGGCGTACGGGTGGATCCCGTTCACCTATCCGTTCAACCTCACCGGGCAGCCGGCGGCCTCCGTGCCGTGCGGGTTCACGAAGGACGGGCTCCCCATCGGCCTTCAGATCGTCGGTCGCCGGTTCCAGGACCAGCTGGTGATGCGCGCGGCCGCTGCCTTCGAGCGCGCGCGACCGTGGCGCCAGCACCGTCCGCCGGTCAGCTGAGGGCAGCGCGTAAGATTTACTCGTGCGGCCGCTCGGCCGCCGTCGGTGGCACCACGGTTGCGAGCGCTCGGGGGCCGAATTCCGCTCCACGGAGGCCCTCATGAAGAGTCCCATCGCTGTCGTCCTGTCCGTCGTCCTCGTGGCCGGCGCCGTCGCGGTCAACCGGCTCGGCGCTCAGACCGAGACCCCGGCCACGCCGGCGCCCGCGACGATCCAGAGCGTCGTGGAGATCACGCGCGCGGTGCCGGCGGGCAGCGCGGCCGTCGACGCGTTCACGGTGCCGGCCGGTCTCACCCTCGTCGTCACCGACATCATCGTCACGAACACGGGCACGACGGCCGCGTGCGGCGGCGCGGTGAACCGCGCCGGCGCATCGACACCGACGCCGCCGCTCACCACGACCCCGCCGGCAACCTCGCCGACGGGCGTCTCCTCCGGCGCGACGACCGTCTCCGGGACGGTGACGCAGACCGATTCGACGGTCACCGGCCCGCTTTGCGTGCCGGCGCAGTCCACGACGGTGCTGCCGCTCACCACCGGCATCGAGTTCGGAAGCGGGCAGGTGGTGCAGCTGCTCAACGCCCCGCCGGCCGCCGCGGCCTCCGCCCCCGCGTCGCTGGCCTTCCACCTGCGCGGGCTGCTCGTTCCGGTGGCCTGAGCGGGCTCGCCCCTCGGCGCGCACCGCTCCCGGCATGGTATGGCGGTGCGCGCCGGGCGCCCCGGCGTCGCGAAAATTGACACGGCACCGCTCTGAATGATCTGATCGCAGCATCACTTGGTGAGGAGCCTGTCATCGAAACCGTCCGGGCTCGGCTGCTCGTCGCACTGATCGGCCTGGCGCTGCTCGCGCCAGGCGTCGCCGTGGGGGAGCCATACGTCGCCGGCTACGTGGGCACGGCACGCACGGAGGACACCGATCTCCGCACGGAGATCGAGCTCAACGACGCGCCGTTCGTCAACGGCCGCGCCCGGGACCTCACCTTCGACTCGTCGCTCCTCTACGGCGGCAAGGCCGGATACTTTTTCGAGCGCAATCTGCTGGGGGGCAACATCGGAGCCGAGCTCGACGTCTACCACTTCGAGCCGAACTTCGGCGCGCAGACCGTCGACTTCTCCGGGACCTTCGCCGGCGTGAGCGGCGACACCCGGCCGCGGTTCCAGTCCGCCAACCTCGACGTGACCGCGGTGACGCTCAACCTGCTCTATCGCTTCCGGCTCCTGTCCGAGCCGAAGTACCCGCGCGGTCGCTTGCAGCCGTATGTCGGCGTCGGCGCCGGCGCGTTCATCGCGGAGATCGAGACGCGGACGTCGACGTTCGACGTGAACAGGCAGATCAGCGACACCGACGTGCGGCCCGGCATCCAGGCCCTCGGCGGCGCGCGCTTGTTTCTCACGCGGAACATCGCCCTCTTCGCCGAGTACAAGTTCGTCAAGACGGAGACGTTCTCGTTCTCCTTCAAGGAGTCGGGCACGATCTCCGGGTTCCCGGTCACGGAGACCGCGCGCGACCGCGCGGATCTCACCAGCCACCTCTTCTACGGCGGCATCGGCTTCCACTGGTAGTCGCCGCTCGGTCGGCGCCGCTGACGCATCTATTTCTGCACGTTGACCGCGGCGGCCATCCGGCCGACGCTTGCCGTCATGACGCTCGGAGAGCTCCTCGTCAGCCTCGCGCTCACAGGGCTTCTCGCCACGGCGGCGCTGGGCCTGCTCGAGCAAGGCCAGCGTGCGTGGGCCACCGGCGCCGCTCGCGCGGAGAGCCAGCAGAGCGCGCGCGTGGCGCTCGTGCGCTTCGTGGCTGACGTGCGGGCCGCCGGTTTCGGCGGCGACGCCTTCGACGCCGTGGCTGTCGCCGAGACCGAGCGGATCGTGCTCCAGCAGGATCTCGACGGCGACGGCGGCATCGCGGCCGCCGGCGAGCGGGTGATCTGGCGAAAGGCCGGCTCCATCCTGCGACGCGACGCCGGCGGCGGGGCGCAGCCGATCGTCAACGGCGTGCGCGCGCTCGAGCTGCGCTACTTCGACGCGCGCGGCATGGCGACCACGACGCCAGGCGAGGTGAGGTCCGTGGTCGTCGCGCTCACGACAGCGCCGGACGGTGGCGGTCGCCTTGTGCCGATGTCGACGGTCTCGACCCGGGTTCGGTTGCGCAACCGCTGACGTGCACTATCCATGGGCGGCGCTGCACAGCAGATGGCCGGTTACGCGCCGGCGGCTCCAACACGCGTATGTGATTTCAGACAGTTGCATTCGTGACGTCGCACGGCGCGTTCCTTGCGTTTCGCCGCCGCAGATGGTTCGCCTTGTCCCGCTGCCGACGCCTGCGACCGGCGTTCCAGGCCGCCGCGTGCGGCTGTCCCTGGTCGCGCCCCACTTCGACGAAGCGATGCTGCCCAGGCTCACCGGTCGGCTTGCGGGCGCCGTGCCCGGCTACTTCGGTGTCCTGCGCTACCTCGTCGAGCTGGACGTGCCGCTGCCGCCGGGCTTCGACCCCCTCGGAGAGCTGCCGTGGTTCGCCCGGGGCCGCCGCGTCCGCTACATGCTCGTCACGCCGGCGCCCGACGCGCCCACACTGAAGACGCCGCCAGACGTCATCGGCGAGACCCTGGAGCGCGGAGGCCTCGTCCACGTCTTCGTCTCGGTCGGGCCGACCGGCCGGGCGCTTCAGGCCGACGCCGTGCGCGCCACCGCCGAGGCGCGCTGTCCTTTCCTCTGCATGGGCGACCTCGAGGCGATTTCCGAAACGCGGGTGCGGCAGCAGCCGAACGGGTAGAGCATCCGACCCGTGGGGGCCGTTCTCCACCAGCGAAGGTGGACGGCCCGGCCGACCCCACCATCGGTCGGCCAAACGCCTGCATAGCGCATCTCCCTAAAAAATCGCGTGGTTTTCCCTTGACAGCCGCTTTTTGACAAATGTACAGTCGCCCGCAAGTGGGGCGAAGTGGGATGAAATGGGCCACCGCCCCCATAAAGCAATGTTTAGAGGCCGTTACCAGCACACGATCGACCCGAAAGGGCGCCTGAGCGTCCCGGCCAGGTTCCGGGACGCCCTGGCCCAGTACGGGGAGAGCCTGGTGGTAGTCCCAAACGAGCACAGCCTGGAGGTCCATCCGCTGGAGGAGTGGCAGCGATTCGAGGAGAAGCTGAACGGCCAGTCGCTGTTCTCGCCCGAGGTGCGCAAGCTGAGCCGGCTCTACATCTCGCGCGCCAAGGACATCGCGCTCGACGGCGCCGGCCGGATCCTCCTGCCACCGGACACCCGCGTCCAGGCCGGGCTGGAGAAAGAGGTCACGATCCTCGGCGGCGGTCGAAAGATGTTCGAGGTCTGGGATCGAGCGCGCTTCGACGAGTACGAGCGCACGCAGGGCGACGCGCTGCCGACGCTGTTCGAGAAGCTCTCGGCGCTGGGAGTCTAGCGGTTCACGTCCCGGTCCTCGTGGACGAGGTCGCGTGGCTGTTGCGACCGCGCCGCGAGGGCTGGGTGATCGATGGGACGGTGGGCATGGGCGGTCACGCAGAGGCGGTGCTGGCGGCGAGCGGCGAGGACGTGCGCCTGCTCGGCCTCGACGCCGATCCGGAGGCGCTCACGCGCGCGGCCGCACGGCTCGCGCGGTTCGGCGACCGCGTGCGGCTCACCCACGCGAGCTTTCGCGACGTCGCCAGCGTCGCGCGCGCCCACGGCGTGACCTACGCGCGCAGCGCGCTGCTGGACCTCGGCGTGTCGTCCTACCAGCTCGACGAATCCGGTCGCGGGTTCAGCTTTCAGCGCGACGAGCCGCTCGACATGCGGCTCGATCCCACGCGGGGCGAGACGGCGGCCGACCTGGTCAACCGGCTCGACGAGCCGTCGCTGGCCCGCCTCATCCACGAGCTCGGCGAGGAGCGATACGCGCGGCGCATCGCGCGGACCATCGTCCGTCGCCGGCCCCTCCGGACGACCGGCGAGCTCGTCGCCGCCGTCCGCGCCGCCGTCCCACGCGCCGCGTGGCCGCGGCGGACGCACGTCGCCACGCGCACGTTTCAGGCCCTGCGCATGGCGGTGAACGACGAAACCGGAGCGCTCCGCCAGACGCTCCAGGAGATCCCCGGCCTCCTCGCCCTCGGCGGGCGGCTCGGCGTGATCTCGTTCCACTCGGGCGAAGACCGCATCGTGAAGCAGACGTTCCGTGCGCTCGGCGCCGCGGACTACGCGGAGCTGGAGCCGTCGCCCCTGACGCCCGGGGCCGACGAGGTGCGGGCCAATCCCCGCGCCCGGAGCGCCAAGCTTCGCGTGCTGGAGCGGACGGCGTGAAGAAGCCACAGCGACTGCATCGTGAGGCAGATCCCCGGGTCCGGCGCTCGCTCGGCGCCGCGCTCGCCATCTCGGCCGTGCTCGTGGTCGGCGCCCTCGGCGTCGTCGGCCTGCGGGTCCAGCAAGTTCACCTCGCGTATCAGCTCGACGCCCTGCGCGACGAGCGCACGCGCGTCGAGACGCTGATCCACCGGCTCGAGATCGAAGAGGCCACGCTGCGCTCGCCGCTGCGCGTCGAGCAGCGCGCGCGCCAGCTCGGCCTCACGGTCCCCGCGCGCGACCAGGTCCGCCTGGCCCGCGAGTTCGTCACCGGCACCACCGGCCTCGCCGCCGCCCAGCGCAACCGCGTGGCGGGGATGGAGAACAGGATCACCTCGCCGTGATGGAACGTCGAGGGCCACGGCCGGCGCCAGCACAAGGATCGCCGAACCGCATGGGCGCACGGAGCCGGAAACCGCCTCGAACAGGCCACCCACGGCTCACGCCGACTCCAGGCCGGTCGCTACAATGACCCAGGCGCTCCGCGCGCGCGTTCTCATCCTGGCCGCGGGCCTCGTGATCGCCTTCGTCGGCGTCACGGGCCGGCTCGCCTGGCTGATGATCGTCAAGCACGCGGAGCTCGCACAGATGGCGGAGCGCCAGTACTCGCGGACGGTCGTGCTCCACGCCGCGCGTGGGCCGATCGTCGACCGCCAGGGCGCGCCGCTCGCCACCTCGACGCCGGGCGAGTCCCTGTTCGTGCAGCCGCGGGCCGTCGGCGACCCCGTGCGCGTGGCGGCGCGGCTCGCGCCGATTCTCGACCTGCCCGTGAGCGAGGTGCACGCCGCCCTGACGTCGTCGCGCTCCTTCGTGTGGCTCAAGCGCAAGCTGCCGCCGGCCGCCGCCGCGCGCGTGCGCGACCTGGCCGAGCCCGGCCTCGGCTTCCTCGACGAGCCGCTCCGGCTCTATCCGAACCGCGAGCTGGCCGCGCAGGTACTCGGCTTCGAGGGCACCGACGGCGGGCTCGAGGGGATCGAGCGCTCGTGGAACGACGCGCTGGCGGGGACGCCCGGCAAGGCCATCGTCGGCCGCGACGCGCTCGGCCGCGAGGTGGTCACCCAGCACGTGCTCGCGGCGCCGGAGCCGGGCCGCGGCGTCATGCTGACGATCGACAAGACGATCCAGTACCTGGCCGAGCGGGAGATCGACGCGGCGTACCGTCGCACGAGCGCCAAGGCCGCCATGGCCGTGGTGATGGAGCCGCGCACCGGCGACATCCTGGCCCTCGCCGTCCGGCCCACCTTCAATCCGAACGCCTTCTCGGACGTCCCGTCGCGCGACGTGTGGCGCAACCGGGCCGTCACCGATCCCTTCGAGCCGGGCTCGACGTTCAAGGTGATCCTGGCCGCGGCCGCGCTCGAGGAAGGCGTGGTGCGGCCGGACGACCGCATCTACGCCGAGAACGGCCAGCTGACGATCGCGAAGACGGTGATCCACGACTGGAAGAAGTTCGGCTGGCTGACCTTCACCGAGGTGCTCCAGAACTCGTCCAACGTCGGCTCGATGAAGGTCGGGCTGAGCCTCGGCAAGGAGCGCTACCACAAGTACATGACGGCCTTCGGCTTCGGTGCTCCCACCGGCGTCGGACTGGCCGGCGAGAGCCGCGGCGTGCTGCGCGACCCGCAGCGGTGGTCGCTCCTGTCGCTGCCGACGATGTCGATCGGCCAGGAGGTGTCGGTGACGGCGCTCCAGATGGTCGCCGCCTTCGGCGCCATCGCCAACGGCGGCCGGCTCATGCAGCCGCGCCTGGTCAAGGCCGAGTTCGACGCCGATGGGCGGGAGACGCGGCGCCTCGAGCCGAAGGTGGTCCGGCAGGTCATCTCGCCCCAGACGGCGAAGACGCTCAGCGGGATGCTCGGGCGCGTGGTGGAGGAGGGCACCGGGCATTTCGCGATGGTTCCCGGCTACGAGGTCGGTGGCAAGACGGGGACCGCGCAGAAGCTCGACCCCGCCACGCGCCGCTACTCGCGGGCGCCGGGCGTGCTGTCCTTCGCGGGCTTCGTGCCGACCGACGAGCCGCGCCTCGTCATGCTGGTCATGCTGGACGAGCCGAAGAACGAGAAATGGGGCAGCGAGGCCGCGGCGCCGATCTTCGCGGCCATCGCCGCGCCCGTGCTGCGCTATCTCGAGGTCGCGCCGCGCGACGTCTCGCCGATCCAGATCGTGACCGGCGGCGGCGGTGACGGCCCGGCCGCCGGGCGCGTGCGGCTCGCCTCGGAGGCGACGGAGACGTCGGCCCGCGTGATGCCGGATCTGCGCGGCCGCACGCTCAGGCAGGCGCTCGCCTCGCTCACTCCGCGCGGGGTGCGCGTGGAAATCGCCGGCCGCGGGCGCGTCGTGCAGCAGGCGCCGGCGCCGGGCGAGCCGCTCGGGGACGAGGCCGTGGCCCGGCTGACGCTGTCGCCGTCGATCGTGCGCATGGCCCAGCGGCCGGCGGCGGAGCGCGAGGCGGTGCAGTGAGATGGCGCCGGAGGCCCGCGTGAGCGTGCTGCTCGACGCCTTGTCCGACAAGCGCGTGGTCGGCACCGTGCCGCCGACCGTGCACGGCCTCACCGCCGACTCGCGCAAGGTCGGGCGCGGCGATTGCTTCGTGGCGGTGCCGGGCTTCAAGGAGGACGCCCGCCGCTTCATCCCGGACGCCGTGGCGCGGGGGGCCGGCCTGGTCGTGACGGAGGGCGAGGCCGTGGCCGGCATCGGCGTCGCGCAGGTGCTCGTGCCGGCCACGCGGCCGGCGCTGGCACGGCTGGCGGCGGCCTACTACGGCCATCCCTCGCGCGCGCTGACGCTGATCGGCATCACCGGCACCAACGGCAAGACGACGACCTCGTATCTGGTCGACGCGCTGCTTCGCACCGCGGGGCCCACGGGAATCCTCGGCACCATCCAGTACGTCGTCGGCGACGAGGTGCGTCCCGCCGGCCAGACCACGCCGGAGGCGCTGGACATCGAGGCCATGCTGGCCACGATGCGCGATCGCGGTGTGAAGGGCGTGGCCATGGAAGTCTCCTCACACGCGCTGGCGCTCTCGCGGGTGGACGGCCTCGCGTTCGACGTCGGCGTCTTCACGAACCTGACCCAGGACCATCTCGACTTCCACGGCACGCTCGAGGAATACGGGCGCGCCAAGCGCCGGCTCTTCGAGCTGCTGGCCCGATCGCCGAAGGGCAGACGGACGGCGGTCGTGAACGGGGACGATGCGTGGGGCGCCCGCATGGTGGCCGGTCTCGACCTGGACGTCCTCGCCTTCGGTCTCGGCCCCGGCCATCGGGTGCGCCCGGCGCGCTGGACGTCGTCGCTCGACGGCATCCACATGCAGGTCGAGACGCCGCGCGGAGTGGTCGACGTCGCCTCGCCGTTGATCGGCGAGCACAACGTCATGAACCTCCTCGGCGCCGTCGGCGTGGGGCTTGGGCTCGGCCTCGAGCCGGCCGCCATCGCGCGCGCGCTGGCCGGCGTGAGCGCGGTGCCCGGGCGATTCGAGCAGGTGCGCGCGGGCCAGCCGTTCCTCGTGGTCGTCGACTACGCGCACACGCCCGACGCCCTCGAGCGCGTGCTCACGACCGCGCGGAAGATCACGCGGGGACGCCTCGGCGTCGTGTTCGGGTGCGGCGGAGATCGCGATCGGACGAAGCGGCCCATCATGGGCGAGATCGCCGCGCGCCTCGCCGATCGCGTGTGGGTCACCTCGGACAATCCGCGCACGGAATCGCCGCCAGCGATCATCGAAGAAATCGCATCCGGCGTGCGGAGAGTCTGGGCAGCGTCCGATCGCTATGCTATGGTCGCTGACAGACGAGCGGCGATTTTTGCAGCGCTTTCTTGGGCGGCGGCCGGCGACGCCATTGTGATAGCCGGGAAGGGGCACGAGACATATCAGATAGTCGGGGCGGACATCCTGCCTTTTGACGATCGCGCCGTGGCGCGGGACTTCCTGGCGGAGCGGCGGCGATAGGCAAGCCGATGCCCGCCTTCACCGTGCAGGACATCGTTCGTGCCACCCAGGGCGCGCTGGTCACCGGTGACCTGAGCGTTCCCGTGACCGGCGTCTCCATCGACTCGCGCACCCTCATCGTCGGCGACGCCTTCTTCGCGATCGTCGGCCACCGGCTCGATGGCCACGCCTACCTCGGCGAGGCCGTCGGCCGCGGCGCCGCCTGCGTCATCGTCCACGCGCTGCCCGACGACGTGCCGGCCAACGTGCCGACCATCCTCGTCGAGGACACGACGCGCGCGCTCGGCCGGCTGGCCGCGTGGCACCGGGCCAAGTTCCCGGTGCCGGTGGTCGCCATCACGGGCTCCATCGGCAAGACGACGGCGAAGGAGCTGACGGCGTCCGTGCTCGCCACGCGCTTCAACGTGCTGAAGCCCGCCTCGTCCTTCAACAACCAGTGGGGCCTGCCGCTCACGCTGCTGCGCATGACGGCCGAGCACCAGGCGGCCGTGGTGGAGCTCGGCACCAATCAGCGCGGCGAGATCAAGGCGCTGGCCGCCATCGCGAGCCCGACCGTCGGCGTGGTGACCGTGGTGGCCCCCGTCCACACCGAGTTCCTCGGCTCGATCGAGGGCGTCCGCGAGGAGAAGGCGGCGCTCGTGCGGGCGCTCGGCGCCGACGGCATCGCCGTGCTGAACGCCGACGATGCGCGAGTGGCCTCGATGGCGCGCGAGTGCGCGGGCCGCGTGGTGACGTACGGTCTCGCGCCCGCCGCCACCGTGCACGTGGTGGGCGACGTCACCGACGGCGAGACCGGCCTGCGCTTCGCGCTGGAAGTCGGCGACCGCCGCGTGCCGGTCGCGCTGACGCTCGGCGGCCGGCACAACGTGACGAACGCGCTGGCGGCGGCGGCGGTGGGCGTCGCCCTCAAGCTCGACCTCGAGGACATCGCGCGCGGCCTCGGCGAAGCCCGGCCGGCGGCCCGGCGAGGGCAGTGGGTGGTGGCCGGCGACGTGACGATCCTCGACGACACCTACAATGCCAGCCCGACCTCCGTGCGGGCGGCCCTGGAGATGCTGTCGGCGCGCCGGCGGGGACGCCGCGCGGTGGTGGTGCTGGGCGACATGCTCGAGCTGGGCGCGATGGCGGACGACGCGCATCGCGAGATCGGCCGGGTGGTCGCCGCGCTGCCCGCCGACGAGTTCGTGGGGGTGGGACGCGCCGCGGCGCTCGCCGTCGAGGCCGCGCGCACGGCCGGCATCGCCGAGGCCTATCACGCCAAGACCTACGAGGATGCGGTGGCGCACCTCGCCAAGCGTCTGGCGCCCGGCGACGTGGTGCTGGTCAAGGGCTCACGGGGGATGCGCATGGAGCGCGTGGTGGACGCGCTCGTGGCGCGCCGGCGGGGATGACGGATGCTGTACTACCTCCTCGTCCCCCTGGCCAAGGACAACATCCTCTTCAACGTCTTCCGGTACCTGACGTTCCGGTCCTTCATGGCCCTCATCACGGCGCTCGTGATCTCACTGCTGCTCGGACCGTGGCTGATCCGGCGGCTCAAGCGGATGCAGCATGGCGGCGACACGATCCGCGAGGACACGCCGGAGCGCCATCGCCACACGAAGAAGGGCACGCCGACGATGGGTGGCGTCATCATCCTGATCGCCATCCTCGGCTCGAGCTTTCTCTGGGCCAATCTCCGGAACCGCTACATCTGGGTGGCCATGCTGGCCATCGCGGGCTTCGGGCTCATCGGCATGTGGGACGACTGGTCGAAGATCCGCACGCGCAAGGGCTTGCCGGCGCGCGTCAAGATGTCGGCGCAGGTCGTGCTCTCGCTCGCGCTGCTTCAGATCGTGTGGTGGCAGCCAGCGGACGCGTGGCAGCCGGTGCTGGCCATTCCGTTTCTCAAGGGGTGGCTGCTGAACCTGGGCGGCTGGTGGTTCCTGTTCGCGATGCTGGTGGTGATCGGTGCCTCGAACGCCGTCAACCTGACGGACGGGCTCGACGGCCTCGCCATCGGGCCCATCGTCATGGCCGGGGGCGCCTTCGGCGTCATCGCGTACCTCACGGGCAACTTCCGGGCGGCCGACTATCTGAAGATCCTCAACGTCCGCGGGGCGGGCGAGCTGACCGTCTTCTGCGGGGCGCTGATCGGCGCCGCCATCGGCTTCCTCTGGTTCAACTGCCATCCGGCCGAGGTGTTCATGGGCGATGCGGGGTCGCTGGCCCTCGGCGCCTCGATCGGAATGCTGGCGGTGCTCACCAAGGCCGAGCTGCTGCTGCCGCTCATCGGCGGGCTCTACGTCGTGGAGGCGGGCTCGGTGATCTTGCAGGTGGCGAGCTTCAAGCTCACGGGACGACGGGTCTTTCGCATGGCGCCGCTCCATCACCACTACGAGCTCAACGGCTGGGCCGAGCCCAAGATCGTCGTTCGGTTCTGGATCGTCTCGTTCGCGCTCGCGCTGCTGGCGCTCACCACGCTGAAGCTGCGCTGACGGGCATCCGCGCGTGATGGAGCTGAAGGAGGTCGACGTGGCGACGAGGGGACGGAAGTGGCTGGCGACGCTGGCTGGACGGCGGGTGACCGTCGTCGGCCTGGCGAAGAGCGGTGTCGCCGCCGCCCGTCTGCTCGCCGCCGCCGAGGCCGAGGTCCGGGCCACGGACCTCAAGCCCGTCGCCTCGCTGGGACGCGACGTCGCGGCCCTCGCCGCCCAGGGCGTGCGGCTGGTGGACGGGCCCGCCGCGTTCGCAGGATCGGAGCTGGTGGTGATCAGCCCGGGCGTTCCCGTCGATGGGCCGCAGCTCGCGCCCGCGCGCGCGCGCAGCATCCCCGTCATCGGCGAGCTCGAGCTCGGCTGGCGCGCCATGGAAGCGGACACGATCGCCATCACCGGGACCAACGGCAAGACGACGACCACCGCGCTCACCGGCGCGCTCCTCGCCGGCCAGTCGCGCCCCGTGCTGGTGGGCGGCAACATCGGCACCCCCCTGGCGGCGCACGCGCGCGACTTCGCGCCGCACGGCCTGGTGGTGGCCGAGGTCTCGTCGTTCCAGCTCGAGACGATCGAGACATTCCGGCCGCGCGTGGCGGCCGTCCTCAACATCACGCCGGACCACCTGGACCGACACCGGACGTTCGAAGGGTACGTGGAGGCGAAGGCGCGCATCTTCCAGAACCAGACGGCCGACGACTGCGCCGTGCTGAACGCCGACGACGAGCCGACGCGGACGCTGGCCGCCCGCACGGCCGCCCGGGTGCTCTGGTTCAGCCGGCGGCAGCCCGTAAACGACGGCGTCTTCGTCCGGGATGGCTGGGTGGTGGCTCGCCGCGACGGCGCCGTGGAGCAGGTGTGCCCGGTGTCCGAGATCCGGCTGCGCGGCCAGCACAACGTCGAGAACGTGCTGGCGGCCACCGCGTGCGCGCTGTGGGCCGGCCTCGGCCCGGATGCCCTTCGTCGCGCGATCGGCGGGTTCCGGGCGGTCGCGCACCGCATCGAGTTCGTGCGGGACATCGACGGCGTCCACGTCTACAACGACTCCAAGGGCACCAACGTCGCCTCCACCATCAAGGCGCTCGAGTCGTTCCCGGAGCGCGTGGTCCTGATCGCCGGCGGCAAGGGCAAGGGCCAGGACTTCGCGCCGCTGGCGGCGGCCGCGGAGGGCCGGGTGATGCACGCCGTCGTCATCGGCGAGGACGGCGACAAGATCGCCGCCGCCTTCCAGCGCGCGGGCATCGCGGTGACCGCCGCGGACTCCATGCCGGCGGCCATCGACGTGGCGCTGGCCGCCGCCAATGTCGGCGACGTCGTGCTGCTCTCGCCGGCGTGCGCCTCGTTCGACATGTTCGACAACTACGAGCACCGTGGCGACGTCTTCAAGCGCCTGGTGGAGGCCCTCGCCTGATGCCGCGCCGACTGACGCCCGACATGTGGCTGTTCGGCGCGGCCGTGGTCCTCCTGTCGGCCGGTGTGGTCATGGTTTACTCGGCGAGCGCCATCGTCGCCGCCGACCGCTTTCACGATCCGTACTTCTTCCTCAAGAAACAGCTCTTCTGGGCGGTGCTGGGCGCCGGCGTGCTGTGGATCGCGCTGCGCGTCGACTACCGCCTGCTGGAGAAGGCGGTGCTCCCGCTGCTGATCATCGCCGGCGTCCTGCTCGTGCTGGTGCTGGTCCCGCCTTTCGGGCAGGCGATCAACGGCACGCGCCGCTGGATCCGGTTCGGGATGGTGTCCTTCCAGCCGGCGGAGCTGGCGAAGCTCGCGCTCGTGCTGTACCTCGCGGCGTTCCTGGCCAAGCGGCGCGGCGACCTCGCGGAGTTTCGCACCGGCGCCGCGCCGGCGCTGGCCGTCGCGGCCGCCCTCGCCGGCCTCGTGCTCGTGCAACCGGATCTCGGCAATTGCATGACGCTGATCGTGGTCACGTTCGGGCTGCTCTACCTGGCCGGAAGCCCGGCGCGGCATCTGGCGTGGGTGGCCGCGCCGGCGCTGCCGCTCATCGCGCTCGCCATCTGGATGGCGCCCTATCGGCTGCGCCGGATCACGGCCTTTCTCGATCCGTGGTCCGATCCGCGCGGCAGCGGCTTTCAGATCATCCAGTCGTGGCTCGCGCTCGGCAACGGCGGCCTCGTCGGGCAGGGCATCGGCGGCTCCCAGCAGAAGCTCTTCTACCTGCCGGAGGCGCACACGGACTTCATCTTCGCGATCGTCGGCGAGGAGCTCGGCTTCGTCGGCGCCATCGCGATGGTGGGCCTCTTCGCGGTCGTCATCTGGCGCGGCCTGCGCATCGGCCTGCGCGCCGCCGATCCCTTCGGGGCGTACCTCGCCCTCGGCATCACGGTGCTGCTGGCCACGCAGACCCTGGTGAACCTGGGCGTCGTCACCGGGCTCTTGCCCACGAAGGGGTTGCCGCTGCCGTTCATCTCCTTCGGCGGCTCGGCGCTGCTCATGACCATGCTCGCGACAGGAGTGCTGTTGAACATTTCCCAGCACGCCCATGTTTAAGCGCTACCAGCAGATCCACTTCGTCGGGATCGGCGGCAGCGGCATGTCGGGCATCGCCGAGATCGTGCTGAACCTCGGCTACCGGGTCACCGGCTCCGACATGCGCCGCAACGACGCGGTGGAGCGGCTGGAGCAGCTCGGCGCCAAGATCTTCATCGGCCACGACGCCAGCAACGTCGACGACTCGCACGTCGTGGTCTACTCCTCCGCCGTGTCGCGCGAGAACGTGGAGGTCCGGGTGGCGCGCGAGCGGCAGATTCCGGTGATCGCGCGGGCCGAGATGCTGGCCGAGCTGATGCGGCTCAAGTACGGCATCGCGGTGGCCGGCACGCACGGCAAGACCACCACCACGTCGCTGATCGGGGCCGTGCTGTCCGAGGGCCGGCACGATCCGACCATCATCGTGGGCGGGCGCGTGACGAGCCTCGGCGGCAACGCGCGGCTCGGGCAGGGCGAGTTCCTGGTGGCCGAGGCCGACGAGTCGGACGGCTCGTTCCTCAAGCTCGACCCCACCATCGCCGTGGTGACCACGATCGACGCCGAGCACCTCGACCACTACGGCAACCTCGAGCTGATCATGGAGGCCTTCACGACCTTCGTGACCAAGGTGCCGTTCTATGGCGCGGCCGTGCTCTGCCTGGACGAGCCCAACATCCAGCGGCTGATCCCGCGCGTCGAGAAGCGCATCATCACCTACGGCATCGACGCCGCCGCCGACCTGGTGGCCCGCCACGTCAAGCTGGCCGGCATGTCGAGCCGCTTCGAGGTGTTCCATCGCGGCGCCCGGCTCGGCGAGTGCACGCTGCAGATTCCCGGACGCCACAACGTCCTCAACGCGCTGGCCGCCATCGCGGTCGGCGTCGATCTCGAGATCCCGTTCGTCACCATCCAGAAGGCTCTGGCCGCCTTCGCCGGCGTGCAACGCCGGTTCCAGGTGCGGGGCGTGGTGGCCGGTGTCACCGTCATCGACGACTACGGCCACCATCCCGCCGAGATCCGCGCCACCCTGGCCGCCGCCAAGGCCGGGTTCGACGCGCGGGTCATCACCGTGTTCCAGCCGCACCGCTTCACGCGTACCAAGCATCTGCGCGAAGAGTTCCTCACCGCGTTCAACCAGGCGGACGCGGTCATCGTCATGGATATCTACGCGGCCGGCGAGACGCCGATACCCGGCGTCACCGCCGCCGGCCTCGCGGACGGCATCCGGGCGCATGGCCACCGTCACGTCGCGTATTTCGGCACGGACCGCACGCGCATCATCGAGCACCTGCGCGCGATCGTGCGGCCGGGCGACATCGTCTTGACCCAGGGCGCCGGCGACGTCAGCCAGCTGGGGCCCGAGCTTCTCAAAGCGCTGGAAGCCGACACGCTGGAGGGGAGGCGTACATGCTAGGAGAGATCCGGGGGGAGGTTCGGTTCAAAGAACCCCTGAGCTTCCACACGTCGTTGCGCATCGGCGGCGCCGCCGACATCTTCGTCGTGCCGCAGGACGTCGACGACATCCGGCACGCGCTCATGTATGCCGAGCGCGAGCAGCTGCCGGTGGCCGTGGTCGGCGGCGGCAACAACCTGCTCGTGCGCGACCGCGGCATCCGCGGCGTGGTGCTGAAGCTCGAGGGCTGCCTCGGGCGCGCGGAGTTCCACGGCGAGGAGGCCATCGCCGGCGCCGGCGTGAGCCTCTCGGCGCTGATTCGCGAGGCGGCCGCGCTCAACCTGGGCGGCGTGGAGGCGCTGGTCGGCATCCCCGCCACCATCGGCGGCGCGCTGGCCATGAATGCCGGCACACCCGACGGCTGGATCGGCGATTTCGTGAGCGGCGTGTACTACCTGCACGCCGACGGCTCCATCGGCGAGTTCAAGCCGTCGGGCGGCCTCGACTACCGCGCCTTCCACTTGCCGCCCGGGTCCGTCCTGGTCGGCTGCCGGCTGCAGTTCCAGCGGCGGCCGTTCGCGGAGATCCAGAAGGACATCAAGGCGCGGCTCAAGCAGAAGAAGTCGACGCAGCCGCTCGCCCTCGCCTCCGCCGGGTACGTGTGGAAGAACCCGCCCGGCGAGCTGGCCACCAAGCTCATCGAGAAATGCGGTCTCCGGGGCAAGCGCCTGAACGGCGCCGAGATCTCGTCGAAGCACTCGAACTTCATCGTCAACCGCGGCGGCGCCAGCGCCGCCGACATCATCGCCCTCATGGAGATGACGCGCGACCGCGTGCACGCGCAGTTCGGAGTGGTGCTCCAAACCGAGATTCGCATCCTCGGTGAGTAAGGGCCTGATCTCGCCGCGCGCCCGGGCGCAGGCGCCGGCCGAGTGGGCCGAGCGCTCCGCCCTGGTCGCGGGCCAGCGGGTCGGAGCGCGGCGCCGGCCCGCGCGCCGCGCCTTGTCGCCGGCGCGTGTCGGCCGCATCGCCGCCATCGTGGCCGTCGTCGCCGTCGTGCTCCTCGGCGCGCTGCGGTGGGTCACGACGTCGCCGCGCTTCGCCGTCACCGCCGTCGACGTCCGTGGCGCCTCGCGGGTGCCGGTGGCGCGCATCCTGGCCGCCGCCGCCATCGCGCCCGGGGCGAATGTCTGGACGATCGACACGCGGGCGGCGATCGCCCGCATCGAAGCGATGCCGGAGGTCCGCCGCGCGGACGTCATCCGGGAGCTGCCCAACGCGGTCACGATCGTCGTCGAGGAGCGCCGGCCGTTCACGCTCGTGCACGCCGGCCGGCTGCACTGGATGGACGAGGATGGCCGCGTGCTCGGCGAGGAGTCGCGGGCGGTGTCGCCCGAGGTGCCCGTGATCAGCGGCCTCAGCGAGGAGGAGCTGGCCACCATGCGCACGTCGCCGGGGCCGAAGGCGCGCGCGGCCATCGCGCTGATCCGCGCGCTGCTGCGGTCCGGCAGCACGCTCACCGCGGAGATCTCGGAGATCGACATGAGCCGCGCCGAGGGCCCCGTGCTCTACACCGTGGACGGCGTGGAAGTGCGGCTGGGCGCCGAGGAGTGGGACGAGCGCCTGGCCCGCCTCGAGGGCGTCCTGGCCCAGGTGGCCACCGAGGACGTGAACGGCGTCGACCTTCGCTTCAAGGACCAGGTCGTGCTCAAGCGAGGCATGCGATGAGGCGGGCCAAGCCCGAGCTGGTGGTTGGCCTCGACGTCGGCACCACGAAGATCTGCGCCGTCGTCGCGGCGCCGCGTGGCGGCGGCGGGCTCGACGTGGTCGGCGTCGGCGCCGCGCCGTCCCGCGGTCTTCGCCGCGGCATCGTCGTCAACATCGACTCGACGGTGGAGGCCATCAAGCAGGCGGTGGCGGAGGCGGAGCAGATGGCCGGCGTGGAGGTCGGCGCCGTGTACGCGGGCGTCGCCGGCGGTCACATCCGCTCCGTGAACAGCCGCGGCGTGGTCGCCATCTCCGGCAAGGACCGCGAGGTGACCCAGGCGGACGTGGACCGCGCCGTCGACGCCGCGCGGGCGATCAACATCCCGCAAGACCGGGAGATCATCCACGTCCTGCCGCAGACGTTCATGATCGACGACGCCGACGGCGTGCGCGAGCCGATCGGCATGTCCGGCGTGCGGCTCGAGGTCGAGGCGCACATCGTCACCGGCGCCGTCGCCTCCGTGCAGAACGTGATCCGCTCGGTGAACCGCGCCGGGCTGTCCGTGCAGGACGTCGTGCTGGAGCCGATCGCCTCGTCGGAGGCGGTGCTCTTCCACGACGAGCGCGAGCTCGGCGTGGTGGTCATCGACATCGGCGGCGGCACCACCGACGTGGCGCTGCTCCGCGACGGCGCCATCTGGCACACGGCCATCCTGCCCCTCGGCGGCGACCACATCACCAACGACATCGCGGTGGGCCTGCGCACGCCGATGGCCGATGCCGAGGATCTGAAGAAGCGGTACGGCTGCGCGCTCACCGCGCTGGTGCCCGCCGAGGAGACGGTGGACGTGCCGTCCGTCGGCGGCCGAAAGCCCCGTCAGCTCTCGCGCCAGGTCCTGTCGGAGATCATCCAGCCCCGCGTCGAGGAGATCTTCACCCTCGTCGCGCGCGAGCTCACACGCGCGGGCTTCTCCGAAGCGGCCACCGCCGGCGTCGTCGTCACCGGCGGCACCTCGATCCTGCACGGCGTGCCCGAGCTGGCGGAGTCGGTCTTCGACCAGCCGGTGCGCCGCGGTGTCCCCGGCGACGTCGGCGGGCTCGCGGACGTCATCAGGAGTCCGATCTACGCGACGGCGGTGGGCCTGGCGCTCTACGGCTCGCGTCGTCAGGCCGCCGCGCCCGTGTGGTCGGAAGCGGTGCCCGGACACGCGCTCGGCCGTTGGGGCCGGCGCTTGATGGGGTGGCTCAGTGAAATTCTCTAGGGGAGATCGGCCGCCGCGCGGAGGCGAGCAGCCGCCACTGTTCGCCCGGGAAGAGGTGGTCGTCGCCAGCAGGCGTGTCCAACCGCGGCGCAGCGCGGCCGCACATGACAAGGAGGCGTGGATGGAGAAGGATCGCGCACGGCGCCCGCTCTTCGAGCTGGACGAGGTGCCGCCGGCGGCGAAGATCAAGGTGTTCGGTCTCGGTGGCGGCGGAGGCAACGCGGTCAGCCGGATGATGGCGGCGCAGTTCACGGGCGTCGACTTCATCGTGGCCAACACCGACATGCAGGCGCTGCGCGCGTCCCCGGCGCCGGTGAAGATCCAGCTCGGGGCGAAGCTCACGCAAGGGCTGGGGGCCGGCTCGAACCCGGAGGTGGGTCGCAACGCGGCCCTCGAGGATCCCGAGACCATCACGCGCCTGCTCGAGGGCGCCGACATGGTCTTCATCACGGCCGGTCTGGGCGGCGGCACCGGCACCGGCTCGGCGCCCGTGGTGGCCTCGCTCGCAAAGGATCTCGGCATCCTGACGGTGGCCGTGGTGACGAAGCCGTTCACGTTCGAGGGCAAGCGCCGCCAGCTCCAGGCCGAGGCGGGCATGGACGCGCTTCGCAACGTGGTCGACACGCTCATCTCGATCCCCAACCAGCGCCTGCTCTCGGTGGTCGACCGCGGGACGCCGCTGCTGGAGGCGTTCAAGGTGGCCGACACGGTGCTGCAGCAAGCGGTGCAGGGCATCTCGGACCTGATCCTGGTGCCCGGTCTCGTCAACCTCGACTTCGCCGACGTGCGGACGATCATGTCGGGCATGGGCATGGCGATGATGGGCACCGGCGTGGGCAAGGGTGAGCACCGCGCCCTCGATGCCGCCCAGAAGGCCGTGGCCAGCCCGCTGCTCGACGACACCTCCATCGAGGGCGCCAAGGGCATCCTGATCAATTTCACCGGGGGGCCCGATCTCTCCATCCACGAGGTGGAGGAAGGCGCGCGCATCGTCCAGGAAGCCGCACACGAAGAGGCGAACATCATCTTCGGTGCCGTGATCGATCCCAACCTCGGCGACGAGGTTCGCATGACCGTCATCGCCACCGGGTTCACCGAGAAGAAGGTGCAGAGCGAGCCGAGCGGGAAGGTGGTGGACCTGCCGCGCTCGGTGCGGCAGACGGCCACGGCGACGGCGCCGGGCGGAGGCGGCACGGCGCCCACGTGGCGGCGGCGATATGGCGAGAACCGGGCGGAGATCGACGATCCGTTGGCGGATAGCGATTATGACGTGCCGACGTTCTTGAGGCGTAGCGCCGACTGATTGTCGTCGGGGGGAGCGCGGCTCCCCCCGACACCCCCCAGCGTCGGTGATTCGAATGCTTTGCGTGTAATGATCTGGGTATGACGTCATTCCGATCGAATGCCGCGCGGTCACACGCCTCATCGCTGTTTCCTGGCGTGCCGTCGTCGCTGCGGGCGCATGGGGAGCCGCCGGTGTACTTCACGTTCGAGTCGTTGGCGCGGGAGGGGTTGGCGCATGTGACGACGACGCGGCATTGTCCTGGCGTCACGTCGCCGTCGGAGAGGACGGGGCCGTTCAATGCGGAGGCGCGGGAGACGCTGGCGAGGGCGGGGCTCGATCTCGCGCGCGTCGCGTACGCGCGGCAGGTGCACGGGGCGGAGGTGGCGCGCGGGACGGGCGGCTTCGCCGGCGATGCCGATGTCCTGACCACGACCGAGCGCGGGGTGCCGCTCGCGATCTTCACGGCCGATTGCCTGGCCATCACGGCGTGGGATCCGGAGGCGCAGGCGCTGTCCGTCGCCCATGTCGGGTGGCGCGGCACCGTCAAGGGCGCCCAGCAAGCGGCGGTCACCGCGCTGCGATCGCTCGGCGCCGACGCGCGCCGGCTGCGTGTCGCCATCGCCCCCGCCATCGGGCCGTGCTGCTACGAGGTCGACGAGCCGGTCATCGGTGAGTTCACGCGGGCGTTCGGCGCCGCGCGGCTGGCACGCTGGAGCCGGCCATCGCGCCCGGGCCACGTCATGCTGGACCTGTGGACGGCCAACGAGGACCTGCTGGTCGACGGAGGCGTCGAGCGCGCGCGGATCGACAATCCGCGCCTGTGCACGGCCTGCCATCCGGAGCTGCTCTACTCCTATCGCAAGGGCAACCGCGGCCGGCTCGTCACCGTCGCCGCCCTGTAAACCTTCGGCGACACCCCGGCTGGAGTCGGCGTCCCGCCGGGGAGTGTCCGGCGGCGCATGCTAGAATCCCCGTGCTGGTATGCAGGACATCCGGGCCAACCTCGAGCGCGTGCGCGAGCGCGTCGCGCGTGCCGCGGAGCGGGCCGGCCGCCGCGCCGAGGACGTGCTGCTGGTCGGCGTGTCGAAGACCGTCGACGTCGCCCGCATCCGCGCCGCCATCGCGGCCGGCCTCACCGCGCTCGGTGAGAACCGGGTGCAGGAAGCGCGCGACAAGATCATCGAGATCGGCCGGAGCGTGCAGTGGCATCTCGTCGGCCACCTCCAGACCAACAAGGTGCGCGACGCCGTCGAGCTGTTCGACGTGATCCACTCGGTGGACCGCATCGACCTCGCGCGCGAGCTCGATCGCCGGGCCCGGGCCAAAGGTCGTACGTTCGACGCCTTCGTCCAGGTGAACGTGGGCGGCGAGCTGTCCAAGGGCGGCTGGCCGCCCGAGGCCGTCGAGACGGCGGTGCAGGCGGTGTCCGCGCTCGCCGGCCTGAAGCTGCGGGGCCTCATGACGATCCCGCCGGCGGTGGAGCGGGCGGAGGACGCGCGCGCCTGGTTCCGGACGATGCGCAAGCTGGCGGAGCGTCACGGCCTTCCCGAGCTGTCGATGGGCATGAGCGCCGACTTCGAGGTCGCGATCGAGGAAGGTGCGACGATGGTCCGCGTGGGCACCGCCATCTTCGGCCCGCGGGCGCCCCGGCTGCCCGGCCTGCCGGGCTATCCGGACGCGAGGTGACGCCGTGGGCGTGAAGGGCAAGAAGGTCGGCTTCGTGGGCGGCGGCAACATGGGCGAGGCGCTCATCCGCGGCCTCGTGGAGTCGAACCTCGTCCCCTGCGACACCATCACGGTCACCGACGTCCGCGCCGAGCGCACGCGCCAGCTTGCCGAGCAGTACGGCGTGCGCCCCCTCGCGGGCAACGCGGCCCTGGTGGCGGAGTCGGACGTCGTCATCCTGGCCGTGAAGCCGCAGATCATGGCGCCGGTGCTCCGCGAGATCCTGCCGGCGCTGACCAGGCGGCCGCTCATGATCTCGCTCGCGGCCGGCGTGGCCACCGCCACCATCCAGTCCGTTCTCGGGAAGTATCCGCGGCTGATCCGCGTGATGCCCAACACTCCGGCCCTGGTGCTCGAGGGCGTCACCGCCATTGCCAGGACGCCGGGCCTCGACATCGAGGACCTCGAGACCGCGCAGGAGATCTTCGCGGCGGTGGGCAAGGTGGTCGTGCTGGACGAGGAGCAGCTCGACGCGGTGACCGGCCTGTCGGGCTCGGGGCCGGCGTACGTGGCCATCGTGGTCGAGTCGCTCGCCGACGGCGGCGTGAAGATGGGGCTCGATCGGGCGACGGCCATGACGCTGGCGACGCAGACGGTGCTCGGCGCGGCCACGCTGCTGGCCGAGACGGGCCTGCACCCGGGCACGCTGAAGGACATGGTCGCGTCCCCCGGCGGGACCACCATCGCCGGCATCGCGGCGCTGGAGGAGGGCGGCATCCGTACCACCTTCATCCGGGCCGTGGAGCGCGCGACTCTTCGTTCGCGCGAGCTCGGTCGTGGACCGGCATAGTGTTCGTCGCCGGCAATCTCTTCCTCGCCCTGGCGAACCTGATCCACCTCGTCCTGATGGCGTATTTCTGGATCATCATCGCGCGCGCCATCCTCTCGTGGGTGAGCCCCGACCCGTTCAATCCGGTCGTGCGGTTCCTCTATCGCGTCACCGAGCCCGTGCTGCGTCCGATCCGGCATCGGCTGCCGACGCTCTCGATCGGCATCGATCTGTCGCCCATGGTCGTCATCCTCGCGATCTACTTTCTCGATGCGTTTCTCGTTTCGACCCTGCGCGATCTGGCGCTGAACCTGAGATAGCGAGGCCCTGATGCGCATCACGCCGCACGACATCCGGCAGCAGCAGTTCTCGTCGAAGATGATCAAGGGCTACGACCCGCACGAGGTCGACGCCTTTCTCGACGACGTGGCCGAGGACTACGAGTCCGTCCTCAAGGAAACGGCGCTGCTGCGCGAGCAGATGGCGGCCACCGAGGAGCGCTCGCGCGGGGTGTCCGAGCGGGAGAAGAGCCTGCAGGAGACGCTGGTGACGACCCAGCGGCTGGCCGAGGAGATGAAAGCGGCCGCGCGCCGCGAGGCGGAGCTGATCGTGCGGGAGGCCGAGCTGCGCGCCGAGAAGGTGCTGGAGGCCGTCCGCGGCGAGGAAGCGCGCATCCGTACCGAGATCCACGCGCTGCGCCGGATGCGGCGGCAGGTGTTCGAGGAGATGACGTCGACGCTGGAGCGCTACCAGCGTCTCGTCAGTGCCGAGGAGCTTGGCGATGAGCACGACGACGGCAGCGCGTCCTGAAGGAGGATGACCATGCGAACCGCTCTCCTGTGCCTCGCCATCGCCCTCGGGATGATGGCGGCGACCGCGGCGCCGGCCGCGGCCGACCACAAGACGCTGACCTCCTCCGAGCCGAGCGGCCCTCCGGCGCCGGAGCGCTCGTCGGTCGACGTCGATCTGAAGCTCGGCGCGAACGGGTTCCGCATCGGCGCGCGCGTGTTCGGCAAGGAGGGCTACACGGGCGGCGCCTGGCTGAACGGCGAGACGCGACCCGAGGGCTTCAGCGTCGACGGTCGCGTCGAGCGCGAGGGCGGCCGGTCCTGGAACTTCAAGCTCAACGCCGACATCGACCAGGCGCTGCGGCAGCTGATGCGCGGCTGGTGGGGTGGTGGATTGACGGACCTGTGACGTCGCCGATCGCCCCCGTCCGCTTCACCGGCGACGCGCTGGTGCTCCTCGACCAGACGCTCCTCCCCGGCCAGGAGGTGGAGCGCACGTACACCCGCTGGGAGGACGTCGCCGAGGCCATCCGGACGCTGGTCGTTCGCGGCGCGCCCGCCATCGGGGTGGCCGCCGCCTTCGGCGTCGTGCTGGCCGCGCGCGAGAGCCGCGCCACCACCACCGACGCCCTGATCGCCGACCTCGAGACGGCCGTGAAGGGACTGGCCGCCACACGCCCCACGGCCGTCAACCTGTTCTGGGCGCTCGATCGCATGCGCCGCACCGCGGAGACGCTGCGCGGCCGACCGGTCGCCGACGCGCGCGCCCGGCTCACCGCCGAGGCCGAGGCCATCCTGGCCGAGGACCTCGCCGCCAACCGCGCGCTGGGAGATCATGGCGCGGCCCTCGTGCCGGCCAACGCCCGTATCCTCACCCACTGCAACGCGGGGGCGCTCGCCACCGCCGGCTACGGCACGGCCCTCGGCGTGGTGCGTTCCGCGCACGCGCGCGGAAAGCTCGCGCTGCTCTGGGTGGACGAGACGCGGCCGGTGATGCAGGGCTCGCGGCTGACGGCGTGGGAATGTGTGCGGGAGGGGATTCCGCATCGGCTCATCGCCGACGTGGCGGCCGCGTCGGTCATGGCGCGCGGCGAAGTCGATCTGGTGGTGACGGGAGCGGATCGCATCGCCGCCAACGGCGACACGGCGAACAAGATCGGCACCTACGCGCTGGCGGTGCTGGCGCGCCACCACCACGTGCCGTTCTACGTGGCGGCGCCGTTCTCGACGATCGATCCGGCGCTGGCGTCCGGCGCCGAGATCCCGATCGAGGAGCGCGATCCGCTCGAGGTCCGCCGGGTGGGGCCGCACGCCACGGCCCCCCAGAGCTCGCCTGTCTACAATCCGGCGTTCGACGTGACGCCGGCGTCGCTGATCGCCGCGATCATCACCGAACGGGGCGTCTTCAAAGCCCCGTACCGGTTCTGATCAGGCGGCCAGCAGCTCGATGCCGTCGCCCCAGGTCCGATCCCAGCCGTTGAGCCGCGCGTCCTCGAGGATCCGGCGCCGCGCCTTGGGATCCAGCTTGCCGAAGTGACGTTCGTAGACGAGCAGCACTTGCTCGGTGCTCCAGAGATCGAACGGGTGTTTTGTCCGCATACCGGCTTCTAGTGCAACGTCGATGCCGACACCGCCCGCGGATTCTGCCGGCCTTCGCTGCCCCTGAAAGCGCTTGCTCGGTAGTCCGATGCCCAGCCTGGCTGGGTAAACGCCTTCCTGCCCGGGCGGCGCGATAATCGCCGCGATGGCCGGGGACAACGCCCGTCGATTTCACGACGCCACTGCGCACACGCCGGACTCCGTCCGCCGCTCCGGCCACACCCTCGACTGGGACAACAAGCCGTTTCCGTTCAAGGTCTACGTCGACGCGCCGACGATATCGCTACCTCGCGAGGTCGACACGCTGTCGGTCCCGACGCTGGCGGCGCTGGCAGGCGCCACCGCGACGCCCGCCGTGCGACTGACCCTCGGCACGCTGACCTCGCTCCTCTACTACACGGCCGGAGTGACGAAGAAGCGCACCTACCCGGGTGGCGGCGAGGTGCTCTTCCGCGCCGCCGCCTCGACCGGTGCGCTCTATCAGACCGAGGTCTATGTCGTTGCCGGCGACGTCGACGGCCTCGCCCCGGGGCTGTACCACTTCTCCCCGGGCGACTTCATGCTGCGACGTCTGCGCGACGCCGACGTCCGCGGGCCGCTCGCTGCGGCCGCCGCCGACCAGGCGCTCGCGCGCCGCGCGTGCACGCTCGTGCTGACGGCGATCTACTGGCGGAACACGTGGAAGTACCAGGCGCGTGGCTATCGCCATCTCTTCTGGGACTCCGGCACCATGCTCGCGAACGCCCTCGCCGTCGCCGCCGCGGTCGGCCTCACGCCGCGGCTCTACACCGGCTTCGTGGACGACGCCGTGAACCGGCTCCTCGGCGTCGACATCGCGCACGAGGCCGCGCTCGAGCTCCTGGCCGTGGGCCCCGAGGGCGCGGCGGCCACGGACGTCGAGCCGGACATCATCGCGCAGCCTGCGCTGCCCCTCTCGCGCGCGCAAGTCGACTATCCCGTGCTGCGCGAGGCGCTCGCCGCTTCGGCGCTGCCCGACCCCGAAGCCGTCCGCGCGTGGCGCGAGGCGACGCGGCCGGCTCCACCACCGGCTGCCAGTGACGTCGCGCGCCTGCCGGTGCCGGAGCCCGGGACCGGGCGCACGCTGGGCGAGACGATCCAGCGCCGGGGCTCGACGCGAACGTTCGCCCACGCGCCGCTCACGCTCGACGAGCTGGGCGCGGCGCTGTGGGCGGCGGCACGGCCGATTCCATGGGACGCGGAGAGCGGCCTCGTGAGTCTCTACCTGGTCGTCAACGCGGTGCACGGGCTCACGGCCGGCGCCTATCGGTACGACGCCGCCCGGCATGCCCTCGAGCGCCTGGCCGAGGGCGACTTCCGGCGGCAGTCGGCGTTCCTGACACTCGAGCAGCCGCTCGGCGGTGACGCGGCCGCGGTGATCTACTTTCTCGCTCCGCTCGACGCCGTGCTCGCGGCGTCGGGCGATCGGGGCTACCGGCTGGTGAACCTCGAGGCCGGCATCGCGGGCGGGCGCGCGTACCTGGCCGCCTACGCGCTCGGCTTCGGCGCCAGCGGCCTGACGTTCTACGACCGCGAGGTCGTGCGCTTCTTCGCGCCTCGCGCCGCCGGCGAGGACGCGATCTTCGTGACCGCGCTCGGCCGCGCGGCTCCGCCGCAAGACCGCGTGCTACTATCGACGCCGAAGCCCGTTCCGCCGAGGAGGTCGTGAGTCGATGAAGAAGTACCAGCTGATGGCGCCCGGTCCGACGCCGGTGCCGAGCCAGGTGCTGCTGGCCATGGCGCAGCCGATCCTGCATCACCGCACGCCGGAGTACGAGGCGCTCTTCATCGAAGTGCGGGCCGGCCTCAAGCGGCTCTTCCAGACGTCGCAGGACGTGCTGCCGTTCGCCTCGTCCGGCACCGGCGTGATGGAAGCCGCCATCGCCAACACGCTGTCGGCCGGCGACGAGGTGCTGCTGGTGCGGGCCGGGAAGTTCGCCGATCGCTTCGCGGAGATCTGCGACGCGTGGGGCGTGCGCCACGTCGACCTCACCGCGCCATTCGGGCAGACGGTTGCAGCCGAGCGTGTCGCGGAGGCTCTGCGCGCGCATCCGAACGCCAGGGCCGTGCTCACGCAGCACAGCGAGTCGTCCACCGGCGTGCTCCACGACGTGCGGGGCTATGCGGCGGTGACGCGCGGGACGGACGCGATCCTCATCGTCGACGCCGTCTCCAGTCTCGGCATCGCCGACTTGCCGATGGACGCCTGGGGCGTCGACGTCGTGGTGTCCGGGTCGCAGAAGGGGCTCATGCTGCCGCCGGGGCTCGCCTTCGTCGCCATGAGCGACAAGGCGTGGACGAAGAACGCGACCTCCAGGCTGCCGAAGTACTACTTCGACGTGGCGGCGGAGCGAAAGGCCGTCTCGAAGAACGAGGCGCACTTCACCCCCGCCGTGGCGATCGTGGTGGGGCTGCGCGAGGTCCTCAGGATGCTGGAGGCCGAGGGCCTGCCGAACGTCTTCAAGCGCCACGATCGGCTGGCGCGCGCCACGCGGGCCGGCGTCGAGGCGCTCGGCCTCGAGCTCTTCGCGAAGGCCACGCCCACGCCGTCGCTCACCGCCGTCGTCTCGCCGGGGCGCATCGACGCCGAGAAGATCGTGGCGGCCTTCTCGACCGCGCACAACATCACGATCGCGGGCGGGCAGGGAGAGATGAAGGGCAAGGTCTTCCGTCTCGGCCACATGGGCTACGCCGCCGAGCTCGACACGATCGTGGCGCTCTCCGCGCTCGAGCAGGTCCTGGCCGAGCTGGGCCAGCCGGTCGACTTCGGCGCCGCCGTGCGCGCCGCCCAGAAGGTGTTCGCCGAGCGCTCCTGAGCGGCGCGCCGGCCGGGCCTTTTCTTCGCGCCTGGGCTAGAATGGCCAGGTTGTGAAAGCGCTGAGGCTCCTCGCCGTACGACATGGCGCCACCGAGTGGTCGCAGGCCCGGCGATTCGCCGGCTCACGCGACATCCCGCTCACGGCGCACGGACGACTCCAGGCGGAGGCCGTGGCGCAGGCGCTGGCCGGCACGTCGGCCGCGGCCGTGTACACGAGCCCGCTCGAGCGCGCCCGCACATCGGCGGAGGTCATCGCCAAGCCGCATCGCCTGGAGCCGATCGTCGAGCCCCGCGTTCGCGAGATGGCGTTCGGTGGCTGGGAGGGTCTGACCCGCGACGAGCTGGTGACACGGTTTCCGGCCGACGCGCGCGTGTGGGCGAGCGCGCCCCACCAGGCGACGCCGCCGGGCGGCGAGGCGCTGAACGCGGTCGACACGCGTGTGCGGGCGGCGGTCGCCGCGGTCATCGAGCGCCACCGCGGCGAGACGATCATCGTGGTCTCGCACGCCATCGTCACGCGGCTGATCGTTCTGGCCGCGCTCGGGCTCGGTCCCGACCGGCTGTGGTCCGTCGACGCCTCGCCCGCCGGCATCACCGAGATCGAGTACCAGGACAGCTGGGCGACCGTGCATCGCATGAACACGCTCGCGCACCTGGACGGCCTGCGGGAGGACGGCGCGTGAAGCCGGTGCACGCGCAGCTGCCGAAGGGGGCGCGCATCTACCTGCCGGACGAGGCCGCCCGCAAGCGCTACGTCGAGACCCGGCTGTTCGAGGTGTTCCGTCGCTGGGGCTACCGCGAGGTGGTCACGCCGACGTTCGAGTTCTCCGACGTCCTCTCCGTGGGCACCGACGTGGCGGTGCAGGAGTCGATGTTCAAGTTCGTCGACCGGGAGACGGGGCGCATGCTGGCGCTGCGGGCGGACATCACGCCGCAGATCGCCCGGGTGGTGGCCACGCGCCTGCGCGACGAGCCGAAGCCGGTGCGGCTCGCGTACATCACCAACGTGTTCCGCTACGACGAGCCGCGCGTCTCGCACTATCGCGAGTTCTACCAGGCGGGCGTGGAGCTGATCGGGCTCGAGAAGCCGGAGGCCGAGGTCGAGATCATCGCCATGGCCATCGAGGGCCTGCGCGCGCTCGGCCTCGACCGGTTCCAGATCGACCTCGGCCACCCCGATTTCTTCCGCGGCCTGCTCGAGGAGGTCACCTCGGATGCCGGCAAGCGCCGCGAGATTCGCGAGGCGCTCGCGCGGAAGGACTCCTCCACGCTGGGGCGGCTGGTCCAGGAGCTTTCGCCGTCGCCGGAGGTGGCGGAGGCGCTGCTGGCGCTGCCGACGCTGTTCGGGCGCGAGATCGTTCTGGAGCGCGCGGCGAAGCACGCGCGCACGGATCGGGCGCGGCGCGCGCTCGCGAATCTCGCGGAGGTCTACCGGCTGCTCAAGATCTACGGGCTCGCCGACTCGGTCCTGCTCGACCTCGGCGAGGTGCGCGGGTTCGACTACTACTCGGGACTCTACTTCGAGGCCTACATCTCGGGGTTCGGCGCCTCCATCGCCGGCGGCGGCCGGTACGACGACATGCTGGCGCGCTTCGGCTACGATTGCCCGGCCGTCGGCTTCGCCTTCGACGTGGCGCGCGCGCTGGCGATCATGGAGACGCAGCGGGTCACCGTCGAGCTGCCGGGCCCGGACTTCTTCATCATCGACTTCACGCGCGAGAAGACGGCGGCCCTCTCGCTCGCGCGCCGCCTGCGCGACCTGGGCGCCTCGGTGGCGCGCGACATCATCAGCCGGGGCCTCGAGGAGTCGATCGAGTACGCGCGCGCGCAGCGCGTGCGTCACGTGCTCGTCGTCGGCAGCCCCCGGTCGGAGGCGGCCGAGCTGCTCGTGCTCGATCTCAAGCAGCGCGGCGAGCGCAAGGCCCCGGTCGCGGACGTGCTCGCGGATCCGGTGAAGTACTTCGGGGAGCTGGGAGGTCAGCGGGATGCCTAACATCGTCGTGATCGGCGCGCAGTGGGGAGACGAGGGCAAGGGCAAGGTCGTCGACGTCATCACGCCGCACGTCAACGTGGTGGTGCGCTTTCAGGGAGGCAACAACGCCGGCCACACGGTCGTGGTCGGCCGCGAGAAGTACGTGCTCCACACAATCCCGTCCGGCATCCTGCACAACGGCTGCCGCTGCGTGATCGGCTGTGGCGTCGTCATCGATCCCGGCTCGCTCATCGAGGAGATGGAGTCGCTGGTGCAGCGCGGCGTCACCCTGGACGGCAACCTCTACATCTCCAAGAACGCGCACCTGATCATGCCCTACCACCCGGCGCTCGACCGCGCCTCCGAGGCGAAGCTCGGCTCGCGGCGCATCGGCACCACCGGCAAGGGCGTCGGCCCCGCGTACGTCGACAAGGCGGCGCGCGTCGGCATCCGCATGGCCGATCTGCTGGACGAGCGGCTGTTCCGCGAGAAGCTCGAGTTCAACGTGGCGCAGAAGAACCGGCTGCTCCGCGAGATCTACGACGCCCAAACCTTCACCGTCGACGAGATCCTGAACCAGTATCTCCGATATGCCGGCTGGCTCGCGCCCTACATCACCGACACCGCGCTGCTCCTGCACCGCTGGATCGACAGCGGCTACTCCGTCCTCTTCGAGGGCGCGCAGGCGACGATGCTCGACATCGACCACGGGACGTACCCGTACATCACGTCCTCGTCCACGACGGCCGGCGGCGCCGCCACCGGCACCGGCGTGCCGCCCACGAAGATTCACGGCGTGCTCGGCGTGGCCAAGGCGTACTCGACGCGCGTCGGCGGTGGGCCGTTCCCGACGGAGATGACCGGGAAGCTGGCCGAGACGATCCGCGCGCGCGGCAACGAGTACGGCGCCACCACCGGACGACCGCGGCGCTGCGGCTGGTTCGACGGCGTGGTCGCGCGCTATGCCGTCCGCATCAACGGCTTCGACACGGTGGCCCTCACCAAGCTCGACGTGCTGGACCAGCTGGACACCGTCAAGGTGTGCACGGGCTATCGCTACCGCGGCGAGATCATCACGGAGTTTCCCGAGGAGCAGACGGCGATGAGCGCCGTCGAGCCCGTGTACGAGGAGATCTCCGGCTGGATGAGCTCGACGGTCGGCGCCAAGAACGAGGTGGATTTGCCGGCGAAGGCGCGTCGCTACCTGGAGCGGCTCGAGGAGCTCATCGGCGTGCCGCTGTGCCTCATCTCCACCGGCGCCCAGCGGACGGAGACGATCCTCTGCGAGAACTCGCCGCTGCTGCGCTGGTATCCATCGGTACGGGCGAGCATCATGTGACAGCCCCGGACGCGTGCCGTATGCTACGCGCGTGAAGACGCGCTGGCTCGTCCTGGTGCTCGCCGTGCAGATGCTCGGGCCGGTCGCCGCGGGCGCGCAGGCACCCGCGCCACCCATCGCGTCCCCGCCGCCGGTCACCCCGACCGTCGGCGTGCCCGGCAATCCGACCAACGCGGCCGACCCGCTCAACAATCCGCACCCGACGATGCCGTGGGTCGGGATCACAACACCCTATGGTCAGTTCCTGCGCTGGGTCTGGATGCCGCCGCGGCCGGTCGTGAGCAACCAGCAGGTCATCTACCAGCCCGGTTTCTGGGTCGCCCAGACCACGGCGGGGTACCACTATCCGCCACGCTGGGTGCTTCAGGAAGTCTCAGCCGGAACGCACGGCTGGGTCCTCGTGAACGGCGGCGCCGTCCGAGCCGGCCGGTAAGGGCCCACGTTCCTACGCGCTCAGCCGCCAGCGCACCCCGTCCGCGATCAGCTCGATCAAGTCCGCCGTCGTCAACGCCTCGAGATCCACGCGCGTTTCGTCGGCGAGCTCGTAACCCGTGATGATCGCGATCAGGTGGCGGCGACTCAGCGCGGCGAGCTGACGGCGGAGCAGGTCTTCACCCTTCGCGTACACCGAGAAGGGATCCAGCACCGGTTCCGGCTCGCGCGGTCCGGTGCTCGGGGGCACCTGGCTCGGCGCCGGCGCGTCGTAGACGGCGGCGACCGCGGGCGGATCGACCGCTACCAGCGGCGGAGTCAGCGTTCGCTCCAGCGCGCCCTTGAGATAGATCGGCGTCAGACCCGACGCCCAGTACTCGATCGCGGTCCTGTTCGGCTGCGTGGTCTCCCGCTGCGACCTCAACACGACCGAGCCGTCGTCCGGAACGAACTCGAGCCAGCCTTCCCAGATACGATCGTCGCGCTCCCGTCCGCACGCCTGGGCGATGTAGACGCGGCCGTCGTCGGGCAGGCTGAGCGGGGAGTTGTTGTACACCGCGAGCACGTACGCCATGCCGGCAGAGCGAGCAAACGCGTTGCCATCAACTTTTGACAGCGCGTAAGCTGTTAGAATCTCTATTCTGACGCGAGCGTAAACGAGCTTCCGCAAGGGAGTCGAGCTAGCTCCCGCGAAGGAGTGATGACAGCGATGATGGTGGACCGCCGGTGCGCCTGCGGCCGAGCCGCGGTCGGCGTCGTCCCCGTGGCAAGCGAGGACGGCGTGCTGCTGATTGCCGTCTGTGCCGACTGTAGCGAGGATCCGATGGCGGGGGAGTCAGGTGACCTGTTCACGCCCGTTCATGACGCGCCACGCAAGCCACTCGCGACGATGGCGAGCCGCGAGAAGGAGGAGCAGCCGCTCCTTCCCCTGCACGAGGACGATACCGACGAGGTCGAGCACGGAGCCGCGTGACGCGGGTGTGCGTTACAGTAAGGCCGCGAGCCGTTAGCTCAGATGGTAGAGCACCTGACTTTTAATCAGGGGGTCGTTGGTTCGAGTCCAACACGGCTCACTTTGCTTTCCGCGTAGTTGTTCGACGTTCCCAATGGCCCGGTGCGCCGGCTCTCACTGGCTCCAGGTGTCAGTACGACCCGAGCGAAGCGTGACCGTGACGAGTGTTCCAGCGGCAACGTCTCGTGTGTCCTCGGGCCGCAGTTCAACCTTTTCGATATCGCCGACCGCGATCCCACGCATTCGAAGCTCGTACTCGAACGCCGGCCAGTTTTCGGGACGGAAGCCGTAGGTCATAGCCGACCTCCTTCTATTCAATCACCCGATCTGCCCGCAGCAGCAACGAGGGCGGGATGGTGAGGCTGAGAGTTGCGGCTGTCTTGCGATTGATGACAAGCTCGAACTCCGATGGCTGCTGTATTCGCGAGTCGGCGGGATGCGTAGCGACCAATGCGACGAAACCGACTCGGGTCGCTTTCCCCATAGCTCATCAATGCCCAAGCTCGACCGGACAGCGCACTCCATAGATAACACTGCAACACGTCACCCGGCCCCGAAATGGCGAGACGACACCACGCGGCCGAGCTCTCCGCGTTTCGGCGTCAAAACAAAGATGGGGACCTCACGGCCTCGGATGCGGCGTCTGTATGCAGCATAGCCGATGTAGATTTCATCGCCCTTCTTCCAATACAACTCGCGCTCCGCGGGTGTGGCTTCACGAGCGATATAGGTTCCACTAGCCTGTGGTAGCGTCAGTATTGCCTCTGGATTGGCCCGAAGATTGTGATACCAGGCGGGCTGGCGCGAAGTCCCGAAGTTCGTGCCGATGATAACAATCTTGTCCCCATCGCGGATGCCGACAACGGGCGCTGTGCGCGACTTGCCGCTTTTCGCGCCCGTCGTCGTGAGGGTGACGACGGGAAGGCCAACCAGAACTCCCGGGACCGAGAGTCGTCCTTTCGATAACCGTAGAAGGAGCCGGTCGATATAGTGCAGCCGATTCGAAAACAGCCACGCGCCGATACGTGACGCCGGCATGAACTGTAGGTGGCGCTGCCATGCACGTGGCGGGGATACTTCATCCGTCATTGTCACACCTCCTCCGCAAGCATCCACTCCCCGGAGGGGCGGCGCTCGAGTCCCGCCGCGCGCCAGAAGCGTGCGCTTCGATAACCAACCAATTCGCCTGATCGGGTTGGATTCCTCTGGCCAGGCGGCATCGTATGGCGACAATGGTGGCAGGAGTCGCGCGGGCGAGTCTGTGCCGCTTCATCACGCCAGCACCTCTCAGCGTGACAGTCAGGACGGTGTCGGGAGGATGCGACGGCGAGCGGGCTGGGTCAAGGGCAAAGGTCGTCGTCCGTCACTGGCGTCAACAGCGCGAGGTCACCAATCAGGGCGAATGGTGCTACTCTGCGCGGGTGCCACCCGAGCCGACCGTGCGCGCGCTCCTCGAGCAGGTGCCGGGGGAGGCGATCTGCAACGCCTGCCTCGCCTTCGCCTGTTCGACCAGCCTCGGCGAGATGATGCAGACGACGGGCGCTCTGGTTGCTTCCAACGGGGCGTTCACTTCGGGGCCCGGAGCGTGCGTATCCTGCCGGCGCAACACGACCACCATCAGCTTCGCCGCACGGGGAAAGTGCGCACACTGTAGTCGCAGCCTCGAGGACGACGGGCTCGGCGTGGTCATCGACGGCGACGCGTTTCACCGGAGCTGCTGGCAGGTGCTGGTGTCCGATGAGCGCATCCGCGTGTCGCGCTCGCTCAGTCGCCGCTCCCGCGAGCTGATCGCCGAGGCGCGCCGGCGCCTCAAGCGCTAACCGCACCGGCCTGGCGCGTCAGCGCGTCACGAGGACACGCTGGCGGAGCGGCCGCGTTTCTGCTTGGAGGCGTGACGTGTCATCGCCTGCTCGATCGAATGCGACTCGGTCAAGGAGTTGTTCTCGGCGGAGAGCTGGGCGAGCCGCCCGTAGTGGCGATGGAGCAGGCGTACCTCGCTCTCGCTCAGATCTTCGACGTTGATCAGCCGATTGCTCGCGCCCTGCAGCGCGGCCACGATCTCGTTGAGCTTCAGGTGGATGGCCACCGCGTCCTTGTTCTGAGAGCGCTGGATGAGGAAGACCATCAAGAAGGTCACGATGGTCGTTCCCGTGTTGATGACGAGCTGCCAGGTATCCGAGAAATGGAACAGCGGACCGGTGATGGCCCACACGAGGACGACGACGAGCGCGGTGGCGAACGCGGACGAGCTGCCCGCCCAGCCGGTGACCCGGCTCGAGAACCGCTCGAGAGTCGACGCGAAAGGACGGCGTCGGTTCCGAGCGCTCGCCAGCAATCGCTGCCACCGATCCGATCCGCGCGTATCTCGCGCCTGGGTCATGGTCATGTGCTGACGAATCTGCAAGGCAGATGCCTGGCACCTCGTTTGCGTAGTATTTCCGTCTCTCGCTGGCACCGCGGTTGCTGGTCAGACCTGCATGAGACCTGCGCGATGCCGAACGACCACCCTCGCTGACGTCCAGTCCGGCGTTCGTGGTGAGACATGCGCGGTGTGCCGCAAGGAGCTGCGGCCCGGCGAGCCCGTCGCCTGGGGTCTTGCCAACCAACGACTGCACGAGCGCTGCCTCGAGGGCCTCCGCGCCTCGCGGCTCCGTCCGTCCGATCGGCCGCACTCGCTCGCCAACGGCCTGCGCGGTGTCCTCGCGCGTCACGAGGGGCGCCTCTGTACCGCCTGTCTCGCCCTCGAGATCGGCATCAGCCTCGAGCAGGCGCGCGACGTCGTGCGGCGGCTGGGACAGGCCGACGGGCTCGCGGTGCTTCCCGTCGCATGCGGCATGTGCGGTCGCGACACCGACGTCATCTGCACCGTCGGCGTGGCCGGCTGAGCGCCTCCTTCCGGTTGCGTCCCCCGACGGCGTCTGCCACCATCGCCTCCGCCTCCAGGCAACTACGGCGTCGAGGAGAGAGCGATGATCTACGAGTACCGCGCGTATTACGTCGTGCCGGGCCGGATGCCGGACATCCAGCGGCGCTTCGCCGACATCACGATGAAGCTCTTCACCAAGCACGGCATCCGGGTGGTGGGCTTCTGGGACACCGTCATCGGCGAATCCGACGAGATGGTGTACATCTGCGCGTTCGACGACCTCGCGCACCGGCAGCGCGCGTGGTCGGCCTTCATGGCGGATCCCGAATGGCAGGCGGCCAAGAAGTCGACCGAGGCGAATGGCCCGCTCGTCGAGCGCGTCGTCAACAAGATCTGGAAGCCGACGTCGTTCTCGCCGATGCAGTAGACGGCAGCAGATGGCGATGCGTCCCCGGCGCGACGCGCCGCGATGACCGCAGAGCGGGCGCGCGTTCAGAGCGCCGGGGACGTCAAAGCATCGCGCACCCGGCATAGGGCAAGGTCTGTACCACGGTGCGTGCTACGCAAATACCTGGCGTGATGCACCTTGCACATTCTGCCGCCAGGCGCTTGCGTCACATCCCGCGACGCGCTGTCACCTCGGTGTCGACGGGCGAACGCGATGTAAAGTGGGCGCTGTCGCGGCCGCCGGAGTTCGATTTTTCGTTGCGCATCCGAAGGGTGCGGCGTAGGGTTGCCGATCATCGCGCGGCGGTTCGTCCTCGAGCTTCGCTCCCATCTGCTGGCCCTGGCGCTCGGCGCGTTCGTGCCGTTGCTGGCGTTTGCCGTCGTCTCGACGGTGATGCTGCACCGACACGAGCGCGACCGGCGGGAGCATGGCCTGCGCGATACGGCGCGCGCCCTGTCGCTTGCCGTCGACCGCGAGCTGCAGAGCCAGGTCATCGTCCTCGAAACGCTCGCCACCTCGATCGATCTCGATCGCCTCCAGCACTTCCGCCGCGAGGCCGGGCGGTTCATCAGCGCCCAGCCGGGCTGGTCCAACCTGGTCCTGTTCGACCGTGCCGGGCGGGAGCTCGCGGCCGTCGCCGTCACGGGTTCCATCGTGGAGGAGACGCGCGCGCTCGTGCGATCCGTCGCGGTCCACGGGCGGGTGTCCGTGTCGGATGTCCGGGGCGGGGGAGATGCCCACGAGCCCGTCATCACGGTGACGGTGCCGGTCGTGCGTGACGGTCGGATTCGCTACGTCCTCGGCGCCGACGTGCCCCCCGTCCAGATCAGCGGCCTGCTGCGCGCGCAACAGATCGAGGATTGGCTCGGGGCCATCCTCGATCGCAGCGGTCACGTCCTCGCCCGCTCCCGCGGTGCCGAGCGCTTCGTCGGACGCCCGGCGGGACCGGAGCTGATGGACCGGTTGCGGACGGCGCCCGAGGGGTCGTTCCGCGGCCGTACCCTCGACGGCCTCGAAGGGTTCATGGCGTACAGCCGCGCGCCGTTCACGGGCTGGACGGTGGCCGTGATGGTGCCGCCCGACGACCTGGGACCGTCGGCGCGGCGCTCGCTCGGCGGCCTGGTCGGCCTCGGACTGATGCTCGGCGGTCTCGCCGTGGGACTGGCGCTCCTGCTCGGCCGCCGCATCGCCGCGTCGATGGCCGAGCTGTCAGCGACCGCGCGCGCTCTGGGGCGCGGCGAGACGCCGGTGCCGGTGACCTCCGGCATCGCCGAGGTGAACGCGGTGGCCGCCTCGATGTACGAAGCGGCGGCGCTCCTGGCCGAGCGTGCCGCCGAGCGCGGACGCGCCGAAGCGGCGCTGCACGAGCGGGACGAGCGGCTCCGGCTCGCGCTCAGCGCCGGCCAGATGATCACCTGGGACTGGGATCTCCGGCGCGGCATCATCCGCTGGGGCGACGATGTCGGCGTGTTCCGCGGCGACGGGTGTCCGCACCACGGTCGCGTCCGCGACCTGCTGCAGGTCGTGCATTCGGACGATCGCGCGCTGCTGCTCGACGCGGCGGGGCGGGCCGCGAAGGACGGTACCACGTGCGAGGCGGAGTTCCGCGTGACGCCGGCCGGCGGCTCGCTCACGTGGCTCGCGGTGCGCGGCCGCGCCTTCCTCGACGCGGCCGGCGTGCCGCAGCGCATGCTCGGTGTGGCCATGGACGTCACCGCCCGCAAGCGCGCCGAGGAGGATTCGGTGGCGCTGGCGGCCATCGTCCAGTCGAGCGACGACGCCATCGTGGGCGAGACGTGTGAGGGGCGCATCGTGTCGTGGAACGCCGGCGCCGAACGGATCTACGGCTACACCGCAGAGGAGATGAAGGGGCAGTCGGAGGCGATCCTCCACCCGCCCGAGCAGCGGGACGCGCTGCCGCGGATCCTGGCCCGGGTGCGGGCCGGCGAGCACGTCGAGCAGACGGACGCCGTCCGGCTCCGCCGGGACGGAACCCGCATCGACGTCTCCGTCACCGTCTCGCCGATCCGCGACGCCGGCGGGCGGATCACCGGCGCCTCGGCCATCGCGCGCGACGTGACCGAGCAGCGCCGGACCGAACGGCGTCTGGCGGCCCTGCAGACGCTGACCGACGCCGCCCTCTCGCACACCTCCCTCGACGGCGTCGTCCGCGAGCTCTTGCACGCGGTCTGCTCCGCCCTGACGTGCGACGTGGCGAGCATCCTGCTCATGAGCGAGGACGGCCAGCGCCTCGTCGTCCGCGCCTCCCACGGCCTGCCCGAGGAGGAAGGGCTCGTCATTCCCGTCGGGGCCGGCGTGGTCGGACGCATCGCCGCCGAGCAGCGGCCCTACGTCATCGACGAGCTCGCCGACGCGGAGATCGAGAGCCCGGTGCTCCAGGCGCGAGGGGTGACCTCGCTGCTCGGCGTCCCGCTCGCCGTCGACGCGCGCGTCGTTGGTGTCGTCTACGTCGCCACGGCGGCCCGGCGCCGCTTCAGCGAGGACGAGACGCGCCTCATGCTGCTGGCCGCCGATCGCATCGCGCTGGCCGTCGATCACGCGCGGCTGTTCGAGGCCGAGCGAGCGGCGCGGGCGGAGGCGGAGACGGCCAACCGGCTGAAGGATCAGTTCCTGGCCACGCTCTCGCACGAGCTGCGCACGCCGCTGACGTCGATGCTCGGCTGGGTCCGCATGCTACGCTCGGGGCGCCTCGAGGGCCCGGCGGCCGCGCGCGCCCTCGAATCGGTCGAGCGCAGCACGCACGCGCAGTCCAAGCTGATCGACGATCTGCTCGACGTCTCGCGGATCGTGAGCGGCAAGCTGACGATGGATCTCACCGCCGTCGACGCCGACGAGGCGGTCGCCGCCGCCCTCGAGGCCGTCCGTCCGCTCGCCGAGGCGAGATCGATCGAGCTCACGCACACGCGGGCCGTCCGGCCGTGCATCGTCCAGGGCGACGCGGGACGGCTCCAGCAGGTCGTCTGGAATCTGCTGTCGAACGCCATCAAGTTCACGCCGGACGGCGGCCACGTCCGCGCCGCGGTCACGGCCGGGGAGTCGGAGGTGGCGATCTCCGTCACCGACACGGGCAAGGGCATCGCACCGGAGCTCCTGCCCGAGATCTTCGAGCGCTTCCGCCAGGGCGGCGCGTCGCGGACGCACGGCGGGCTCGGCCTCGGCCTGGCCATCGTGCGCCATCTCGTCGAGCTGCACGGCGGCCGCGTGGCGGCACGCAGCGAAGGCGTCGGCCTCGGCGCCACATTCACGGTGCACCTGCCGCTGGCAGGGCTGCCGGCCGCGGCGGCGGCGGCGGCGCGTGAGGGGGCCACGGAGTTTCCCCGGCTGGACGGCGTCCGCGTGCTGGTTGTCGACGACGAGCCCGACGCGCGGGCGCTGCTCGGCACCGTGCTGGAGCAATGCGGCGCCGCCGTGGCCGCCGTGCCCTCGGCGGCGGCGGCGCTGGCCGCCCTGGCGCGCGAGCGCTACGACGTGCTGCTGAGCGACATCTCGATGCCGGAAGAAGACGGCTACCAGCTCATGCGCAAGGTCCGGACCGTCGCGCCCCGGCTGCCGGCCGCCGCCGTCACCGCCTTCGCCCGCGCCGAGGACCGCGACGCCGCGCTCGCCGCCGGCTTCCAGCTCCACGTCGCCAAGCCGGTCGAGCCGGTCGCGCTGGCGCGGGCGGTGGAATCGCTGGTCCGGCCCGCCGCGTAGAACTACATAAACTTTCGGTTGGCGCGCTCGTCGGGAAGGTCGAGGCCGAGGGCGGCGAGCTTGGCGTCGACGTACCCCTTGTACGCCTGGCGGATGCCGGCGTTGTCGATCGACTTCAATCCCCACTGGATGAACTTCGGCGCATTGCGCGAGTCCGAGCGGCCGAACATGTCGAGCGCCGCCGGATACCACTTCGCCAGCAGCCGCTGCGCCACCTCCCGGCCGCGCGAGTCGCTGACGATCTCGCGGAGGAAGTGGTAGCCCATCTCGGAATGACCGAGCTCGTCGCGCTCGACGGTGGCCGCCATCTTGGCGAGCGGCACGTAGCTCGACTCGCGCCAGTCGCGCGCGTGGAAGGCGCCGTTGAGGTCCACGAAGAAGTGGAAGAAGGCGTCGTCGGCCCACGACTCGCGGGGCAGGTGAAACGTGTAGTGGGCGTAGGGCACGTCGCGCAGCGCGAAGTCCTGCTGTAGCCCCACCGCCACCCGGTGGAACATGATCGCGTGCTTCAGCTCCTCGGCCAAATACTCGGCCTTCAGCAGGCGCGCTTCCTGCGTCGGGTACACCGTCTCGGCCAGCTCCAGACACGTCCCCATGAAGCCGAGGAACGACTTGTTGCCGGCGCGCTCGCCCTCGTGCCGCAGCATCTTCATCAGCAGCTCGCGGTACTCGTCGGGAAGAGCGTCATCCTCGTCGAAGCGGTGCGTCGGCCGGCTCACGGTGCATTCGAGGCGTGGCAGCGGATCGCCCTGGGCGTATGCCGCGCGCCAGAAGGGCCACAGCACCGAGCGCCCGGAGCCACCGTCGCCGTGGCCGGCCTTGGCCTCCGCGCACGTGCAGCCGAGGAGGCCGGCCGCGTAGAGGTCGGCCTGTCCGCGCACCAGCTCGGCGGCCATCCCCGGCAGCAGGCGGTCGCCGACGTTGCCCACCATCCGGCCGCAGCGCGCGCAGCGCAGGCGGTAGTAGGTTCCATAGGTGATCGGCTGATCGAGGGCAATGCCGACGGACGCGTACGCCTCGCGGATCTCGTCGAGCACGCTCATGGGAGGCCTACATTCCGCCGATCCGGGCGGCTTGTCAAACGGCCCGAATTACAACGCGACCGTTTGCGCCACTGGCACCCGTTTTGTAGGCTCTACGCATCATGAAAACCCTGGCGATTCTCACCGCGAGCGTTGCTCTGTCCGTGCTGGTCAGCGGTTGCGCCACACAGTCCGCGCGTCCTCAGCCCGCCGGCACCGCCTACACGGGCGAGGTGTGGACGTGGGACGAGCAGGAATCCACGGTGACGTTGCGTCGCGGCGCCGAGACCATCCGCGTCAAGGTCACGCCGGATCAGATCCGCGGTCTCGAGCTGCACAGGACGGCCACCGTGCGGGGTGAGCTGGCGCCCCCGATGGAAATCCCCCGTGTCATCACGCCCGCCATGCCGGTGCGGGCCGTTCCGCGCGGCCCTGTCGACGAGCAGACCGTCAACGGCGTCGTCACGGCTTCCGATCCGCGCGGGCGCCTGTCGATCGAGTCCGACCGGGGGCCCCTGCACGTGTGGGCGGCCGCCGGCGCCGATCAGCGGTTCCAGCCCGGCGCCAAGGTCCGAGTCGAGATGGCCGTGCAGCCGGTCGATATGATCCCGGCAGGCGCCGGCGCGACGGTCGATCCGGCCGCGTCGCCCTCGCCCCCATCCGAGCCCGGCGACCACGCCGTCGTGACGGGTCGCATCATGGGCGTCTCCAAGAACGGCACGCTCGTCGTCGAGTCACCGACGGGTCCGGTGCAGGTCTGGGTGGCCGACAGCTCGAAGTACCGCGTCGAGCAGCCGGTCCAGATCCGCACGTCCGTCTCGAAGCTTCCCTGACCGTGCGTCACGCGTCCCGGGCCGGGTATACTGACGGCGCTGACCCCGTCGTCTAGCCTGGCCCAGGACGCGACCCTTTCAAGGTCGAGATCGCGGGTTCGAATCCCGCCGGGGTCACCACCACTCTTCCGTCAGCCCCTGACCGGCAAGCTCACAACAGCGGACTCCGCGTCGGGGCGCCTCCTTCCCGGCTCACTCCCGTGACAGCGCCCGGATCGATCGGCGACGACGACGTCGTGCCCTTGAGGCGCGCCAGATCGATATGCGTGCTGATCCGTTGTGCCAGGAACGCGTTGAAGCGGTGGCTGTAGTGACGGACGCCCCATTCCTCGAAGAGGAGAGCGACTTCCTGACTCGGGTAGTAAAATCCGCGGCCGTAGTTCCGGACGTCCACGCGGATGTCGAGACCTTCACGGCGCGCGCGCTCGTTGAGGATCGTGGCTGCAAGAGGGCGCGCGGGCGCATCATGCGACGGCGCACCGGGCGCGCCCGGTGCCAACGCGGGGCAGCCGTGCGGTCCGCACGGCACGGTGAGTGTATACTGCCGTACGTTGCTGGCGACCCTCGTCGAGCGCCTCGAGGCGAGACCGCATGCCGGTTTTCACGTCCTGCGCAACATCGGGGCGGACCGCCCGAGCCCGGAATGCGTTGTCGGCCGCGCAGTGAGGACGGTCATGCGAACAGACAGAACGGTGGCATGGATACTCTGCCTGTGGGCAGCGCTCCTGGTCACGGGTTGCGCAAGCAGCGAGCGGACGCAGAAGACCGGCCGGGTGGTGGTCGAGGAGTACCGGGACTGGACCATCAACATCACGCCGGTTTCCTCGGCCGAGACGCGCTGGCGCGCACGCGTGGACATCTCGCCGAAGGGCCGCACCGCGGAGGCGCAGCGTCGCATCCGATTGCATTTCACGGAGTCGGCGTCGAGCGAGCAGGCCATCGTGGCGGCGGCCATGCAGGCCGCGCGAAGTCATATCGACGGATTGCATCTTCCGCGTCAGCCCTGAGGCGTCGCGCCGTGTGGATCGATCCTTCGATCTATGGCGCGGCGGACGCCTGCCGTCACATGCTGTGTCATGGCCGAGATCCCGGCGACGCAGCTACCCGCGCCGGTCGTTCAGCGGTGCAGCGCCACGAGCGGCGACGACCTGCCGTGCAGCGCGTGCGGGGCACCGGTGCTGCCGTCCGAGCCGCTCTATACGGTCGACGTGCGCGGCCTCGCCTATGGCTTCCACGCCGAGTGTTATCGAGCCTGGGTCGGTGGCGCGCTGAAATAGCCGGCCACGTCAAGCCGTTCCCTTCTGCGCGTGTCCGTTGCGCGCCGCCGCCGCCTTGCGAAATACGACGATGAAGAACGAGGCGGTCTTCTGTACGTCCACGATCTCGGCACCCAGGTCCGTCAGCATGACGCCGATCATCTCTTCGGTGACGAAATGAAGCCGCCGGCGGCGTGCCGAGCGCCGTGCCGCCCAGTCGCGAAGGGTGTGCGTCTTGAATAGCTCGAAGCGCGTGACGAAATCGTAGAAGGACGCGACGGCGATGCCGCCGGGCCGGAGCACGCGCAGCATCTCCATGAAATATGGGTAGACCTCGACCGAGGCGAGCTGGACGAAGACGTCATGGGCGTAGACACAGTCGACGGTGTCGTCGCCGAATTCCTTCAGCGTGAAGCCGTCGAGCTTGTGAAAGCTCACGTTCTTCGCGGTCACGGCGGAGGCGCAGGCGTGCACCATCTCCTGCGAGACGTCGGCGGCGTCGACGTGGGCAAACAGCGCGGCCGCCGTCGCCGTGATGCGCCCGCCGCCGCAGCCGATCTCCAGGGCCCGGCGCGTCGGATCGGCGTATTTCCGCAGGGTGGAGAGGAAGCCCTCCTCGTGCCCCCACTCGGTCCCGAGGTACGGCTGGCCGGCGTCCTGCGCCGAGGCGCGCACGCGGCGGACCCATTCGTCCCAGTACGCTTCCTCGCTTGCGGGCTGCGGCGTCCCCCGCAGGGCACGCCACGTCGCGTGGAGCCTTCGCACAACGCCCATCCCCCACCCCCCCCGGCGGCCGGTCCACGTTTGATCGTGATGGTTGATACTGAGTAGAAAATGAGGCCTCGGAATTTCCTAATAGAAATTCCCCATCGTGAAAATAGGCCGACAGGCACAAGCACGAGGGGACTCAGGGGAGGCGCGGGATGAAGCGGCGGCGAGAGCGAAGCAGCCCGGCAGTCGACGAGCAGGGCGCCGGCCGTCGACGGTCAGGTCGCGGGCGGCCCCCGAAGTTCGGCCGTCGCGCGCAGGTCATCGCGTTGACGCTGCCGGAAGACGTCGTCGAGCGACTGCGCGGCATTCACCGTGATGTCGGCTGGGCGATCGTCCGCCTCGTCGAGTCGACCTGGATGGGTCGCCCGGCGGCGCGGCCGGCGCCGTCGGCCGCGGCGCCACTTGCCGAGCTCGTGCACCTCCCCGGTAAACGCGCGCTGATCGTCGTCCAGCCGCAGGTCTTCAAGGGGCTACGCGGGATCGCGACGATCCCACTCACCGACGGTCGCGCCTTTCTCGCTTTGGACCAGGGAAACGGGTTTGCCGACCTCGAGCTGGCGATCCTGGACAGGCTGGAAGGGAGCCGAGCGCAGACGCCGCGGCTC
>DATBJF010000009.1:0-66137 GCA_036556545.1 Candidatus Methylomirabilota bacterium
AGATTGCGCCGGCACAGCCGGCGCTCGAACGGGGCAATTAAAGACGCGTATCGGTTTTTGGATCTTGTCGGCGGCGCGGGGGCGGGGCAGAGTCGTCGGCGATGCGCGCGCTGTTGATTTCGCTTCTCCTGCTCAGCGGTCCCGCGGGCGGCTCGCCGACATGGGTGATCGAGCGCGTGAGCGCGCTGCGTCCGGGGCCGCCGCCGTCGAGAGCTGCCACGGAGACCGAGCTGGCGGAGCTGCGCCTCCTCGCCGCCGGCCGGGACGCCGCAGCACGTGAGACGATCGCCTACTGGGACACGGGACCGCCATCGTATCGCTGGCACCAGCTCGCGATGGCCGCGCTGCTCGAGGGGCCCGCGTACACGCATGCGGCCGTCCGCCATCTCGCGCTGCTCCACGTCGCCATTCACGACGCGATGGTCGTCGCGTGGCACGCGAAGCACGCGTACAGGCGGTCGCCTCCCGCCCAGGCGGACCGCCGCCTGAGGGCGGCCGTGGCCGTGCCGCCCACGCCGTCGTATCCCGCCGAGCACGCGGTGGCCGCCGGCGCCGCCGCCACGATCCTGGTGTACCTCCATCCGGAGCGCGGCGCGTTCTACCGGGAGCGCGCGGAAGAGGCGTCGCGCTCGCGCCTGCTGGCCGGGGCGAGCTATCCGAGCGACAGCGCGGCGGGCCTGGCCCTGGGTGGCGTGGTGGCCTCGCGTGTCATCGAGCGGAGGCTCACGGATGGCAGCGAGGCGCCATGGACGGGTCGCGTCCCGGACGAAGCGGGGCGGTGGAGCGGCGAGCGTCCCGTGCTGCCACAGGCCGGACAGTGGCGGCCGTGGCTGCTCGCTCGATCGGACGAGCTCAGGCCGGCGCCGCCGCCGTCGCCCGACTCGGCGTCGATGGCCGCCGAGCTCGAGGAGGTCCGCACGGTCGAGCGGACTCCCCGTCGTGTGGAGGCCGCGCTCTTCTGGGAATACGCGGCCGGCGGCACGCGGAGCTACCGGTTCTGGAACGACCAGCTCGGCCGCGCGCTGCTCGAGGGGCGCGCGTACCCCGATGCGTCGGGGGCCGCGCGCGCGTACGCGATGCTGAACGTGGCGCTGTACGACGCGGCGGTGGCGTGCTGGGAGGCGAAGTACACGTACTGGGCGATCCGACCGATGCAGCTCGATCCCCGGGTCCGCCCGCTGTTCACGACGCCGAGCCATCCGAGCTATCCATCGGGCCACAGCTGCTTCGGGGCGGCGGCGGCGAGCGTGCTGGCGCACCTGTTTCCCCGCGAGGCGACGGTGTTCGAGGCGCTGGCGTCGGAGGCTTCGGAGTCGCGCCTCTGGGCCGGCATCCACTTTCGCAGCGACCTCGACGCCGGCCGCGCGCTGGGCCGCGCCGTCGGCCAGCGCGTGATCGACTGGTCGCGAGGCCGCGGCCGCTAGCGCCGTGCCTACTCGCGCGTCAGCGTCCGCCGGCGCTCGCGGTGATAGTCGGCCAGCGTGGAGTTGGCGTGGCTGATCGTGCCGACCTCGTCGGCCACGCGGGCGAGGTCCTTGCCCGGTACGGCCACGTACAATTCGTCGTCCGAGACGTCGGTGTAGACGCGATTGCCGATGCAGCCGGTGCTCGCGACGGCGCCGCCGGCGAGGGCGGCGGGAAGGGCCATGCACGTGGGACGGCCGAGAAATGGCACGCGGGCGCCGACGCCGGCCCGGAGGGCGGCCTCCTGCAGCAACATCAGGCGGCCCGGGCGGCCGACGAACAGGACGACGTCCGGGTCGACGGGCGTGTCGCCGAGCGGCGCGTACACCACCACGCCGGGAGTCCGCGGCAGCTGGGGAATCCCGGGCACTTCCTCCATCTTCAGGTACCCGAGGCCGGTCATGAACGTGAGCGTCTGCGGCAGCTCCTGCGCGCGCTCGGGCGGCAGCGGGATGTTGTGGGTATGGCTGCCGACCGCGCAGTTGAAGTGGTCGGCCGGCACCGTGTAGAAGACGCGCCCACGCATCGCCAGCGGCCAGAAGCTGCATCCGGACGGTACGGCGCCGGTGAATCGCGCCACGCCGCTCGGCGCGGCGTCGCGAAAGCTCACCGCCACCGGACGCCGCTCCAGGCGGAGGCTGTCGGCGAGGCGCTTCTCGAGACCCCGGTAATCGGTCACGCTGTTCCTCCTCGGACGGTGTCCCACACCTGCTGCGGGTGCCTTGCGGCGTCGGGGACCCGCTTCCAGTGCTTGCGCACCAGGCCCTCGCGCCCGATCCACACGGTGGATCGGATGACGCCCTTCGTCTTCTTGCCGTACATCATCTTGTCACCGTACGCGCCCCATGCCTCCATGACCGCACGATCGGCATCGGACAGGAGCGTGAACGGCAGCCTGTACTTCGCGGCGAAGGTCGTGTGAGTGGCCGGCGAGTCGGCGGACACGCCGAGCACGACCACACCGGCGCGCTGCAGCTCCTTCCAGAGATCGCGGAAGCCGCACGCCTCCTTGGTGCAGCCGGGCGTGTCGTCCTTCGGATAGAAGTAGACGACGACGTCCTTGCCCTTGAAGTCGTCGAGCGAGACGGGCTTGCCCGCCGCGTCCGGCAGCGTGAAGCTCGGTGGCTTCTTGCCTTCGACGATCGCCATGTCAGATCACCTCGTGCTCTTCGGCCAGCCACAGCGGCGAGCGCGCCAGGTCGATGAACCGCCGCTCGTCCTCGAGCAGTCGCTTGCCGGCTGCGCGCCCCTCCGGCGTGCCGCCGGCGGTCACCAGCGCCTCGACGCTGTCGAACCAGAGCTCGGCCACGCCGTCGTACTCCTCGGGAGCGCCGCGGCCCGCGCGAAACCGCTCGTTGAGCGGCGTCGCGACGGTGTGCGTCTGCACGTAGCGGCGGATGGCCAGCGCGGGCGCCGCCTCGCGTACGAGCGGCCCGTGGCGGCCGCGCCAGTAGCTCTGGAAGTCCTCGCGGGAAAGATGCGGCAGCCGCTTCACGCAGAAGACGAGCTTGACCATCAGCGCGCCGCGAAACGCCACGTGTCGCCGTGCCGCACGATGCGGCCGGCGGTGGGGTGGTGGAAGTGCGTGCCGAGCACGGTCACCGCCCGCTCGGCGTAGCGCTCGCAGAAGGCGCGCCGCGTCTTCCGCGCCTGATCGGGATCGACGTCGAAGTGGCTGCACCAGTCCGGCTCCGCCATCTGGATGGGATGGTGCATGAGATCGCCGGTGATGACCGCCTCGGCGTCGCCGCCGCGGAGGCGAACGCTGACGTGGCCTGGCGTGTGGCCAGGCGTCGGCTCGAGCCAGATCTCGTCGGAGATCCGGTGGTCGGCCTCGACCAGGGTGGCGAGGCCCGCGTCCATGATGGGTGTCACGCTGTCGGCCATGATGCGCGCCGTGTCGGGCTCGGCCTCCGCCGACCAGTGCTCCCACTCGCGGCGCCCGAAGAGATAGCGCGCGCGGGGGAACGTCGGCACCCAGCGGCCGCGCTCCAGGCGTGTGTTCCAGCCGACGTGGTCCACGTGCAGATGCGTGCACAGCACGACGTCGACCGACTCGGGCGGGACGCCGGCCGCCTGCAAATCCTCCAGAAACGTCGTGTGCATCATGTGGAACGGCTGGCGCCCGCCGCGGTCCTTGTCGTTGCCGACGCAGGTGTCGACGAGCACCGTCAGGCCCGGGGCCCGTACGACGAACGTGTGAATGGACTGGAGGAACCGCCCCTTGTCGTCGAGGAAGTGCGGCGACAGCCACTCGCGATGCCGCTCGACGGCGGCCGCCTCGGCATCGGGCAAGAGCCACGTCGGGCGGGTCGGGCCGGCCCGCTCGACGACGGCGGAGACGCGAAGCTGCCCGAGGCCGAGGCTGTGCATGGCCGAACAGTAGGCGAGGTGGCGAGCGCGGTCAACCGGCGCTACACTCCGCGCGATGCCGGTCGTGGCCGCCGTCGCGTGTCCGCACACCCCGCAGCTACTGATGCGCCCGGAGACGGAGGACCGCGAGCTGGTGCTGCGCGTGCACGCGGCATACGCGCGCGTGAAGCGCCTGCTCGCGGACGCCCGGCCGGACGCGATCTGCCTGATCGCCGGCGACCACATCGAAGGCTTCTTCCTCGACGCGGTCCCGGCCTTCGCGGTGGCGGTCGGGACGTCCGTGTCGGGACACTTCGGGCCCTACGACTACACCTTTCCGGTGCACGAGCCGCTCGCGCGGGCGATCGTCGAGCAGGGGATCGAACGCGAGTTCGACCTGCTCTACACCCAGGACGTGCCGCTCGATTACGCGTTCTACGTGCCGCTGCACTTCGCGATGCCGTCGCCGGCGGTGCCGATCGTGCCCCTCTATGTCAACGTCTACCTGCCGCCGCAGCCGACGCCGCGCCGCTGCTACGCGTGGGGACGCGCGCTGCGCGCGATCCTCGACGGGCGCGCCGAGCGCGTGGTGCTCATGGCCTCCGGCGGCATGTCGCACTACCCGGGCACCAACCGCTACGCCTCGCCCGACTTCGACTGGGATCGCGCCATGCTGGCGACACTGACGGAGGGCCGCGGCGCGGAGACGGCGCGGCTCACCGGCGAGGAGCTCGACAAGGCCGGCAACGTCGAGCTACGCACGTGGATCACGCTGCTGGGCGCGGTCGGCGACGCGAAGGCCGAGGTGCTCTGCTACGAGCCCTCGTGGCACCACGGAAACGCGATGGTCTCGTGGGCGATCGGAGCCGCGCCTATCTCTCTCAGGCCACCCGCGGCGGAGGCGGACGCATCGCTCCGATACAACCAATGAACGCGCATTACTTCTTTCCGCCCGCCGACGCCTATGCGCTGAACCGCGCGCTCTTCCGGCTGAAGTCCGATCCCGCCTACCGCAAGCGCTTCGTGGCCGACGGCGAGGCGGCCATGACCGAAGCCGGGCTCGCGCCCGACGCCCGCGCCGCGCTGGCCGCCTTCGATCGCGATCGCCTGGTCGGGCTGGGCGCGCACCCCTACCTGGTCTTCATGGCCGAGCTGCGCGTCACGATGGACCGCGCGCCGGCCGCCTTCGAGAAGTTCTAGCTCGCGTAGCGATTGATCGCGAGGGGCGTCGCCACGGCGGCACGGCAGGCGGCGCCGACGTACGGGGCGAGACGTCGCGCGAGCTCCCACGCCTCGCCGCTCCTGGCACGCTGGCGCTCGGCAGCTTCTTGCGCGCGCGCGTAGATGCGTCCCTCGTCGAGCGTGGTCACCCGGCCGTGCTCGAGCACCGTGCGGCCGTCGACCAGCACGGTCTCCACGCCGGCGCCCGTCTCCGCGTAGACCAGCGCATTCAGCGGATCGGCCAGCGGCTGCAGGAACACCGAGTCCGCGCGCAGCAGCACCAGATCCGCCTTGCGGCCGGGCGCGATGGCGCCGAGATCGGCCGCGCCGAGCACGCGCGCGCTGCCGGTCGTGGCCAGGCGCCAGACCGTTCGGGCGTCGAGCCAGCGGTCGGTCGCGTGGGGAAACCGGATCGTGCTGATCACCGAGGCAATGCGCAGGGCCTCGAAGAGGTTCTGGTTGTCGGCGCAGACGGAGCCGTCGGTGCCGAGGCCGACGGCGAGGCCGGCGTCGAGCATCTCGCGCACGGGCGCGATTCCGCAGCCCAATCTCAAGTTGCTGCCGGGATTGTGCGCGACGGCGGCGCCGGCGTCCGCCAGGCGCCGGATGTCGTCGCCGGTGAGCCAGATGGCGTGGGCGCCCACGAAGCCGGCGCCGAGCAGCCCGTGCTCGGCCAGCCGCTCCACGATGGTTTTTCCCCAGCGGCGCTGGCTCTCGATGGCCTGCACCTTCGACTCCGCGAGATGCGTGTGGATGCCGACCCCGTACTCGCGCGCCAGCCGCGCGCAGCCGGCCAGGAACTCGTCGGTGGCCTGGTTCGGAATCGTCGGCGCCACCGCCGTGTGCACGCGGCCGTCGGCGGCGCCGTGCCAGCGGCGGATGACCTGCTCGGTCAGCTCCAGCAATCCCTTCGTCGGCGCCGGCTGCATGCCCTCGACCACGCCGCGGAGCTCGGCGGGCAGGAGGTCGAGGAGCCCGGGGACGGTGCGATAGAAGACGATGTCGGCGACGGCGGGCGCGACGACGGCGCGCATGCCGGCCTCCGTGTAGGCGCGCACGACCGCTTCCATCCCCTCCAGCGTGACGGCGGGAATGGCCATGTAGAGGTCGTAGGCGGCCGTGCAGCCGGTCTTCAGCATCTCGATGGCGCCGATGGCCGCCGAGAGGTAGTCGTCCTCGGGCGAGCGGAACGCGTAGTTCGCCGGCGCGTGGACGAGCAGATCCTCCAGCGTCCAGCTGGCGGCGCGGCCGCGGGCGAGATGGCTGGCGGCGTGGGTGTGCGCGTTCATCAGCCCGGGCACCACCAGCCGTCCGGCGGCGTCGATCTCGCGCGCGGTGGACGGCGCCGCCACGCCCGGCCCGACGGCGGCGATGCGGCCGTCTTCGATGAGGACGTCGGCGCGGACGAGCTCGGCGCCGACGAGGACACGGCCGCCGCGGAGGATGGACGAGGCGCTCATGGCTGGCGCGTCTCGCTCAACGCGGCTTCGAGCAGCAGCAGGGCGGCGCGCGCGAACGCCCACATGTTCTTCTCGCGATCGGCCGCGTGCGTCTCCAGCGTGAGCGCGCGCTCCACGGGGCCGGCGACGGCGAAGCAGGCGTGGCCGGGGGCGTCGCCGTAGCGATTGCCGGTCGGCCCGCTGGCGCCCGTCTCGGCGAGGCCCCAGGTGGCACCGAGCAGCTGGCGGATCGCGCGCGCCTTGACCCGCGCGTAGTCCTCGGTGCTCGAGCGGATGCCCTTGACGTCGTCGTCGGCGACGTCGAGCAGCGCGCGCCGCGCGGGCTGGGTGTAGATGACGCCGCCGCCCAGGAAGTACGCCGACGCGCCGGGGACCGCGAGCAGGGCCGCCGAGATCAGGCCGCCGGCGGAGGACTCGGCGATGGCGATCGTCTCCTTGCGCTGCTTGAGGAGCGCGGCCACCGGCGTCGCCATGGAGGTCAGCTCGGTCATCGCCACGCGGCAAGCCTACCACCGGCCACGCGTGTCCGCCGCTGCGCGTCGCGCTCGGGTGGTAGCATGACGTCCGAGGAGACCGAGATGGCGACGACGCTGGGAGCGCGCGCATTGACCGACGAGCAGATCGCGGCCTACCACCGCGATGGGTATGTGGCGATGCCGCGGGTGCTGGAGGAGGAGCAGGTGGCCGCGCTCCGCCGGGCGACCGACGCGTTCGTCGAGCGCTCTCGGGCGCTGACCCGGAGCGATGCCGTCTTCGATCTCGATCCGCGGCACACGCCAGCCTCGCCCATCGTCCGACGGATCAAGAACCCCGCCGACAACGACCCGCTCTATCGCTGGGTCGCCTTCGACTCGCCGGTCCCCGACATCGTCACGCAGCTGCTCGGTCCGTCGATCCGCTTTCATCACAGCAAGCTCAACATGAAGGGCGGCCTCGTCGGCGCCGCCGTCGAGGTGCACCAGGACGCCGCCTTCTATCCGCACTCCAACGACGACGTGCTCGCGGTCGGGCTGCTCCTCGACGACGCGACCGAGGCCAACGGCGCCATGGCGGTGCTGCCGGGGAGCCACCGCGGGCCCATCCACACGCACTACGACGCGCAGGGCCGCTTCGTCGGCTGCATGCGCGCCGACGACGTCGCGCGGCTCGATCGCCGCCACGCCGTGCTGCTGGAGCTGCCGGCGGGCAGCATCCACATCCATCACTATCGGCTGGTGCACTGGTCGGCGCCGAACACGTCGACCGCCGAGCGCCGCCTGCTGATCAACTCCTATACCGCCGCCGACGCCGTCGCCTTCATGCCCGACACCACGGGCTCACCGCTGGTGGGGACGCTGCTGCGCGGCACGCCGCCGACGGTGGCGCGGCGCACGGCGGGTGACATGCCGCTGCCGCCGGACTTCCGGCAAGGCTACACGTCGATCTACGAGCTGCAGACGGGGACGAAGCGGATGTAGCGGGGCGCGCTCAGAGCAGCAGGCGCAGCCAGCGCTGACCGGGCGCGCGCGCCAGCAGCCAGCCGTCGATGCCCCACACGCGGCCGGCGCGGGTCACCAGGAAGAGGATCATCGACGTGGTCAGCAGCAGGTGGAAGCCTTGCTGGCCGAAGCTCATCCACTGCGTGGCCAGTCCGAAGTTCAGTGCCAGGAACAGACCGACGAGCGCGCTGACGCCCGTGAGCAGCCCGAGGACCAGCCCGACCCCGACGGCGGCCTCGCCGTACGCCTGCAGCGTCGCGAACGTCGCCGCGTCCGGGAGCACGGTGCCCTCGAGAAACTCCTTGTACCAGCCGACCGGATTGCCGGCCGCGAACTCCGCCACGCGCTTGGGCTGGAAGCCGAGAAAGCGCGGTGCCACCACGGGGTAGGGGATCACGCCGAGGGCGAATCCCCAGGCGAGCTTGGTCCACACGGCCTTGACGAACCAGGCGCCAACGACGATGCGGAGCACCGCCATCGCGCGGGCGGGATGGATCATCGCGGGGCGCCCAGGCGCGTCGTCCCTCAGCGGCCCAGCGGGGGCCGGTGCTCGATGCCGTAGCGCGCGTAGATCCGGGCCACGGTGCCGTCGGTGACCAGCCGGTCGATGGCCGCGTCGATCGCCTCGCGGAACGGCGCATCGGCGCGGCGCAGGCCGACGGCGAGGTTCCAGCGCAGCTCGGGCTCCGAGTCGTAGGCGTGAACGAACCGCACCGGCGTGCCCGGGTGGCGGAGATTGAAGTAGCCGGCCGTGGCCGGCGACACGGCGGCGGCCTCGATCTCGCCGCGCGCCACCGCCTCCACCATCTCCTCCTCGTAGCCGAAGAAGGTCAGCCGCGCGCCGCGCTGCGCGAGCAGCATGGCCGCCAGCGATCGTCCCTGCACGGCCACCTGCCGTCCGGCGAGGTCGTCGAACTTCTCGACGCCGCGCGCGTCGGGACGCACCACGAGCCCCACGCCGCTGCGCTGGTAGGGCCTGGAGAGCTGCATGCGACGCTCCGCCTGCGCTTCCGCGACGGCAATCGTGTCGAGGACGATGTCGCAGTCGGCGGCGCGGAACTGGATGCCGCTCACGACCCACTCGACGTGCAGCGCCACGCCGAGCGCGCCGGCGAGGGCGCGGCCGAGCTCGATCTGGAAGCCCGGCGGATCCTGCGTCTTGCTCGCGAACGGCAGGGCGTTGGCGTGCGCGCACTGCGAGAGGACGCCGCGGTCGCGGATGGCGTCGAGCGGGCGCGCGGCGGCGCCGGAGCCGGCGACGCCGAGCGCCACCACCGCCGTGAGCGCTGCGCGCGGCCACCGGCCGCTCACTGGCCGTCGTCCTCGAGACTGCGGATGTAGGCCACGAGCGCCCGGAGCTGGCGGTCGGTGAAGGCGCGGCCATAGGCCGGCATCGCGCCCTCCTTGCCGACCCGGATGCGATTGAGCAGGTACTCCTCGGGCCGATCGGTGCCGGCCAGCTTGGGGCCGCGCCCGGCGCTGCGACCGCCGTTCTGATGACAGAAGCCGCACGAGGTCGCGAACAGCTGCGCGCCGTCGGCCGGGAGATCGCCGGCGCCGCGCTGGGCGCGGCTCGGGTCCGGAGCGCTCACGAGGCCGGCCGCGACGAGGACGGCGATGCCGAGGCGGCGCCACATGACGCTATGCTACCGCGGCGGAGACGGGCGTGCGGACCCGCCTCCGCCGCCTGCCGATCACTCGAGAGTGAAGACGACCAGGGCACCGGCGTCCTTCGGCATGCTCTTGTACGGCTCGCCGAAGAGCGCACCGAACTCGTCGCCGACCAGCGACCCCCAGCCGGTGGCCACCGCGATGTACTGCTTGCCCTTGGCCGCGTAGCTGATGATGCCGCCGTTGTGTCCGATGCCGTTGTTGTGCGACCACAGCTCCTGACCCGTCTGCGCGTTGTAGGCGCGGAGCATGCCGCGGGCGTCCGGCACGAACACGAGGTCGCCGCCCGTCGACAGCAGGCTCGCCAGCGGCGGCTCGGGGAACATCACTTCCCACTTCTTCTCCCCGGTGACGGGGTCGCGCGCCGAGAGATGGCCGTGCGCCTTGCCGCCCTCGGGGTGGCGCATGGTGAAGTTGGCGCCGATGTCGAGCTGCGCCTGCGGCTCGAGGACCGGCGTGGTCTTGATGACCTCGAGGTCCATGCACCATTCCTGGCCGATCTTGTAGTAGAGACCGGTCTTCGGGTTGTAGGCGCCGGAGTTCCAGCTCATGCCGCCGGCGATGGCCGGGCAGAGGTTGGTGTGCTTGCCGAGCGGCAGATCGCGCCGGCCGATGAGCGCGCCGGTCTTGGGATCGATGCCCTTCACGAAGTTGATGTTCTTCGCGAGCTGCCAGACGTTGAACACCTTGCCGTTGGTGCGGTCGTAGACGAACACGTGACCGCCCTTGTTCGGATGCACTACGAGCTTGCGGCCGTCGCGCTCGATCATCACGAACTCGCCGACGGCGCTGTCGAAGTCCCAGGCGTCGTGCGGCAGCTCCTGGTGATAGAACTTGAGCTTCCCGGCGTCCGGGTCGAGCCCGATCACCGACGTCGTGTAGAGGTTGTCCCCGGGCCGCGGGCCGCTCGTCTTCCAGTCGGACCCTGCCCAGTCGTAGAGCGGCGCCGGATTGCCGGTGCCCCACCATACGGTGTTGGACTCGACGTCGTAGCCGCCCGCCATCCAGCCACCGCCGCCGCCGGTCTTCCACGACTCGCCGCCCCACGTCTTCATCGCCTCGGGGGTGCCGGCGACGGTGAGGAACTCCCACAGCTTGCGGCCGCTGGCGGCGTCGACGGCGAAGATCGGGCCGCGCCCCGGCCACTCACCCCCCTGGGCGCCGATGATCACCTTGTCCTTGACGAGCAGCGGCGCACCGGTGAAGCCGACGGTGAGCTTCTTCGAGTCGATGAGCTTGGTGTCCCAGGCCGGCTGGCCCGTCTTCTGGTCGATGGCGATGAGCCGGCCGTCCACGGTGCCGACGTACACCTTGCCGTGGCCCAGCGCGATGCCGCGCGTGTACGGCGAGTGCGTCTGGGCGGCGACGAGGTCGTCGTCGAGCTTCGGGAAGTAGGACCAGCGCGGCTGGCCGGTGGCGGCGTCGAGCGCCCACACGCGACTGTAGGAGCCGGTGTAGTACAGGACGCCGTCCTGCACGAGCGGCATGGACTGCAGGCCGCGCGTCGAGCGGCCCGGATGGTGGACCCAGGCCACGCGCAGCTTCTTGACGTTGCCGGTGTTGATCTCCGTGAGCGGACTGTAGTGCCACGAACGATAGGTGCCGTGATACGTCGTCCAGTCGTTGCCGCCCGGCTCCGACATCGAGGCGCGGGCGGTGCCCGGGCTCTCGGACGTCGACATCGAGCACGCCCCCGCGACCACCATCAGCGTCGCGAGAGCGGCCAGGTACAGCGCGCGTCGTGGCATGGTCATGCCGGCCTCCATCGGGTGGTCACTGCGTGGGTGATGAGCCTGATCGGGCCGTCGGTGGTCCGCCGAGGTACGGCATCCGTCTCATACCGTCCACCCTCCTCCTGCGCGGCCCGGCCGTGGCGGCGGGCTCGAGCACGAACAGAGCCACCGGCAGCCCCGCGAGCGTCGGAGCCCGCGAGCGAGATGCCCGATCTATATAAAGAGTGCGGCGCCGAAAGTCAACGAGGACCGCCGCCACTGCGCTTGCGCGCGAGCACCGCCTGGTTGACCATCCAGCGCGCCGCGCGCCCGCGGCCCAGTCGGGCCTCGACGCGGCGCGCCGCGCGCGCGAGCCCGAGCTGAAACGGCCATGGATGAAAGCCGACGTGGGCGAGCACGTCGAGGCCGGCGGCCGCGCACGCGCGCTCGAGCTCCTCCCACTCGACAAAGCTCTCGCGGCCGCGAAACGGCCGCAGCCGCAGCCGGCTCGCCGTCCGCACCACGCCCTGCCACGCCCGATTCGGCGTCGTCACCACCAGCAGCCCGCCGGGCTTGATGGTGCGCGCCAGCTCGGCCATCGCGCGGCCGGGCGCGCCGGTGTGCTCGAGCATCTCGCTGGCGATGACGACGTCGAAGCTGCCGTCGCGGATCGGGAGCTCGGAGGCGTCGGCGACGACGCCGTCGCTGCCGGCCCGCGCCCGCGCGCGTGCCACCAGCCGCGCGCCGATATCGACGCTCACGACGCGCGCCCCGCGCGCGGCGGCGGCCGCCGAGAACAGGCCGTAGCCGCAGCCGGCATCGAGCGTGAGTCTGCCCTGGAGCGGCGTGTGCGCGAGGCATTCGTCGAACACGACCGCGAGGCGCCGGCGGACGTCGGCGGGATGATCGAGCCCCTCGAACCGGTCCGCGACGTCGTCGTAGAAGAGCTCGACCGGGTGCCGCGTCACGGCGTATCGGGACCGCCTCGGTCGCGCGATGGCTCCGCCTCGCGCCCGTGGACGGCCCGCACCACGTAGACGGGCCGGCGCTTCACCTCCTGGAAGATGTAGCCGACGTAGATGCCCACGAGGCCCACGGCGATCATCAGGGACGCGCCGACGATGAGGATCATGAACATGAGCGAGCTCCAGCCGGGGACGAGCAGGTGCTGCCGCCCGCTGAGCCAGAAGCTCAGCACGTATAGTGCCTCTGCGGCGGCCAGCCCCAGGAAGCCGAGCCCGACCACGAGGGCGATCCCGACCGGCACCAGCGAGAACGAGAAGGTGGCGTCGGCGGCGAAGCGGCCCATCCGGGCCAGCGAGTACTTCGCCTGGCCTCCGATCCGCGGCTGCTCGGCGTACGGGAGCACGACGGTCTTGAACCCGGCCCACGCCACCATGCCGCGCAGGAAGCGATGGTACTCGCGCATGCCGCGCAGCGCGTGCAGCACGGGGCGGGAGACGAGGCGATAGTCTGCCGAGCCGTCGGTGACGGGCGTATCGCTGATCACGCTCAGCAGGCGATAGAAGGCCCGCGACGTCCACCGCTTGAGGCGCGGGCGCTCGGCCGTCACGCGCTGGGTGAGGACCACCTCGTACCCCGCGCGATGGAGGTCCAGCAGCTGCGGGATCAGCTCCGGCGGATGCTGGCCGTCGCCGTCGAGGGTCACCACCACGTCGCCCTCCGCGCGATCGAGGCCGGCCGTCAGGGCCGCCTGGTGGCCGAAGTTGCGGCTCAGCTCCACGACGGTGACGCCGTCGTCGTCGGCGGCGAGCCTGGCCAGCTGGGCCGCGGTGCCGTCGACGGAGCCGTCGTCGACGTAGTAGACCCGGACGACGTGCTCGAGCCGCAGCTTGCCGACGACGTCCATCAGCCGCCGATGGAACTCGGCGACGACCTGCTCCTCGTTGTAGAGGGGAACGACGAGGTCGATCCGGAGCCGCTGCCCGTCCGCCGCCATGTGCCATTGTCGCCGCGTTGGCCGCGCCGCGCATCACCCCGGTGGACCTGCCAGCCGTAGGTGAACGTGCGGCGAAGGATCACGCCGCGATCGCGCGGGCAGTAGGTCGGGTCGAACACGGGGCCAAGGCCGAGCCGACAGAGCAGGCGCTGGAGCCCCACCTCGACGAGCGCGATGCGCTCGGCGGCCCGGTACACGAGCACGTCGCCATCGGTCAGGAGCTTCGGGAGCGTCGCGGCGTCCTGCCGCACACCGGCCTCGTGCAGCGCGATGCGGACGGTCGGGCCGGGCTGGTGCGTCATCTCCGGCGTCACCACGAAGGTGGCCGGGACGGCGGGAGATTCGGATGGCTCGAACGGCGTGAGGAAGACGAGGTCGCGACGCCCCTCGAGCTCGGCGAGGTGCATCGGCAGCTCGAAGTGGTATTCGTTCACCGGCGTCATGTTGAGCACGACGTGGCTGTCGCGTGGCAGCGTTCCGAGAAACTCGACGAGGTCGGCGTTGGCGCGATCCACGGCCAGCTGAACGCGCGCGTCCACCGAGGCGTTGACCACCGAGACCGACCACAGCAGCCCGACCGCAACGAGGCATGACCACGCGAGCCGGGGCGCGCGCGTCCGACGCTCCCATGCCGCGGCGATCACCACGCCGGCGAGCGTGGCCGCGCCGAGGGCGAACGGGAGCAGGTAGTACGCGAACGTGGCCGGCCATGGCAGATAGACGAGAAGCCAGCCGGCCATCCACACGCACGCGTAGAGGACCGGTCGGCGACGCACGCCGACGAGCAGGGCCGCCGCCGGGAGTGACGGCAGCAGCCACGGGAAGTCCCGGAGGATCCAGGCGGCGATGCGGAACAGCGCCGGCCCGACGGACGACAGCGCGTAGGCGCGCGTGTATGTCCCTTCGTCGAGGGCGAGGGCCGCGTACTGCCACCGCAGCGCGGCGAAGGCTGCCGCGCCGGCCACCGTGACGCCGACGTAGGAGGCGGCGAACCGCATGGCCGCGCCCTGCCGGGGCTGCGCGCGCCACTCGATCGCGAGCCAGCCGAGCGCGACGGGGATCAGCACGACGCTCGTTTCCTTGGTCGCGTGCGCCAGCAGCACGCCGACGCCCGCGAGCCCGAGCCAGGCGGCCCGGCGCACCGACCACCGCGCCTCGCGGGCCGAGGCCGCCGTGGCGAGCAGCGAGATGCCGATCCACGCCGCCTGCAGCGGCTCGGCCTTCGACAGCGTGTAGAAGGTCTCGATGGCCGGTCCCGAGAGCGCGAAGAGGATCGCAGCCCCGGCGGCGGCCCCCGGGGAGCCGCCCATCGATCGAACCAGTCGCGCCAGCATCGCGATCACGCCGGCGAAGACGAGGACGTTGACGGTGAAGAAGGCGAGCGGCCGGCTGCCGACAAGGCTCCAGATGCCCGCGTACGCCAGCCAGTACGCCGGAAAGAACCGCCCCGTCTCCGGGATGAGGTTGAGCGCGCTCGCCCAGTCGCCGCAAAGCTCGCGACCGGTCTGGAGCGTGAGCCCGTCGTCGAGGAGACCGAACTGCGGCGACGTCAGCCGCGGCAGCATCACGACCGCGGCCAGGGTCACCGCTCGCAGCACCACTAGCCCTTCACCGACCCGGCCGCCAGACCTTCCACCATCCAGCGGTGGATGAACATGTAGAGCGCGACCACGGGCACGGTGGTGATGACGGAGGCGGCCATGAGCTGGCCCCAGTGGAAGACGTCGCCGTAGATGAGCAGATTCAGGCCGACGGGCACCGTGATCATGGTCTCGTCCTGGATGAAAATGAGCGCGTAGAGGAACTCGTTCCACGAGAGCGTGAAGGCGAAGATCGCCGAGGCGACGATGCCCGGCGCCGCCAGCGGCAGCAGCACGCGCACGAGCGCCTGCGGGCGCGTGGCGCCGTCCACCAGCGCCGCCTCCTCCAGCTCGGTCGGCAGCGCCTTGAAGAAGCCGATGAGCAGCCACGTGCAGAACGGGACGGTGAACGTCGGATACGAGAGAAAGAGCGCCATCAGCGAGTTGGTCGTGCCGAGCTCGGCCAGGACCCGGTAGAGCGGAATGAACAGCAGCGCCGGGGGCACGAGGTAGAGCACGAGGATGAGGGTGGCGACGACCTCGCGGCCGGGGAAGCGCAGCCGCGCCACCGCGTAGCCGCCCAGGCTGGCGACGACGGTGGTGATGACGGTGACCACGACCGCGGTGATCACGCTGTTGCGGAACCACAGCGGGAAGCGCGTGTCCAGCCAGAGGCCCGTGTAGTTCTCCCAGGTGAAGGGCCGCGGCACGTAGATCGACTGCGCGAACTGGATCTGCTCGTACGTCTTGAAGGACATGGTGGCGATCCACCAGAACGGCACCAGGACCACCAGGCCGAAGACGACGAGGCCGCCCACGGTGGCGATCTTCCAGGCCTTCACGCCGTCCGCTCCCGGAGCAGGTAACGGCTCACCAGCGCGATGCCGGCGATGAGGAGCGGCACCGCGAAGATGGAGACGGTCACCCCGCGCCCCCAGCGCAGCTGGTTGAAGGCCACCTCGTACGAATAGGTCGCGAAGACCTGGGTGGCCGTGCCGGGTCCACCGCGCGTCATCACGTAGATGATGTTGAAGTCGTTCAGCGTGAAGATGAACGTCAGCAGCGTGGTGACGATGATGATGTGCTTGAGGCCGGGCAGGGTGACGTGCCAGAAGCGGCGCCACGAGCCCGCGCCGTCGACGGAGGCGGCCTCGTAGAGCTCGCCGGGAATCGACTGCATGCCGGCCAGGTACGACACGCCGAAGAACGGAAAGCCGCGCCACCAGTTGGCGACGACGACGGCCAGCATGGCCCCTTCGGGCGTGGCCATGAACGCGATCGGTCGGCTCAGGAGGCCGGCATCGAGCAGCACGCTGTTGAAGAAGCCGCGGCCCGGGAACGAGTCGAACATCCACCGCCAGGTGAGCGCGATGATGACGGTCGACGTGATCCAGGGCAGGAGCATCAGGCCGCGGAAGAAGTTGCGCCAGCGCCAGGTCGCGTGTAGCACCAGCGCCATGCCGAGGCCGGTGAGGATCTTGAGGGCGACGGACGACACGGTGAACACGAGGCTGTTGCGCACGACGGCGTGGAAGCCGTCGTCGTTGGCCAGATAGATGTAGTTGCGCAAGCCGACGAAGCGCTCGGGGTAGCCGACCAGCTTGTCCGTGAACGAGAGCCAGACGGCGCGATAGATCGGATAGACGATCAGGCCGACGACGAGCACGAGCAGCGGCAGCAGCAGGAGGAACGCTGTCGGCGCCTCCTGCCGCCGCCGCCGCCGAGCACCACTACGCGCCAAGCGTGTCGTAGATCTCTTTGATCTTCTTGTCTTCCCACTCGATGGCCTGGTCGATCGACCACTTGTCGACGATGACCTTGGCCGGCGCGTCGGTCAGCACGTTGCTCGCCTGCACCTCGGCGGCGGCGGCCGTCACCGGCCCCGGCCAGCCGGTGGCCACGAACCACTCGGCGGCGCGGCCGAAGTTCCGGTAGTTGTCGTTCTTGTTGAAGTACTCCCGCGTGGCCGCGCGCGCCTTGTCGAGCACCGGCGAGAACTGGCCGTACGAGTCCTTCATCACCTTCACCGTCTCCTCGGGCGACAGCAGATGCGCCACCAGACTCATGGCGGCCTCGGGATCCTTGGCGCTCTTGAAGATGGCGAAGCTCAGCGCCAGGCCCCAGCTGCGACGGCCGTCGGGACCTCCCGGATGCGGCAGCGCCACGTGGTTGGCCAGCGCCTCCTCGCGCATCTTCTTGTCCTTGGCGTCGGTGGCCTTGGCCAGCGCGTTCTCGAGGGCGAACGTGATGCTCGGCCCGTTCGACGTCTGCGCGATCTTCCTGGCGATGAAGTTCTCGTTGTTCTGCGAGCCCGTCCACGACAGCGTGTCGGCCGGCTGGATGCCGTCCTTGTAGATGTCGGTCGCCCACTTCATGACCGACTGCATCTTGGCGTTCTTGAGCGACTGGTACTTGCCATCCTTGTTGGCCCAGCCGACGCCGTAGGAGTACATGAGGCTCTGCATGACGCCGTAGCCGTCGGACGTGCGATTCCAGCTCTGCCCGAGGCCGTAGAAGTTGTCCTTCGGCCGGCTCAGCGCCGCCGCCGCCGCCTTGGCCTCCTCGAACGTCTGCGGCAGCTTGACCTTCTTCTTCTCGAACTCGTCGCGCCACACGTACCAGAAGGCCGGCATGATGTACCAGGGAATCGCGTACGTCTTGCCGCCGATGACGGTCACCGGCGCCACGTTGGCGGGCGCCTTGCCGATCTCGCCTTCCACCTGACGCGCGAACCCGGTGAGGTCCAGCAGCTGGCCCATGCCGGCGAAGCGCGCCGGGGCGCCGGTCTCGAGCTGTCCGACGTCGGGCGTGTTCTTGTTCTCGATGGCGGCGACGTACTTGGTCTGCATGTCCTCGAACGTGAAGTACTCGACCGTCACCGCGGCGCCGTGCTTCTGCGCCCATCGCTGGGCGGCGGCCTCGACCGCCTTGTTGGTGGGCTCGACGTACGTCTTGAGGATCCACAGACGCAGGCTGGTGCCCTTCTTGACCGCCGGGGCGGCGACGCCGGGCAGCGCGAGCGCCGCGGAGGCGCCGGCGGCGCCGGCCAGGAAGTTTCGTCGGGTGAGCCGTCCGTGCCGCATGACGCGCCTCCTTCGGGTGGGGCCTTCCGGATCGTGCAAGTGGCGGGAGTATTGGCCGCGCGCCGGGCACTGTCAAGCTGCACAGGGGTTTTTGGGCATGGCGGCGGGAGGGTGTAGCATCGTGCCCGTGAGTGCGTCTGCGCAGCCCGTCCAGAGCGATCCGACCCTCGTCGGCTGCACGGTCCTGGTGATCGAGGATCACCCCGACTCGCGCGAGCTGCTCGTCCAGGTGCTCCAGTCGCTCCGGGCGCACGTGCTCACCGCGCAGAATCTCGATGAAGCCGAGCGACTGCTGAGCATCCACAAGATCCACCTGGTGGTCTCGGACATGCGGCTGCCGGACGGGACCGGCCTCGATCTGATCCACTGGGTCCGGCGGCAGCATCGGGGCATCCGGAGCATCCCGTGCATCGCCGTGACCGGGTTCGAGCAGCAGTTTCCCGCCACCGCCGCCACCGGCTTCAACGCGTACATGAGGAAGCCGATCAACGTCGATCGGTTCTGCGACGTCGCCGTGGCGCTGGCGCGCGGCTAGGATCGAATGCCCCTCGTTCTGGTAGTGGAGGACCACGAGGACACTCTGGCGCTCGTCGTCGAGATGCTCACGCGGTTGAATTACCAGGTGCGGACGGCCACGACGGCCGCGCAGGCCCTGGACAGCGCCCGAGAGGCGCGGCCCGATGCGGTCCTTCTCGACATCAAACTGCCGGATGCCTCGGGCACGACGGGACTCGCTCAGCTCCGGCGACTGCTGCCTACCGTCCCCGTCATCATGCTGACGGCGAACACGGACGGAATGCTCGCACGCGACACCCTGAAGCAGGGCGCCTTCGACTACATCACCAAGCCCTTCGACATCGCGCGGCTGACGGGCGTCCTGGAAGTCGCGCTCAGGGCCTGAGCGGACGCACGGTCCGCATCTACCTCATCATGCTGGGCAGCCACAGCGACAGCCATGGCACCGCGATGAGGATGGCCAGCCGGATGACGTCGGCCACCATGAACGGCATGACGCCGCTGAAGACGGTGGCCGTGCTGACGTTCGGCAGCAGCGTTCGCAGCACGAACATGTTCATGCCGACGGGGGGACTGATGAGGCCGATCTCCACCACGCAGACGATGATGATGCCGAACCACACCGGATCGAAGCCCAGGTGCACGATGACGGGGAAGAAGACCGGGATGGTGAGCAAGATCATCGACAGCTCTTCCATGGCGGTGCCGAGGACGACGTAGATCGCGCAGATCGCCGCCACCACCATGGTGGGGCCGACATTGAAGCGCGTGACCCAGCCCTTGAGGTCGGCGGGCATGGTCGTGATGTTGACGAACTCCGAGAAGATCAGGGCGCCGATCAGGATCATGAACAGCATGGCCGTGGTCCGCGCGGATTCGAGCAGCGCCTCGTAGAGAGTCCGCCACGTGAGGGCCCGCCGCGCGAGGGCGAACACCATGGCGCCGAAGGCGCCCATGGCCGCGCCCTCGGTGGCCGTGAAGAGCCCGCCGTAGATGCCGCCCATCACGAAGAGGAACAGCGCCGCCACCGCCCACACGCCGCGGAGCGCCCCGAACCGTTCACGCCACGACGACCGCCCGCCGGGCGGTCCCGACGCAGGATCGCGCCACGTCATGTAGAGGACGGCGCCGCACAGCAGGACGGCGCCCAGGATACCGGGCAGGATCCCCGCGGCGAACAGCTTGCCGATGTTCGTCTCGGTGAAGACGCCGTAGATCACCATGATCGTCGACGGCGGGATCATGATCCCCAGCGTGCCGCCGCCGGCCACCACGCCGGCGGCCAGCCGATCGGAGTAGTGGAAGCGCTTCATCGACGGATAGGCCACCTTCGCAAACGTGGCCGCCGTCGCGATCGACGAGCCGCAGATGCCGCCGAACGCCGCCGAGGCCCACACGGTGGCCATGGCGAGACCGCCACGGAGATGGCCGATGAACGCGTAGGCCGCGTGGAAGAGCTCGTGCGACATCCCGGCGCGGGTCACGAAGTTGCCCATCAGGATGAACAGCGGGACGACCGACAGCGTGTAGTTGCGGCCCGTCTCGTAGAGCTTGGTCTGCGTCATGGCGGCCGCGACCGTCCAGTTCCAGTCGCGCATGTAGGCGTAGCCGAGGAAGCCGACGACGGCCATGGCGAACGAGATGGGGACGCGCAGCGCGCACAGGACGAGCATGAGAGCGAGGCCGACGAGACCCTCCGTCACCTGCGCTCGACCATCTTGTAGAGATGAATCACGCCGGCGAGGGCCAGGGTGACGGCCATGAAGTAGACGAAGGGGCCATAGAGGATGCGCAGCACGTCGGTGGCGTCACGATAGGCCCAGATGCGGTCGGCCTTGCCCCAGACGAGCCAGGCGAGGCCGAACATCAGCACGGCGCTGGCCAGCTCGACGCCGCCCTGCAGGCCGCGGAGCGCGCGGCGCCCGAGCACCCGGTCGATGAAATCCATGACGGCGTGCGCGTTGGTGAACGACACGAGCGGGAGGCCCGCGAAGATCAGGACCAGCAGGAGCAGCTCGGTGACCTCGAAGGCGCCGCGGAGCGGCCGGTTGAAGACGTAGCGCGCCACCACGTCGATCGTGGTCAGCGCCATCATGGCGAGAAGGATGGTGGAGGCGGCGACGCCGAGGAGCGCCTCGACGCGCCGCTTCCACGCCTGCTCGGGACCGCTCACTTGCCGGCGGCGACCTTCTTCAGCTCTTCGCGGAACTCGGCGAGGATCTTGGCGGCGTCGACGCCCTTGGCGCTGGCCTGCTTGATCCAGTCCTCGACGATGGGCGCCGAGCGCTTGCGCACCTCGGCCACGAACTCGGGGTTGGCGTTGACGATCTTGACGCCTGACTTCTTGAGCGCCTCGAAGCCGCGCTTGTCGGCCTCGTCCCAGGAGTTGCCGGCGAGCCGCGCGATGTGCTCGCCCGAGATCTTCTCGATGGCCTGCTGGTCCTGCTTCGGCAGCTTGTTCCACTTCTCCTCGTTCATGAAGAAGCCGAAGGCCGAGCTGTACATGCCGCCGGGAAAGAGGGTGGCCTGCTCGAGCACGGTGTCGAGCTTGAACGAGATGATCGACTCCATCGGAAAGAAGACGCCGTCGGCCACGCCGGACTTCAGCAGCTCGTAGGATTCGGGCGCCGGCTTCACGAACGCGGAGGCGCCGAGCGCCTTGGCCACGGCCTCCGCCACGCCGCCGCCGGTGCGGATCTTGAGGCCCTGCACGTCGCCGATCCCGTTCACGGGCTTCTTGGTGAACATCTGGCCCGGCCCGTGCGTGAACACGCCGAGCAGCTTGACGCCCTTGTACTCGCCGACCTTGTGGAAGTGCTTCCAGTAGATGCGCGAGTACGCCACCGAGTTGGCGAGCGACGTCTCGCCGCCGCCGGGCAGCTCCGGCATGAGCGGCAGGACGTGGCGCGCCGGCGTGTAGCTGGCCGTGACGAAGGAGAGGTCGACGAGGCCGTCACGGACGGCGTCGAAGGTGCCGGGCGGCGCCGACGGGTGCTTCGGCAGCATCTGGAACTTCACGCGGCCGCCGGTGACCTTCTCCACCTCGTTCGCCCAGCCCTGCAGCACGGTGCTGGTGAGGTGATGCTGCGGCGAGACCCACGACGACATGGTGAGCGTCGTCTGCGCCGGGGCCGGCGGCGCGGCCACGAGGCCGCTCAGGACAACGGTGAGCGCGACGGTCAACCTCAGAGACATGGAGGCCCTCCAGTGCACGAGTCGATCGATGCCGGCGGTAGTCTACCGCATGGTGTAGCGTATGGCCCCCGGGCGTACGCCCGGCCGAGCTCGTCGTTCACCACACCCGAAGGAGGCGCGTCATGCGCAGCGTGCGGTCTCTCTCCATCATGGGGGTGCTGCTGGTGCTGGTCGTGGCGGCGGTCGTGCCCGCCGACGCCCAGGCGCCGGCCGCGCGAACGCAGTGGAAGATGCAGAGCAGCTGGCCGGCCACCGACTTTCACCAGGTCAACCCGAAGGGCCTCGTCGACAAGATCGCCGAGATGACGGGCGGCCGGCTCCAGATCGACCTGCAAGCGGCCGGTGCCGTGGTGCCGGCGTTCGAGGTCCTCGACGCCGTCAACCGCGGCCTCCTCGACGCCGGCCACTCGTGGCCCGGGTTCTGGACGGGCAAGCACGCGGCGGCCACGCTCTTCGGCAGCGCGCCCGGCGGCCCGTACGGTATGAACGCCGAGGATTATCTCGGCTGGATCTACATGGGCGGCGGGCTCGAGCTCTACAACGAGCTGCTGCAGAAGGAGCTGAAGATGAACGTGGTCGTCTTCCCGACCTTCGGGGAGACGCCGGAGCCGCAGGGCTGGTTCCGCAAGGCCATCAAGTCGCCGGCCGACCTCAAGGGGCTGAAGTTCCGCGCCACCGGCATCGCCGCCGAGGTGTTCAAGGAGATGGGCATGTCGGTGGTCAGCGTCGCGCCCGGCGAGATCGTGCCGGCGCTCGAGCGCGGCGTGGTGGAGGCGGCGGAGTTCAGCGACCCGAGCGCCGACATGGCGATCGGCCTGCACCAGGTGCGGAAGTTCTATCACATGCCCGGCATCCACCAGCCGACGGGCATCATGGAGCTGCAGGTCAACAAGGCGAAGTGGGACGCGCTGCCGGCGGACGTGAAGGCCATCGTCAAGCACGCGGCCATGGCCGAGGCGCTCCACTACACGCTGAAGATGCTCGACCGCAACAGCCAGGACCTCGTGACCCTCGTGACCAAGCACGGCGTCACCGTCGTGGAGACGCCGCGGGAGGTCTTCGACGAGATCCTCAAGGCCTGGGACAAGGTCTCGGAGCGCAAGGCGAAGGAGAACCCGTTCTTCGGCAAGGTGCTCGAGTCGCAGAAGGCGTGGGCGCAGCGCGTGGTGCCGTATCGCCGCTGCTGCCATCCGCCGTACGACTTCGCCGCCGACTACTACTGGAAGGGCGTGAATCCGTACAAGATCATGAAGCCGTGACATCGGCGGCGCCGCGCCACGTCGCCGTCTGCGGCGGCGGCGTGGTCGGCGCGTCGGTGGCGTGCCTCGCGCGTGCGGCCGGCGCCGCTGAGCCCTAGGTCCTGGGATCCAGCGCGTCGCGCAGGGCGTCGCCGACCAGGTTGACGGCGAAGACGATCACGAAGATGGCCAGGCCCGGCAGCAGGACCACGTGCGGGCTGAGGATGACGAACTGCCGGCCCGTGGCCAGCATGCTGCCCCAGTCGGCCGTCGGCGGCTGGGTGCCGAGGCCGAGGAACGAGAGCCCGGCCGTGGCCAGGATCTTGGCGCCGACGTCGAGGCTGAAGGTCACCAGCACCGGCGAGACGAACTGCGGCACCACGTGGCGCACCAGGATCGTCGCGTCGCTGCTCCCGAGCGCGCGCGCCGCCTCCACGAACTCCAGCTGCTTCACCGACAGCACCACGCCGCGCACGAGCCGCGTATAGAGGGGGAAGCCCACGATGGCGATGGCGATCATGGCGTTGCGAAGGCCGGGGCCGAGGCCGGCCACGATGGCGATGGCGAGCAGGATGTACGGAAACGCCATGAGGATGTCGGTGAGCCGCATCACCGTCGCCTCGATCCAGCCGGTGTAGTAGCCGCCGAGGACGCCGAGCGCCACGCCCACCATCATCGCGAGCCCGGCCGTCCCCACGCCGGCCAGCAGCGAGACGCGCGCGCCCCACACGAGCCGCGACAGCAGATCGCGGCCGAACTCGTCGGTGCCGAGCGGGTTCTCGGCGCTGAGCGGCGGCCGCAGCCGGTTCGGCGTGTCGACGCGGTCGGGATCGGGCAGGGGCAAGTGCGGCGCCAGCGCTGCCGCGGCCACCGCCAGGAAGAGCACGAGCGCGCCCACCACGGCCAGCGGATAGCGGCGGAGCGGGCGGCTACTCATAGCGGATGCGCGGATCGATCCACGCGTAGAGCAGATCGACGGCCAGGTTGATCACGACGAACGACAGCGCGATGACGAGCACGCAGCCCTGCACGAGCGGAAAGTCGCGCGCGAGGATGCCTTGCACCATGAGGGTCCCGACGCCCGGCCAGGCGAAGACCGTCTCCGTCAGCACGGCGCCGCCGAGCAGGTAGCCGGCCTGCACGCCGACCACGGTCACGATCGGGATCAGCGCGTTGCGCAGGCCGTGGCGCGTGACCACCCGCCGCTCCACCAGGCCCTTGGCGCGCGCCGTGCGGATGTAGTCCTGGCCGAGCACCTCGAGCATCGTGCTCCGCGTGAGGCGCGCGATGATCGTGACCGAGGCGGCCGCCAGCGTCACCGCCGGCAGCACCAGGTGCGCGAGCAGGTCGCGCGCGTCGCCGCCGCCGTACGGCGCCCACATGCCGGAGGCGGGGAGCCAGCCGAGATGCAGCGAGAAGATCACCATCAGCACGATCCCCAGCCAGAACACCGGCATGCTGGCGCCGAAGAGCGCCGCCACGCCGCTCAGCCGATCGAGCCAGGAGTGCGGTCTGGTGGCGGCCAGCACGCCGAGGCCGACGCCGCCGACGGTGGAGATCAGCAGCGCGGTGCCGGTGAGGATGAGCGTGGCGCGGAAGCGATCGAGCACGTCGGGCAGCACCGGCCGGCGCATCCAGATCGAGCGGCCGAGGTCGCCGCGCACGACGTGACCGATCCAGCGCGCGTACTGCACGGGCAGCGGCTCGTCCAGGCCGAGGTCGGCCCGCAAGCGGGCGAGATCCTCCCGGGTGGCCGCGGACCCGAGCATGATCTCGGCGGGGTCGCCGGGCGAGAGATGCAGCACCATGAAGACCACGATCGACACGCCCGCCAGTACGGGAACGGCGAGCAGGAGCCGCCGGGCCAGGTAGCGCTTCACGCCGGCATATTACCTTCCACGTAATTGCAGGTCGGCAGGCATGCGTTCAGGATGACGTCCGTGCTCCGTGTCGCCTTCGCCGGCACCTTCCCCGCCAGCCTCGAGCCCCGCGTGCGCGCGCACCTGGGCGTGCCGTGCGACATCGTGCTCGCCGACGAGGCCGGCGTCGTCGCCGGGCTGGGCGACATCGATGTGCTGATCACGCTGGTCTTCACCCGCGAGATGGGGGCCGCCGCGCGCCGATTGCGCCTGGTGCAGGTGCCCGGCGCGGGCCTCGATCGAATCGACCGCGCGGCGCTTCCGCCGGGCGCCTGGCTGGCGAACGCGTACGGCCACGAGGTCGGCATCGCCGAGTACGTGATGGGCGTCATGCTGGCGTGGACGCGCGACCTCGCGCGCCTGGACGCCGCGCTCCACCAGGGGAGGTGGCTGAGCCAGTGGGCGGTGGGGACGCCGGCGCCGCCGGCGTGGCCGGAGCTGGCCGGCAAGACCCTCGGCATCGTCGGCTATGGGCGGATCGGGCGCTGCCTCGCGCAGCGCGCCCGCGCGTTCGAGATGACCGTCCTCGCCACCCGCCGCGACCTGTCGAACCCCGACGGCCTCGTCGAGCTGCATGGTCCCGACCGTCTCCACCACGTGCTCGGCCGCGCCGACTACGTGGCCATCACGGCCTCGCTGGGCACGGAGACGCGTGGGCTCATCGGCGAGCAGGAGCTGGCGGCGATGAAGCGGAGCGCCGTGCTCATCAACGTCGCGCGCGCGGAGATCGTGAACGAGGAGGCGCTCTACCACGCGCTGGCGGCCGGCACGATCGCCGGCGCCGTGCTCGACGTCTGGTATCGATACCCGACGGCCGCCGGCACGACCTTCCCGGCCACGCGTCCGTTCCACGAGCTGCCGAACGTGCTCATGACGCCGCACGTGTCGGGATGGACGGAGGGGATGCTGGAGGCGCGCGCCCGCCTCATCGCCGACAACGTCGCGCGGGCGGCGCACGGCGAGCCCCCCGCGAACCTGATCGCCGGAGGCGCTACGGCCCCAGCACCGTCTTGATGTCGTTCAGCACCACCTGCGGCACCAGGAAGCCGGTGCTGTAGACGTTGCGGACGCGCGCGTCGCGATCGACCAGGAAGACCTTCAGCACGTGCCGATAGCGGCCGGTGAAGCGGCCGCGCTCGTCGTGGACCGGCGCCCGATCCTGGCCGTAGCTGCGCAGCAGGCCGTCGAGGACGCGCGCGTCAGGCGCCGCCATGAAGCGCCACAGCGCAGGGTCGGCGCCGAACGCGTGGGCGTACTTCGCGAGCTGCGCCGGCGTGTCGCGCTCGGCGTCGAAGCTGATCGTGAGCAGCACCGCTTCGCCGGCCAATCCTTCGTCGCGCAGCCGGCTCTGCAGCTGCCGGAGGGCCGCGCTCGCGAGCGGGCAGCCGAGACGCTCGGCGCACGCCGTGTAGATGAAGCTGACCACGGCCACCTTGCCGGCCATCACCGCGCTCGTGCTGACGCGACGGCCGGCCGTGTCGCGCAGGACGAAGGCGCCGACCCTGGAGACGACCGGCAGCTCGTAGGTGCCCGGCGCCGGCGGCACGAAGCTCGGCGTGAACGCGCCCTTGATGAACTCCTCGTCCACACGCGGGATTTCATGGGCGCGGGCCGGCGTCGCGCCCACGATGACGAGCACGAGCAGCAGACGGAGGATCATCGCGGCCTGGCGCCGAAGTTCATGATGTGGGCGCGGCCCACGTTGCTGAAGTCGGTGGTGAACTTCTCGACCAGCTGGTTGCCTTCCCAGACCAGGCCCTTGAGCCAGTGATCGCCGGGCTTGTCCCACCTGGACAGCAGCGAGCTGGTGGCGTAGAGGCGCTGCCCGTCCCACGAGGTCGACACCATGTTGGCCTGCTCCCCGAGCTTGATCTGCTGGATCAGCTTGCCCTCGAACGGATTCGTCACGTCGTAGACGCGCAGGGTGCCGTCGCCGTAGGAGTTCACGTAGATCTTGCTGTCGTCGGGGGCGATGCTGATGTCCACGGGGATGTTGTTGCCGATCTCGGCGATGTTCTTCGTCGCCCAGGTGCCGTCGTCCTGGCGGTAGATGAGGACGAGCTGTCCCGTCAGCGCGGTCGAGGTGAAGGCGTAGTGATGGTTCGGCAGCAGCGCCCAGCGCAGCTCGAGCGGGGCGCCCGGCAGGCGAAGGATCTGCAGCGGCTTGCGCGCGTGGAAGTCCCACACGACCACGGAATCGCCGAACTGCTTCATCGCATCCGCGTCCTTCAGCAGCTCGCCGATCGGACGCATGTAGTTCTTCTTGCCGGCGAACGACGAGGTCAGCATGCGGTTGAGATTGATGTTGACCCGCACGTCGTAGCCGTACGGCGCCTCCTTCGGCATCGGGATCGTCCGGATGAACTTGCCGGCGTTGGTGTACTCGGCCAGGCCGGTGCGTCCGCCGCCGTCCTTGTTGTTCGACAGCGCGCTGATCAACATGCGCCCGGGCAGCGGATAGAAGGTGTGGGGACCGACCAGCCCGCCCGTGTCCTTCTCGAATGTGGTGATCGTCTTGACCAGCTTCGGCCTGGCCGGGTCCGTGGCCACGTCGAAGACGAAGATCTGGCTCGAGTCCAGGCCGCCCGCCCAGAGGTGCCGCCGGTCGTCGGTGAAGCCGGCGTGGTGTGCCTCGTGCTGGCCGGGCACGGGAGCGCGGTGGATGATCTTGCCGTAGCTCGACGACGTCGGATTCGCGTCCACCGTCACCAGGCTGTCGTTGCCGTCGGCGACGCCCCGGATGCCGAGCGTCCACACGTAGATGTAGTCTTCCTGGCCGGTGACCTTCGGCAGGAACGGCGACTGGCACGTTTCGTCGGCGACGGCCGACCCGGCGGCCAGGATCGCCGCGGTCATCACCGCGAGCATCAGCGTACGGAAGGCGTATGGTGCACGCATCGCAGGTCTCCTCGTCGTCCGCCTACTTCAGCGAGATCGTCTCCACGCGCAGGTCGAAGCTCGGATGCAGCTTGAAGCCCTGGACCCGCTTGCCCAGCGCCGCGATCTGGATCTCGTGGTCGACGAAGATCCACGGCGGGTCGTCGACCAGGATGCGCTGCGCCTCTTTATATAAGGATGCGCGCCTGGCCTGGTCCGTCGTCAGCCGGGCTTGCTGGAGCAGGTCGTCGAATCTGGCGTTCTTGTACAGGGCGCGGTTGGGACCGTTCGGCGTCCACTGACTCGAGTGGAGCAGCGGGTACATCACCATGTCGGGATCCTCGTTGCCGGCCATCCACGACAGCGCGAACAGCTCCTGCTCCTTCGTCCGGAGCTTCGCGAGGAACGCGCCCCACTCCATCGTCTGCAGCGTGACGTTCACGCCGACCGCCTTGAGGTTCGACTGCATCACCGTCGACATGGCCACGGGCGACTGCATGCCCGAGCCCGACTCGGGCACCCACAGCGTCGTGGAGAACCCGTTCGGAAAGCCGGCCTCGGCCAGGAGCTTCCGGGCCCGCTCCGGATCGTACGGATAGGCCTTCAACGCGGGATCGGCCGCCCACGTGTTGGGCAGCACGGGCCCGCGCGACGGCGTACCGGTGCCCTTCAGCACGTCCCGGACGATCGCGTCCTTGTTGACGGCGTAGTTGAGCGCCTGTCGCACGCGCTTGTCGTCGAACGGCTTCTTCTGGTTGTTGATGCCGAGGTACCACACGTGCGCCCCGACCTGCTTGAGCACGCCGACCTTGCCGCCGGTCTCGAGCTGGCTCACGAAGTCGGGCGGAACGCCGACGATGAGATCGAGCGTGCCGGTCAACAGCTCGGTCAAGCGCGCCTGGTCCTCGACGATCGGCCGGTAGATCACGCGGTCGAGCTTGACGGGATACTTCCAGTAGCCCGGGTTCTTCTCGAGCACGACGCGCTGGCCGCGGTCCCACGCGACGAACTTGAACGGCCCGGTACCGACCGGCTGGAGCGGGTAGTCGGGGCCCGACTTCATGACCGCCGTCGGGCTGACGATCGACGCGGCGCCGGCGGTGAGGATGGCCAGGAACGACGCGCGCGGCTCCTTCAGCAGGAACGCCACCCGCTCCGGGCTGAGCGCCTCCACCGCCTTCACGTTGCCGAAGAAAAAGTTGGCGAACGGATACTTGCCGAGCTTGTGGGCGGGGTGCTCGGCATTGATCTGCCGCTCGATCGAGAACTTCACGGCCTCGGCGTTGAGCGGCGTGCCGTCGTGGAACTTGATCCCGCTCCGCAGCTTGAACGTGTACTGCAGCCCGTCCTTCGAGATCGTCCAGGACTCGGCGAGGCCGGGGATGATCTGCGTGCTCTCATCCGGGAACGTCACCAGCGTTTCCACCACGCGGCGGCCGACGCGGTTCGAGTTCAGGTCCGTCACCTGCGCCGGATCGAGGTTGACCGGCTCGGCCACGAGCCCTACCACGAGCGTGCCGGCGGGCTGGGCGGCGGCCGGACCCGCGACGGCGAGCGCGAGCACGACAATCAGAAGCCTCATCGCAGCCTCCTCATCGTCAGTGGGACGCCGCGATAGTAAAGCAACGCGGACGCCCGCGCTTGACAACCGCCCGACGACCGCGGCAACGTCGGGCCCACACGTCCAACGGAGGCCAGCATGAAGATCGGTTTCATCGGGCTCGGGCTCATGGGCAGCAGCATGGCGCTCAACGCACGGGCGGGCGGCCACGACCTGACCGTCCACGACCTCCGGCGCGACGCCGCCGCGCCGCACCTCGCCGCGGGCGCCAAGTGGGCCGACACGGCACGACTGGCCGCGGCGGGCGCGGACGTCGTCTTCACGTCGTTGCCCGGGCCGCGCGAGGTGGAGAGCGTGGCGCTCGCGGACGACGGCCTGCTGGCGGGCATGCGGCCGGACACCGCGTGGTTCGATCTCACGACGAACTCGCCGTCGCTGATCCGCCGGCTGCACGAGAAGTTCACCGCGCGCGGGATCCATCTGCTCGATGCGCCGGTGAGCGGCGGCCCCGTCGGGGCCAGGACGCGCAAGCTCGCGCTCTGGGTCGGCGGCGACCGCGCCGTCTTCGATCGCCACAAGCCCGTGCTCGACGCCATCGGCGATCAGGCCATGTACGTCGGTCCCATCGGCGCCGGCTCCGTGGCCAAGCTCGTCCACAACTGCGCCGGCTACGCCATCCAGGCTGCGCTGGCCGAGGTCTTCACGCTGGGCGTGAAGGGCGGCGTCGATCCGCTCGCGCTGTGGCAGGCGGTCCGCCAGGGCGCGCTCGGCCGGCGGCGCACGTTCGATCGGCTCGCCGACCAGTTCCTGCCGGGAAGCTACGAGCCACCGCAGTTCACGCTGCGCCTGGCCCACAAGGACATGACGCTCGCGACGGAGCTCGGCCGGGAGCTCGGTGTTCCGATGCGCGTGGCCAACCTGGCGCTGGCCGAGATGACCGAGGCGATGAACCGCGGGTGGAGCGAGCGGGACTCGCGCGTGTCGATGGTGCTCCAGAACGAGCGAGCGGGCGTCGAGATCGCGGTGCCGAAGGAGAAGATCCGGGAGGCGCAGGAGCGCGAGGGCTGAGCGACAGAGGCGCGAATCACCGTCCCATCATCTGCTTCGGGAGCCACAGCGCCAGGTCGGGGAAGGCGAAGAGCAGCGCCACCAGCACGATCATCAGGAGCACGTAGGGCGTCGTGCCGAGCAGCAGGTCGCGGGCGGTGGCCCCCGGCGTGAGGCCCTGGATGACGAAGAGGTTCAGGCCCACCGGCGGCGTGATGAAGCCGATCTCCAGCCAGACGATCATGATGATGCCGAACCACACGGCATCGAAGCCGAGGCCCGTCACCAGCGGAAACAGGAGCGGCAGCATGATGATCATCACCGACAGCTCTTCGAGGGCGTAGGCGATCACGAGCAGGAACGCGAAGACGGCCGCGAAGAACGCCCAGCGCGGCATGTCGAGGCCCACCACCGTGTCGAGCAGCGCCTTCGGCGCCCCGATCAGCGCGATGACGTGCGAGAAGACCGAGGCGAAGATGATGATCAGCATGACCATCGACGTCGTGCGCACGGTCGAGTGGAAGGCGTCCCGCAGCGTCGGCCAGGTCAGCCGGCGCGCGATGGCGGCCAGGATGAGGCTCACGAAGGATCCCAGCGCCGCCGCCTCCGTCGGCGTCACGATGCCGACGTACATCGACCCCAGCACCACGACGATGAGCAGCGCCACCGGCGCCACCTCGTAGAACGACCGCAGCTTGTCGAGGAAGCTGCCGCGGTCCTCGGCCACCCGCGGCGCGCGATCGGGCCAGATCATCGCGTAGACGACCACGAACGCGGCGAACATCAGGGCGAGGATGCTCCCCGGCACGATGCCCGCCATGTAGAGATGCCCGATGGACGTCTCGGTCATGACGCCGTAGACGATCATCGGGATCGACGGCGGAATCAGGATGCCGAGCGTGCCGCCCGCCGCCAGCGAGCCGCAGATCAGCGGGCGGTAATAGCCGCGGCGCTCCATCTCGGGGATGGCGATCATCCCGATGGTGGCAGCGGTGGCGACGCTCGACCCCGAGATCGCCGCGAAGATCGCGCAGGAGAAGATGGACGCCACGGCCAGGCCACCAGGCAGGAACGAGACCCAGCGCGCCACCGCCGTGTAGAGCCCACGGCCGATGCCCGAGTGCAGCAGGATGCCGCTCATGAAGACGAACAGCGGCACGGCCACGAAGGAGAAGCTGGTGGCGTTCGTCCAGGCGATCGAGCCGACTACCCCGAGGCCGATCGTCCAGCCCTTCAGGTACAGCAGCCCGACGATGCCGACGATGCCGAGGGCGAGCGCGATCTCCACCCCCATCGCGAACAGCAGGAACATGCCCGCGATGAGCAGGGTGCCCAGGAGGGCTTCGCTCACGCCGAGGTCTCGGGCGGCGGCACCTCGTCGGGGCGCGCGCCGCCCAGCGCGCGCACCTGCTGGACGAGCGCGACCAGCATGACGAGCGCCAGCAGCGCCAGCCCGAGCGGGATGAGCAGCATCGGCCCCCAGAGCGGGTAGAGCATCACCGTCGACACGCGGCCGTAACGATAGGCGGTGAGCGTGGACTGCAGCGTGGTCCACATCACGATGGCGAGAAAGCCGAGCGAGGCGAGGAGGCCCACCAGGCGGAGCCAGGCGCGCGCACGGGGCGGCAGACGCGCGGTCAGGAGGTCGACGCGGACGTGGCCGCCCGTGCGAAACGTGTGGGCGAGGCCGCCGAAGATCACGACGATCTGGAGAAAGCTCGCCAGCTCGTCCACGAAGAGCTGCGGCTCGTTGAGGAAATAGCGCATGAGCACGTCGTACGTGATCAGCGCCACCATGACGAGGACGGACGCCCCCGCCAGCGTGGACGCCGATCGCGCGACGCGCCCGATCACGCGGTCGGCCGGCTAGCGTCCGAGCGCCTTCAGCGCCAGGTCGAGCCCGCGCTTGCCGTCGGCGCCGGTGCGCCCGAGCCAGGTCTCCCAGGCGCCCTTGGCCAGCGCGCGCGCCTTCTCGATCTCCTCCTTCGGTGGATCGACGATGGTCATGCCGAGCTCGGGCAGCCGCTTGCGGATGCGGGAGTCGAAACCGATGGCGTCGGTCCACTCCTTGTCCTCGAGGTTCGATTCCTTGACGGCGTCGAGCACGGCCTGCTGCAGATCCTTGGGGAGCGCGTCCCAGGCCTTCTGGTTGGCGACGAGCCACTCCTGGGAGGCGCCGGCGATGTACCAGTAGTTGATGAACTTGGCCACCTCGAAGAACTTCATGGGCTCGGCGTTGGTGGCCGAGGTCATGGCGCCGTCCACCGTGCGCTTTTCGAGCGCCGTGTACACCTCGCCGAACGCGATGTTGACGGGCGCCGCCCCGAGGATGCGCGCGATGTTCGCGGTGTCGGCGCCGTAGACGCGGATCTTCTTGCCCTTCCAGTCGGCGACCGTCCGGATCGGCGCGGTGGAGAACATCTGCTGCGACGGCCACGTGTTGATCGAGAGCAGCTTCAGCCCTTTCTTGGCCAGCATCTCCGTGTAGAACGGCCGCAGCGCCATGGCCGCCTTCTTGTGCTCGACCATGTTCGAGGTCATGAAGGGCAGCTCGAGCGGCCCCATCTCGAGCAGCACGTCGGTGAGGTAGGCGGCCAGCACCGTGCCCACCTCGCTGCGGCCGTCGAGGACGGCCGGGATCAGCTCGGGACCCGGGTAGAGCGACGAGGCGGGATGGACGCGGATCTCCATCCGGCCATTGGACTTCTCCTTCACTTTCGCGGCCCACGTTTGGTAGTTCACCGTGTGGTAGTACGTCGGCGCCGCGATGTGCGGGAGGTTCCACACGATGGGCTTGGCTTGCGCCGCGGCCGGTGCCGGGGCGAGCACGCTGCCGCCGGTCAGGAGGGCGGCGGCGACGAGCAACGAGATGATTCGCGTGAGCGTCTTCATCGAGTGTCCTCTGTATCGGAGCGCTGTGTCCCGCTCGGCCGTGGGTGGCCTGAGAGAGGCGGTCGTGGCTCCGCTGGCTGTCATGGGTGGTGGATGAACTGGTTGGGGGCTCCGCTGGCTGTCATGGGTGGTGGATCAACTGGTTGATGATGGAGGGCAGGGCCTGCTCCGCTTTTCGGCGCTGGTCGTCGGCGGTCTCGCCGCCCTTGCGGTGCGGGATGACGGCGAGCGCGAGGTCGGCGCAGTCTTGCAGCCGCGCTTGCGTGAGCGCCGCGTTCTGGAAGTTGTCCCAGACGATCGTCACCGTGTGGATGCCTCGCTTCTCCAGCGCCGCCGCGTCGAGCACACTGCCCGACGTGCAGGACCCTCAGAGCCCGATGCCGACCACGGCGACGTCGCTGCCGGCCGCGTCCTCGATGAGCGAGGCGGGCGACGGCGCCGTGCCGGACGGCTTCACCAGCCGGCGCACCTTGGCGCCGATGCGTTCCGTCAGCAGCGCCTCGAGGTGGGTGGTGAACGGGATGTCGAGGTTGTCGTCGACGAGGGCGATGCGGGCACCGCTCAGGGTCGTCGGCCGCGTCTTGGCGGGCCGTGGTGCGGTGGCCATCGGCCACACGGGACTCAGGAGCTCCATTCGATCCTCCGGGTGACGGCAAAGCCGCCGAAGCCTCCCCAGCCCGGCAGCACGGCCGCGAAGTAGCTGCGGCCGCCGGCCACGATGATGTGGATGTCCTCCGGCGTCGCCGTGACGGGCAGGCGGGTGGTCGGATTGGCGAGATCGTAGCGATGGGGATAGCGTCCGGCATCGCGCTCCATCTGCCGGAACTGCTCGTGGACGACGCCGCACGCGCGCACGTCGGCCAGCCGCCGGCGCGCGTGCTCCCACAGGTACTGGCGCACATCGGCCTTCGACCAGCCGCGCCTGGCGAACTCCTCCGCGTTGAGCGGATTCAGCGTCACCAGCGTCTGGCCGAGCACGTGGACATTGTTGTTGCCCAGCGAGCACATCGAATCCGTCAGGACGTGCAGCATCTCCTCGGGGGTGCCGTAGCAGAAAACGCTGTGCGGCGCCTCGCACGCGAAGACGGTGACGGCGTCCGAGCCCTCCGGACAGCCGCGCTCGACGTGGAGCGGCCGCCACGGGTTGTCCTCCTCTTCCTCGGCGATGCAGAACGCGTACTCGCCGGGGTGGGACAGCGTCGACTTGTCGGTGTCCCACGGAAAGGCGCCGCCCAGGTTCCACAGCGCCAGCCGCACGGCGCGGCCGACGGCGGCGTTGGCGCGATAGCCGTTGCCGAAGACGCCGTCGCGCGAGTTGAAGCCGAGCCGGCGGGCCATGGGACCGTTCACGATGACCAGTGAGACGCACATGTGCGTGGTCTGCAGCACGCCGTTGAGGTTGTGGGCGGGCTCGAGCATCGCCTGCATGGCGGCGATGACGACGGGGAAGTGCTCCGGCAGGCAGCCCCCCATCACCGCGTTGATGGCGAGCTTCTCGATGGTGGCGGCGCCGCCCTTCGGCGGCACGGCGCCGAGCGACTGCTGCGGATCGCGCTTGCTGGCGGCGATCATCGCCTCGACGCGCCGCCGGGTGGGCAGCACGATCGGCAGGCCGTCGGTCCACCGGCGCTGGTAGAAGAGCTCGACTGCCTCGTCGTAATCGTCGACGGTGAAGCGTTCCGAGACGAGGTCCATGAGGTGCGGCGCGAGTGTAGACTACCTAGCCGTCATGCACCAGCCCCGTCTGCTCGACGGCATCCGCGTCATCGATGCCGCGAGCTTCATCGCCGGGCCGGTGGCGACGACGGTCATGGCGGACTTCGGCGCCGACGTCATCAAGGTCGAGCCGCCCGGCGGCGACAGCTACCGCGTCCGCAACACCGGATATCCCGCGAGCCCCTACAACTTCCCGTGGATCGTCGACAACCGCACCAAGCGCGGCGTCGCGGTCGACCTGCGCGCGGCGGAAGGGCAGGACGTCCTGCACCAGCTCGTGCGCGGCGCCGACGTGTTCGTCACGAACGCGCCGCTCGACGGGCGCGCGCGTTTGCGCATCCGCTACGAAGATCTGGCGGCGCTCAACTCGCGCCTCGTCTACGCGTCGGTGACGGCCTACGGGGAGCGCGGCGCCGAGGCGAGCCGCCCCGGCTTCGACAGCACGGCACTGTGGGCGCGCACGGGGCTCATGGACCTCGTCCGGCCGTCGCCGGAGGCGGCCCCGTCGCGCTCGCTGCCCGGGATGGGGGACCATCCGACCGGCATGACGCTCTTCGGCGCCATCATGGCGGCCCTCTACCAGCGGGAGCGGACCGGGCGGGGCACGCAGGTGTCGACCTCGCTGATGGCCAACGGGCTCTGGTGGAACGCGATTCCGGTGCAGGGCATTCTCTGCGGCGCGCGCACGGTCGTGCGGCCGCCGCGCGAGCAGGCGGTGAGCGCCCTGGCCAATCTCTATCGCTGCCGCGACGGCCGCTGGTTCATGATGACGATCACCGCCGACGAACGGCGATGGCCGGACCTCGCGCGGTGCCTGGATCGCGCCGATCTCCTGACCGATCCGCGCTTCGCGACGGTGGAGACGCGCCAGAAGAACGCGGGCGCCCTGATCGGTACCCTCGACGAGGTCTTCGCCCGGAAGGACTGGGCGGAGTGGCGCGCGGTCCTCGAGCGCAGCGGCGTCGCCTTCAGCGTGGTCGCCACGCTCGACGACATTCCCGACGATCGGCAGATGGTCGACAGCGGCGCCCTCGTGCCCATCGACGACCCGCGCGCCGGCGCGTCGCTCACCGTGAGCAGCCCCTTCGAGATCGAGGGCCAGCCGAAGACGAAGCCGAGGTTCGCGCACGGCGTCGGCGAGCACACGGTCGACGTCTTGCGCGAGGCGGGATACGCCGAGCCGGAGATCGAGCGTCTGCTCCGCGCCGGCGTGGTCGTGCAGGGCGCTGGTCCTTCTACGGCATCGTCGGCCACGCCTCGATAATCGAGAAGGCGCCGTCCGTCGGCAGGATCCGGGCGAGGCGGAACCCCGCCCCGGCCAGCAGTGCCTGAAACTCCGCGGCACTACGCTCCCGCCCGCCGAGCTGCGACATCATATTGAGGTCGCTCAGCCACACATCGAGTGCGGCTTCGCGGTCGTCCGGGATAACGCGCTCGACCAGCACGAGTCGCGCGTGCGGCTCCATGGCGCGACGACACCGACGCAGGATGGCCGTTGCGGCGGCGTCGTCCCAGTCGTGGATGACGACGGACAGGATGTAGCCGTCCGCCCCGCTCGGCACGCTCTCGAAGAAGCTTCCGGCCACCACGTGACAGCGCTCGGCGACGCCGGCGGCAGTGAGGACCGCCGCCGCAGCCGCCACGACGGCCGGTCTGTCGAAGAGCACGCCGCCGAGTCGGGGGTGCGCGCGGAGAATTCCTGCCAGGAACGCCCCGCGACCGCCGCCGACGTCGACGAGCGTCGTGAGACCGTGGAAATCGTACGCGTCGGCCACCAGCGCGGCGCGCTCGGTCGCCAGCTCGTGCATGGCATCGTCGAACGCGGTCCCGGCGGCGCTGACGTTCTGGCGGACCGTCCACGCGTCGGTCCCGTAGCGCCGCTGGTAGGCAGTCTCGCCCGTTCGTACCGAATGGCAGAGGTCGGCCCAGTGGGTATAGAGGACGCCCCCGTGGAATAGCACCCGGCTCCGGATGGAGCCCGGGCGATCGGCCGCCAGGCATTCGCCGCTCGCTGTCGCCGAGAAGCGCTCGCCGTGTCGCGTGACGAGCCCGAGGCTCACGAGCGCCTGTAGCAGCCGCCGCAGCGAGGGCTCGTGCGCCTGCGCGAGACGGGCCAGGTCGGCCGCGGTGCGAGCGTCGTTCCGCAGATGATCCATGATGCGCAGGCTCGCTGTCGCGTACAGCACCTGCGTGAGGCGGTAGCCCTCGGCCATCTCGAGCAGTTTCCGGCTCTCGTGCACGGGCGCCGGGGCGCTCATCGCTCGAGCCAGACGTGCATGAGCCGCGCGCCGACGCTGTAGCCGTCGATGTGCCTGAAGCCTTTCACGTAGGTCGGATGCGCGATGTAGCGCGGCCACATGGGCAGATAGACGTAGTACGACTTGTCGGCGAGATACCGCTGGATCTCGTGGACGATCTCGACCCGCCGCGCGGGATCCATCTCGCGACGCTGGGCGACGAGCAGGCGGTCCAGCTCGGCGTCGGCGACGCGGCTTCGATTGCGCGGCGACCCGGAGAAGAAGCTCTCATAGAGGAAGGCGTCAACCTCCGTCTCTCCGGCGCCGAAAGGCCCCATCGCCATCTTCTCGAACTTCCCCAGCGCGGTCGTGCTCATGTACTTTCCGAGCTCTTCCGCGCGAAGCTCCACGTTGAGTCCCATGCGGCTCAGGTTGTCGGCCACGAGATCGAAATAGCTGCGCCACGGCGGCGGGAAGCCGGGCCAGTGAAACACGGGAGCGGAGAGGCCCCGGGGAAAGCCCGCCTCGGCCAGCAAGCGCCGAGCCTCGGCAGGATCGTGACCCTCCACGTACTTCCGGCCCGCCGCCTCCAGCTTCGATGCGTCGAGCTTCCAGGGCGACATCCCGCACGGCACCGGGCCGGAGTCGAGGCAGCCCTCGCCGTAGTGAATCGTGTCGCGCCATGCCTTCCGGTCGATCGCCAGCGAGACCGCACGCCTCACGCGCACGTCGTTGAACGGCGGCTGGTCGGTGCGCATGTAGATATGGGCCAGGTCCGTGATCATGTGCGGGGTCACGACCATGCCGGGTTGCCGCAGCGAGCGTCCGTCCTCGGGACTGAGATAGCCCCACCAGTGGCCGAGCTCGAGCTTTCCCGCCCGCAGGAGGGCCAGGCGGGACGCCGCATCGGGAACGACTTCCAGCACGACCCCGTCGAGATGCGGCAGGCCCGCGAGGTGGAAGTCGGCGTTGCGGTCGAACACCGCACGGACGCCGCGGTCGTACGCGCGCAGGACGAACGGGCCGCTGCCGATGACGGCGTCGGGATGGGTCAGGTCCTTGAACCGCTCGTCGACCTCGCGCGGGATGATCGCGCAGTGCGCCGCGTTCGCGAGATGGTTCAGGAGCGGCGCGAACGGCTCACGAAGCACGATGCGCACCGTATGGCGGTCGAGGACGTCGATCGACTGCACGGCCTCGAGACGCGCGCGCAGCGGGGACTTCGCGCGGAACCGCTCGAGCGAGTACTTGACGTCCTCGGCCGTCACCTCGCGTCCGTTGACGGGCGGCTTGCGGTGAAAGCGAACGCCCTTCCGCAGCGTGAAGACGACCGTGGTCGGTGTGACGAACTCCCACCGCTCCGCAAGATCCGGCAGAATCCGGTGATCGCCCGCCCCCCGTGTCTCGGGCCCCGACGGAAACCGGACCAGCTGGCTGTAAACCAGGCTCGCGTAGACATGGGTCATGAACGCCGCGCTCTGATGCGGGTCGAGGCTCGCCGCATCGGCCACGGGGACGCGGAAGACACCGCCGCGTCTGGGGGACTCCGCGGTCGCCGGCGTGATTGCCGCCGTCCCGAGCAAGGTACCGATGAGCGTCGTCGTGAAAACGAGCCGCGCCGTGGTCGTCATACGGCCTCCTTCGTGTTGCCGCCGACGCTACCGTACGCGGCGTCATGACTCCGTCTGTGCCGGCGTTATCATCGGCGTCACCACGCGATGGCCACTATCTCGCTGAAGCTGCTCGGGGGCCTCGAGACTCGCGCCGAAGACGGCCGCGTTCTCACCCTGCCGACTCAGAAGTACCGAGCCTTGCTGGCATTTCTCGCCAGCCCGCCCGGCCGCGCCCATCCGCGCGAGAGCCTCGTCGCCCTCTTGTGGGGCGATCTGCCTCACGAGCAGGCTCGCGGCGCCCTCCGGCAGGCCCTGTGGGCGCTCCGCCGCGCTCTCAACCGCGACGCCCACGGCACGCTGGTGTTCGACGGTGACAGCGTTGTGCTCGATGCCGCGACGCTGCGCGTGGATGTTCGGGAGTTCGAGCAGGCGGCGTCGCGCTCGGACTTGGATTCGCTGGCTCGCGCTGCCGCCCTCTATCGTGGCGATTTTCTGGCGGGGCTGTCCGCACGTGAGAGGCCATTCGAGGAGTGGCTCGCGGCGGAGCGCGAGCGGCTCGCCGAGCTGGCGCTCGGCGCGCTGGCGCGGCTGCTGGCTCGTCAGCGCGACAGCGGCGCGCTCGACGACGCCGTGCAGACCGCCCTGCGCCTGCTGGCGCTCGATCCGCTCCAGGAGGTCGTTCACCGGACGCTCATGCAGCTCTACGTCCAGCTCGGGCGCCGCGGTGCCGCACTTCGTCAGTATCAGAGCTGCGTCGGTGTCCTCCAGCGCGAGCTGAGCCTCGAGCCCGAGCCCGAGACGCGCGCGCTCTACCAGCAGATCCTGCGTCAGCGCTCGATCGACGGCGGAGCGCTCCGGGTCGAGCCCGCGCGCACGGGGCGGGTGAGCAGCAGCGCTTTCGCCCCGCCGGCCGCTGCGCCGGACCTTCCGCTCATTGGACGGGATCACGAGCTGACGCTGCTGCGAGACGTGCTGAAGGACGTGACGGCTGGGCGCGGCCATGTCGTGGCCGTGGTGGGTGAGGCGGGCATCGGCAAGAGCCGGCTCGTCGCCGAGCTGCTGGCGGAGGCCGGCCGCGGCGGAGCGCGCGTCCTCGTCGGCCGCGCTCACGAGAGCGACCAGGTCTTGCCGTTCGGGCCGTGGGCCGACGCGTTCGGGCGTGCGCAGCTGGGCGACGGGCCGGCCGTCCTGGCCGCGCTGCAGCCGGCGTGGCGCGCGGAGATCGCGCGCCTCGTGCCGGAGCTGGGTCGATCCGAGCCGGTCGCGACCCCCGGTGCCTACGACTATGCGCAGCTCTTCGAGGGCGTGGCGCGACTCCTCGCGGTCCTGTCTGCTCGCTGCACGCTGGTGATCGCGCTGGAGGACCTGCACTGGGCCGACGACATGAGCCTTCGGCTCGTCACCTTCGTCGCGCGTCGGATTCAGGGACGAGCGTCGGTGCTGCTGCTCCTCACCGCACGCGGTGAGGAGATCGACGCGGCCTCGCCACTCCAGCGACTCCTCGAGGACCTCGATCGCGAGCTGCCGCTTCTCGAGCTGCGCCTGGCGCCGTTGCCGCACGCGGAGACGCTGTCGCTCGTACGCGCGCTCAGCGGTGGCCGCGACGGCGACGCGGTGGCGGCGCTCGGCGAGCGCATCTGGTCGGCGAGCGAGGGGCATCCCTTCATGGTCGTCGAAATGATGCGGGCCGGAAGCGAAGCGGGGGACGCGGAGTCGGCGAGCGGCCTGGCCTTGCCCCAGCGCGTGCGCCGGTTGATCGAGCGTCGACTGCAGCGGCTGAGCGCGAGCGCGCGACAGCTCGTCGCGACAGCCGCCGTCATCGGCCGCGATTTCGACTACGCACTCCTGCAGCCGGCGGCCGGCGTGGATGAGAGCGAGGCAGTCGCCGGGCTCGAGGAGCTCGTTCGCCGCCGGGTGTTGCACATGGTCGGCGATCGCTTCGAGTTCACGCACGACCGTCTGCGCGAGGTCGCGTACGCGCTGCTGCTGCCGCCGCGCCGGAAGCTCCTGCATCGCCGCATCGCGGAGACGCTCGAGGGCGTGAAGGCCGAGGATCGCGCGGCCCACATAGGAGCCCTCGGCGCCCACTATGCGGAGGCCGAGATCTGGGAGCGTGCGGCACCGTTTCTCCACGACGCGGCCGAGGCCGCCTATGCGCGCTCGGCGTTCCGGGAGGGCGCCGTGCTGTTCGAGCGCGCGCTCGGCGCGCTGGTGCGGCTGCCCAGGAGCCGCGAGACGATCCTGCTGGAGATCGATGTCCGGCTCCGTCTGCACCGCTGCCTCTACCCGATCGGCGCCGCCGGCGGCGGCGAGCACGTTGCGCGGGCTCGCGCGCTGCTGGCCGAGGTCCCCGATGAACGTCGGGAGGCGCTCGTCTTCGTGTCGATGTCCGAGCTCGCCCGCTACGCCGGTGATCTGCGCGGAGCGCTGGAGGCGGGGCAGCATGGCGTGACCGTCGCGATCAGGACCGAGCAGCCTCAGCTGGTGGACCAGGCGCGCTTTCAGCTCGGAGCCGCCCACCTCGCCGTCGGCGCCTATGAGGCTGCGATTGCGCAGCTGCAGGCGACGATCGAGCGTCTGGCGCCGGCGCCGCTTCAGGAGCGGCTCGGGTACCCCTACGTTCCGGCGCTCTGCCGCCTGAGCTGGGCACTGGCGGATGTGGGCGACTACGCTGGAGCGCGCCGGCACGCGCAGGAAGCGGTGACCGTCGCCGAGGCGGGCGAGCACGTGCTGAGCCTCGCCGAGGCGTTCACGGCCATCGGCCTGCTCGAACTGGCCCAAGATCAACCCGGCGCCGCGATGCCTGCGCTGGAGCGGGCGTCTGAGTTGGCGGACAGCTGGCACATCACGCACGCCCGCGGATTCAGCATGGCAGCCCTCGCACTCGCGTATGCACGCTGCGGTCGCAACGACGAAGCACGTTCCTTCCTCGATGAATGCGAGCGTCGCCGTGTTTGGGAAGACGTGCGGATGCACTGGGCGCGCGTGCTGGTGCGACTCGGCCATGGCCGGCGTCTGCTGGGCGACGCCGGTCACGCCCGGCGCCTGGCGGAGCAAGCTCTCGAGCTCGCCAGGTCGAATGGGCAGCTCACGGGCGAGGCGGAGGCGCTCGAGCTCCTCGCGGAGATCTCCCTGAACGATGGACCGGCCGGCCGGCCGGCGGCCGCGCGGTCGCTGTCGGGCGCCCTGGCGATTGCCGACCGCGTGGGCCTGCATCCGCTGCGCGCGCGCGTGCGCTCGGCGCTGCACGAGATCGACTGAACGCTTCGGTGCTAGGATCGCCCCCAAAGGAGCGTGACCATGAAAGCAGCCGTCCTCTACAAGCCGAACATGCAACTCGAGGTGGTGGACGTCGAGCAGCAGGGTCCGCAGGCGGGCGAGGCGCGCGTCCAGGTGAAGGCGGCCGGCATCTGCCACAGCGACTGGCACATCATGAACGGCGACTGGCCGCTGCCGCTGCCGATGGTCCTCGGGCACGAGGCGGCCGGCATCGTGGAGACGGTGGGCGCCGGCGTGACGCACGTCAAGCCGGGCGACCACGTGATCTTCTCCTTCCGGCCGCACTGCGGGCGCTGCCTCTACTGCTCGACCGGCCGCACCATCCTCTGCGACGGCCACAACGACACGCCGCGCTGGGTGATGTTCGACGGCTCCCACCGTCTCAAGCGCGGCGGCGACGAGATCAAGCAGATGGCGCGCATCGGCACCTTCGCCGAGCAGGTCGTGTGCCCGGCCGAGCAGCTGGTGCCGATCAAGAAGGAGATGCCGTGGCCGCCGGCGGCGCTGCTCGGCTGCTGCGTGCCGACCGGCGTCGGCGCCGTCACGCGCTGCGCGGAGGTGGAGCCGGGCGCGTCGGTGATGATCGTCGGCTGCGGCGGCGTCGGCCTCAACGTGGTGCAGGGGGCGCGGCTCGCGGGCGCCGGTGCCATCGTCGCCGTCGACCTGCTCGACAACAAGCTCGAGTTCGCCAAGACGTTCGGCGCCACCCACACGGTGAACGCGTCCCGGACGAACGCCGTGGACTTCGTGCGCGGCCTCACCGGCGGGCGCGGCGTCGACTACGCCTTCGACGCCATCGGCGGCGAGGCGACGACGCTGCAGATTCTGGATGCCGTCCGCCCGGGCGGCACCGCCGTCATCGTCGGCATGGCCGCCATGAACGTGCGCGCGCCGATCACGCCCTACATGATGGCGCTCCAGGAGAAGTGCATCAAAGGGACGATGTACGGCTCCGTGCGACCGAACCTCGACTTTCCCTGGCTGGTCGACCAGTATCTCGCCGGCAACCTGAAGGTCGACGAGCTGGTGAGCCGGACCTACAAGCTCGAGGAGATCAACGAGGGCTTCGCGGCCCTTCGCTCGGGCCAGGTCGCGCGCGGCGTCGTCGTCTTCTAGCAGCATGGGGCGAATCGTCTATGCGGCGGCGATGTCGCACGTGCTGCACCCGCCGTACTACGAGAAGAACGTGGGCCCGCAGGGCCGCAGGATGGTCGAGGAGCTGATTGCCGTCGTGCGCGAAATGGGGCGTGAGCTGGCCGCCCGAGAGCCCGACGCGCTGGTGGTCGTCGCCGACGACCATCTGAACGTCTTCTCGTTCGACGCGGTCCCGGCCATGTGCGTGCGCATCGGCCGCTCGGTACAGCGCATGGCCCAGGAGGGCGCGATCGAGTTCGATCGCGCCCTCGACGGCCTGGCCGAGCGGTATCCCGTGCACGAGGAGCTGGCCGGCCGCATCCTCGAGGAGGGGCTCGAGGCCGGCTTCGACTTCGCCGCCTCGTGGTCGGCGCCGCTCGACCACGCGTTCCTGTCGCCGCTCACGACGCTCTACGGCGACCGGCCGATGCCGCCGCTGGTGCCCTTCTGGGTGAACTGCTTCGTGCAGCCGCTGCCGGCGGCGCGGCGCTGCTTCGCCGCCGGCCAGCACATCGCGCGCGTCGTCGCGGAAGGGCCGTGGAACGTCGCCATCATCGCCACCGGCGGCCTCTCGCACTTTCCCGAGCTCTCCTTCGCACGCGTCGGAACCTCCGACGTCGACTTCGACCGTCGGATCGTCGGCTGGATGGAGCACGGCGACCACAAGAGCCTCACCGCGCTCACCACCAAGGAGCTCCACGAGACGGGCTCTCACGAGCTGCTGAACTGGATGGTCCTGCTGGGCGCGGTCGCGCCGGCCCGCGCCCGCGTGAGGTTCTTCGGCGAGATGGGACGGATCGACCTCGCGGCGCTGGAGTGGCCGCTCTCGTGAGCCGCTACGATCTCAACGTCCTGCTGTACCGGCTGAAGAAAGACCGCGCGTTCCGGGAGAGCTTCAAGGGCGATCCCGGCCGGGCATTGGCGGGCGCCGACCTCACTGACGAGGAGCGCGAGGCGTTCGTGCGCTGGAACCCAAAGCGGCTCAACGAGCTTGGCGGCTCACTGCACCTCGTCCTGTCCATTCCGGACCTCGGGGGGCATTAGCGCGCCACTACCGACGGGCGACACGCAAGCGGGTGTAAGACCGAGATCGCCCACTCGAGGTCCAGCCGCTCACCCAGCCAGTTCGGTGTCGACGTGTGCGCGTCGATCTCGAGGCCCAGAGCATCGCTGTACGCCCGAAGAGGGTCGAGAACCTCGGCAGGCAGTGCTGCCGGTGGGGGGACCGCCGCAAGTACCAGCCCGGTCGGCCAGCGAAATACCAGCTCGCCCTCCGCGTTGCGTTCGACCTGGTACCCTTCCTCGTGAACGGCGCGGTGATGTCGGCGACACAACATCGTGAGATTGGAGAGCGTGGTTGGCCCGCCGTGCGCCCAGTGCCGGATGTGATGGCCGTGACCGAAGCGAGAGCCACAGCCGGGGAAGCGACAGCCTTGATCGCGATGCTCGAGCGCTCGCCGTAACGCAGGCGGAATCGTTCGCGTTCGAGCACCGACCTCTGTGATACGGCCATTGGCATCGTGTCGCATGACGACGCGGCTCGCGTCGCACGCCAGGCGCTGGGACGTCTCCGCGGAAACGCGGGTGCCCTCGACGACTGCCTGACCGGGCGCATCGGCATCGGCGAGCACCGGCGCGTCGACGTGAACCACGACCTGGTACCGCTCGCCAGGCGCGCCGGGGTCCATACCGTGGTGGAGCGCGGTCTCGGCGAGCAGGGTGAGCGCGTCCGCCTGCTGCTGGCCCCAGGACGGCAGGTCCTCCGCGACTGGAAGGTCCGTCCGCGTTCCCGCGGGAACGTCCGCGACGGCAGCCGCCGCGCGCCGCTGCCCGTAGAGCGTCTCCCGGGCCGCCGCCAGCGCCTGCATCAGCACAGCGCCGGCCTCGGGCTCCAGCCGTCCGCGGACTATCACCATGCCGTCGTCGGCTTGATACACGTGCAGCGAGCGGGCTCGGTGGCGCTCGGCCGTCTCTCGGACTTCCGCCTGGCGATCGACGTGGCGCCACGCGCGGATGATGCGCTCGACGTGCTGTGCCGTGCCGGCCTTACCGATCTTCAGCAAGCGCTCCTCGGTCTCGGACGTCGCCACCCGCGTCAGTGCTCGAATCTTGGAATACGACAGCTCGCCGCGCGCCAGAGCCGCCGCCAACCGTGGCAGCGTTCCGAGGGCGCGCGCGACGCGGACGTGCTCGCGTGCCGCCCCGGGCGCGAGGCCGATGCGCCACGTCAGCCACTCAGCGCACGACCGGAAGCCGTTGCCCCAGCCACCGCGTTCGTCGAACTCGCGAATGCGGTCCAGCAAGCGCGCCGTCGCCGCATCGAGGTGCGCGGCCAGCTCGGCGATCTCGTCGCCGAGCCGCTGCAGTGCGAGCTCGCGCTCGGGGGTGGGATGAACGCTCGGCAGCGAGATTCTCATCGGCGTGCCTCCTCGTCTCTTACGCCGACTCTATACCCTTGGTTTTCCCGGCCGGTGGCGGCTTCAGGAACGACGAACGCATCGGGTTGGCGCACTTCGACGGGTCGCGTGCGAATACGGCGCGCAGGCCGGAGCTGTGGGCGGTGAGACCCTTTTTGACGTCCCGCTGCGTCGCTCGACGTTGTGCCCGCGATGAATCCGTCAAGAGGGCTCTTTTCGAGACACTCAACGAGCGTCGATCCGGGGACGCTGAACTAGGAGGACAGATCTTCGAGTCGCTCGTCCGTTCGTGTCATCACGTGCGGCTCTGCGCTCTGCCGCGGATCTGCTTCGCCGCCACGGTCAGCATGGCCCAACCAACACCGATCATGACGGCGATGAGGGTCGCGACCGCAATGACCACATTGAACACCCGGAGGATCCTCGGGTAGCTGCCGAGTGCGTCTTCAGCGAGTGTCCCTAGGATGCCGCCGCCGAACATGATCGGGAAGGTTATCAGGCCTGCTCGCCACAGCAGGCTCCATCGGATCGATGTCGCGAGGTGTCGGCCGTGCCTGGCGCGAGTCCAGGCGCCCACGAGGTGGTTGAGACGCAGGATCCAAGGAACGAGAGCCAGGATGAACGCCAGCTCGGCGACCGAATGAGTGAGGACGTGTGCCACGGTTCCGTCCACTACGCCGCTCAGTGCCAGATACCGAACAAGGAGGAAGACGGCGAAGAGGCTGCCGACCATCCAGAGGCCGAATCGCCAGAGCAGATACCATCCCGCATCCAGGGCCGCATCCAGAGACGCGAACGAGAGGCTCGCCATGCGGGCCACCTCCGCCCCGCCTTCTTCCTCGAAAATACCGCGTTTGACAAGCCCCGCGTTTGCTGGCACGATGCCCGGCACGATGTTGACGCGGTCCCTGGAGCTGCTACTGCGATAACGGCAAGCGCCGAGCGCGCGCGCTTGCCGACCTCCTGCGCCCGACCGGGCCGGGAGGTTTCGTTTTTTCAGGGGCCGGAAGCCAAGAGGAGCCAGGAGATGACGCCACCGCCAGTGACGCCCAAGCGCATGCCATTCGACAAATACGTCCCGTTCGTCCCGGTCGAGCTGCGCGACCGGACGTGGCCGGACAAGAAGCTGACCAGGGCGCCGCGGTGGTGCTCGGTGGACCTGCGCGACGGCAACCAGGCTCTGATCGACCCCATGGACCCGGAGCGCAAGCGGCGGATGTTCGACGCGCTGGTCAAGATGGGGTTCAAGGAGATCGAGGTCGGCTTCCCCTCGGCGTCCCAGCCGGACTATGACTTCGTCCGGCTGCTGATCGAGGAGGATCTCGTTCCCGACGACGTCACCATCCAGGTGCTCACGCAGTGCCGGCCGGAGCTCATCGAGCGCACGTACGAGTGCCTCCGCGGCGCCCGCCGCGCCATCGTCCACTTCTACAACTCCACCTCGATCCTCCAGCGGCGGGTCGTCTTCGGCCTCGACAAGGCCGGCATCACGGACATCGCGGTGAACGCCGCGCGGCTCTGCAAGAAGCTCGAGGCCACACTGCCCGGCACCGACGTGTTCTACGAATACTCGCCGGAGAGCTACACGGGCACGGAGGTCGACTACGCCGTCGAGATCTGCGAAGCGGTCATGGACGTCATCGAGCCGACGGCCGAGCGCAAGATCATCCTCAACCTGCCGGCCACCGTCGAGATGTACAGCCCGAACCTCTACGCGGACACGATCGAGTGGTTCCTCCGCCACGTCTCGCGGCGCGACCGTGTCGTGCTCTCGCTCCACCCGCACAACGACCGCGGGTGCGCGGTGGCGGCCACCGAGCTCGGCGTGCTGGCCGGCGCCGATCGCGTGGAGGGCACGCTCTTCGGCAATGGCGAGCGCACGGGCAACGTCGACGTGGTCACGCTCGCCATGAACCTGTTCGCGCAGGGCGTCGATCCGAAGCTCGACATCTCCGACATCGACGGCCTCCGTCGGATCGCCGAGCACTGCAACCGGCTGCCCGTGCATCCGCGCCACCCGTACGTCGGCGATCTCGTCTACACGGCCTTCTCCGGGTCCCACCAGGACGCCATCAAGAAGGGGATGGAGGCGCTGCCGAGGGACTACAAGGTCTGGGAAGTCCCGTATCTCCCGATCGATCCCAAGCACGTGGGCCGGACTTACGAGGCGGTCATCCGCGTGAACAGCCAGTCGGGCAAGGGCGGGGTCGCCTACATCATGAAGGCCGAGCACGGCTTCGACCTGCCGCGGCGGCTCCAGATCGAGTTCTCGAAGACCATCCAGACGATCACGGAGGACAGCGGCACCGAGATCAGCCCGAAGGAGATGTGGCAGGCCTTCGAGAACCAGTACCTGCGCGGCGAGTGGCAGCTCGACACCCACGAGGAGATTTCGGACAACGGCCGGACGCGCCTGACCGCGAAGCTGTCGGTCGCCGGGAAGCCGCACACGCTCTCGGGTAGCGGCAACGGTCCCATCGCCGCGTTCGTCGACGGGCTCCGCAAGAGCCTCGGCGTCGAGATCGACGTCGTCGATTACGCCGAGCACGCGCTGGGGCAGGGGGCCGACGCCGGCGCCGTGGCGTACGTGGAGACCATCGACGGCGAGGGAACGACGCGCTGGGGTGTCGGCGTCCACTCGAACATCGTGACGGCGTCGCTGCGCGCGGTGCTGTCGGCGCTGGCGCGCCGGCGGACTACGGCGTAGCGCGGCCTTCGCGGACGGCGCTGCGGGTGTCGTACACCTCGACCGAGGCGCCGGCGCTCGCGTACCGGAGGGCTATCAGACGGTCGCCCGCGGGGACGAGGTCGATCGGATAGCCGGTCGCCGGCGACAGGGTCCATCGCGTCGCGTGCGTGCGATCGAGATCGACCGTCACGACGTCGTCCTGTGTCCACAGCGCCACGAGGCGGCCATCGCGGCTGACGGCGGATCGCCACCCGCGCCCGGGGACGATCAACGGCGGCGACGGCTTCGCCGCGAGATCGAAGCGCCAGATGAGTGTCCGCGACGAGTCCGTGCCGACACACACGGCGGTGCCGAGGTCGGAACCCGCAAGCTGACAGGTCGCCATCGCGGGGAGCGAGGCGACGAGGTGCGGCGCCCGCTCGCCGTCCACCCGCCACACCCGCGATTCCATCGACAGGCGGCCCGCATAGAGCAGAACGGCCCACGGGAGTCGCGCGAGCGCGGCGGCATCGCCGGTGGTCCGCAGTCCGCGCCCGTCGGGGGCCAGCGCGACGGTGCCGACGTCCGTCATATCGTCGCCGTGGAGTCGCTGCCGCCGGAAATCCGCGGCACCGAAGCGTCCGATCACCCCGATGTGATCGTCCGTGCTTGCGTCGAAGCCGAGCCCCGCCCAGCCCGAGCCGTGCACCGACGACAGTCGCAGACCACGCACACCGGCCAGGACGGTGCGCCACGTGGACGTGACTCCGGTTGGGTCGGCGAAATCGAGCTGTTGCAGCGACGCGCCTTCCGTGACATCGCCGACGCTGAGCGCGGTGCCCTCGTCGATGAAGTACAGGTCGTGGCCCTCGACCTCGGTGCGGCCGCCGGTGGCGTCGAGCACGGTGAAGCGGCGGTCGCCCTCGTGCGGCCGCGATCGCTCGGCCACGGCCATCCGGGTGCCGAGCGGCGAGACGCGGAGCCAGCCGCCCTGGGTGCGCAGCGGGAAGCTTGCCAGCCGGGGAAGCGGCCGTGACTCGGAAGCCGGCGGCGCCACCACGCGCGTGAGCGCCTCCAGCTCGCCGACGCGGACGCCGAGATTGATCAGAACGGCGGCAACCACGACGGCCATGCCGGCACCTCGCACGGCGCGGCCGGGGCCGGTGACCAGTGCGCAGCCGATCACGCCGACGCTTGCCCACAGCATCGGTGTGCCGGCGAGCGTGTCGAGCATGAGCGACGGAGAGGGGCGCATCCACAGCGCGTATCCGGCCACGTAGGCCGCCGTGCCGGCGACGGCGACACCGGCGGCGGCGAGCACGGGCACGTAGTCGGATCTCCGCCAGTCCGAGGCCGGCGGTCTGGCTGCGAGCCAGGCCGCCACCGCCGCCACGAGAATGGCGCCGGTTGCGGAGGCGGCCTGCGTCCAGTGCCTGCCGCCGTCGGCCAGATCGCCGAAGACGACGAGGACGCACGCTCCCGCTGTCCCGGCCACCGCGGCCAGCGCGGCGCGGCTCGGACGCACGAGCGCGATCACGCCGATGACCAGTCCGAGTGGGAAGAGCGATCCGATCGAGACGCCCCACAGGCCTATGGCCGTGAGGCGGGCGACCACCGGGGACGGCGCGGCGAGCTGGGCATCATGCGCCAGCCGATGCTCGACGGCGTCCAGCCGCTGCTGCAGCGCATGCAGGTCATCGGCCGCGATCCGCACCGTGCGCGACGTCCCCGCGCGGTCGCGTACGCGGAGCGACGCCGCGCCCCACCAGGAGGCGACGACGCGGAGCTCGACGAGATCCGTGTAAGGCACCGCCCAGGACGTGGTGGCCAGCTGGCGCAAGAGCGCGGGGTCGCGCCTCTCCGCGGTTCCGATACCGCCAAGCCACGATACGCCGCGATCGTCGAGGATCACGCGCCCCCCCGGCGGAGCCGTCGAGACGACGAGCACGTCTGCGGCGCGGAGCGATTCCGGCGCCATGCCGGCCGCACGTCGAATGGCCTGCAGCCGCCGCGCGAGACTCGGATGCGAGGCGTGGCGCTCGATTTCGGAGCTCCAGCGGCGCGGCACCCGTCCGGCCGTGGTGAGCTTGGTGAGACCGCTGATGAGGGCGTCCGCGTCCTGGCACAGCGCCAGTGCCCGGAGGTCGCTCTCGGTCTCGTGCGCCCTCTGGCGAGAGGTCCGGAGCGCGAAGGCGAGGATCAGGCCGGCCGACCAGGCGAGGACGAGCACACCGCCTCCGAGCCAGTCCAGCGCGAGTGCCGCGCCGAGGGTCGCCAGCACAACGAGGGCGACGCCGGAGACCGCCGCGATGCGACAGCGGCGGCGGTCGTAGTGCTCGAGATGCGCCATCTCGTGGGCGAGGATCGCGGCCTGCTCCCGCGCGTCGAGCAGCTCCAGGAGCGGCTCACTGAAGAGCACGCTTGCCGTGCGGGATGACGGCAGGGCGAACGCGTTCACGAATCGTCCGCCGGGGACCGGCATCGCGAGCAGCCGCGGCGGCGGCGCCTGGGACCGCTCCAGGATGGGCGCCCATGCCTCCGCCGCGGCCAGCGGGCGCGCGCGCACGATCCACAGCAGCACGGCCGAGTAATGATGACCCCACACTCCCAGCACGGCCGCCAGCGTCCCGGCGACCGGCCACCGCCAGGCGCCCGCCGCCTGGATGATGGACGGCGCCGCCAGGACACCGAACCAGAAGCCGAGATATCCGGTGGTGAAGCGAGCATGCCAGCGCAGGTACGCGCCGAGCGTCCACGTCTCGTCGAACACGACCCGGCGCGAAGGGTAATCGCCAATCCAGGAAGCGACCAGCAGGCCGACGAAGGCGAGCCAGAACGACATGCCGGCCGCGTACATGAGCAGCACGCAGCTGAGGACCAGGACGAGCATCGCGTGCTGCTGGCGGATGAGGATCCGCTCCGGCAGCGCAGGATCATCGGGGCGGCGCACCAGGTGCCGGCCGCTCCACCAGTAGAAGACCCCGGACGCCAGCACGGCCGCGAGAACGATGAAGGATTCGGTCACATTCCAGGAATACCGTGGGGGCCCGTTCGGGACCAACTTCCTGGGAAGGGCCTTACCGCTCGCGATCGTCGGGCTGCGGCGGCTCGGCGCGGCGTGACCGTTTTGCGGAGCCACCGGTGTTCGCGTACCATCGGCCGCCATGAGGCGGGACAGCGCGCGCCGCCACGCCGCGCTGTGTGAAAGGAGCCCCGATGATCTACGAGATCCGGACGTACCAGCTCGCTCCCGGCAGCCAGGCAGAAGTCGAAAAGCGCTACGGAGACGCCTACCAGTACCGGAAGAAGTATTCCGAGCTGACCGGGTTCTTCCACACGGAGATCGGTCCGCTGAACGAGATCATCCACATCTGGCGCTACGCCGATCTCGCCGAGCGCGCACGGATCCGGGCGGAGGCGGCGAAGGATCCGAACTGGCCGCCGAAGATCCAGGAGTTCATCCGCAAGATGAATTCCGAGATCGTGGTGCCGTTCGGCTTCGTGCCCCAGGTGCAACCCGGCACCCTCGGCCCCATCTTCGAGCTGCGCTACTACACGCTCAAGGCCGGGAAGCTGCCGGAGCTGGCGAAGGCCTGGGAGGGTGCGCTGGCCGAGCGGATCAAGATGTCGCCGATCGTGCTCGCCGGCGGTGTGGAGTTCGGCAAGGCCAACGCCTTCGTCCACATCTGGGCGTACTCGAGCCTCGACCAGCGCGGCCAGATCCGCGAGGAGGCGCGCAAGCGCGGCGTGTGGCCGCCGCCCGGCGGCGGCGATCGCCTCATCGAGATGAAGAACAAGATCATGCTGCCGTCGTCGTTCTCACCCCTTCAGTAGGGATACGGACGAGCGCCCCGCCCCCGCGCGGGGCGCTCACGCAATCTTTATGATCCCCTTGTCCACTTCCTTGAAGCGCTCGCTCACCTGGGGATCGTGACCGGCGACGATGAGCTTCTCCTTGCCCGCCAGCTCGTGGATGGTCTCGAACGCCGTCAGCATCTCGGGCAGGTTGGTGATGATCTGCACGGGCTGCCGCGTCTCGACGTTGTGGTAGAAGTGCGAGGCGTCGGACGTGAGCACCACGGTGCCGCGCGACGTCTGCACGCTCACGATCTGCAGCCCCGCCGTGTGGCCGCCCACGCGATGCACGCGGATGCCGGGCAGCACCTCGCGGTCGCCGTGCACGATCTTGACGCGCTGCCCGTAGTTCAGCGTGACCAGCCCCGCCAGCGCCTCCACGTTGGCCGAGCTGCGGAAGGCCGGCGTGCTGCCGAACGGGCCCGTCCAGAACGCGACCTCGTCGTGCTGGATCCAGTACTCCGCCCTGGGGAAGAGGCTGTGGCCGGCCCAGTGGTCGTAGTGCAGGTGGGTGATGAGCGCCATCGGGATCTGGTCGGGCTTTTCGCCCGCGCGCGCCACCATCTCCGAGGGCCGCACGTAATTGCGGATGTGGCGGGCGCGCGCCTCGTCCTCGAGAAAGCCGGTGTCGACGAGGACGGGGTGGGGACCGCCGAGGATCAGCCACACGAAGTAGTGGAGCGTCAGCGGCTCGTGCGACGACTCCCGGAAGAAGAACTGGCATTTCGTCGTGTCCCGCTCGGCGTACTTCAGCGCGTAGACTTCGTACATGTCTCACCTCTTTATCGGAGCGCTGTTTCCCCCTCGGGCGTGGGTGGCCCGAGAGAGATGGTGGAGGCTCCGCTGTATCGGAGCGCTGTGTCCCCCTCGGGCGTGGGTGGCCCGAGAGAGATGGTGGTGGCTCCGCTCCGCTGTGAAAGGAGATCGTTTGTGACCATCCCGAAGACGGCCTCGACCGCCCGCAACGAAGTCCGTCAGGTCGCGCCCCGGCTGATCGAGCTTACCGAGTCCGTCGTGTACGGCGACATCTGGGAGCGGCCGGGCCTCTCCAAGCGCGACCGCAGTCTCATCACGGTGGCGGCGCTGGTGGCCATGTACCGCGGCGACCAGCTCACCGGGCATCTCGAGCGCGCGCTCGCCAACGGCGTCACGCGCGAGGAGATCGGCGAGCTGATCACGCACCTGGCCTTCTATGCCGGCTGGCCGACGGCCATGAGCGCCGGCCGGATCGCCAAGAAGGTGTTCGAGGAGGCGCCACGCTGATGTGAGCCCCTAGCGCAGGACCGCGGTCTTGTGGCGCTCGATCAGGGGGAAGTCGATGGCGGCGCCGAGCCCGGGGCCGTCGAAGGCGTGGACGTAGCCCTCGCGGTCCACCTCGATGTCCCGCTCGAGACCGTATTTCTGCGCGCCGGCGGGCAGGAGCACCTCGAACATCTCGGTGTTCTTGATGGCCATGATCACGTGCAGGTTGGCGACGTTGTTCAGCGAGTTGCCGCCGTGGTGGACCTCGTAGCTCATGTGGAAGGCCTCGGCCAGATGCGCGGTCTTGACGAGGGCGGTGATGCCGCCCTTCACCGCCACGTCGCCGCGGAGATAGTCGGTCGCCTGCGCGGTGAGCCACGGCGCGTAGGCGGTGAAGCCGCCCGGGCTGTACTCGGTGGCGAGGATCGGGATGTGGAGGTGCTGCTTGAGCTTGACGTAATTGTAGAGATCGTCGTCGGCCAGCGGGTCCTCGTACCAGTGGTAGTCGAGCTCCTCGATGGCGCGGCCCACGCGCAGCGCGTCCGGATACTGATACGACCACGTCGAGTCGAGCATGAGGCGGAAGCCGTCGCCGACGGCGCGGCGGACGGCGCGGCAGATCTCGATGTCGCGCTCGGGGACCGTCGGCGGATGGATCTTGTAGGCCGTCCACCCCTCCGCCTTGAAGCGCAGCGCCTCCTCCACGTACGCCTCCTTCGACGGCAGCACCGCGGAGCTCGCGTAGGCGTGGATGCGCTGACGGTAGGAGCCGAGCAGCCGGTGGATCGGCTGGTTCATGGCCTTGCCGGCGAGATCCCACAGTGCGATGTCGACGGCGCCGATGGCGCGGATCGTGGTGTTGCGGTTCCGCTTCCACGCCTCCTGATAGAGGCGCTCGCGCTCGAGCGCGTTCTGTCCGACGAGGATCGGCTTCAGGAACTGGATCAGCGACTGCCCGTCGAGGTGGGCGCCGCGCATGGCGGAGCCGAGGAAGGCGTGACCGCGCAGACCCTCGTCCGTCTCGAGCGTGAGCAGGCCGAGCTGGCTCGTCCCGGCGGCGCGGCTCATCTGTCCATAGGTCGTCGGCGGGATGTCGCGCCACTCGAACAGCGTCAGGCTGACGTCGGTGATCTTCATGGCGGGCTACTCCACCACGTCCGAGGTCCGCCGGCAAGGTGGGTTAGAATCCCTGCCACTTGACGGGAGGCGCGATGGATTCGACGGACCTCTGCTACACCCCGGCCACCGAGATCGCCCGCCTGATCCGCACGAGGAAGCTCTCGCCGGTCGAGATCACCCGAGCCGTGCTCGAGCGCATCGAGCGCGTGAATCCGGCTCTGAACGCGTATTGCACGATCACGGCGGATCTCGCCATGGAGCGCGCCCGCTGGGCGGAGCGCGCCGTGATGGAGGGAGAGGCGCTGGGGCCGCTCCACGGCGTGCCGTATTCGGTGAAGGATCTCAACTTCACCAAGGGCGTGCGGACGATGGGCGGCTCCTTCATCTTCGAGCACCGCGTGCCCGACACCGACGCGCCGCTGGTGCGCCGGCTGAAGGCGGCGGGCGGCGTGATGGTCGGCAAGACCACCAGCCCGGAGTTCGGCTGGAAGGCGCTGGGTGACAGCCCGCTCACCGGAGTCACCCGGAATCCGTGGAACCCCGGCATGACGTCGGGCGGCTCCAGCGCCGGCGCCGGCGTGGCGGCGGCGGCGGGCCTGGCGCCGCTCGCGCAGGGGTCGGACGGGGCCGGGTCGATCCGGATTCCGGCCTCGTTCTGCGGAATCTACGGGTTCAAACCCTCGTACGGCCGCGTTCCGAACTGGCCGCTGTCGAACAACGACTATTCGTCGCACAACGGCCCGATGACGCGCACGGTGGCCGATGCCGCGCTCATGCTCTCGGTGATCGCCGGCCCCGACGACTGGGATCGCTCGGCGCTCGACGCGCCGCCCGAGGACTACCTCGGCCGGCTCGCGCGCAATCTCCGCGGCGTGCACGTCGCGTACAGCCCCACTCTCGACCTCTTCCAGGTCGATCCCGACGTGGCGCGGATCGTGCGGCAGGGGGTGCGCGCGTTCGAAGAGCTCGGCTGCGTGGTCGACGAGGTGAAGGCCGGGTTTGCCGACACGCGCGAGCTGATCCGCATCATGTGGTCGGCGCACGAGGCGGGAAACCGCGCCGCGTTCCTCCCCGAGTGGCGCGAGCGCATGGACCCGGGCCTGGTGGCGTGCATCGAGGCCGGCAGCCGCTACAGCGCCGTCGAGTACGTCCAGGCGCGCGACCGCAAGATCGCCTTCTGGGACACCGTGCGGCCGCTGTTCGAGCGGTACGAGTTCTTGCTCACGCCGAGCGTCTCGGTGACGGCCTTCGAGGTCAGCCGCCTCAACCCGGCCCACTTCCGCCAGCACGAGTGGGACTGGTTCGACTGGGCCTCGTTCAGCTATCCGTTCAACTTCACGGGACAGCCGGCGGCGACGGTGCCGGCGGGCTTCACTTCCACCGGTCTTCCGGTCGGGTTGCAGATCGTCGGCCGCCGCTGCGCCGACCTGAGCGTGCTCCAGGCCTCGGCGGCGTTCGAGGCGGCCCGCCCGTGGGCCGACCGCCGACCGCCGGTCCCGTGAGCTCCGCCTCCACCGCGCACGACCTCGCGCCTGCGGTCCCGGCGGTGGGCTCGGTCCGCTGGGGACGCCAGTGGCGTCGCACGGCGCGCAGCACGGTGGTCATGCTGGGCGCCGCCGCCGCCCTGCTCGTCGTCGTGGCGGCCGTGTTCGCCGATGGCCTGGCGCCGTACGCCCCCGACGAGCAGAATTTCGATCTCATCGAGGCGAGGCCCGGCCCGCAGGCGGTCTTCGGCACCGACCGCTTCGGGCGCGACGTGCTGAGCCGCGTGATCCACGGCTCGCGCATCTCCCTCTACGTCGCGTTGACGTCGATCCTCTCGGCCATGGCCGTGGGCGGCGCTCTCGGCCTGGTCGCCGGCTACGTGGGCGGCACCTGGGACAACGGCATCAACCGCGTGCTCGACGTCTTCTTCAGCGTTCCCGGCCTGCTGTTGGCGGTCGGTATCGCGGCCATGCGCGGTCCGGGCGTCAACAGCGCCGTGCTCGCCATTGCGATCCTCTACGTGCCGATCTTCGCGCGGGTGATGCGCGGCCCCGTCCTGGCCGAGCGCGCCAAGGAGTACGTGGAGGCCGTGCGTGCGCTCGGCGCCTCGCGGCTGTCGGTGGCGCTTCGCCACGTGCTTCCCAACGTCATCTCGCCGTTCGTGGTGCAGGGCACGGTGGCGCTGTCGCAGGCCATCCTGATCGAAGCGTCGCTGAGCTATCTGGGACTCTCGGCGCAGCCGCCCACGCCGTCGTGGGGCAACATGCTGAACGAGGGCCGCACGTATCTCGAAACAGCGCCGTGGATCTCGGTCTTTCCCGGCATCGCCATCATGGTCACCGTTCTGGCGTTCAACCTGATCGGCGACGGTCTGCGCGACGTCCTCGATCCGAGCGCTCACTAGCGCGGCAGAGGAGAGGCCCATGGCAGGTCACTGGAATCGTCGCGACTTCGTGAAGGCCGGAACGCTGGCGGCGGCCGCCCTCGGCGTGGGCCGTCCGGCCTGGGCGCAGACGCCGCGCGCCGGCGGCAGCCTCGTGTCCGCGCAGACGACGGAGGCGACCGGGCTCGATCCCCAGCTCGTGCCGGCGCTTTCGCGCAGCCGGCGCTCGCCCATGATGTACAACCAGCTCGTCCGCTTCGACCCCGACATGACGCCGCGCCCGGAGCTGGCGGAGTCCTGGCAAGTCAGCCCGGACAGCCTCACGTGGACGTTCAAGCTGCGCGAGGGCGTGAAATTCCACGATGGACAAGAACTCACATCAGCAGATGTGAAATTCACCTTCGACAGGCTATTCGAGAAGTCGCCGGGCAAGTCCGATTTCATAGCCGTCGACAAGGTGGAGCCGGCCGGCAAGTATGCGGTGAAGTTCGTGACCAAGGAGCCATTCGCCGGGCTCCTGGCCGCGCTCGGTGGCTTCTGGGGGTTCATCATCAGCGAGGCCGGGATCAAGAAGCACGGCGACCTGAACAAGGCGGCCGTGGGTACCGGACCGTTCGTGCTCGACGACTGGAAGGTCGAGCAGCAGATGGTGCTGAAGCGCCATAAGGAGTACTTCAAGAAAGGGCAGCCGTACGTCGACGAGCTGGTGCTGCGCATCATTCCCGACGAGGCCAACATCGTGGCCGCGCTACGCACGGGGCAGATCCACCACGCCTTCATCGAGGACAACAAGAATTTCAATCTCCTGAAGGACGAAAAGACGCTCACCGGCTACCGCAGCTCGAGGCTCGGCTACGACTTCCTGAACATCAACGCCAGCCGCGGTCCGCTCAAGGACGTGCGCGTGCGTCAGGCCATCAGCTACGCGGTCGATCGCACCCAGGTGCTGCGCGTGGCGGCCGCCGGCTTCGGCCGGCTGACGCCGCCGGCCACCGCGCCCATGAAGCAGTGGCAGCTGCCGGAAGAGCAGTGGATGCGCTACTACAAGCCCGACGTCGAGAAGGCCAGGAAGCTCTTGGCCGACGCCGGTCAGGCCAAGGGCTTCACCGTGAAGCTCGGCGTGATCCCGACCTTCCCGACCATGGTGTCCGGGGCGCCGGTCATCGCGGCCCAGCTCAAGCGCATCGGCATCACGGCCGAGATCGAGAACGTGGAGTACGCGGTGTGGATCAAGCGGTGGCTGGCGAAGGACTTCGACATGACGATGAACACGACCCCGGGCTACGCCGACCCGGATACCGCCTTCTTCCGCGCCCTGCATTCGACCAAGGGTCAGAACTGGAACAGCTGGAGCGTGCCCGAGCTCGACGCGCTGCTGGAGGACGGCCGGCGCACGATGGACGCCAGGAAGCGCAAGGAGATCTACGACCGCGCGCAGGTCATGATCCTCGAGAACGTCCCGCATCTCTGGCTCTTCTCGGCGGACACCATCGACTTCACGCAGACGAGCGTGAAGGGTTTCCGGCAGCATCCGACGACGCTGCTCTACGGCTTCGAGGGCGCCTGGCTGGAGAAGGTCTGAGGCTTGGGTCGCTACCTGCTCGTGCGGCTGTACTCGATGGCGTTGACGCTGCTGGGGCTGACGGTGCTCGTCTTCCTGATGCTGCGGCTCATCCCCGGCACCGTGGTGGAGCAGATGATCGGCGCCGACGCCGTGGTCAGCGCGGCCATGGTGGAGCAGCTCCGCGCCTTCTTCGGGCTCGACCAGCCGTGGTACGTGCAGTACGGCCGCTGGCTCGGCGGCCTCGTGCAGGGCGACCTCGGCACCTCGTGGCGGACGGGCAAGCCTGTCATCGCGCTCATCGTCGAGCGGCTGCCGGTGACGCTCGAGCTGACGTTCATGGCCGTGGCCTTCGCCCTCGTGCTCGGCCTCCTGGCGGGCATCGTGTCGGCCGTGCGACGCGATCGGGCGATCGACAACGTCACGCGGGTGGGCGCGCTGCTGGGGCTGTCCGTGCCCGTGTTCTGGCAGGGCACGATGCTGATCCTGTTCCTCTCCATCTACCTGCGCTGGATGCCGCCCGTAATGTGGGTGGACTTCGCGCGCGATCCGGTCAAGAACCTCACGATCATGCTGCTGCCGGCGGTGTGTCTGGGCACCGCCAGCGCCGCCAACATCGCGCGCACCACGCGCGCGTGCATGCTCGACGTCCTGGGCTCCGAGTACATCCGGACGGCGGCCGCCAAGGGCCTGGTGCCGCGGCTGGTCGTGCTGAAGCACGCGCTGAAGAACGCGCTGATCCCCATCGTCACCGTAGTGGGCCTGCAAATAGGTATCCTGCTCGGCGGCAGCGTCGTGGTCGAGGAAGTCTTTACTCTCCCGGGCGTGGGGCGGCTGGTGCTGTGGTCCATCTATCAGCGTGACTACCCGCTGACGCAGTCGACGATCCTGTTCGTGGCCGTGATGTTCATGACGGTCAACCTCGTGGTGGACATGCTCTACGCCTACCTGGATCCGCGGATCCGGTACGGCCGCTGAGGAGAGACGATGCGAGCATCCGTGCTGTTCGAACCGCGCACACCGCTCAAGGTGGAGGAGCTCGAGCTGGAGCCGCCGCGCGAGGGCGAGGTGCTCGTGCGCATGGCGGCCAGCGGCGTCTGCCACTCCTGCCTCCATGCGGCGGACGGCTCGTGGAAGGGCGTGCCGATGCCGATCGTCCTCGGCGACGAGGGCGCCGGCGTCGTGGAGAGCATCGGGCCCGGCGTGCGCGCCCTGGCACCCGGCGATCACGTCATTCTCTCGTGGGCGCCGACGTGCGGGCGCTGCCACTACTGTGTGATCGGCCGCCCCAATCTCTGCGAGCGGCGCATGCCCGGCCGGGGTCTCCTGCCCGACGGGACCACGCGGATGTCCCTGGGCGGGAAGCCTGTTTATCACTACGGCCACGTGGCGACCTACGCCTCGCGCACGGTCGTGCACGAGTCCTCCGCGATCGCCATCGACCCGGCCATGCCGCTCGACCGCGCGGCGCTCATCGGCTGCTCCGTGATGACCGGCATCGGCGCCGTCATCAACACGGCCGCCGTGCCCGCGGGCGCCAGCATGGCCGTCTTCGGCGCGGGCGGTATCGGGCTCAACGTGGTGCAGGGCGGGGCCATGGTGGCGGCGCATCCGATCATCGCCGTCGACGTGAAGGCGGCCAAGCTGGATCAGGCGCGGGCGCTCGGCGCCACTCACGCTGTCGACGCGTCGAAGGACGACGCCGTGGCCGAGATCCGCCGCCTCACCAGGCGCGGCGCCGACTTCACGTTCGTCGCCGTCGGCGACACGCTGGCGGTGGGCCAGGCGGCGGAGGCGCTGGCGCCGGGCGGAACGTGCATCGTCATCGGTGTGCCGGCCACCGGGCAGACGGTCCCGCTCGACGTGCGCCCGCTCGTCACCGGCGAGCGGGTGCTCCGCGGCTCCAGCTACGGCAGCGCGCGCACCCGCGAGGACCTGCCGCGCATGGTGAGCCTGTATCAGGCCGGCAAGCTCAAGATCGACGAGCTGATCACCCGGCGCTACGGTCTCGACGACGCCAACGAGGCCTTCCGCGCGCTCGCCGCCGGCGAGCTGGCGCGCGGCCTGATCGTGTTCTGATGCGCGAGCTGGTCTTCGCGCTCGAGTTTCGCGGCGCCGCCGGCGCGGACGCGGACGGCACGCGCCGGGCGAAGAGCACGGCGCCCAGCCAGTCGCTCACGACCGTGCTGAGCGACGGGACGGTCCACGCGGAGACGAAGGCGCTCGCTGGCGAGCATGCCGTGCTCGAGTCGGTCGTCGAGCGCTTCGCCGATGGCAGCTTCGTGGAGGAGGGCACCATCACCTACGGGCGCGCCGGCAGCGTCACCTTCGCCACCGTGGGGCGCGGCGCGGTCGGCCCCGCGCCGATCGCGGGCTGGACCAGCGGCGCCGTCATGTGGACGGTCACGGGCGGGCACGGCACCTTCGCGGGTGCGACGGGACTGATCACCTCGAACTTCACCGTGAGCGCGCAGGGCGTGGTGATCGACCACCACGTGGCGCGCCTCTATCTCACATAGGAGCGGACCATGCTCGATCTCATCGTTCGCGGAGGCGAGGTCGTCACCCCCGGTGGGGTGGGTCACTGGGACATCGGCGTGCAGGGCGAACGCATCGCCGCCATCGGCGAGTCGCTGGGGCAGGCGGGGCGCGTCATCGACGCGACGGGCAAGATCGTGGTGCCCGGGGGCGTCGAGCCGCACACGCACCTCGCGCACTTCGTCTCCATGCATCCCGACGAGAACCACCACACCCTCGGCCCCGAGGACGACACGCGGGGCATGGTGTTCGGCGGCACCACCACGCACGTCGACTTCTGCTTCGTGCGGCCGGGCACGTCGGTCGCCCAGGCCATCGAGCAGCGGGCCGCGCGCTGGAAGGGGAACTCGTACACCGACTACTCGTTCCACGTCTGCCTGCAGGGCGCGCTGCCCATCGCGCTCTTCGATCAGCTCGAGGACGCCATCGCGGAGGGTTTCCCGTCGTTCAAGGTGTTCACGGTCGACGTGCTGCCGCCGCATCCCAAGCGCGGCGGCTACCGCCTGGACTTCGGGCGCATCCAGCTGGCGATGGAGAAGGTCGCGGCGCGCGGCGGCCTCATGGTCGTGCACGCCGAAGACCACGATATCGTGCAGTTCATGTACGAGAAGCTCATCGAGGAGAAGCGGACGGAGGGCTGGAACCTGCCACTCGTCCACAACAAGCTCTCGGAGGCGCTGGCGTTCCGCCGCACCATCCACCTCGCCAACGCCATGGGCGCCGCCGTGTACTTCGTGCACACCTCGGCCCGCGAGGGCGTGGAGGCGGTGGTGGAGGCGCGCGCCAAGGGCCAGCCGGTCTACGCCGAGACCCTGCACCACTACGCGTGCTTCACGGCGGAGGACTACAAGACCCCGCGCGGCTTCTGCTATCACACGTACCCGTCGCTGAAGTACCCCGACGACCAGAAGGCGCTGTGGGAGGGGCTCGTGCGCGACGGGGTGTCGACCACGGCCACCGACGAGTATCCGACGTCGCTCGAGCTGAAGCTGCGCGGCAAGGACCTCGACAACGTCACCGGCGGCAACCTCGGCGCCGAGGCGCGCATGGGGATCGTCTTCACGGAGGGCGTGGTGAAGCGCAAGATGTCGCTGCAGCGGTTCGCGGAGGTCACCTCCACGAACGCAGCGCGGCTGCTGGGCTTCTATCCGAAGAAGGGCGCCCTCGCCGTCGGCGGCGACGCCGACATCGTCCTGATCGACCCGAACGTCCGCAAGACGCTCACCAAGAGCGACTTCCATGTGAGCGACTACAGCCCGTGGGAGGGCTGGCCCATCCAGGGCTGGCCGGTGACGACCATCCTGCGCGGCAAGATGATGGTGGACCACGGCCGCCTGCTCGGTGACACGCGCGACGGCCGGCTGGTGCCCCGCCGCATTTCCGGCGATGTCCTCAGCCGCCCGGTATGTTAGGACTGCTCGTGTAGTGTTCGAACGCCGGCTTTGCCGGCGCAATCCTGCTCTGGGGGAGGCATCGGAGGGGGCCACCGAGGCCCCTCCGAAAGATCGATATGGCGATGTACTGGAAGGAGATCACGGTCAACTGGGGTGAGTCCGACCCGTTCGGGCTCGTGTACTACCCGCGGATCGTGGCGTGGTTCAACGATACCGAGCACGAGCTGTTCCGGATCATCGGCTATCCCATCGAGCAGATGATCAAGAACGACCGGACGACGTTCGTCATGGGGGAGATCCATTTCCGGTTCATCGGCCCCGCCGCCTACGGCGATCGCATCGTCACCACCATCACGCTCGCCGACATCGGCGATCACACGCTGCACTGGAACTGCAAGGCGAAGAACGCCGTGACCGGCGCCGCCGTCAGCGAGGGACGCGCGACGCGGGTCTACGCGCGGATCATGGAGGACGGCTCGCTCAAGGCCCAGGTGATCCCGACGGCGATGGTCAACGCCATCCGCGAGCTCGGCGACCTCAAGCACCTCGGCCCCAACAGCGGGGCTCGGCGCGGGTGAGGTGGCCCTAGCACCGGCCTTTCTTGGCCTGGCCGGGCGGGCAGAACTTGCCGCCGCCGTGGTCGTCACCCTCGATCTTCACCTCCACCGGGGGGCGGACGCGGACTTCCGGCCCCTTTACGACGCAACCGGCGAATGCCACGCAGCACACCGAGGCGATCAGAGCGGACACGGTCTTCATTCGTCGGCCTCCCGATCTCCGAGGATTTGGCGTCGGCAGGAGCAAGCCGGATGCCGGGCCTCCAACGCCCCGTTGCCGCACGAATTCAGCGGCGCCAGCCGGCTCGACGACGTAATGGCACGCCTCGCTGACGCCGGGCGTGTCATGGCGAGCGCGGCGCGGCGCCGGTGAACGCGTCTGGCGGTGTGATGGGTGCGGCACTTCTCTTGCTCAGACGCTGGCTCATGCGCTCGCTCCGGCTCATCGGCTTCCTCGCCGTCGTCTCCATAGCGGGCTGCGCCTCCGCCGGCTCGAAATCCGCGTCGGAATCGACGCGTCTGCCGGCCGACCTCACGCCCGCTCAGTCGCGCGTCGTGACGACGGCCCTCAAGTACGTCGGCACGCCGTACGCGCGTGGGGGCAGCTCACCGGCCGGGTTCGATTGCTCCGGGTTCGTGATGTTCGTGTACTCGCGCCATGGCGTCGCGTTGCCCCACAGCGCCGAAGCGCAGTACCGGATGGGCCGGAGTGTCCGCCGCGACCGGCTGGAGCCCGGGGACATCGTGTTCTTCGATCGCCTCGGCCACAGCGGCATCTACATCGGGGAGACGCGGTTCGTCCACGCGACCAAGCCCGGGGATGTCGTGAAGGTGTCGCGGATCGACGAGAGGTGGTATCGCACCCGCTGGGTGGGCGCTCGCCGCGTCCTCTGAGTCACCGGCATGAGGCTTGCCCCGCACTTACCACGGCACCGCCGTGCGGTGCGGGAGGGTCGTCATGGGACTGGATCCGGTCTGCAAGTCTGAAGTCAACCCGATGAGTGCCGAAGCGCAGTCAGAGTACGAGGGCGTGACCTTTTACTTCTGCTCGCAGGCCTGCAAGGAGCAGTTCGACCGCGAACCGGTGCGCTACCTGGACGATGTCGACCTCGCCGAGATGCGCGCCAAGCAGGCGCAGGAGCGCGCGGCGTGATCCGCGGGTTCTAGCGAGCGTCGAAGCGCACGCCGCCGAAGAGGACCTCCGTGCGCGTGTGAGTGTCGTTGGAGTGGCTCTCGAGGCCGATCCACTTGATCGTGCGAGGCTCGGCGTCGAAGATGCGCCGGTAATCCGCGTAGACGTTGCGGCGCTGGCGGTCCCATTGACCGACGCTGTGAGGACCGGAGCGGACGACGATCAGCGCGCGCCGGAAGATCTCGAAGGTGTCGGGCTGCGTCTCGGCGCCGACCGGCGCTGTCGTGTCCCACACGTAGAGCAACCCCTTCATGCCGTCGAACATCACCATCACCCGCGCCGCCTGATCGTTGCGCCGAGGGTCGCGGAGGTCGCCGCCCGTGGGCAGGACCACCACCTTCCACTCCCAGGTGAGCCAGGGCGTCTCGCGCGGCTCCACCTTGACGACGCGGCCGATCCGCATGGGCTCGTCGTCCGTCTTGAGCCAGAGGGCCGACCGAGCGCCGTCGCGTACGATGGCCGGCGCGTGCTTGAACTTCTGCTCGGACGGGTAGGGCCGCCAGGTACCGCCGAGGTCGAGGCGCCCGGCCGGGTACGATTCCCAGTTGTCGAGACGGACGCCGCCCGGGCCGTTGCCGGCGCCGAGCAACCCCAGCGCGATCAGCACGAGCGTCACCCGTGTGCGCGTGTTCATGCCACGAGCCGGCGCGTCGCCGCCTCCGTGGCCTCGTCGGCCGGGAAGAACGCCTCGATACGGAGCTCCTGCGCGGTGATGTCGTGCGGCGTGCCGAGCGTGGTCAGGGTCGTGAAGTACCGGAGGGCGAGCTCGCCGCCGCGAAACTCGATGGGCAGGAAGGGCGCCGTCGAGGCGTCCAGGTCGAGCGTGCGCCACTGCCGCGGCACGTCCGGATACGAGAGCAGCTCCTCCAGCAGCGTCCGCGTCTCGAGGTCGCCGAGGCCGGTGGCCACGTCGCGATGCAGCCACTGGATCAGCGAGGCTGCCGTCGCCTCCCAGTTGACGATGTGCGGACGAAACGCCTCGGGATGGAACATGAGGCGCATCGCGTTCGGCGGGCCGAGCTTCGCAACCCGCTCGGCGTCGAGAAACGCGGCCTGAACCCGCGCGCTCCCCTCGTTGACCGCCAGCACGTTCCAGTGGCGGTCGAGCACGAGGGCGGGATACGGCTCCTGCTGCCGGAGGATGAAATCGAGCGCGCGGCGCACCTGAGCCATGGCCGGTGCCGCCAGGGGCGTCTCGCGATAGATCGGCGCGTAGCCGGCGGCGATGAGCAGGGCGTTGCGGTCGCGCAGCGGAACGTCCAATGCCCGGGCCAGCAGCAGGACCATCTCGCGGCTCGGCTGGGCCCGTCCGGTCTCGACGAAGCTCAGGTGCCGGGACGACACGCCGGCCTCCACGGCCAGGTCGAGCTGACTGAGCCGGCGGCGGGCACGCCACTGCCGGAGCAACGGGCCAGGGCCCGTCTCGGCGAGGGTGGCGCGCGCCCGCTCCATGCGCGGGACTCTACACCGTCCGGCGCCTCGTCTGCATTACGTCGGACGTAATTGAAGTCTGCGCGGGGTCGGTGCACCATGCCGGCCATGGATACGGCAAAGCTCCAGGACGCTCACGCCGGCACCCTCGCCGAGACGCTCGGGATCCGCTTCGTCGAGGCCACCAAGGACCGCGTCATCGCCGAGCTCACGCATCGGGCGCCGTTGACGACGGTGGGCGGCGCGCTGCACGGCGGGACCCTGATGGCGCTGGCCGATACGGTCGGCGCCGCCGCCACCTTCCTGAACCTTCCCCCGGGTGCGACCACCACCACCCTCGAGTCGAAGACGAACTTCTTTGCCGCCGGGCGTGGAGGGACAGTGCGCGCGGAGGCGACGCCGCTGCATCGCGGGCGCCGCACGATGGTGTGGCAGACGCGCGTCGCCGACGAGGGGGGACGGCTGCTGTCCCTCACGATCCAGACGCAGATGGTCCTCGAGTGATCGCAACGCTCAGCGGTACCGCGACGGCCACGACGGAGGCCGCGCCCGTAGAACCCGCGGGGCGCGCCGGCGACTGACGCCGGCGC
>DATBJF010000010.1:0-68059 GCA_036556545.1 Candidatus Methylomirabilota bacterium
CGCGAGGAGATAGCGCTCGCCACCCGCCCAGCCCGTGGACTCGGCGATGTGCACGACCGGCACGGGGATCACGCCGGCTTCCTCGCCCACGCCTCGATCGACGGGCCCAGCAACCACCGCCGGCCGCTCGTCACCGCCGCCGCCTGCACGGCCACGAACACCGCCCGCTTGGCCAGACGCAGCGCCGCCTCCCCGGCCCGTCCCAGCCCGAGGTACGGATCGCCGGGGATCGGGGCGCTGTTCGCCAGCTGGACGCCGTCGAAGCCGGCCTGCGCCAGCGCGACGCGGAGCGTGTGCGCGCTGAAGTTCGAACGGTGGAAGATCGCCAGCCAGCGGGCGCGACCGTGGACGAGACGCCCGAGGCCGATGGCGGCGAGCAGCCGGCCGGCGCGCGCGCCCTGCAGCTGCCAGGGAACGTTGGGCGTGCGCACGAAGATCCGTCCGCCCGGCACGAGCACGCGCCGGCACTCGGCGAGGACGGCCACGGGATCGGCGACGAAGTCGACGACGTTGCAGAGCGTGACGAGGTCGAACCGCTCGGCCGGCAGCGCCAGCGCTCCCAGCTCGCCGAGACGGACGTCGAGTCCGCGGGCGCGCGCGTAGGCCACCACCGCCGGGTCGACGTCGATGCCGACCGCCTTCCATCCCCGCTCACCGGCCAGCCGCACCAGCGCGCCGACGCCGGCGCCGACGTCGAGCAAGCGGCCCGGCGCGCCGGCCGCGGCCAGCACCGTTTCGAAGTGCGCGGCGCGGCGCTCGGCGACGCGCTCCTCCAGCCGCCGCTCACCGTCGGACAGCGACGCCCGCGGCGGATCGAGCGGCGCCCCCCGCCGAAACAGGAGTCTGCAGGCGGCGCAGCGCACCAGCCCGTCTTCCACGGGCACGCGGGCGGCGCGGACGTCGACGCCAGCGCACACCGGACAGGTGATCACGCGCCGCTCCCGCCGGCGGGTCGGCACCGCAGGAGGACGTGGTAGGCGAAGCGCGCGCCGCCGACGCGCGGCAGGAGCCACTCCGCGCTCGACATCAACGGACGCCAGACGGTCCTGACGACCGGCAGCATCTCGAGATAACGGAAGTACGCGAGCCCGTCCCGCACGTCCACGGTGAAGCCGCCGGCCCTGACGAGGTCTTCGATCTCGCCAAAGGTCCAGCACGTGTCGATCGGCTGGTCGGTGTTCGCCGGGTGCTCATACGGCAACAGCTTGCCGCGCAGCCACTCGCCCGCCACCAGCGGCGCGAGCCGATGGAACGGCGCGAAGCCGGTGGCGTTGGGCACCGAGAGCGCCAGCCGGCCGTCCGGGGTCAGGACGCGACGGAGCTCACGGAGGCAGCGCACCGGATCCTTCAGGTGCTCGAGGACTTCCGTGCAGAAGATCGTGTCGAACGCCGCGTCGGCGAAGGGCAGCGCGCCGCCGAGATCGGCGTCGACCAGCGTCACCGGCGGCGCCGCCGCGGCCGCCGTGCGCAGCCGCGAGGCGGCGAAATCGACGCCGACCAGGTCGGCGCTAGGCCACGTCGCCGTGAGCTCGCGGAGCAGCTCGCCGGTGCCGCAGCCGATATCGGCCACGCGGCGGCCGGCCGGCGCGCCGGCGACGGCGATCACGCGACGGGCGAAGCTCGCGCCGAGGCTGCCGCGGTGGCCGAGCCCCTCGTAGCGAGCGCGGATGACGGCGTCGTCCAGCTGGTGACCGGTCTTGAGCACGTCAGCGCTCCCGCCGGCCGACGATCTGGGCGCCGTCGTACTCCACCGCGTACCGGCTCCGCTCGAGATACGGTCGCAGCAGCTCGGGATACGGGCCGCACGCGGCCTCGTCGAACGGCACCAGCCCGGCGCAGACGCGTCGCACGAGATGCGCGGCCGCCGCGTCGGGCTCGCCGATGCCCCAGCGCTGGCGGGCCTGCTCGAGCGCGTAGGACTCGAGCGACGGATGCCGGGCCGTGTCCGGCTCGGCGAGCCACTCGAGCCAGAAGTGACGCAGCAGGAGATGCCGCGCGGGCTTCACGTGGACGTGGAAGTAGGCCACGTGCGGCCAGCGGAGCACCGCGTAGTACGGCGGAAGGGCGAGCGACTCCAGCGCGAGCACGAGATGGGGCCGCTCGCGTAGCGGCCGGTCCGCGGCGCTGAGGGTCTCCGTTCGCGTCTCCCGCGTCACGCGCACGAAGCGGGCCCGCGCGGAAACGGTGTGTGCCAGGCCATCGTGCCGCAGGCGCCGATCGGGGAACTGATGGCGCAGGTCGCCGGCCACCTCGGCCGCCGTCAGCGCCACGGCGAAGTAGCGGCGCCGGTCGAGCCCCAGCAGGTAGCGGCGCAGGTGGGCGAGGCTGGCGGCGCCGTCCGTGTGGCCGACGAAGTCGGCGTCCCACCGGACGACGAACCGATAGCGCGCGCGGTCGAGTCCCAGATTCGACACCTCGAAGACGTCGAGCGCCGCGCACTCGATGCGCACCAGCCGCGATCCCAGGACGCGCGCGAGCCGATCCACGGCGGCCCGCGCCGCCTCCGAAGCGCCGTTGTCGAGCAGCACCACCTCGTCCGCAAACTCGCGAATCGACAACACCGCCGGCTCCAGCCACTCCTCATCGCCGCGCACGCGCACGAGCGCGCTGATGCCGTCCGGCCGGGGCGCCGGCCGCGCCACGACGCCGGCCACCGGCGCAAAGGACAGCGCGAGCCGCGCCGCCCTACGCGCGTCCACGCTCCACCATCCCGGGCGCGCCCATCATGCCGAGCAGCGTGGCCACCGTGGCGCCGAGATCGAACTGGTCGCGCGCGACGGCCGCCGCCCGCTGACCCAGGGCGGCGCGCCGCGCGTGGTCGTCGAGCAGCCGGGCCGTCGCCGTAGCCAGCAGCTCCGCCGACGGCCACGCGAGCAGCACGCCGGTGTGCCCGTCGCGTATCGCCGTTCGAATCCCGCCGCGGTCGCTGGCCACCACGGCCAGGCCGGTGCTCATCGCCTCGAGAATCGCGCGCGGCATGCCCTCCACGCGCAACGTCGGGTACAGGAAAATGTCCGCGGCGGCGTAGTGGCGCGGCATGTCGGCCTCGGCCACGTCCCCGGTGAAGCGCACGCGCGCGCCGCCGGCCTGGTCGCGCGCGAGCGCCGCCAGGCGAGCACGCTCCGGTCCATCTCCGACGACGACGAGATGCAGCCGCGGCCGCGCTCCCGCGAGACGGCGGAAGGCCTCGACGCCGACGGCGACGCCCTTCTGGCGGTTGAGCGTGGCCGCCATCATGACGACATCGGCGTCGGACGGAATCGCGAGCGCCGCGCGGGCCTCCCGCCGCCGGCGGGCGTCGGCGGTGAACCGCGCCGTGTCGACACCGCTGTGCACGAGCCGCACCGGGCACGGCCCGCGCCGCAGCGCCTCGTGGGTCGCCACGTCCTCGACGATCAGCCCATCGACACGGCGGTGCAGGCGCCGCTCGACCCACGCGTAGTAAAGGAGGGCGAGCGCGGCCTTCGGATATCCGGCCCGCGCGCGAAGGCCCGCGCGGTCGTGCCACTCGCTGCGCAGGTGCGCGAGCGTCCGGCCGGTGCACCAGGCCACGTGCGGACCCGGCACGCCGGCGATGGCGGCGCCGTATCCCGCCAGATTCGTGCTGTAGAGCAGGTCGTACGGCGCGTGAGCTCGCACCGCCGCCGCGCTCTGTCGCCAGAACGCCGCCGAATAGACGCCGGCCTCGGTTCCGCCGACGTACTCGATGCGATAGCCGTCGGTACGCTCGGCGCCGAGGCCGCCCGGATGCGCGGTGGCGAGCACGACGACCTCGTGACCCAGCTCGACGGCGGCGCGGGCGACGTTGTGCACGTAGGCCTCGACGCCGCCGAAGCCGTGGGCGCGGGTGCGCTTCGTGAGAAGGACGATCTTCATCCCCGCCCGAGCGCCTCCGTGAGCAGGGCGGCCGCGCGGTCCCAGCTGGCGTGCTGCTCCACGTAACCCCGGCCGCGCCAGCCCATTGCGACCCGGTGCACCGGATCGGCCAGCAGCTCGGCGATGGCGTCGGCGAGCGCGCCCGGATCGTCGGGGGGCACGAGCCGCAGCGCACCGCTCTCGACGAGGGGCCGCACCGACGGCAGATCCGAGGCGATGACCGGACGGGCGCAGGCGAGGGCATCGAGCACCTTGAACGGAGACGTCTCACCGCGGTGCGCGGTGAACGGCGCGACCACGACGTCCATGGCGTTGAAGTACGCCGGCGCGCTCGCGTAGGGCACCTGGCCGGTGAACCGCACGACGTCCTCGAGCTGCAGCGCTCGCGCGAGCGCCTGCCACTCGGCTCGCATGGCGCCGTCGCCGACGACGAGCGCGCCGACGCGCGGCATGCCGGGACGCAGCTTCGCCAGCGCGTGCAGCAGGGTCGGCACCCCCTGGTGACGATAGAAGAGGCCGACGAAGCCGACGAGGGGCCGTTCGGGCTCGAGGCCGAGCTGCCGCCGCGCCGCCGCCGCCTCCATCGGCGCGAAGTGCTCGCTGTCCGTTGCGCTCGGGATGACGACGACCTTGTCGCGCTGGACGCGGAAATCCTCGACGAGCCGGCGAGCCAGGCCCGGCGTCACCGCGACCACCAGATCGCTCGCCCGCGCGCTCACGCCGAGCGCCCAGCGCGCCAGGCGGCGGGCGCGATCGGAGGCACCCTCCACGCTCATGAACTCGAGCGGATCGGCGTTGACCTCCAGCACGAGGCGGCTGCCGAGTCCCCGCCGGAGGAAGACCGGCAGCACGTTCAGGCCGGCCCGGAAGTACACGACGTCGGGCCGCGGCCGTGTCCGGAGCGCGGCGGCCAGCATCGACGCGTACGCCGTCAGCGGGCGCGCGACCCGGCGATCGACGACGCCGTAGGCGCGGGCCGGCACGTGGCGCAGCGGGCGGTGGCGCGGCAACCTCGGGTAGAGGACCTCGACCTCCGCGCCGCCTCGCGCGAGGGCGGCCGCGAGCTCCCACAGCTTGCGAAAGCCGCCCGCGTCGGCGGTGAGCCCCGGCTCGTAGGCGTAGCTCAGCAGCAGGTAGCGCATGCCATCACGCGGGAATGCCGGCGTAGGCCTCGAGCGTCGCGCGGGCGGTGGCGCCCCAGTCGAATGTCCGGGCGTGCGCGCGCCCGCGGGCCACGAGATCGGCTCGCAGGTCGCCGTCGCCGAGGACGCGCACCAGCGCCGCCGCCAGCGCCTCCGGCGCCACCGGCGGGTCGAGCAGCACCGCGGCGGCGCCGGCCACCTCCGGCAGCGAGGAGACGTTGTACGTCACGACGGGGACGCCGCAGGCCATGGCCTCGAGGACGGGCAGTCCGAAGCCCTCGTAGAAGGACGGATAAACGAAGGCGCCGGCACCGGCATAGAGACCCGGCAGATCCGCACGCGGCACATAGCCGAGGACGCGTACCCGCGGCCGGAGCCCGAGGCGATCGACGTCGGCCTCGAACTCCGTGCGACCGGGAATGACGGTTCCCGCCACGACGAGGGCCACGTCTCGGTCCAGCCGATCGAGCGCGGTCAGGAGCGTGCCGAGGTCCTTTCGCCGGTCGACGGTGCCGACGTACAGTAGATATCGCGCCGGCAGCCCGTGACGCCGGCGCGCGGCCTCCGCGGCGCCGGCGGCGGGGCCCTGCGCCATGTCGGGCGGCACGCCCCACGGGGTGACGCGGAGACGCCGCCCGGTGATTCGCGCCAGGCGCATCGCGTCGCCGTGCGCCGCCCACGATCCCACCAGGACGCAATCGGCGAAGGCGGCGGTCCAGGGCACCCACCGCGCCCAGTACCAGCGTCCGGGACCGCGCGGCAGCCACTCCGGATGCGCGGTGAGGGCAAAATCGTGGAGCGTGACGACGGTGCGGCCTCGGCGCCGTGCGAGCGGAGTGGACGTCCCGCACGGCACGTGGAGCACGTCGGCCCGCATGCGCGACGCCTGGCGCGGAAACTCCACCTGCTCCCACCAGAGATGCCGCCGCAGGCGCCAGCCCGCGGCCGACGGTGTGAGGACCACGTACTCGTGCTGCGGCGCCTCGGCGCGCAGGCGCGCGAGCAGCCAGCCGAAGACGTTGCCCGCGCCCGTGGTGTGGCCGGTGAGCCCGCGGCCGTCGATGACGATCCGCATGAGCTATGCCGACCCGTGTACCGCGGTCCTCATCGATGGACCGCCTCACGGCGCTCGACGGGCGCGGCCACCGGCCGCTTGCGGCACTTCAAGATGAGCTCGGCTCGCCAGATGGAGGCGGCCTCGAGCGGCTCGAACCCGAACCGGCTCAGCCGCTCGCGCAGGCTCGCCTCCGTGTAGCGCTCGACGTGCTCGTGACCGTGCGCGCCTGGAAGCAGGCGGTTGTACCACCACTCGATGAACGGCCACTGCCAGCGGCCGTAGTCCGGCGTGCCCACGACCAGCGTGCCGCCCGGACGCAGCACGCGCGCCAGCTCCGTGAAGATGCTCGGGTCGAAGGGCACGTGCTCGAGCATCTCGGAGCAGATCACGGCGGCGAAGCCGCCGTCGGGAAATGGCAGGGCGTGGGCGTCCCCGTTCACGAGGAAACGGTTGGTCTGCTTGCGGAATCGCAGCGGCTTGAAGCTGAGATCCAGCCCCACGGCATGGGGCAGCGCCTCGAGGATCTTCGAGGAGCCGCACGCCACGTCGAGAACGGATTCGGCGCGCCCGACCATGCCGAGGACGATCGCGTACCGCCGGCGCTGCCAGAAGCGCTGGATGGGAATGCGGGAATTGAAGGCGCGGTCGTCGTAGTCCGCCGACTCGAGCGAGTTGCGCACCTTCCACATCCGGGCGAGCGTGCCCGCGTAGGCCAGGCCGAAGCTGAGCAGGCCGGCGTGCGAGCGGCCGCCCTGCCGCTGGCGATAGTGAAAGGGCACCTCCTTGATGCGCCAGCCCTCGGCCCGGACGCGGGCCAGGATCTCGATCAGCACGTCGAACCGACGGGCACGGGGCGCCAGGCCTTCCAGCGCGCGACGCTGGTAAAGACGAAATCCGCTGGAGAGATCGCGGAACGGCAGCGACAGCAGGCTGCGGCTGACGCGGTTGAGGATCCGGCTCAGCAGCCGCCGGAACGGCGGCATGTACGCGAAGCCGCCGGCCACGTAGCGCGACGCGATGACGAGCTCGGCGTCGTCGCGCGCCGCCCACAGCGTGCGAAGGAAGTCGGGGTCGTGCGAGTAATCGGCGTCCATCGAGGCGACGTACGCTCCGCGCGCGTGACGGAAGCCGGTGAGCAGCGCGTCGGCGTAGCCGCGGCCCGGCTGGCGCACCACGGTGGCGCCGGCCTCGGTGGCCCAGCGCGGCGTGCCGTCGACGGAGCCGCCGTCGACGACGATCACCTCGTGACGCACGCCGAGGCGCGTGGCCTCGACCTTCACGCGTCTCACGAGATCGCCGATGCTCGCGCCCTCGTCGAGCGCGGGGATGACCACGGACAGGTCGCAGGCCGTCATCGCGCCACCTCCGCCGCCGGGTGCCGCAGCCGCGCGAGGACCGCCCGGCGCTCGTCCGGCGTGAGCCGCGTGAACTGCAGCAGGACCACCGCTGCCGCGACCGCGGTGGCCGGGAGCCAGCCGGTGGCGCCGGCCGCCCACAACGTCACGGCCGCCGCCCAGGCGACGAGGGAGACGGTCAGCGCGCTCGACACCGCGGCGAGCCGAACGTCGAGCTCCGCCCGCACCACCGCGAGTCCCACCACCGCCGTCGCCAGCGACGCCACGATGAATGCGAGGACGACACCGTTCAGCCCGTGTGCGGGCACGAGGGCGACGGTGAGGATGACGATGGTGAGCTGGCCGCCCGCCTGCACGGTGAAGCCGGCCCACGTCCGGCCGGCGCCCACGAGCGTCGACCACACCATCACCGCCATCGCCTGGAAGCCGGCCGCGAGGACGAGCCCGGACGTGAGCGAGGCCGCCGCGCCGGCGTACGCGTCGCCGTAGATCAGGCCCAGCACCGGCTCCGAGGCGAGGCACAGGAACGCTCCGGCCGGCGCCACCACGAGCAGCGTGAGCCGCAGCCCGCCTTCGACCATCCGGCTCGTCGCCTCACGCCCGAGCGCGACGGAGCCGGAGACGGCCGGCAGGAACGGTACGGCGATCGCCGACGGCAGCAGCAAGAGCAGTCGCGAGCAGGCGTCGGCGACGTGGAAGTACCCGACCGCCTCGTAGCCGGCCGTCCGCGCGAGATAGGAGCGCACGAACCACGCGCCGCCCCAGACGACGAGACCGTTGAGCACGACCGGGACCGACAGGGCGAGCGCCCGCGCGACCACCGGTCCCGCCGTCAGCGGCGCACGCGGGACCGTCGGCGTTGCCGCCACCTCGGTATGCAGCGCGCGACCGACGAGCAGCCACGCGATGGCCTCGGCCGCGATGGAGGCCACGATCACTCCGATCAGGCCGAGCGACGGCAGCAGCAGGAGGGTCGCCCCCAGCGCCGTCACCGCCTTCACCGCCGTCACCGCGGCCAGTGTGTCGATGCGCTGGAAGCCCTGCACGGCGCTGGCGAGAAAGGCGCCGACCAGCGAGATGAACAGCAGCGCGGCCCCCAGCCGGAAGAGAGGCTCCAGCGCCGGCTCGCGATAGAACCGGCTCAGCGGCGCGGCGAAGCCGAGCAAGAGCACGGCGCCGGCGGTGGCGAGCAGCACGCTCAGGACGGCCAGGATGCCGACGATCCGCCGCAGGACGTCGGGACGGGCGATCCGGTACTCGGCGACGAGCTTGGTCGCGGCCACCGGCACGCCGAGGTCCACGATGGCGCCGCCGAGCGAGAGCACGTAGTTGACGATGGCGAACACGCCGAGCCGGTGGGGATCGAGCCCGCGCGCGATGACGATCGATTGGGCCACGCCGGCGGCGCGCCCCAGCAGCGAGCCGCCGAGGGTCAGCGCCCCGCCGCGCACGAGCGTGGACATCGTCCCGGCGCCCGCGGCCGTCCTCATGTCACCGCACCACGGGGGCCGCCACCGACGGCGTCAGTGAGCGCGCCGCCGCGCGCGCCTCCTCGCCGACGAAGACCGGCAGCATGATGACGATGCCGGCGACCAGCCAGAACGGCTCCATGATGCGGATGACGATGAACGTGTTGGAGCCGATGGCGTGGGCGAGCAGGCCGAAGGTGCCCGCGATGAAGCCCATCACCAGCCCGCGCTCGAAAGGATCGGTCAGCGCGGACAGCGCCGTCCGCGCCGCCTTCAGAACCGACCACAGGAGCCACACGAAGCAGAGGAAGCCCACGACTCCGGTCTCGACCAGCACGCGCGCGTACTGCGCGTCCATGAAGCCGAAGCCGGTCACGCCCCAGCCGAGGATCGGGCGCTCCAGCCAGCCCGACAGCCCTTGCTGCAAGCTCAGCAGGCGGGCCGACGTCGAGGGATCGAGGCCGATCTTGCCGACGCGCACCGTCGGCTGGTTGGCTTCGGGCTCGAACGTGTAGAGAACGCGGTTCACCACCGAGCCCGGCGCAATGAGCAGCAGCACCGGCGAGCAGACGAGCACCACGAGCGCGATGGCCACCAGCGTCCGCCGTCGTGTGGTCAGCGACGCCAGCGCCACGAACGCGGGAACGACGCCGAGGTAGGAGGCGCGCGACAGCGTGAACGCGAACGGCACGGCCATCAGCCCGAGGAGTCCGATGAACCGGGCCCGCGTGGCGAGCTGCGTCGACTCGATGGCGATTCCGGCGACGAGCGCCATCATGAAGAGCAGATAGCCACCGAGCGTGTTGGGCTCTCCGGCCTCCCCCTCGAACGGCGCGGACACGCGCTCGCCCGACGGAATCTGCGTGAGGCCGATGACGCTCACGATGGCGGCGGTGATGAGGGCCGCCGCCAGCAGCCGGCGCGCGTGGGCACGGTCGCGCAGGTTGTTGACGACCATGAAGTAGACGACGAAGTACTCGATGTACTTGAGCACGTAGAGGTACCCGGCGGCCGTCTGGACGCTGCCCATCAGGTAGCCGAGCAGCGTGGCGATCAGGTTCACGGCCACATAGGCGATGATCGGCCGGTTCAGCGGCGTCTTGGCCACGAGGCCGAGCTCCTTGTTGACCGCCGTCTTGGCGAACCAGCTGAAGCCGATGACGAGCAGCACGAAGTCCTCGGTGCGGAGCGTGAGGTCGCGCCGCTCGGCGAGACCGCCGGCGCTGGCCGTGATCTCCGGGGAGAGCAGCATCGAGAAGACCATCACGTACAGCGCGAATTCCGTGCGGGCGAACGCCAGCAGGAAGAGGACCAGGGCGGCCCCGATGAGAAGTGGAGAATCCACCCGTTACGGGACCGGAACGACCTGGGCCGCCGGCACGCTGAGCCGTGCCAGCTCGCGGCTCCGGGCCTCCGCCTCCTCGCGCGTCGCGAAACTGCCGTGCCGGATGACGTACGTGGCCTTGCCGCCGGACTGGGCGGCCACGCGGACGCGATAGCCCGCCTTGCGGACGCGCTCCGCGAGCGCGACGGCGCCGCGCAGCGGGTGCACGTCGCCGACGCGGACGATCACCGGCTCCGTCGACACGATGGCGGCCTCGCCGATCGCCTGCTCGCGGAGGACACTCATGATCGTGCGCGCGTCCTGCGCGGTGGAAATGCGCTCGATCAGCACGGCATACATCGTCGGGCCTGCCTCCTGCCGTGCGCGCAGCGCGTCGTGGCCCGCCTTGATCAGCGTCCGCTCGACCCTCTGCGCCTCCACGGCCGAGCTGAAGGGTCCGAACATCACGGCGAACCGGGTGGTGTCCCTGGCGGGTGCCGCCGGCGGCGCCGACGGCGCGGGCGGCGTCATCGCCAGCAGCGGGGCGTTCACCGCCGGCGCCGGCGGTGTGACGGCCGGCGTCGGCGCGCTCGCGGGCGGCGGTGTCGGCAGCGGCAACGTGTCGATGAGCGGCCGCACCGCGGACGGCGCCGTGAGCGGCGGCACGATAACGGCGGGCGGCGCGCTCGGCCGGATCGTGGTGACCGGCGCTGCCGTCGACGCGGGTCGGGCCGAGGGTGACGGCCTCGAGGGCACGTTGGGAGCCTGGCCCGGACGCGACGGCGGGGAATCGAGGCGCTGCCGCAGCTGCGCCCGCGGCATGCCGATGCCCGGCAATCCGATCAGCCACGCGATGATGCCGCCCGCGAGGACGGAGGCGACGAGGATCCCCACGCCGACCACGCGCTTGCTCGGGAGCCGGCGGCGCCAGGGAGCTACCGACGCGACGTCCTCGCTCCGCGTGACGTCGGTCGCCGGCGCCGGCGCGGTGGCGACTGCGGGCGCGGCGGCGGTGGCCGAGCCGGGGGTGACCGCGGGCGCCGACGTGCCGCCGCCGCCGAACCCGAGCTTGCCGCGGAGCGAGCCGAGGAAGCCGAGCACGCGGTGGGTGCGGCCCCGGGGCGCATCTCCGCCCGACTCCTCGCCGTAGTAGTGCGTGTAGTAGTGCGTGTACGTGTAGCCGGAGACCTCGGTCTGAAGATCGTTCAGCACGATGCCCCACACCTTGGCGCGCGCGCTCTCGAGATGCGCCTTGGCGCGCTTGAGCACGAGGCGTCCCACCTTGCCGGCCTGGTAGACGAGCAGCACGCCGTCCACCTGCCCGGCCACGATCGCCGAGTCCGTGACGGGCAAGATCGGCGGCGTGTCGATGAGCACGATGTCGTACTCGGCGCTCACGGCCTGCAGGAAGTCGCGCATGGCGGCCGTCGACAGCAGCTCCGACGGGTTGGAAGGAATCGGGCCGGCCTCGATGATGTGCAGGTTGTCGAGCCCCGGCGAAGCCATGATGTCTTCCATCTCGAACCGGCCCATCAGGATGTCGGCCACGCCGCGCACGCAGTCGCGCCACGGCGTGCTGCCCATCAGGATGTCGGAGAGGCCGGGCTCGCGCGCGATCCCGAAGAACCGATGGATCGACGGCCGCCGCATGTTGCCGCCGACCAGCAGCGTCTTCTGCCCGCTCTGCGCCATCGTGAGCGCGAGGTTCACGATGGTGGTCGTCTTGCCCTCCTGTAGCGTGGGGCTGGTCACCACGAGGACCTTGCCGCCGCGCTCCATCCGCTGGAACTGGATGTTCGTGCGCAGCGTGCGGTACGCCTCCGCCACCGGAGACTTCGGATCGAAGTGCGTGATGAGCAGCGCGTGGCTCTGGAGCGCCTCCGGATCCATCTGGGCGAGGGCCGGACGGCGCTCGAGGAGCCGCTCCAGCGTCTCGCGGGGATCGATGTGCGGCACGATGCCGAGCACCTTGACGTCGAGGTACGACTCCACGTCCTCGATGGTGCCGATCGACGTGTCGAGCGTCTCCTGCACGAACGCCAGCACCAGTCCGAGCATCAGGCCCAGGAGCGCCCCCACCACCATCGTGTTGAGCGTGTTGCTCCCGACGGGCCGGCCCGGATCGGCGGCCGGCCGGACGAGGGCGACTTCCTCCACGCCCTCGGACTCCTTGATGAGCGCCTCCTGGTGCTTCGTCTTCAGGAGGGTCAGCAGGTCGTCGTTGACCTTGGCGTCACGCTGCAGCCGCTGCAGCCCCAGCTCGACGGCGGGCACCTCGCGGTTCTTCTGCATCAGCTCGGCCATCTGGCGGTCGAGGATGTCCTCGCGATTCTTCAGCATCGTGATCTGGGCGCCGATCTCGCGCCGCATCTCGAAGCGCACCTCGCGCAGCCGCTCGTCGATCGCCTGCAGCCGGGGGTGCCTGGCGGTCGCCTCCAGGGCCAGCTGCGTGCGCTCCATCGTCAGCTCGGTCTGCGCCGTCTGCAGGCGCTGCAGGGCGGGGTTCGTGGACTCGATGTAGATTCGCTCGCTCATGCTGGCCGGGTCGCTCTTGGCGAGCCGCGCCTGCAGCTGCTCGAGCTCGGTCCGCTGCTGCCGGGCGCGCTCGATGTCGCCGCGGACCTGTGTGAAGAGCGACAGCAGCACCGTCGACTCCGCGCCGGGCGAGATGACGCGGTTGGCGTCGCGGAAGGCCCACACCTCCTCCTCCGCGCGCTTGACGCGGGCCTCGACCTCCTTGAGCTGAGCCTCGATGAACTTCCGCGCCTCCGTCAGCCGCGAGTTGCGGTTCTGCTTGTTGTAGTCGCGATAGACCTCGGCCACCGTGTTGGCGAGGTCGCGCGCTTCGCGCGGGTTGGTCGAGGTGGCCGTGATCTCGAGGATGCTCGTGTTGGGAACCCGGTTGGTCTTGATCTTGGCGGCGAGGCCGTCGAGCATCGCCTGGTAGCTCTTCGACTCGCGCACGGGCGCGTCGCCGGCGGCCGGCGGGACCCGATTCATCCGGCGGCCGACCTCCTCCAGCACGGGATAGCTCTTGATCAGCGTGGCCTGGGTCTCGATGTTGTCGGAGCTGGAGTACGAGAGCACTTCCACCAGGAGGCCGGAGAGGTTCGTCGACTGCTCGAACTTCACGGTGGCCGTCGCCTGGTAGACGGGCACCTTCTGGCGCGCCAGCCAGAGGCTGAAGAGCATGGTGACCACGGTGGTGGCGATGATCCACACGCGCCGCCGGCGGATGATGAGCCAGTAGTCGCGGAGATTCATCTCGTATTGAGCCATCGGTTTCGGCCGTCAGCGACCGCCGGCGTCGCCGACGGGGCCGGTGATGTACAGGAAGGGCGCTTCGGAGAGATCGATGACCTTCGGGGCCGCGAGGCGCAACCCTTTGGCGTCGGCGAAGAGCTCCACCTGGGGACGGAGCGGGTGGTTGCGGTTCACCGCGATGACGCGCCCCACTTCTTCGGTGTTCAGCCGCACGATGGTGCCGGGCGGGAACACGGAGATCTCCGAGAGCAGGGCCTTGATCAGCGGCGACGGGAACTGGTCGTTGCGGGTCTTCACGATGTCGCGGATGGCCTCGTGCGGCCGCAGACGCGGCCGGGACGACGGCGGCACCGTGAGCGCCGTGTAGGTATCGACGAGGCCGATGATCTTCGCGTCGTGATCGATGCCGCCGCCCTGGGCGCCGCGCGGGAATCCTTGCCCCTGCTCGCGCTCGTGATGATCGAGGATCGACTCGCCGATGCCCGGGTGGGGCGGCGACCAGCGCTGCACGATCTCGGCGGACAGCCGCGGATGCGAACGGTAGGTGGCGAGCTCGTTGCCCGAGAGCGAGTCGACGCGCTCCACCACGCCCGCCGGCAGCTGCCACAATCCGACGTCGAAGAGCGCGGCCGCCTGGCCGAGCGGAAGCAGCCGGGCGGCGTCGTAGCCGAGGTTCACCCCCAGTCGCAACGCCAGGACGCAGACACGCGCCTGGTGGAAGGCCACGTAGTCGACGCCGGGCGGGGCGGCGGGGTTGTTGGCGACCCAGAAGAGATCGGGCGAGCCCATGAGCGAGGTGATCGCGCGATCCACCAGGCTCTGGAGGTGCGTCCACAGGAATCCGCTGCCGTTCACGCGGGTGCGGGCCTCGACCAGGAACTGCTGGAGCTCGCCGAAGAGCGGCTCGGACGGCTCGCTCGGCTCCGCCGGCCGGCGCGGCGCCGGCGGCGGCTCCACGCGCACGACGGGCTCGGGGGGCTCGGTGCTCGCGATGCTGACGGGCGGAGTCGGCTCTACCACCGGCCGCTTCGGCGGCTCGGGCGCCGGCGGGGCCGTCGGCTCCGGCGGCTTCGGGGCGGGCGCCTCGCGCACGATGCCGCGAACGAGGTCGCTCATCCGCACCATCAGGACACGCCCACCATGTCCTTGATCACTTCGGCGACGATCCGCTCGCTGACCTCCTTCACCCGCTTCGTGTAGCCGACCAGGAGCGCCACGTCGCAGAGGTTGTTGATCTCGCGCGGCGTCCCGCGCGTGAAGTCGAAGATGAGCTTGACCGCCTCGTCGGTGAAGATCGGCGTCGTCCGCCCCGCCATCTTGAGCCGGTGCGCCACGTACGCGGTCGTGTGCGCGGCGTCCAGCGTGTTGAGGTGGTAGCGGATCGTGATCCGCTGATCCAGGTGCTTGAGGCGCCGGACCTTCTCGCGGAGCTCCGGCGACCCGATGAGGAGGACGGTGACCAGGAAGCGGTCATCCGTCTGGAAGTTCATCAGCAGCCGCAGCTCCTCGAACACGCCGTCGTCGTCCAGGAGCTGCGCCTCGTCGACGATGAGCACGGTATCGCGGCCCTCGCGGTAGTTGCGGAAGAAGAGATCGTTGAGCATGTGCAGCAGCTCGGGCTTGCTCTTCTCCGGGGTCTCCACGCCGAGCTGATAGAGCGCCTCCCGCAGGAAGTCGGTGGCGTTCCAGCGGGGATTCGTGAGGAGGCCGATCTCGTAGCGCTCCGCCTCCAGCCGCTGGATGAGCGCTCTCGACAGCGTGGTCTTGCCGCAGCCGTACTCGCCGGTCAGCATCCCGCAGCCCTTGCGATGCCGGACGGTGTAGACGAGACGGACGAGCGCTTCTTCGTGATCGGGCGACAGGTAGAAGAACTTCGGGTTCGGCGAGTTGTCGAAGGGCGGTTCGCTCAGCTCCCAGTAGGCTTCGTACATGGCTAGTCGTACACCGGTCCGTTGAAGAGCAGGAAAATGCCGGTGTACGCCGTGATGAGGCTCGCGATGGCGGAGGCGATGGTGACGTAGTCCTGCCACCACTTCACGGCCACCTCGGGGACGGTGATCATGGCGCCCGCCTCCATCGGCGGGGCCTCGGCCATGGCGTAGGTGCGGCCGTTGCGGAACGTCACCGTGGCGGCCGAGATCTTCGCCCGGCCGCCCGGGCCGCCCGCCGCCGCCAGATACTCGCGTGGAGTGAGGTCGGGACGGAAGTCCTGCGCGCCGGGATTCTTCACCTCGCCGACGATGTAGACCTTGTCCTCCATGATCGGCAGCACGACCACGTCGCCGTTCTGCACGAGGATGTTCTGCATCTCGTCCTTTTCGACGAGGAGCCGGTGAAGATCGACGGGGATCCGCTGGGCGGGCCCGGCATCGGAGCGATCGACGTAGGCCAGGCGCAGGTCCGCGAACGGCGCGGCGCCGCCGGCCTTGATCACGATGTCCTTGATGCGCTCGCCGCGCGCGAGCTCGAGCCGCTGGATGACGGTGGGCTTGCCGGCCGTCGTCGTCTTGCTGCTCTCGCCGGTGCCGTTGAAGGCGCCACGGACCTCGACGACGTCCTGGATGAGCGTCAGCGATGGCACGTAGAGGACGTCGCCTCCCTGCAGCGGCACGTCGGCCGCGCGGAGATCGAGCGACGTCGTCTCCTTGCGGCCATCGGCGCCGACACGCGTCAGTCGCGCCTCACCGGCCGCGCCCGCCGGCGACAGACCGCCGGTCAGGTCGAGCAGGTCGCGGAGCGAGCCTCCGTTCGGGAGCTCGTACTCACCCGGCCGCCGCACCGCCCCTTGCAGGGTGACGGCGGGCCGCCGTGCCGGCACGTGGATCCGCATGCCTTCCTGCACGAAGGGGTTCTGGGTGATGTCCCCCTTCAGCTCGAAGAGCAGGAGGTCCACCTCCGAGACGACGCCGTTGCGCCTGAGCTGCACGTGCCTCACGCTGCCGCGCGACGTGACGCCGCCGGTGGCGAGGATGACCTCGTGGAGCCGATGGGTCGCCGTGACCTGCAGCGTCCCGGGCCGCTCCACCTCACCCGACACCACCGCCTCGAACGCGCGCGGCGTCTGCACGGTGATGCTGACGTCGGCGAACCGAAAGATCGACCGGGCGCGGGCGGTGACCAGGCGATTGGCTTCGAGGAGCGTGCGCCCGCCGACGGCCACCGTTCCGAGCGGGGGCAGCGTGATGTTGCCCTCCGGGTCCACCACGACGTGCTGGCGATTGACGTCCACGCGGCCTACGATCTGAACCTCGACGACGTCCCCGGGCCCCAGCCGGTAATCGGGGCCGGCGATCGCGCGGTTGTGGATGCCGTACAGAGTTCCGGTATCCGTTCGGGTAGGATTGAGCGGAGCGAAGACCCCGGGAGAGCGGGGTGTCGGCTGGAAACTCGGCGGCGTGGCTCCCGGCGCGGGTATCGTCTGCGCGCCGGATGGCTGCGAAAACGTTACGGAAGGACACAACAGGGAGGCGATGAGCACCAGGCTGATCGCCTTACGCATCGTGCCGAGACGTCCGCGTAGACATATCGCACACAATGGCGTATTTTCCCAAGTCCATTCAAAAACCACCAAGGAAATAGGTAGACTTTTTGAGGAGTTTTGCAATAGTGGCGGCCACGTGAGCAGACGGAACGCATGACTCCCAAGACGGCGCGCGCCATCGTGGTGGCCTCCGCACTTTTCGCCTTTGCCGGTGCGGCTTTCGCCGTTTATGCCTGGCTCGGATCGCCCGGCGCCGCCGCGAAGGCGGCGCAGGCCCCGTCGCCGATGGGTACCGCCGACGCGCTGCAGGCGGCATTCGTGACGGTCGCCGAGCGGGTCCGGCCCGCCGTGGTGCACCTCGGCACGGTGCAGGTGGCGCGCTCGCGACGGCCCTCGATCGTCCCCGGTCCCAACGCCGATGACCCGTTTTTCAAGGACTTCTTCGACCAGTTCTTCGGCCGCGGGGGTCCCGGGCAGCGCGAGGAGTTCCGGACGCCGGGGCTGGGCTCGGGCGTCATCATCGACAAGCGCGGGTACGTCCTGACCAACTTCCACGTCGTCAAGGGCGCGGACGGCGTGACCGTCCGGCTGTCGTCGAAGCAGGAGTTCCGCGGACGCATCGTCGGCTCGGACCCGAAGACCGACATCGCCGTGATCAAGTTCGAGCCCGGCCCGGACGTCCGGGTGGCCGCGCTCGGCAACTCCGACACGCTGCGCGTCGGCGAGTGGGCGATCGCGATCGGCAACCCCTTCGGGCTCGACCAGACGGTCACCGTCGGCGTCGTCAGCGCCGTCGGCCGCGCGGACGTCGGCATCGCGACCTACGAGAACTTCATCCAGACCGATGCCTCGATCAACCCGGGCAACTCCGGCGGGCCGCTGGTGAACCTGCGCGGCGAAGTGATCGGCATCAACACGGCCATCGTGGCCACCGGCCAGGGCATCGGATTCGCGATCCCCGCGAACATGGTCAAGCGGGTGACCGGTCAGCTCATCGACCGCGGAAAGGTGACGCGCGGGTGGATCGGCGTGTCACTGCAGCCGATGTCCAAGGAGCTGGCGCAGGCGCTCGGGCTCGGCGACACGAAGGGCGCCATCGTCGCGCGTGTGCATCCCAGCAGCCCGGCCGAAGCGGCGGGGCTGGCGCCGAACGACGTCGTCACGCGCTTCGACGGCGTGAACGTCGACGACTACCACCACCTGCAGCGCCTGTCCTCCGACGCCGAGGTCGGCAAGACCGTGAAGCTCGACTACGTCCGCAAGGGACAGCGCAAGACCGTCGACCTCAAGATCGCCGAATCGCCTAATTGAAAATGGGGGCCCCGACATGGCCCCCATACCCCCCACGTTCGGCACGCCCCAGCGAAGCTGCGGCGCGCCCCGCGACGGTGGGGCGCGCCTCGGTCTACGCGACGAACGGAGGGATCGGGGGGATCTCCACCTGCTGCGTGCGGACGTCGCGGACGCCGGGGACGGAGCGGGCGACGTCGATCGCGTGGTCGAGGGCGGCGGTGCCCTCGAGCGTGACCACGCCGTCCTGCGCCTCGACGGTGATGCGGTAACGCCGCGTCTCCGGGTGCGTGGCGAGGGCCACCTGGACGCGCGAGGCAAGCGCGCGCGAGGCGACGATCTTGCGGCCGGCCTCCGTGGTCACCATCTCCGGCCGGCGGACCACCGTCTCGAGCATCTGCACGACGGCGTCGTAGCTCTGCCGCTCGGTGTTGACCATCAGCTCGTAGAGCATCGGATCGTTGATGTCGACCTCGTAGAGATAGCGCATGCGCCCCGACTTCTCGCTGTCGTCACGCCGCACGAAGTCGGCGGCCGCGCGCTGGTTGGGCGTCTCGCCCGTCATGGCGGCCACGCGCTTGATCCAGCACTTCACGCGGTGCTCGAATGGCGCCAGGACACGCATGCGCAGCACGTGCGGGACCCCGCGCAGGAGCCACTGGCCGCCGCCGCGCATGAACACGCAGTTGTCCAGCTCGGCGAGCTCGAGGAGCGTCGTCTGCAGCACCGTGATGTGGTGACGCGTCTCGGCGTCGAAGCGCTCGAAGATGGTCGGCTTGGATTCGTCGAGGTGTGAGAGCTTTTCCTCGGCCAGCCCGTAGCGGCGGCCGGCGTCCTGCAGCAGCTCCTGGTCCACGTAGCGATAGCCGAGGCGCTGTCCGAGCGCCATGCCGATCTCCGGACCGCCCGCGCCCATCTGCGTCGACACGACGATAATGGCCATGGGTCACCCCCGCCGATACTTGTCTTTGAACGCCGTGGGAGCGATGGCGATGCGCTTGCCGGCGACGTCGTCCAGGATGTAGACCTCGTCGCTCAGTGAGCCGCTGGCGAAGACCTCGAAGACATCGAGCGCGGACTCGAGCGTCGCGTCCGGCTTCTCGGTCATCAGCTTTTCGACCGCCGACAGGGGCAGCCTTGCCATGCGTCCTCCCACGAAGTGGCGCCAAGGGTAGCCGAGGGAACCGGACGACGCAACGGTCCTACCCCGTGGCACGACGGGCCGAGGACGGCGGCGGCGCAGGCGGCGGCGCCACCGCGAGCGGCGGCCGATCCAGGGCGGGAACGAACGAGTACGCCGGCCAGGGTCCCGTCGGGACTACCGCCACGCCGATGGCGCGCGAGGCGATCGGCGCGATGCGCGCCAGGAACTCCGCCACCTCGGTACGCGGCAACAGGAACGCGACCGATGCGACGACGTTGCCGCCGGTGCCCGCCGGACGATACCGCCACTGCTCGACGCCGGCCCGGCCGACGATCTGATCGGCGAGGGCTCGGAGCTCCGTCTCGCCCGGCCGCGCCGGCTCCACCCCGCCGTCCAGCCGAAGCAGCTTCACGCTCATCTCCACGCAGCCACGTACCTGCCCCAGCGCCGTCTCGAGGGTCGTGCGGTGCGCCGCCAGCCACGCCTCGGTCTCGCCGTCGGGGACAGCCGTTCCGTAGCGGAAGGGCAGCACGGCGTGGGCATCGAGGGCGGACGCGACGACGTCGTGATGGAGCGCGAGCGTCCGGGGATTGGCGGCCGGAACGGAACCGAGCGTGCTGCCCAGGACGAGCAGCGATCCGAGCTGGCGACGCTCGACCGAGACATCGGGCACGACGGCCGGCGGAGGATGCCAGGCTGCAGGAAGGCCCTCGACCACGGCGTACATGTAGAACATCACGCGGCTCCTGCGCCCAGGGGGCTCCGACGATTCCGGTTGGCCGAGTGGCCCGAGCGTACGGAGACGGCCCGCCGCCGTCAAGCGCTTCCTGTGCCATAATCGTGGCGTCGTGCCGGCGTTTCCTCCTGTGCGCGCCTGTGTTGTCGCAGCCGCGACCGTCATCCTCCTCGTCACGCCGGCGGCGGCCGGTCGCGGGGCGCCACGGCTGCCGGCGGAGATCCCGGCCGGCGTTCGCCAGCGCTTGGCGCCCGTGACCGAGCGTGCCTCCCTTGCCGCGCACGTCGACGGTGAGCCGTTCCGCGGCCGTCGCGACGTCTTCGAGTATCTGCTCGACCACCTGGAATTCGCCACCCACGTCACGCGCGCGCTCAAGGTGGCTCGCTACCGCGTGTGGACCGTGCCCGGCGGGTACGGGCTCGACGACGGCTGGGGCACGATCGGCACGTTCGAGGTCGTCTACGTCGCGCCCGGCGCCCGCGTCATCCACGCGCGGGGGGAGTACCAGCAGCGCTACCTGCCGGATATCCGCGGGCAGGCGATCATCAGCATCGAGTACGACGCCAGGCCAGCGACCGAAGGCGCGGCGACGATCGCCGCCTCCGTCGATACCTACGTGAAGATCGAGAGCAAGCTGGCGGCCGCCACCGGCGTCCTCGCCCGCCAGGTCGCGCACGCGAAGGCGGAGAAGGAAGGCAGACGCCTGGTGAAGGTCTTCGCGAAGACGACGCGCGCGATCGAGGAGAATCCCGCCGCCGTGTGGGAGGCGCTGCGCGCGCGGCCCGACGTGCCGCGGCGCGAGCTCGAGGAGTTCCGGCGGCTGCTCAGCCTGCCGTCGGCCGTGGAGCCGGCCGCGCCGACTCGTCGCTGAGAACGGCGACGCGCGCCAGCCGCGCGCGCGCCTCGGCGTGGTCGGGCCGAGCCGCGAGGAACTCCTGCAGCGCCGTGGCCAGCGCCGCCCACTTGCCCTGCCCCTCGAGCGCCGCCCAGAGATCGAAATGGGCGCGCGCCACCTCGAAGTTCAGCGCCAGCGCCGCCCGCGCCTCGACCTCCGCCTCGGCGTAGCACCGCTGGGCGAGCATTACGCCGCCGAGGGCCGTGCGGGCGGTGAGCGATGTCGGCTTGAGACGGATGGCCGCGCGGTAGACGCGCTCGGCGTCGGCGAGCCGCCCTTGCTCCGCGAACATCTCGCCGAGGTCGCAATGGGCGCGGACGTAGTCCGGCTTCAGGCGGATCGCGGCCACGAACGCCGCCTCCGCGTCGTCGCGCCGCCCTTGCCAGTAGAGCGACACGCCGAGGCCGCGATGGAGAGCGGGATGGTCGGCGACGGTCAGCGCCTCGCGATACGCGGCCTCGGCCTCGGCGTGGCGCCCTTGCCGACCGAGTCCGAGGGCGAAGTTGGCCCGCGTGCGCACGTTGCCCGGATCGAGTCGAACCGCCTCGCGCAGCAGCGCCTCCGCCTCGGCGTGCCGGCCCTGGCGCCCGATGGCCACGGCCAGCTCGAACAGCACCTCCACATCGCCACCACGCTTCGCGAGCGCCGCGCGCAGCGGCGCCTCGGCGGCGGCATGTCGGCCGAGGGCATTCAGCGCGATGCCGTGCCCGAGGAGGAGATCCGGCTGGTCGGGCGAGGCGCGCAGGGCCGCCTCGTAGACGGCCGCCTCGTCGTCCCAGCGCTCGGCGCGGCGCAGGATCCAGGCGAGCGCGAGCTGGGCGGCGACGAACGTCGGGCGCCGCTCGACCGCCCGCCGATATGCCGCCTCCGCCTCGTCGCGCCGGCCCTGGCGCTCCAGCACCACCCCGAGGTGATACCAGCCGCGCGGATCGTCCGGCGCCACGCGAACGGCGTCGCCGAGGACATGGGCGGCCTCGGCATACCGTCGCCGCCGCCGGAGGTTCTTGCCGAGGGCGTGCAGCACGCGGCTGTCCGCGGGACGCAGGCGCGCGGCCTCGCGATAGGCCGAAGTGGCGTCCGCGTGGCGCCCGTCACGCTCCAGCGACACACCGAGACCGACCCAGCCGCGCGCATCGAATGGCGAGTCGCGCACGACGTCACGGTAGGCGGCGATCGCCTCGTCGTGGCGAGTCTGCTCGAGGAGCGCGCGCGCGAGCGTGAGCGCCGTCCCCGATCCCGGCCGGGAGGCGGCGGTACGAAGGACGACCTCGGCGTCGGCCGGCCGGCGCTGACGGCGGAGGACGCGCGCGAGCGTCTCGCGGGCGAGCGGGTCGCCGGGCCGCCGGGCGAGCGCGTCGCGCGCGGCCGCCTCGGCGCCGGGCCAGTCCTGGAGCTCCTCGAGCGCCCACGCGAGCGAGAGTCGGACGCGCGCGTGATCCGGTCGCAGTCGGAGCACCGCGCGAAACGCGTCGGCCGCCTCCCGCGCGCGCCCTTGCTCGAAGAGGACGGCCCCCAGCGCCTCGCAGGCGCCCGCCGAGGCGGGGGCGACGGCGAGCGCCGCGCGCACCTCGAGCTCCGCGTCGGCGACGCGACGCTGGCGCCGGAGGACGAGCACGAGGTCGAGGCGGGTCTTGACGTCGTCGGGACGCCGCAGAAGGGCCTCGCGATAGGCGGCGGCCGCCTCGGCGAAGCGCCCGTGTCGCGCATGGGCGCGCGCACGGTCACAGCACGTCGCGAACTCGTCAGCCATAGCGCCGGCGCGCCCGGAGGGGCGCCGGGCGGCTATCCTAGCAGAAGCCGGCGGCTCAGCGCCGGCGCGGAGCGGGCGGCGAGTCGAAGATCGCGGCCACCATGTGGTCGAGATAACGGAAGTCGAACGGCTTGGGGACGTAGCCGAACGCGCCGCTCTTGAGGGCGTCGGCGGCCAGCGAGACCTGCTCGTTGGCCGTCACCATGATGACGGCGATCGAGTCGTCGATCTTCTTGACGTCCTTCAGGACCTCGACGCCGTTCATGCGCGGCATGTTGATGTCGAGCAGCACGAGATCGGGGCGCTGGCGAACGACGGCGGCGAGCGCGTCGGTGCCGTTCATCGCCGTCTCGATGTCGTACGACGACTTGAAGTGCTCGCCCAGGACCTCGATGATCAGCGGCTCGTCGTCGACGATGAGGATGCGCTTCTTCGCCGCCACCATCGTTTCGGATCGTAGCACGACCCGCCGGGGCGACCGCCAATTCGGCGACGTTGTTGAAATTCTCGCCCCGGCGTGGTGGAGTACGGGCGATGCGTCGAGCCGAGGGCGCGGCACCGCGCGAGGCCGGATGAGAGTGCTGGTCACGGGCGGGGCGGGCTTCGTCGGCTCTCACGTCGTCGACCGGCTGCTGCAACACGGACACGAGGTTCACGTGGTCGACGACCTGAGCACCGGCCGCCGCGAGCTCGTGAATCGCAAGGCGCGTTTCCAGCGCTGCGACATCCGCAGCCGTCGCCTGCCCGGACTCCTGACCCGGTGGCGTCCCGAGGCCATCGTGCACGCGGCCGCGCAGGCCTCCGTCGCCCGCTCCGTCGCGGACCCCGACTTCGACGCGAGCGTCAACATCGGCGGCACCCTCGGGCTGGTGCGCGCGGGTGGCGCCGCCGGCGTGCGGACGTTCGTCTACATCTCCACGGGCGGCGCCGCGTACGGCGACACGACGGTGGTGCCGACCCCCGAAGACCATCCCGTGGTCCCGAGCTCGCCTTACGGCGTGTCGAAGACGGCGGGCGAGCGCTACGTGGAATGCTACGGGCCGCTGCTCGACATGCGGACGCTCGTCCTTCGGCTCGCCAACGTCTACGGTCCACGGCAGAACCCGCTCGGCGAGGCCGGCGTGGTCGCCATCTTCACGGACCGGCTCCTGCGCGGTGAGCGCTGTCTCGTCAACGGCGACGGAGAGCAGACGCGCGACTTCGTCTACGTCGAGGACGTCGCCGACGCCGTGGCGCGGGGCCTCGAGCGCAGCGACGCCACCGGCGTCGTCAACATCGGGACCGGGGTCGAGACGTCGGTGAACGCGATCTACGCGCGCCTGGCGCGCGCGGCCGGCGTCACCCTGCCCGCGGACCACGGGCCGGCGAAGCCGGGTGAGCAGCGCCGCAGCGCCCTGGCCGCCGGCCGCGCCGCCCGCGTGATCGGCTGGACGCCGACCGTCACGCTCGACGACGGTCTCCGACGCACGCTGCAGTCCTTCAAGACGCCGACCAGCTGAGCGCGGGCGGGCCGTCGCCCGTCGCCTCGCATCCGCCGGCCTCTCGTGATGTGCACGGCGGTGCGTAGACCGTCACTCCGGTGCGCAGCGTCGCGCCGGCCGTCGTGGCCGGCGAACGCCGCGTTGTGTACGTGGCCCAGCATTGTGTGCACACCGCCACCGAAAAGCTGCAACGCGGACGCCGAGTACGGCAGGGCGCCGGCGTGCGCGCAATCCGCGGAGTTTGGCACGCGTCGTGAGTCTCCTCGTCGACGTGCGCGACCTCTTTGACTGGCGCAGAATCACAATCGCCCTCGTCGTTCTCCTGGCCGGGCTCGCCCCCGGCGGGCCCGCCGACGCCCAGGTCCACGTCACCGGACAGTGGTCGACCATGTCGGCGGTCGCGCCCATCCAGCCCATTCACGTGGCCGTGCTGCGTACCGGCAAGCTCCTGATGATCGAGGGCTCGAGCAGCGATTCGACCCAGACGGTGTATCGCTACACGGTGTGGAACCCGGCCACGGGGACCTTCGCGACGGGGACGACGCCGTGGGATCTGTTCTGCAACAGCATGTCGTTCTTCCCGGACGGACGGCTCCTCATCAGCGGCGGAAACCTCAGCTACAACCCCTTCACGGGGCTGAAGACGACCACGATCTTCGATCCGTCGACGGAACAGTTCATCCAGGTCGAGGACACGGCCAAGGGGCGCTGGTATCCGACGACCGTGATGCTCAAGGACGGCGGCATCATGACGTTCTCGGGCCTCGACGAGACCGGCGTCATCAACAACCAGACGGAGATCTACGACGTGGGCCACGGCTGGTCCGGACCGTACACCGCGCCGTTCGGGCCCAAGTGGTATCCGCGCCTGCATCTCCTCACCAACGGCCTGGTGCTGCACACGGGCCCCTCCGCCGGCGCGCGCACGTTCAACCCGGCCACGGGCACCTGGTCGGCCGTCATCACGAACCATCCCAACCTGAACGAGAGCCGGATGTACGGGACCTCCGTGATGCTGCCGCTCAGGCCGCAAGACGGCTACGCGGCCCGCATTCTCGTCACGGGCGGCAACACGTCGAGCCCCACGGCCGGCGCGCACATTCTCGACACGTCGCTGCCGAGCTGGTCGTGGCGGGCGGTGCCGAGCCTGGACCAACCCCGGGTCACGCACCACACCGTCCTGCTGCCCAACGGCAAGGTCTTGACCGTCGGCGGCTCCTCGGCATTCCAGAAGCCGAGCACGGCGGCGATGAACGCCCTGCTCTTCGATCCTGCCTCGGAGACGTGGAGTCCCGCCGGGACGATCGCATTTCCGCGGCTCTACCACTCGACGGCGATCCTGCTGCCGGACGGAACCGTGTGGCTGGGGGGCGACAATCCCAAGCCGGGCGTGTGGCAGAACAAGATGGAGATCTACAAGCCGCCCTACCTGTTCACGAGCACGGGCGCCGCCGCGCCACGCCCCACGATCTCGGCCTCGCCCGCCGTCGTCGGCTATGGCGCCCCGTTCTCGGTCAGCACGCCCCAGGCGCAGAGCATCTCGCAGGTCGTGCTCGTTCGCCCGGGGTCGGTGACGCACTCCTTCGACATGGAGCAGCGCCTCGTCGAGCTGCAATTCACGAAGGGGGCGGGGACGCTCACGGTGACGTCGCCGCCGAGCGTGCTGATCGCGCCGCCCGGCTACTACATGCTGTTCGTGCTCGACCAGAACGGCGTGCCCTCCGTCTCGAAGTTCATCCGGATCTCCGAGAACCCGGGCAATCAACCGCCGGTGGCGACCATCACCAACCCTTCGTCGAGCGTATCGATCCAGACGGGACAGTCCGTGACGTTCGCCGGCAGCGCGACGGATCCGAACGGCAGCGTCGCCGTGTACCAGTGGCTGTTCCCGGGCGGCGCGCCGGGGAAGAGCACCGTCCCGAATCCCGGCCCGGTGAAGTTCTCGACACCGGGGACGTACACCGCCTCGCTCACCGTGCTCGACAACCTCGGAGAGAACAACGTCAGTCCGCCGACGGTCACGATCACGGTCGGCGGCGCGCCGGCGCTCGGCGCGGCGATCACGAGCCCCGCGAGCGGCGCCACCGTCAGCGGCACGGCGTCCGTCGGCATGTCGGCGACCAACGCCGAGGGCTCGCCGACCTCGTTCGTGCTCACGCTCGACGGCGCCACCCTGTCCAGCCAGAGCGTGAGCGGCTCGACGGCGGCCTTCAGCTGGAACACGACCGGTGTCGCCAACGGCAGTCATACGCTCGGCCTCACCGTCACCGATTCCGCCGGACGCACGGCGCAGACATCGACCGTCGTCATAGTCTCGAACAGCGCTCCCGGCGGCGACACCGGCGACGGCACGCCGCCGACGGTGGCCATCACCGCGCCGGCCAGCGGCGTGTGGACCGGCAACAGCATCGGCATCACGGCCAGCGCGTCGGACAACACCGGCCTGGCGAACATCAAGCTCTGGGGCAACGGCGGCGTCTTCGCGACGATCCCCTGCAGCGGCACCTCGTGCAGCGGCAAGGTCTGGTGGATCACCGGCTCGCTGCCGCCGGCCGCGTACGAGGTCAACGCCGTCGCCACGGACACGCAGGGCGCGCAGGCCGTCTCGGCGCCCATCGTCATCTACAAGAGCGCCAAGACCCCGGTCGTCCCGTCGGGCGCGTCCGGCGGCTCGACGCCCGCGCCGCAACCGCTGGGCGCCGCCATCACCAGCCCGGCCAGTGGGGCCACCGTCAGCGGAACGGTGACCGTCGGAATGTCGGCGACCAATGCGCAGGGCTCGCCGACCTCGTTCGCGCTCGCGCTCGACGGGGGGACCGTGCTCTCGAGTCAGAGCGTGAGCGGCTCCACGGCCAGCTTCAGCTGGAGCACCGCCGCCGTCCCCAACGGCGGCCACACACTCACTCTCACCGTCACGGACGGCGGCGGGCGCAGCGCCACCGCCTCCCTGCCGGTCACGGTCTCCAACTCGACGCCGGGCGACGGCGGTGGCGCCGCGCCCACGGTGAGCATCACGAGCCCGCCGAACGGCGCGTGGACCGGCAACAGCATCAAAGTCACCGTGAGCGGCGCCGACAGCTCGGGTCTCGCTGGCATCGAGATTTACGGCAACGGTACGCTGGTGGGGACGGTGCCGTGTAACGCCGGAACGACGTGCACGGGGTCGCTGTGGTGGCTGACGGGCTCGCTCCCGAAGGGCAAGCACACGATCACCGCGGTGGCCGAGGACACCGCCGGCAACCGGACGACGTCGGCGCCGGTCGTCATCAACAAGTAGGGCGCCCGAAAGGAGCAATCTCCTGACGCACACGCTCTGGCGCAGCTGGCTCGTCTACTCGCTGAGCTCGCTCGCGAGCCGCCTCATCGGCTTCCTGATGCTCCCGATCTACACGCGGATCCTGTCGCCGGAGGAGTACGGCATCCGCGCGATGGTCGCCGTCGGCATGGACCTGGTCGGGATGATCTGCTGGCTCGGCATCACCACGTCGATGGTGCGCCACTACAGCGGAGATCGCAGCGGCGAGCGGCGTGCGGACGCCGTCAGCACCGCGTATACGACCGGCGCCCTCGCGCTCGGCGGCGGCGTGCTGCTCGGGATCCTGGCGGCGCCATGGCTGTCGATCGCCCTGCTCGGCGACGCCGCCTACGCCGGCTACGTGCGGCTCGGTCTCGTCACCCTGTTCTGCACGAACACGATGGAGATCGGCCTCGCCTATCTGCGTCTGCGCCAGCGGCTCGGCACCGTCGCGCTCGTCTCGCTGGCGACGCTGGCGCTCACGGTGGCCACGAACATCGCGCTCGTGGTCGTGCTGCGCTGGGGCGTGGTCGGCATCTTCTACAGCGAGATCTTGACCTACGGCCTCTTCTCCCTCGCCGTCGCGCGCCTGACGCTGCGCGAGGTCGGGCTGCGCGTGTCGTGGACGCTGGCCCGGCGGATGATCGCCTACGGCGCGCCGCTGACGCTGATGCCCGCGTCGTGGATGCTCGTCAACCGCACCGCCGGCGTCTTTCTCACACATCACGACTCGATCGCGGCCGCCGGCATCTATTCGCTGGCGATGCAGTGCGCGCAGGTGCTGCTGGTGGCGGTGATCTGGCCGTTCCGCGATGCGTGGGATCCCGGCCAGTTCGAGATCGCGCGCGACCCGGACAGCGCTCGCAAATACCGGCGCACGTTCCAGGCCTTCACCTTCACCATCGTCATCGCCGGACTCGCCTTCGCCGTCGCCGCCGACGACGTCATCAGGCTGATGGCCGCGCCGCGGTTTCACTCCGCTGCCGCCGTCGTTCCGATCCTGGTCGCCGCGCACGTGGTGATGGGGATCACCCTCTTCTTCAAGACCGGGCTCCTGGTGAAGAACCGGACGGTCGTGCTCGGCGGGATCGGCCTCGTCACGGGCGCCGCCAGCGTGGCGGCCAGCGCCGTCCTGGTGCCGCGCTACCTCGCGCCCGGCGCCGCGTACTCGCGACTCGCCGCGCTCGTGGTCATGGCGCTGCTCACGTACGTCATGGCGCAGCGCGTCTGGCCGCAGCAGCCGGACTTCGCGGCGCTCGCGAAGGTCGCAGCGCTCGCACTGGCGGGGTTCGCGGTGTCGCGGCTGATTCCGCCGAGCCCCATTCTGGCGGCGCTCGCGCTCAAGGCGGGTGTGGTCGTCGCCGTCGCCGCCCTCGGCGTGCTCGTCGGCGCCGTCGACCGTCGCGATCCGCAGCGTCTGCTGGCGCTCGTCCGGGCGCGGCTGGCCGGCCTGTGGCGCCCGGGAACGGCGCCCGCCCGCCCCTGATCGCTCCGGGAGAGCGGTGCATCAACGCCGCACTGCGAATGCAATGACCCTGCCGTATGCAACGCTGTTCCGGACATTAGGGAGGCGGCGCACCTATCACGCGCGGGCACTACCCGCCCGCCGGCCATTCGCCGGGAAATGCCCGGCCGTCCGGCTCCGCTGAGGGTTTGGCAGCGGGTTTGCCCCTGGAGTGCGGCGTGAAAGACACCGCGCGCCCGTCCGTCCGACGCCCCTGTTTCGGTTGGCCGGTGGCCTGATGCCTGTCGCGCTCGCCGTCCTCGAATCGGCCTTCATGTTCGCGACGCTGTCCCGGCTGCTGGTGCGTCCGCCCGCGGAAGCCCTCGTGCTGACCGCCGCGTGCGCCACCGCCTTCTACTACTGCGACCTCTACGATTTCCGGATCTCGCGAACGCTTCGTGACTGTGCACCGCGTTTCCTACGCGCGCTCGGGCTCGTGCTGCTCGCCGTGGCCGTGGTCGACATCGTCATGGGCATCGAGACGCGCGACGGCACCGCGCTCGTCACCGGTCTGCTCGTCGCGGTGGCGCTGCTGCTGGTCGGCCGGGCGTGCTGCTACGGCATCCTCCGGCGCGGCCCGTACACGCAGCGCGTTCTCATCGTGGGCGGCGGCCGCCTGGCCGGAGCACTCGCGCACGAGATCGCCGTCCGACCGCATCTGCGCTGGGCGGTGTCGCTCGTCACCGAGACGCCGCCGGTGCCGGGGCGCGCGCCCGTTCGCTATCCCGTCCTGGGAACGCTGGCGGAGCTCGGGAGCGTCGTGCGGCAGCGCCGGCTGCAGCGCATCGTGGTGGCGCTCGGCGAGCGCGAGCGCGCGGACGCGATGCCGGTGCTCCTCGAGGCGCGGGGTCGCGGCATCCGGGTCGAGGACGCGGTCGACGTCTACGAGCGCATCACCGGCAAGCTGGCCATCGAGGTCCTGCCCGCGGCGAACCTCGTCTTCGGCAAGGGCTTCCGCGTCGCCCGCGGTCACGCCGCGATCGGTCGCGCCATGAGCCTCGTCGCGGCGGCGGTGGGCCTCGTGATCGTCGCCCCCCTGATGGCCGTCATCGCGCTGGCCGTGAAGCTCGACTCGCGCGGCCCGGTCTTCTTTCGCCAGGACCGCGTCGGCTATCACGGCAAGCGCTTCTCGCTCATCAAGTTCCGCACGATGCGGCCGGTGCCCGCGGAGGTCTCCGCGTGGGTGCGCGACAACGCCGACCGGATCACGCGCGTCGGGCGGCTGCTCCGCAAGTTCAGGCTTGACGAGCTCCCGCAGTTCTTGAACGTCCTGCGTGGCGACATGAACCTCGTGGGGCCACGCCCGCATCCGGTCGTGAACTACGAGCTCTTCACGCGCGAGATCCCGTACTACGCGCTGCGCGCCGCCGTCCGCCCGGGCGTCACCGGATGGGCGCAGGTGCGCTACGGCTACGCGAACGACCTCGTCGAGGAGACCGAGAAGATGCGCTACGACCTCTACTACGTCAAGCATCTCTCGTTCTGGCTCGACCTTCGCATTCTGATCGACACCGTCGGCGTCGTCGTTTCCGGGCTCGGCTCGGTCGCCGCCGACGTGCAACCCGACATGGACGAGACGCTGCCGCGCGGCGGCGAATCGCGCGCCGCCACCACCCGGGACGCGGCATAAGGAGCGCCGACCTCATGGAGAGAGAGCTGCTCGAGAAGATCGAGAAGCGTACGGCCCGCGTGGCCGTCATCGGACAGGGCTACGTGGGACTGCCGCTGGCGCTCGCGTACGCGCGGGCCGGCTTCCCGGCCGTCGGCATCGACACCGATCGCGATCGCATTGCCGCGCTGAACCTGGGCCAGTCGCCGACGCCGGACGTTCCCGACGCCGAGCTCCGCGAGTTCGTGGCAGGCGGCCGCTACCAGGCCACCGGGGACTTCGCCGCCCTCGACACGAGCGACGTCGTCATCATCTGCGTGCCCACGCCGCTCCGGAAATCGAAGGACCCGGACATCTCGTACGTGGTCGCCGCCGCCGAGCAGACGGCTGCCCACTTCCATCCCGGGCAACTGGTCGTGCTGGAGTCGACCACCTATCCCGGCACCACCGACGAGCTTCTCATCCCGATGCTGGAGGCGCGCGGCGGCCGCGCCGGCGACAGCGTGTTCGTCGCCTTCTCGCCGGAGCGCATCGATCCCGCCAACACGCAGTACAAGGTGGGCGACATCCCGAAAGTGGTCGGCGGCGCCACGCCGGCGTGCACGAGGCTGGCGGCGGCCCTGTACCGCACGATCGTGCCCAAGGTGTACGCGGTCTCGAGCCCGACGGTGGCCGAGCTCGCGAAGCTGTACGAGAACACGTTCCGCAACATCAACATCGCGCTGGCGAACGAGTTCGCGCTGATGTGCCGGCGCCTCGGGGTGTCCAGCCGCGAGGTCATCGACGCCGCCGCCACCAAGCCGTTCGGTTTCATGCCGTTCTATCCCGGCCCCGGAATCGGCGGCCACTGCATCGCCGTCGATCCCTTCTACCTCTCGTGGAAGCTGCGTCTGAACGGGTACGAGCCGCGCTTCATCCACATCGCCGACGAGATCAACGCGCGGATGCCCGAGCACGTGGTGGAGCTGGTGACCGAGGCGCTCAACAGCCGCCGGCAGAGCGTCAACGGCGCCTCCATCCTGGCCCTCGGCGTCGCCTACAAGGCCAACGTCGGCGACACGCGGGAGTCGCCCGCGCTCGAGATCCTCGCCACGCTGCGGGCCAAGGGCGCCGCCGTCACCTACTCCGATCCGTGGGTGCCGACGGCGACCATCGGCGACGTCGAGCTGAAGAGCGTCGAGCTGTCCGAGCAGCGGCTGGCCGACGCCGACTGCGTCGTCATCCTCGCCGACCACGCGGCCTTCGACTACGCGCGCGTCCTCGGGGCCGCCCGCCTCGTGGTGGATGCGCGCAACGCGACCTGGGGCCTGGCCGCCGCCGAGGGGCGCGTCGTCCGGCTGTGAGGCGGAAGAGCCGATGAAGGTGCTGAGCGTCGTCGGCGCGCGGCCGAACTTCGTCAAGATCGCGCCGCTGCTCCGCGAGATGGCGGGCCGCGGCGAGATCGAATCGGTGCTGGTCCATACGGGCCAGCACTACGACGCCCGCATGTCCGACGACTTCTTCGCGGCGCTCGCCATCCCGGCGCCCGACTTCAACCTGGCCGTCGGCTCGGGATCGCATGCGCGGCAGACGGCCGAGGTGATGACGCGCTTCGAGCCGGTGCTGGAGTCCGTGCGGCCCGACCTCGTGCTCGTGGTGGGCGACGTCAACTCCACGCTGGCGGCCGCCCTCACCGCGGCCAAGCTGGGCATCCGCGTCGCGCACGTGGAGGCCGGCCTGCGGAGCTTCGACCGCAGCATGCCGGAGGAGCTCAACCGGCTGGCGACCGATGCCATCGCCGACGAGCTGTTCGCCTCCGAAGAGTCCGCCGTCGAGAATCTCGCCCGCGAAGGCGTCCCGTCCGAGCGCGTGCACTTCGTCGGCAACGTGATGATCGACGCCCTCCGGCTGACGCGGCCGCTCTGGCAGGCGTCGACGATCGTCGCGGACCTCGGCCTCGACCGTCTCCCGCGCTACGGCGCCGTCACCCTGCACCGCGCGGCGAACGTGGACGACCCGGACCGGCTGCGACAGATCACCGGCGCGCTGCAGGCGCTCGCGCGGCACGTGCCGCTGATCTTCCCGGTGCATCCGCGCGTGCGGCCGCTCCTCGATGGCCACGACGTCCGGTGGCTCGACGCGGCGGCGCCGGTGCCCGCGCAGGGGCTGGTGTGCACGGAGCCGCTCGGCTATCTCGACTTCGTCGCGCTCGTGAGCCGCGCCGCCGTGGTGCTCACGGACTCCGGCGGGATCCAGGAAGAGACGACGATCCTCGGCGTGCCGTGCCTCACGCTCCGCGAGAACACCGAGCGCCCGGCGACGGTGAGGCACGGGACCAACCGCGTGATCGGCGTCGCGCCGCACCGCATCGTCGAGGAAGGCCTGTTCGCGCTGACCCAACCGCCCCTGCGCCGGACGCCGCCGCCCAGGTGGGATGGCCACGCCGCCGCTCGCATCGTGGATGTCCTGGTTCGCGCGACCGTTCCGGTGGCGGCATGAGGACCAACAATCAGAGCCGCTTCCATCTTTCTCAGGCCAGCCACGGCGGAGCTGGAACCAGCGCTCCGATACAGAGGAGGCTCGCATGGCTCACGATCTGACGTTCGACGACATTCGGTTCCCCTCGGCCGCGCCGGAAGCGACCGCCTTGCGCACCCGGCCGGAGGAGCGGTCGGTCGCCTTCTGGGGGCTCATGATGTTCACGTTCGTGCTGCTGGTCTCGCCCCAGACGCTGATCCCGGGGCTGGGTGTCCTGATGCCGGCCAAGATCGCCATGGGCATCGCCATCGGCGCCTACCTGCTGAGCGGCCGCCACTTTCCGGTGACGCGAACGGTGCAGTGGGCCATCGCCTTCGTCGGCGCCGCCATCATGTCGATCCCCCTCGGCTTCTGGCCGGGCGGCAGCGTCAGCACGTTCTTCAACGTCGTCGCCAAGAGCCTGGTGGTGTTCCTCCTCATCGCGAGCGTCGTGGACACGCCGCGCCGGCTGAAGACCCTGATCGCCTGGATGGTGGCCTGTGGCACCGTGGCGGCCCTCCACGCCGTCCAGCAATACCTCTCGGGCGCCCTCGACGCCCGGGGTGAGCGCATCACCGGATACGAGTCGCCGCTGGCGAGCAACCCGAACGACCTCGCCCTCACCATGAACATCCTGCTCGGCCTGGGGCTCGGCCTGCTGCCCGTGGTCCGCGAGCGGTCACGCCGCATGCTGCTGGTGGCGGCGATGAGCCTCCTCCTGGCCGGCGTCGTGGCCAGCTTCTCGCGCGGCGGCTTCGTGACGCTCGGCGTCGTCGGCGTGATGTGGGCGGTCCAGGCCGCGCGCACGCGGGGCCTCCGGGCCATGGCGACGGTCGCCCTCGTCGCCGTCGTGCTCGCGGTGGCCGCGCCGTCCGCGTACGTCAACCGGCTATCCACGATGTTCGATGCCGAGGCGGATCCGACGGGCTCGGCCGGCGAGCGGTGGGAGGTCATGACGACGGCGCTCGGCTACATCGCCGAGCAGCCGGTGTTCGGCCTGGGGCTCGGCAACAGCATCCACGTGACCGTCATGCGCGGCGGCCCCGCCCGGGAGGTGCACAACGCCTACCTCAAGACGGGGGCGGAGCTGGGCGTGCTCGGCATGGTGATCTACATGCTCTTCGTCGGGTCGGCGTACATGACTGCGCGCGGCGTGCGTCGCCGGCTGGGGCGCCGTCCGGACGGCGCCGAGCTGGCGAGCCTCGCCGGCGGCATCGAGCTGTCGGTGGTGGCGTTCGCAGTCGGCGCGCTCTTCTCGCCGGTGCCGTACCACTTCTACTTCTACTACCCGGCGGCGCTCTCCGTCGCCCTCGCGGTGATGGCCGGCAGGCTCGAGGCGACGCCGCGCGAGGAGCCGGCGCCGGCGGCGGCGGACGAGGCCTGAGGATGTGCGGCATCTACGGCGTCTATTTCGCCGACCGCGGCCGCCACGTCGGCGAGGGCACGCTCGAGGCGATGGGGCACGCCATCCGACACCGCGGGCCGGACGAGGCGGGACGGCTCATCGACGGCTCCTTCGGCTTCGGCATGCAGCGGCTCAGCATCATCGACCTGAAAACCGGCCAGCAGCCGATCGGCAACGAGGACGGCTCGGTGCAGGTCGTCTTCAACGGCGAGATCTACAACTATCGCGAGCTCGCGCGCAACTTGCTCGAGCGCGGTCACGTGCTCACCACCACCTCCGACACGGAGGTGATCGTCCACCTGTGGGAGGACTTCGGCCCGGACTGTGTCCGGTACTTGAACGGCATGTTCGCGCTGGCGGTGTGGCAACGGCGTGACCGGACGCTCTTCCTGGCGCGTGACCGGGTCGGCATCAAGCCGCTCTACTACGCGGAGACGCCGGCCGGCCTCGTGTTCGGCTCGGAGCTGAAGGCGCTGCTGCAGGTGCCCGACGTCGAGCGCCGCGTGAACGCCGAGGCCGCGGTGTCGTTTCTCCGGTGGGGCTACGTCCCCGATCCGCTCGCCATCCTCGACAACGTGTGGAAGCTGCCGCCGGCCCACAGCCTCCTCGTCCGCGAGGGCCGGGTCGTCAGCCGTCCGCGGCCGTACTGGGACCTCACGCCGTTCTTCGCGGAGCCGCACCGCGCCGCGCCGTCCGCGCTCGTGGCCGAGCTGCGCACGCGCCTGGCGCGGAGCGTGAAGAGCCATCTCGTCAGCGACGTGCCGCTGGGCGCGTTCCTCTCCGGCGGCGTCGACTCGACCTCCGTCGTGGCCCACATGGCGGCCGAGTATGGCGCCTCCATCAAGACGTTCTCCATCGGCTTCGACGAGCCCGCGTACGACGAGCGGCGCTGGGCGCGGCTGGCCGCCGAGCGTTTCTCGACGGACCATCACGAGCTCGTGGTGCAGCCGCAGAGCGTCGACCGCATCGCGGACATCGTGTCCTACTTCGACGAGCCGTTCGCCGATGCCTCGGCCATTCCGACCTACTTCGTCTCGGAGCTGGCGCGCACGCAGGTGAAGGTCGTCCTCTCCGGTGACGGCGGCGACGAGCTCTTCGCCGGCTACGAGCGGTACGTCGTCGATCATCGCCGCCGCCACCTCGACATGCTGCATCGGCTCGGCCTCGCCCCCGCGCTCGCCGGCGTGAGCCGCCTGCTGCCGGAGGGGACGCCCGGCAAGCGCTTTCTCCACGACGCCAGCCTCTCCCGGATCGACCGCTATCTCGCGGCGATCACGCACTCGACCGACGCGGCCCTGGCCGGCCTCCTGTCCGCCGACGGCGCCGGCGCCCTGGCGCGCCGCGACGCGACGTTCGCGCCGCACGTCGCGCGTGGCCGCGCGCTGCCGTTCCCGGCACGCCTGCAGCAGCTGGACGTCGCGACCTATCTCCCCGGCGACATCCTGACGAAGGTCGACCGGATGAGCATGGCGCACTCGATCGAAGCCCGCGTGCCGCTGCTCGATCACACGCTCGTGGAGTTCGCGGCCGGGCTGCCGCCGGAGCTTGCGTTCGCCAACGGCGCCGGAAAGTCGCTGTTCAAGCGCGCGCTCGCCGGCGTCGTCCCCGACGAGATCCTGGACCGGCCGAAGAAGGGCTTCAGCGTTCCGCTGCCGTTCTGGTTCCGCGGCGGCCTCACCGACTTCGTCGGCGACCACCTGCTCGGCCAGCCCGCGCTCGCCGCCGGCTGGATCCACGCGCCGGCCACCGCGCGGCTGTTCGAGCGGTTCCGGCGCACACAACGGCCGAGCGACCTCGCGCAGCTATGGTCAATCCTCATATTCGAGCTGTGGCATCGCGGCCTCCGGGAGCCCGCCGCGCGATGAGCCTCCGCGTCGCTCGCGTCGTCCACGTCGTCGACTCGCTGCGGCTCGGCGGCACGGAGATGCAGGCCGTCACGCTGGCGCGGGCGCTGGCGGCGCGCGGCGTGGTGAATCACCTGGTGTACTCGCACGCGGGACCGCTGGCCGCCCGACTCGACGGGAGCGACGTGAGCACGGAGCGCCTCGCCATGGGCGGCGGCTTTCTTCGTCCCGGCATGCTCGGCTTCGTGCTGCGCCTGGCGCGGACGCTCCGCGCGCGGCGCGCGGACGTCGTCCAGAGCTACGGCTTCTACCGCAACCTGCCCGCCGTGCTCGCGGGGCGGCTCGCCGGCGTCGGGGCCATCCTCACCGGCCGGCGGGGCTTCGGCACGCATCTCACGCCGGCGCAGCACCGCGTCGATCGCCTCGCATACCGGCTGGCCCACCGCACCGTCGTGAACGCGGCCGCGCTGCGGACATGGGTCATCGAGCACGACGCCGCGCGGCCGGACGCCGTCGTGGTGATCCCGAACTGCGTCGCCGAGGGCGGCCCCATCACGCCCGCCCGCGATCCGGTGGTCGGCATGGTCGCGAACTTCCGGCCGCCCAAAGACCACGTCACGTTCCTGCACGCCGCGGCGCGCGTCGTCGAGACCGTCCCGACCGCGGAGATCCACCTCATCGGCGCCGGTCCCGAGGAAGCGACGGCGCGGCGGCTGGCGGAGACGCTCGGCCTCGGCTCGCACGTGAGGTTTCTCGGCGCGCTCGAGCCCGACCACGTATGGACGGCCGTCAATCGCTTCGCCGTCGCGGTGCTGTCGAGCCGCAGCGAGGGCATGCCGAACACGGTGCTCGAAGCCATGGCGGCGGCGCGCCCGGTGGTGGCCACCGCCGTCGGCGACGTCCCGGCGCTGGTGCGCGACGGCGTCACCGGCTTCCTCGTGCCGCCCGGCGACGCCGCCGCGCTCGGCGCCGCGATCGGCCGGCTGTTGAAAGATACGGCGCTGGCCGCCGATCTCGGCGCGGCCGGTCGGCGTCACGTGCTCGCCACGCACGGTGCCGAACGCATCGCGCAGGCCTTCGTCGATCTCTACCGGACGCTCGGAGTCCCCGCGTGAGACGGATCCTGCTCGTAGGCGACTATCCACCGCCGTACGGCGGGTTGTCGGTGCAGATCGCCGCGCTCCGTCAGCGCCTCGCCGCGCGCGGCGACACCGAGGTCGCCGTGCTCGACATCGGCATTCGACGGCGGGAGCGGCGCCCGGGATGCCTGCCAACCCGTGGGCCGCTCGGCTTCGGGGCGACCGTGCTCGCCCATGCCCGGCGCGGCTTCACGCCGCATCTGCACACGAACGGCCACAACCGACGGTCGTGGATCATGGTGGCCGGCTGCGCCGGGGCCGCCGCCGCCGGCGGCCGCCGCGCCGTGGTCAGTCTCGGCTCGGGCTTCATGCCGGCGTTCCTCTCCGGCGCCTCGCCCGCGATTCGTGCCCTGGCCCGCGCCAGCCTGGCCGCCGCCCGAACGGTCATCGTGCGCAACGAGCGAGCGCGCTCGGCGCTGCTCGCCCTCGGCGTCGCCCCGGCGAAGGTCGTCATCCTGCCGGGCTTCTACGGGGTGGGCGCCGAAGAGATCGGGTCGCTGCCGGCCGGTCTCGCGCGCTTCCGCCAGGGCCACGAGCCGCTGATCGGGGCGATCTCGACCGTCGGCCCCGAGTACGGTATCGCGCTGTTGATCGACGCCGCCGCCCGGCTGCGCCCGGCGCATCCCCGCCTCGGCGTCGTGCTCATCGGTCCCGATCGCTTCGAGGACACCTGTCCACCGTGGGTGCTCGCCATGGGCGAGCAGGAGCGGCCGCAGCTCCTGGCCGTCATGAAGAGCCTCGACGTCTTCGTCCGTCCGACCTATCTCGACGGCGACGCCTCGTCGGTGCGGGAAGCGCTCTCCCTCGGCGTGCGCGCCGTGGCCAGCGACACGGACTTCCGGCCGGACGGTGTGTGGCGATTTCCCGTGGGGGATGCCGACGCGCTCGCGGCGCGGATCGACGCCGCGCTCGCCGCGCCGGCCGCGCGCCTGGAGACCACCTCGCTGCCGGCGCTGCTGGCCGTCTACGACGGGCTGCCGCTTCACCTTCCGCCCCGCGCCCCACGCACCGTTGCCGCCCCGGGGAGCGTGCGCGTTGGCTAGCGCCGTCTGGCGACGACGGCTCACGCGGCTCGCGCGAATGTCCCCGCGTGAGGTCCAGCACCGCCTGGTGGTCGCCACGCGGCGGCAGCTGAGCCACCTGCCCTGGTTCGCCGCCGCGGCCGACCGCGACGATCCGTGGGTGGCACAGGTCGCCGCCGACCCCGCGCTGCGCGCCGGGCTGCCGGCCGCGCTGGCGCGGCGCCTGGCGACGCGGATCTACGGCGACGACTGGTCGGCGGCACGCCTGGCGACGAGCCTCACGGCCGTCGGCGCCGCGGAGCGGCTCGTCGCCGAGGCCGACGACATCCTGGTCGGCCGCGTCCGTGTCCTCGGCTTCGGTCCGCTCGATCTCGGCAACCCGATCGACTGGCACCGCGACGCCCTCACCGGCGGCCACTGGCCGCGGTGCCGATGGCCGCGCACGCTGAGCGGCGAGGCGCGTGGCCTGGACGTCAAGGTGGTGTGGGAGCCGAATCGCCACCAGCACCTGCAGACGCTCGCCGCCGCGGCGGCGCTGACCGGGCGTCGCGCCTATGCCGACGAGCTCGCGCGTCAGCTCGCGGGATGGATCGAGCAGAACCCGACGGGCGTCGGCGTGCACTGGGTGGAGTCGACGGAGCCGGCCTTCCGCGTGCTCGCCTGGCTGTGGTCGCTGCCACTGGTGCTCGACGCGCCGGCCTTCACGCCGGATCTCTGCCTCCGCGTGCTCCGGTCGCTGGTGGCCCAGACGCGCCACATCGCGGGGCACCTGTCGATCTACTCGAGCCCGAACACCCACCTGCTGATCGAGGCGCTCACGCTCTTCGTCGTCGGCACCGTGCTGCGCGAGCTGCACGCCGCCGCCGCCTGGCGGGAGCAGGGCCGCGCAATCCTGGAGCGGGAGATCGAGACGCAGGTCCGCGACGATGGCTTCTATCGCGAGGCGTCGTCGTACTACCACGCCTACGCGGTCGAGTTCTATCTCATCGCGACCGTCGTGGGCGAGCGCAACGGCGTCGCGCTGGCGCCGGCCGTGCGGACACGCCTCGAGCAGATGCTCGAGGCGCTGGCGTGGCTGGTGCGGCCCGACGGCTCGCTGCCGAACTTCGGCGACGCGGACGGCGGCCGGACCCTGCGCCTCGGGGCGCCGAATCTTCAGCGCGTGGACGAGCTGCTCACCAGCGGGGCGATCCTCACCGGCCGCACCGAGCTGCGAGCGGGCCTGCCGTCGACCGGCGAGGAGGCCGCGTGGCTCTGGCCCGACGGGCTCGCCCGACTCGCCGCGCTCGGGCCCGCGGCGGCGCCGCGCGGCGGCCGGCAGTTCGCGGATGCGCGCCTGGTCGTGGAGCGGCGCCGCGTCGACGGCGACGAGCGCTGGGCGCTGCTCGACGCCGGCGACATGGGAATGCTGTCGGGCGGTCACGGCCACGCAGGCTGCCTCGGGCTCGGACTCTACGCCCACGGGCGGCCCCTCGTGGTCGACCGCGGCACCTACGTCTACAATGCCGCGCCCGCGTGGCGCCGCTATTTCCGCGGCACGCGCGCGCACAGCACGGTCGTGATCGACGGCGTCGAGCAGGCGACGCCGGCTCGCGGCAATTTCCAGTGGGACACGCGGTACCGGTCGCAGATCGTGCGGCACGTCGCGGTTCCCGACTACGGCGTGGTCACGGCCGAGCACGACGGCTTCCGGCGGCTGCCGGCGCCGGTCGGCCATCGTCGCACGCTGCTGTCCGTGGCCGGCGAGTACTGGCTCTGCATCGACGCGTTCACCGGCAGCGGCACGCACACGGCCGAGTTCCGATTCCAGCTCGCGCCGGATCTACAGGTGGACCAGGCGGGCACGACGCTGTTCGCGGCGCCGCCGGACGGTGCGGCAGGGCTGCTGCTGGTGCCGGTCGGCTTCGAGACTCCGGACACGCGCGTGGCCGTCGGCGAGATGGAGCCGCTCGAGGGCTGGCATTCGGACGACTACGGTCAGCGCCGGCCGGCGGCGACGCTGCTGATCACGGACGGGCTCCGCCCTCCGGCCGTGCGCGTGCACGTGCTCGCCCCGTGCATGCGCGCGCCGCACGCGCGGCCGGTCGTGCAGAGCCAGCGGCTGGCCGACGGCATGGCGCTGACCGTCCGGGCGGGTGAGACGACGGATCTGCTGCTGTGCGGGCCCGGCGCGCGACAGGCCCTGAGCGCGCACGGCGCCACCTTCGTGGGCGAGCTGCTCCACGCGCGGCTCGACGCCGCGGGCGGGCTGCGACAGTTCCTGGCCGTGCAGGCGCGCTCCCTGATTTGGAACGGCGAGACCCTGATCGAGACGGAGACTCCCGTGGACTACGTGATCAAGGACGAAGAGCCCCTGCTGGAAAGGGCGTGACGGATGTGTGGGATTTGCGGCGTGATGAGCCTCAGACCGCCCGGGCCCGACTCGCCCGGCATCACGGAGGCGGCGGTGGTGCGGATGCGCGACGCGATCGCACACCGCGGCCCCGACGACGAGGGCGTCTTCATCGCCGCCGGCGTGGCGCTCGGCCATCGGCGACTGTCGATCATCGACGTGGCGGGCAGCCGGCAGCCGATGTCGACGCCCGACGAGGCGCTGTGGCTGACCTACAACGGCGAGGTCTACAACTTCCAGGAGCTGCGCGCGGAGCTCGAGGCGCGCGGCGCCACGTTCCAGACGAAGGGCGACACCGAGGTCGTGCTGCGCGCGTACGAGGTGTACGGCGACGCCGCCGTGGAGCGCCTCCGCGGCATGTTCGCGTTCGGGCTCTGGGATGGCCGCCGCCGGCGCCTCCTGCTGGCGCGTGACCCGCTCGGAATCAAGCCGCTCTACTACACGCGCACCGCCGACGACCTGTTCCTCTTCGCGTCCGAGATCCGCGCGCTGCTGGCGTGGCCCGGCGTGCGCGCCGAGCTCGATTCCGAGAGTCTGTGGGACTACCTGGGCCAGCGCTACGTCCCGGGACCGCGCACGGCCTTCAAGGGGATCTGGAAGCTGCCGCCCGGACACCTCGCCGTGGCCAGCGAGGCCGGTGTCGAGATCCGGCGCTACTGGGATCTGCCGCTCGACGGCGAGACGTGGTCCGAGGCGGAGTGTGTCGACACCTTCCGCGACCTCGTCACCGACAGCGTGCGGCGCGAGCTGGTGAGCGACGTGCCGCTGGGCGTGTTCCTCTCGGGCGGGCTCGACTCGACGACGGTGACGGGGTTGATGGCCGGCATGGTCACCGAGCCGGTGCGGACGTTCTGCGTCGGCTACGACGCCCGCGCCGGGGTCAACGAGCGGCCGTATGCGCGCATCGCCGCCGAGCAATTCAAGACCCTCCATCGCGAAGTGGAGATCTCGCTCGACGACTTCTGGACGCTCCTCCCGGAGGCGGTCAGGGCGATGGAGGAGCCCGTGGCGGAGGCGCCGGCAGTGTCGCTGCTCCAGCTCTCGCGCTTCACGCGGCAGCACGTCACCGTCGTGCTCTCGGGCGAAGGCGCCGACGAGAACCTCGCCGGTTACAGCATCTACCGCCGCATGCTGCGCGCCCGCCCGCTCGGGTGGCTGCCGTCCCCGGGGCCTCTGGCCAGGCTGGCGCGCAGTCATCGCGGCGCCCGCGCCGCGGAATGGATCGGCCAGTCGATCGCCGACCGTTACCGCGGCGTCTCGTCGGTCTTCACGCGGCGGGAGCGCGAGCGGCTGCTCGGCCGCCGCGCGCCGGCCGTGGACTCGGCGGCGGAGCACTACGAGCGGACGCGCGGGGTGTCGGCGCTCCAGCGAATGCTCTACTACGACCTGAAGGTCTGGCTGCCCGACGACCTGCTGGTCAAGGCCGACAAGATGACGATGGCCGCATCGCTCGAGCTGCGGGTGCCGTTCCTCGACCACAAGGTGGTCGAGTGGGCGTGGCGCGTGCCGGCGTCGCTGAAGATCGATGGGCGCGTGGGCAAGGTCCTGCTGCGCCGGGCGTTCGCCGATCGGATCCCGCCCGCCATCCTGGCGCGCGACAAGGTCGGCTTCACCGTCGGCGGCGGCGCGGAGTTCTCGGCCCAGGTCGGGGTCGAGGCGGAGCGCCTGCTCGTCCACGAGCGGAGCCTCGATGGGCTCCTCGACGGCCGTGATGTGGCCCGGCTCGTGCACCGTCATCGACGACGTGACGAGGACCTCACGGAACCCCTCCTCGCCCTGATCGTGCTGGCCTGGTGGCGTCGCATTTTTCTTCCCTGAAGGAGAAGCCCGGAGGAGTGATGGCGGCTGGTGAGACGCTCAAGCGAAGCGCAGCCCTCGTGGAGACGGCCCTGGCGGCGCTGCCCAGGATGCTGGATCGGCGCACGAACGTCTTCGTGTTCACGGTCCGGCCCTCCGGGCCCGCCGGCCGGTCGCTGCGCTACACCTGTATCACGTTGATTGGACTGACCGCCGCCGACCGGGCCGGCTACCGGTCGGATCTCGACCTCGCAGGCCTGGTGCAGGCGACGGCGGAACGCCACCGGGAGATCACGAATCCCGGCGAGCTCGGACTCCTGCTGTGGTGCCTGTCCGACTACCACGAGCGCGTGACGCCGGCGCATGACGACGTGCTGGGTCGTATCCCGACCGATCCCGACGCGCTGGGGGGCCTGATGTCGACGGAGCTCGGCTGGCTCGTCAGCGGCCTCGCCCGGATGGCCGAGCTGGCGCCGGCTCGCGTCGACGTCGCCCGCCGCGCGCAGGCCGCCCACGGCGCGCTGCAGGCGAACTATCACCCGCAGACGGGCTTGTTCTGTTACGGAGGGCGCGCACACGGCGCCGTACGCCGGCGGCTCCGCCGGCAGCTCGGATTCTTCGATAACCAGGTGTACGGCATCCACGCCGCCGTCGATTACCACCGCGCCTTTCGCGATGCGGCGGCGCTGGCCATGGCCAATCGCTGCACGGATCAGATCCTGGCCGCGCAGGGTCCGCTCGGACAGTGGGCGTGGCACTACGACGTCCACACGGGCGCCGTCGTCGATCGCTATCCCGTCTACTCCGTCCATCAGCACGGCATGGGCCCCATGGCCCTGCGAGCTGTCACGGGGGCGACCGATCGTCGCTTCGACGACGCCCTCGAGCGCAGCGTGGCATGGATCTTCGGCGCCAACGAGCTGGGCGACTCGATGGTGGATCACGACCGTGGCGTGATCTGGCGCTCCATCCGGCGCCGCATCGCGCACGGCCGGCTCATCCACCTCTTCAAGCTCCTGAGCCTCGCCCGATTCGACCGGGCGCGCGATCGGCTGGCGCGGATGGTCAATACGCGCGGGCGGCTCGAGCGGGACCTCGAATGCCGGCCCTACGAGCTCGGCTGGCTTCTGCTGGCGCTGGGGCGCCGGTGACGAGCATGGCGCTCACGCTGGCGCCGGCGCCGCCGGCCGACTGGCGCGCGATCACGCGAGACCCGCTGCAGCTGGCCGAGTTCGCGGAGGCGGCGCGTCACCTCGGCTACCGGCCGTACTACGCCACGCGCGGCCGCGCGGCCGCCCTCGTGCAGATCCGCGATCCGCTGCCGGCGCTCGGGCTCTTCGGCCGTGCCTACGTCTATCCCGCCGGCGCCGACAGCGCCTTTCTCGGCGACGTGATCGCCGCCCTGGCACGCCGCCGCATCCCGTTCGTCCGCGTCGGCAACACGATGAGCGGCATGCCGGAACGCGCTGCCCTGGGCCGGCTGGGCCGCCGCGTGACGGTGATCCCGCGCCACACGCCCGTGCTCGACATCACCCGAGACGAGCGCGCGCTCCTGGCCGGCATGGACGGTGCCGAGCGAAAGATCCGCAAGGCCGAGCGCGAGGGCGTGGAGGTGACGGAGGCGCGGTCGCTCGCCGACGTCGAGGCCTATCATGCGCTCTCGGCCGATACGGCGGACCGCATCCGCACGCGGTCACGCTTCACCGAGCTGCCGCTCGCCTTCTTCGTCGACATCTGGCGCCGGATGGTGCCTGCCGGTCACGCGCGCCTCTTCATGGCGCGCCATCGAGGCGAGCTGATCGCCGGCAACCTGTTCCTCATCCACGGCGACACGATGCTCTACTACCAGGGCGCGTCCACGCGCGATCGCGCGCAGACGCACCGGCAGGCGCCGGCCGCCTGCTTCTGGGCCGCCATCCGCGCCGCGAAGACGCTCGGCCTCACGCGCTTCGACTTCGGCGGCTGCACGCCCACCGCCGATCCCGGCGATCCGCGCCATGGCGTCTGGGAGTTCAAGAAAAAGTGGGGCGGCACCCTGGTCACGTTCTACAACGCCGAGATTCTCCTCGCGCCGCGCGTGGTCGCGCTGCAAGACCGCCTGGTGGCCCCGCTGTGGCAGCGCCTGCATCCCCTGTTGTGGCGGCTCGGCGGCCGGGCGGCGGCGAGCGCGGCATGAAGCTCACGACGACGGCGCCGGCCGGCTGGGACCAGCGCATCGCCTTTCCGCTGCAGTCCATCGGCTACGCCCACGCGGCGGCCGCCCTGGGTCATCGTCCGCTCTTCGCCGAGGCCGACACCGGCATCGCGCTGGTGCTCGTGCGCCGGGTGCCGGTGCCGGTGCTCGGCGCGTGGACGGCACGGGCGAAGGTCTATGCGCACGCGCGGAAGGCGGCGTTCCTGCCGGCGCTGACGGAGGCGCTCCGCGTGCGCGGGGTCTCGCACGTGCGGTTCGGGGACTCGATCTGGGGCGTCAGCGGAGCGCTGCCCGACGACTGGGCGGCATTCCGGCGGACGATCCATCACGTCATCGTCAACGACGTCCGGTTCGCGGACGAGGAGCTGCTCGCCAGGATCAAGGGCAAGGTCCGCCGGCACATCCGGGTGGCGGCCAAGGTGAGCGTCGAGCAGGTCCGCAGCCCCGCCGATCTGCAGGACTATCTCTCGCTCTCCGAGCAGACCGCACAGCGCATGCGCGGCCTCGACCTCGCGGCCGTCTATCCGCGCGCGTACTTCGAGGCGATCCTCGACGAGATGGTGCCGCACCGGCAGGCGGCGCTCTTCATCGCGCGCGCCGACGGGGTCCCCGTGGCCGGCGGGCTGTTCGTCGCGAGCCGTGACCGGTTCGTCTACGTCCACGGCTGCTCGACGCGCGACCGGGAGCTGACGCCGAAGCAAGGCCCGTCCGCCCTGTTCTGGCACGCCATCCGCTTCGCGCGTGATCGTGGCTGCTCGGAGTTCGAGATGGGCGCGGTGACGCCTACGGAGGATCGCAATCATCCACACTATTCGGTCTACGAGTACAAGAAAGGCTGGGGCGGGACCGTCCAGTCCGTCCGCAGCGGCGAGGTCATCGTGTCGCCGCTGAAGTATCGCTTCCAGGAGCACGTGCTGGCGCCGATGTGGGACCGCGTGCATCCACTCTACCTGCGGCTCTTCGGCACGGGCGCCAGGAGCCTGGGAGCGCCGTCCGCCGCGGCCGCCGACGCTGCCTCGGAGCTGCCGGTGGGGTCGCGTTAGCGGAGCTGGTGTGAACGGGCCGTATCCCGTCCTCGTGACCGACGCGCCCGCGAACGCGAGCCTGGCCGTCGTGCGCTCGCTCGGTCGCCGCGGCGTCCCCGTGGGCGTCTGCGCCTTCCCCAACGAGTTCAATCTGGCCGCGTACTCGCGCTGGGCGACGGAGTCGTTCACGCTGCCGTCGCCGACGGACCACGCGGACCGCTTCATCGACGCGCTCCGCCGGCTCCTGGAGACCGGAAAGTACCCCATCGTGTTCGCGACCACCGAGCGCACGATCCAGCTCATCGCCGCCGCGCGAGCGAGCCTGCCGTCGTGGGTGCGCATCCCGATGCCCGATGGCGACGCGATTCCGACCGTGCTCGACAAGGAGCGCACCACGGCGCTCGCCGCGCGTCTCGGCGTGCCGATTCCGGCGACCTGGTGTCCCGATAACCCCGACGAGACGGCCGCGCTCGCCGGCTCGCTGCCGTACCCCGTCATCGTGAAGCCGCGTCAGACGAACCTGCTCGCGGCCGGACGGCTGGTGAAGGCGGACTACGCCGTGGTCAAGTCGCCGCGCCAGCTGCTGCGAGGCTGGTGCGCGGTCGACGCGGCAATGCCGCGGCCGATCATCCAGAGCCTGGTGCGCGGCCGCGGGGTCGGCATCAACACCCTGTGGCGGCGCGGCGAGCCGCTCCTGTGGTTCTGCCATCGCCGGCTGCGCGAGATCGACCTGCGCGGCGGTCGCTCGACGGCGGCCGTCAGCGCGCCGTGCGACGCGCGCCTCACCGACAGCGCCCGCCGCATGCTGGAGGCGCTCCAGTGGCACGGCGTGGCGATGGTGGAGTTCAAGTGGGACGAGGAGAGCGGCGCCTTCTGGCTGCTCGAGATCAACGGCCGCTTCTGGGGCTCCTTGCCCCTGGCCCTGGCCTGCGGCGTCGACTTCCCCTATTACCTCTACCAGCTCGCCATCGACGAGACGCCGGAGCCGCCGGCCGCGTACCCCGAGGGCATCGTCGCTCGCGACGCCGTCGCGGAGATGAAGCACTTCGTGCGGGTGATGGTGCACGGCCGCGGCCGCCGGCTCGCGACGCTCGGCCAGGCGGCCACGATCCTCCATCCGTGGAAGAAGTCGTTCAACTGGGTCCCGGACGACCCCGAGCCCGGCCGCCAGGAGTGGCTGCGCGTGCTGTCGCGGGCGTGGGGAGGACGACGCGCGGCATGATGCTCCGCGGCCTCGCCCACGTTCACTCGCGCTGGTCCTACGACGGCTGCCACGACCTCGAGGAGATCGTCGCGCGTGCCCGCGCCCGGCAGCTCGACTTCGTTCTCATGAGCGAGCACAACCGGACGCTCACCGAGGCGACGATGGCCGCCTTCGTCGCGCACTGCGACGCCATGACCCGGGCTACCGACGTGCTCGTCGTACCCGGCATCGAGTGCGAGGCGACCCCGGATTTCGTCCACATCCTCGGCTACGGCGTGCGCCGCCTCGTCCGCGATCGGCGGGTCGGCGACATCGTCACCGGCATTCGCGCCGGCGGAGGATTCCCTGTGTTCGCGCATCCCCTCTATCGTGAGGCGGTCGCGCACGTGTCGGCCGCCGATCTCGGGGCGCTGGGCGGCTGGGAAGTGTGGAACGCCAAGGCGGACGGTTCCTGGTATCCGAGCATCGAGGCCGTCCGCCGCCTGGCGGCACTGCACCGCGGTGGCTCGCGGCTGGTGCCGATGGCCGGCGCCGACCTTCACCGGCTCGAGGCCGACCCCGGCCTGACGCTCGAGGTGACGTGCTCGGCGCGGACGGCCGCCGAGATCCTGCGCGGGCTCGAAGCGCGCGCCCATCGCGTCGTGGGTCGCGCGTGGACCTTCGCCGCCGGCGATCCGCTCCGTGAGCCGCCGCTGACGCTGCGCCGGATGGCCGCCACCGCGGCCGTTGACGTTCGGCGGCGGGCCAAGCGACTGCACGGGTGGCTGGCCCGCCGCGGACTACGCGCCCCCGCGCCCGTCGCCGGCGCCGCACGGAGACTTCTGAAATGATTCGAAACGAGTCGATCGTCTGCTTCGCGCACGACTGGGTGGGAGACCCCACCAGCAAGACGCACATCATGCGCATTCTGTCGGAGAAGAACCGCATCCTGTGGGTCAACTCCATCGGGATGCGCCGCCCCGCCGTGTCGGGGCGCGATGCGCGGCGGCTCCTGGCCAAGCTCGGGCAGCTCACGCGCGGCCTCGTGCGCGTGAACGCGAATCTGCACGTGGTGAGTCCGCTGGCGGTGCCGCTGCCCGGCGTTCCCGGCATGGACCGGCTGAACGCGACGCTCGTCGCCGGCTCCATCCGGCACTTCGCGCGCCGCGCCGGCCTGACACGTCCGATCCTCTGGACGTTCTTGCCGAACACCGTCGGCCTCGTGGGCCGCCTCGGTGAGTCGCGCGTGATCTATCACTGCGTCGACGAGTACTCCGCCTTCGCGGGTGTTCCGCGCGATGCGCTGCGCCGGATGGAGCAGGCGCTCGTACGCCGCGCCGACCTCGTGCTGGCCTCGTCCGAGACGCTCGCCGCCGAGCGCCGCTCCCTGAACCCGCGGACGCACTTCGTGTCCCACGGTGTCGACGTCGCTCACTTCGCGCAGGCCCTCGACGCGACCCTGGCGCCGCCCGCCGACGCCGGCGACCTTCCCCGGCCCGTCGTCGGCTTCTTCGGCCTGATCGCCGAGTGGATCGACCTCGAGCTGCTCGCGGAGATCGCGCGCCGCCGGCCGAGCTGGACGGTCGTGATGATCGGCAAGGCGACCGTCGACACGGCGCCGCTGCGCGCGCTGCCGAACGTTCGGCTGCTCGGCCAGAAGCCGTACGCCATGCTGCCGGCGTACTGCCGCGCCTTCGACGTCGGCCTCATCCCGTTCCGTGTCGATGCGTTGACCGTGCGGGCCAATCCGCTCAAGCTCCGCGAGTACCTGGCGGCCGGCCTGCCCGTCGTCTCCTCGGACCTGCCGGAAGTGCGAAAGTACGCGGGTCTCGCGCGGCTGGCGACGGGCGTCGACGAGTTCGTGGCGGCCATCGAGGCGGCCCTGGCCGATCGCGGCGAGACGGCGGCGCGGTCCCGCCTCGCCGCGATGGCGCACGAGAGCTGGGAGGCGCGCGTCGAGCAGATCTCCGAGCTCATCGACGACGCGTGGGTGCGGCCGTGACGCTCCGGACCGCGATCCTCGGCTTCGGGATCGCGCTCGTGACAGGCGCCGGAGCGCCGGCGCTCGCCGGCCCGGTCGGGCCCGAGCCGCCGCACGATCACGTCGACACGCGCGCGCCCGCGCAGACGGGCCGCATCGTGGCCGTGGCCGCCGGCGGCGATCTGCAGGCGGTCATCAACGAAGCGCGCGGCGGCGACACGATCGTGCTGCCCGCCGGCGCGACGTTCAACGGTCCGCTGACGCTGCCGCGGCTCGCCGGTGACGGCTGGGTCGAGATCCGCTCGGCCGGCGCCGACGAGCTCCGGCCCGGCCGGCGGGTGAGCCCCGCGGATGCGTCGAAGATGGCGCGCATCGTCGGCGGCGACGGCGCGAAGGCGGCCGTGCGCACGGCGCCGGGCGCGCACCACTTCCGTTTCGTGGGCATCGAGTTCGCGGTGACGCCGGGCGCGTACAACACCGGCCTCGTGCGGTTCGGCATCGGCGACGAGGCGAGCGACGCCCAGCTGCCGCATCATCTCGTCCTCGACCGCTGCTGGCTGCGTGGTGATCCCGCCAGCGGAGGCAAGCGCGGGCTGGCGATGAACGGCCGCTTCCTCGCCGTGATCGATTCGTACTTCTCCGACTGGAAGCGGCAGGGGCAGGAGACGCACGCCATCTCCGGGTGGAACGGCCCGGGCCCCTTCAAGATCGCCAACAACTACCTCGAGGCGAGCGGAGTGAACTTGATGTTCGGCGGCGCCGACCCCGTGATCCGGGACCTGGTGCCGAGCGACATCGAGATCATCGGCAACCACTTCTCCAAGCCGCTGGCGTGGCGGAAGGAGAAGTGGATGGTGAAGAACCTGTTCGAGCTGAAGAACGCGCGCCGCGTCCGGGTCTCGGGCAATCTCTTCGAGCACACGTGGGCCCAGGCCCAGGCCGGCGCGGCGATCCTCATCTCGCCGCGCAATCAGGACGGCAAGGCGCCGTGGTCGGGCGTCGAGGACGTGACCTTCATCGACAACGTGGTGCGCGGCGCCGGCTCGGCGATGAAGATCTCGGGCCACGACGACAGCCAGCCGAGCCGGCAGACGCGGCGCCTGCTGATCCGCAACAACCTCTTCGAGGACATCGACGGCCAGGCGTGGGGCGGGCACGGCCGCCTCTTCACCATCCTGACCGGCACCGACCACGTCGTCATCGAGCACAACACCGGATTCCCCACCACCGCGGTGATCAGCGCCGACGGCCCGCCGCATACCAACTTCGTGTTCCGGAACAACGTCGTCGCGCACGGTCAGTCCGGCATCAAGGGCGTCGGCCTTGGCCCCGGCCTGCCGACCCTTCGAGCGCTCTTCCCCGACGCGCGCATCGAGGGCAACGTGTTCATCGGCGGCCGCGCGCCCTATCCGTCCGGCAACGCGCTGGTCGGCGGCGTCAAGGACGTCGGCTTCGCCGATCCCGAGCGGCGCGACTGGCGCCTGCGCCCCGGAAGCCGCTTCCGGGGCAAGGCGGGAGGGCGCGACCCGGGGACGGACGCGGAGACGCTGGCGACCCTGATGCGCACGGCAGCGGCGAGCGAACGATGACGGAAGTGCTCTTCTGGACCGCCGTCGGCGCGCTCGCCTACACGTTCGCGGGGTATCCCGCCGCGGTGTGGCTGCTGGCCCGCGTCCGGCCGCGACCGGTGGCGCGAGCGCCGATCGAGCCGTCGGTGAGCGTGCTGATCGTCGCTCACAACGAGGCACTTGTGATCGCCGGTCGCATCGAGAACTGTCTTTCGCTCGACTACCCGTCCGAGCGGCTGGAAGTGGTGGTCGCCTCCGATGGCTCGACCGACGACACGGCGGCGATCGCCGAGCGCTATCGGCGAGCGCCGCATCCCGGCCCCGCCGTCCGCGTGATGAGCTATGCGCGGTGGCGCGGAAAACCCTCGGTGCTGAACGACACGATTCCGCGCTGCCGCGGCGACATCGTGGTGCTGGCCGACGCGCGCCAGCGCTATGACGTCGACGCCGTGCGGCGGCTGGTGGAGAACTTCGCCGACCCCGCCGTCGGCGCGGCGAGCGGCGAGCTGTGCCTGCGGAACGAGGCCGGCGTGGCCGTCGGCGAGGGCGTCGGCGCCTACTGGCGATACGAGAAGCTGATCCGGCGGGCGGAAAGCGCGCTGGACTCGACGGTCGGGGCGACCGGCGCCATCTACGCGATCCGCCGTGAGCTCTTCGAGCCCATCGCGCCCGACACGCTGCTCGACGACGTGCTCGTCCCCATGCGGATCGCCCGCCGCGGCTACCGCGTCGTGTTCGACGCCCGCGCGCGCGCGTCCGACCACACGGCCGCCACCGCCCGCCAGGAGTATCTACGCAAGGTGCGGACGATCGGGGGCAACGTGCAGCTGTTCACGCGGGAGCGCTGGCTCCTGCTCCCGGTGCACCGGCTGTGGGTCCAGGCCGTGTCGCACAAGGTCCTGCGCCTGGTGGCGCCGGCGTTCATGCTGACCGCGCTGGCCACGAGCGCCATCCTGGCGCCGCACCAGCCGCTCTACCTGCTCGCCCTGGCGCTACAGGGCATCTTCTACGCAGCGGCGGCGGGCGGAGCGCTCCTGCAACGCCGTGGAGGCCGGCTCGCACGTCTCCTCGCGATTCCGTACGCCTTCTGCCTGCTCAATCTCACGACGCTGGCCGCGATCGCGCGCTCGCTGACCGGACGGCACTCCGTGCAGTGGAGGCACGCCGTGAAACGGGCGGAGCGCCGGGCGGCATGATGCCGCGGTCCGGGGGCGTCGAGAAGAGGCGCTCATGATCACGTCGCTACAGGCGTTGCTTGCCGGCCATGCGCATCGAGACCCCGACGCGCCCGCGATCGTGGCGCCGCATCGGCGGGCCCTCACCTACCGCGAGCTGTCGGCGCACGCCGCCCTCACCGTGCGACGGCTGCGCGCGCTCGGCGTGGCACGCACGGATGCCGTCGCCGTGGTGATGCCACAGGGCCCGGAGCTGGCCGTGGCCTTCCTCGGCGTCGCCGCCGGCGCCATCGCCGCCCCGCTCAACCCGACGTACCGCCCCTCGGAGTTCGATTTCTATCTCGGCGACCTGCGCGCCCGCGCGCTCATCGTCCACGCGGCGCTGGATTCGCCGGCACGGCAGGTCGCCGAACAGCGCGGGATCCCCGTCGTCGAGCTGACGCCGGTCGTCGAGGCGGGCGCGGGCATCTTCACGCTCGACGGCAGGACTGACGCCAGTCCGGCCGCGGCCGGCGACGACGTGGCCGCCCCCGACGACGTAGCGCTCATGCTGCATACGTCGGGCACGACGGCGCGGCCAAAGCTCGTGCCGCTGACGCACGCCAACATCCGCGCGTCGGGCCACAACATCGCCACGACGCTGGGGCTGACGCCGCCGGATCGCTGCCTGACCATCATGCCGCTCTTCCACATTCATGGCCTGATCGGCGCGACGCTGGCATCGCTCACGGCGGGTGGCAGTCTCGCGTGTCCGCCGGCATTCAACGCCGAACACTTCTTCGACTGGCTCGCGGAGCTTCGCCCGACGTGGTACACGGCGGTGCCCACCATGCACCAGGCCATCCTCGCGCAGGCCGCCGCGCATCGCGACGTCATCGCGCGCAATCCGCTCCGCTTCATCCGGTCGTCGTCGGCCGCCCTGCCCGCGCGTGTCCTGTCGGAGCTGGAGCGAACCTTCCAGGCGCCGGTGATCGAGGCGTACGGGATGACGGAGGGCGCGCACCAGCTCGCCAGCAATCCCGTGCCTCCGGGCCGGCGCAAGGTCGGGTCCGTGGGGCGTGCCGCTGGACCGGAGGTCGCGATCATGGACGCCGACGGGCAGCTGCTACCGGCCGGCGCCGTCGGCGAGATCGTCGTGCGCGGGCCCAGCATCACGTCGGGTTATCGCGACAATGCGGCCGCCAATGCCGCCGCCTTCACGGACGGCTGGTTCCGGACGGGTGATCAGGGACACCTCGACGCGGACGGCTACCTGTTCATCACGAGCCGCATCAAGGAGCTGATCAACCGCGGCGGCGAGAAGATCGCGCCGCTGGAGGTCGAGTCCGTCCTGCTCGAGCATCCGGCGGTGGCCCAGGCCGCGGTCTTCCCGATGCCGCATGCCACGCTCGGCGAAACGGTGGCAGCCGCCGTGGTCCTGCGCCCGGGGTCGACCGGCTCGGAGAGCGAGCTGCAGAGATTCGTGCTCGAGCGACTGGCCGACTACAAGGCGCCGAGCCGCGTGGTGTGCCTGGCCGAGATTCCGAAGGGGCCGACCGGCAAGGTGCAGCGAACGACGATGGCCTCCCAGCTCGCCGCGCAGCTCCGGGACGAATACGTCGCGCCCCGCTCGCCGGCGGAGACGCAGCTGACGCGGGTCTGGGCGGCCGTGCTCGGCGTCGAGCGCGTGGGCGTCCGCGACAACTTCTTCGCCCTCGGGGGCGACTCGCTCCGCGCCAGCCAGGTGTTCGCGCGGATCCGCAAAGCGTTCGGCAAGAGCCTGCCACCCGCCGCCCTTCTGCAGGCGCCGACCGTCGAACAGCTCGCGCGACTCGTCGAGGGTCAGGACGTCGGCCGTTCCTGCCTCGTGCTCCTCCAGTCCGGGGGGCCGCGGCCACCGTTCTTTTACGTGCACGGCCCGGGCGGCGACGTCCTCCATGCGCGCACGCTGGCGCAGCTGGTCGGTCGCGATCAGCCCTTCTACGGCGTGCAGGCGCGCGCCCTCTACGGCGCCGAGCCGCCGCACCGCCGCATCGAGGAGATGGCGGCCCACTACGTCGGCGAGATCCGCCGGCACCAGCCAGAGGGCCCCTACTTCCTCGGCGGCTTCTGCTTCGGCGGCCAGGTCGCGTACGAAATGGCGCGGCAGCTGCACATGCAGGGCCAGCCGGTCGCGCTGGTGGCGATGATCGACTCCTGGGTGCGGCGATTCCCGCCGTCCTCGACCGCCTCGACGCCGAGGCCCGACATCCTTCGCCGCTCGGTGCGGAAGGCGCGCTTTCACCTGGACGCAATGCGCCGGCTGGACGGCGCCGCGCGGCGACGCTACCTCGGCACGCGGCTCGGCAATGCGCGGATGACGTTCACGATGGCGCTGTGCCGGCTGGTGGAGAGGGCCTTCGCGCGCGTGGGCGTCGCGGTGCCGGACAGGCTCCAACCGCGAGACCTGTCACTCGTTCACTATCGAGCCGGCCGCAGCTACCTGCCGCAGCCGTACGCCGGGACGGTGACGCTGTTCGTCTCCGAGCAGAGTCAGGCGCCGACCGAGAACGATCCGCGTCTGGCCTGGGGGAAGCTGGCGGCCGGCGGCGCACGCGTCTACACGATTCCCGGCAGCCACGATACGTTGCTCGACGAAGCGCAGATGCGTCAGCTCGCGCGTTACCTGCGCGAGAGCCTGGAGACCGCGCAGACCTCGGGGGATGACGACCGCGGGGCGGCCGCCCGGCATCAGCCGAGCATGCCGTCGATGTCGTAGCGCTGCAGCTCCCAGCCGCCGCCTTCGACGACCAGCGCCGCCGCGTATCCGGGCCCGGGGTGCAGCGTCCGAATCGTCCAGCGACCGGCCTCGTCGTGAGACCCGTCCGCGCGCACGCTCTCGAGACCTCGCGTCAGGCCTTGTCCGGTGGCCTTGACGTACGCTTCCTTGCGCGTCCAGGCGTCGAAGAACACCGCCGGCTGCAAGGAGGCGGGAAGCGCGCGAAGGGCGGCCGCCTCATCGGGCGCGAAGAACGTCTCGGCCACGCCGTCGGCCGCAACGTCAGGACGGACGCGCTCGACGTCGATGCCCACGTGGCGGTCGAGCGCGAAGGCCAGCACGACGAGGCCGTCGGAGCGCGAGACGTTGAAGCGCACCGCACCCGGCGACGGAATCTCGGCGACCTCCGGCTTGCCGGCGGGGCCCTCGATCAGCCGCAGCGCCCGTGGATCGTGGTGCAGGTAGCGACCGAGCAGCAGGCGCAGGAGCCCGCGGCGGACGATGAAGTGCTCGCGATCTCGCGTGAAGTGATAACAGTCCGCCCGCTGACGCTCCTCCGGGGTGAGCGCGTCACGCAGTCGCGTCGCCTCCGACGCCGGTCGGTCGAGGAAGCCGCGCCAGATGTGGACGGCGTCCCGCGCGAGGCTCGGTCGGGCCGGAGCGGGCTGCCACGGGCGCGCGGCGCGCTCGATGCGGAGCGCCACGTCAGCTGGTTCCGCCGCGGAGCTTGTGGCGCAGCCAGCGCCACTCCAGCTCGCGCCGCTGGGCGCCGGTCAGCGTGAGGCTCGCGCGCCGGGCGCGGAGAAAGTCGAGCACGGTCGCGACCGGCACGAACCAGCCGTCCTTCGCGGCCAGGCGCTCCATGAGGGCGACGAAGCGCGGCCGCAGACGTCCGCCCTCCAGATAGCCGTGCCCGAAGTGCGTGTACATGATGCAGAGCCCACCCTCCGCCTCCAGGCGATCCTGGTTCGCCTCGCTCAGCATCCGCACGAAGGCCGGATACTGGTTGCCCTCGGAGCACGCGAACCAGTAGTTCACCCACGGACGGCGGGGATCGTGATACGGCAGATACGGGCAGGCGGCCAGCGTGTTGACGTCGTCGAAGACGAAGTTCCGGACATAGGTGATGTGCGCGCGGCAGAGGTCGCCCCAGAAGTACGGGTGCTCGGGCACGTGGCCCTTGAAGCGCCCGCGGTTGCGTCCTCGCGTGAGCGCGTTGTAGAGCAGCCTCCGTACGCCGCTCACACGCTCGTCGCCGTGGTAGAGGCCCTCCTCGTTCTCCATGTGATTGGCCATCGACGCCGGATAGGCGCCGAAGTAGTGCCTGAAGCTCTCGAGCGCGCGAGCGGTCTGGTCGCGTGGCGACGAATGATTGGTCGCGTTGTGATAGGCGATCTCGAATCCCTGGGCCTGGAGCTCCTCGACCCACTTCCGGTAGTCGCTCTCGGCGCACGTCTGACCGCGATCGGTGGGTGTGCCGCCGCCGCGGATGGGCCACACCGCCTTCGTGGTCCGGAAGCCCAGGGCCGCCAGCAGATCGTAGACGGGGCGTCCGGACTCGAGCGTCTGGGCGTCGGGGTCGTCGAAGACCGTGAAGGCGAAGCGCTTGTCGTTGGGCCAGCTAGGCATGGACCGCTGGGAATATCGTAAGCAAACCCCCGGCCACGGGTCCCGGTCGCGGCCGCACGAGGTTGGCGCGCACCATGGGACGACACTGCCTCGACTGTGCACCAGAATTCCATCCGTGGCGTGTACCAGCCCTCGGGGCGGGACTCGATGCGGGCGGAGCCCCGTCGACAGGATCCGGGCAGGACGGACGGCGGCGAAACGCACCCGGCGGAGACGTGCGTCTCCGCCGGGTCCCTGGTGCGACTACTTGTTGATCGTGATCGGTGCCGACGTCGTCCGGTTGCCGGCGGCGTCGGTGGCGACGGCGGTCAGGGTATGCTTGCCCTTTGGCAGCGTGCCGCTCAACCAGGTGACGGTCCCCTGGCACGTCGCGCTGGAGCAGGTCAGTGTCCCCAGCGTGGGGGCGAGCACTCCGTTGGCGTAGAGCGTGAGCGACTTCACGGCGACGTTGTCGGTCGCCCTCATCGAGACCTTCAGGCTGTTACCGGTCCACGTGCCGCTCGGCGGGCTCGTGATGGCCGACGTGGGTTGGGTGAGATCGCCGGTTGGCGTACCGCCCGTGGGCGCGCCGGAGGCGTACGTGGGCGTCTTTGCCCCCTTGTAGATGGTGACGGCGGCCGACGTCGCCCGCCGGCCGGCGTCGTCGAACGCGACGGCGTTCACCAGGTAGGCGCCATTGCGCAGCGTGCCCGTCATCCAGCGATAGCTCCCCGTGCATGACGTCGCGCTGCACGGCAGCGTTGCCACTGTCCGGCCGCCGGCCCAGAGTTGGATATACCTCAGCTTGGCGCCGCTCGAGGCCTGTGCGCCGAGCAGGATGCTGTTGCCCGTCCATGCCCCAGTGCGCGGCGTCGTGATCGATACGCGCAGGCCGTCGGTCGGAGTGCCGTTGGTAACCGTCACGATGCGCGTGGCGGTCGCGACGCGACCGGCGGAGTCCGTGACCTTGGCCGTCAGCGTGCACGAGCCGTTCGGCGATGCCGTCGTGTTCCAGGCGAAGCCGTTGTTGGTCCCCGCGTAGACCGTGGCTCCGGCCGCGGTCACCGAGTAGGTGAGGCCGGTGCCGTTCGAGGCCGACAGCAAGACGTTCGTCGTACCGCTCACCGTGGCGCCGCTACCAGGATTGACGAAATTTACCGTGAGCGATCCCGGAGGCGGTGGAGGCGGCGGAGGCGGCGGAGGCGTGACATCGCCGCCAGCCACCTCGATCGCATAGAGGTCGGCGTACCCGTCGCTGCTATAGCCCATGTTCGACGTCCAGAGGACGACGTTGCCGTCCCAGCTCGCCGACACGCGTGGCTGGTAGTAGTAGCTCTCGCTCAACCCGCGAGACCGATGGTGGGCGAGCCGCCGGAGCTCACCGGTCAGGACGTTGGCCATGACGATCTCCTGCTTGAACGGCCGCCAGTTGGCGGTCGTCGAGGTGAAGCCGTCATCGCCGCTCTCCACCGTGATGAACATCCAGTCACGCAGCGCTCCTCGGGAGACGCGTGAGAAATGGCCGCTGTCCGACCACGACGCCTGGAACAGCTTGCGATTCTGGCTGAGCTGCTGGGACACGTTCGAGTGGCTCTGCGGGAGGGTGACGTCCACGGCGTAGACGCCCGCCGTCGAGTTGCAGTCGAAGCTCACGAAGTACGTTTTGCCGTTGGAGGCGCTGACCACGTCGGCATGGCCGCCGCAGAGCGTCCAGAAAAGGACCGGCGTCGTGCTGACGGTCTGGTTGGCGTGATCGATCCTCCACGAATGCGACGACCGCGGCGGCGTGCTCGTGATGACATAACTCGCATCCGGCGAGATGCTGACCCAGCCGCCACTGCCGCCATAGCTACCCGGAATGGCGCCGGCGTAGAGCACGCCGGCCACCCTGTCGTACACCCGCGTGGCCCCGCCGATGCTGAGGGCCATGTAGCGTCCGGTGCGATCGATCCAGTCCGTGGAGCCACCAAGTCTTCCGAGCGCGCCCGGGAACGTCTTCACCACCGTGCGGTTGCCGGTGGACACCGAGTACTTGTACAGCGTCGTGTCACCGATGGCGAAGTAGTACCACGCGTCCGGATCGTCTGGCGCGAAGGAGCTGTCCGAGTTGAACGCCACGCCCGCTCGGACCACCTGTCCCGTGCGGGTGTTGACGATGTTGTGGCCGCTAGGCGTTCGATGGTGAGCGAGCGTCCCGTTCGCGTTGAAGAAGCCGTTCTTGGAGTAAATCTCGCTGAACGAGTGGTGGCCGAGCTCGTTGGTCAGTCGGCGGATCGTGCTCCCGAACACGGGATCGACATAGCTGTCGCCCACCCGCGGAAAGCTGCTCTGATCGGGTCCGAATGCTCCGTACGATGGGTAGTAGGCGTAGGGGCCGCTGGCCGGAGGCGCATGAACGCCGGTATCGGTCAGATAACCAGCGGCGTCTGCGGGTCGAGGGTTCGGTAGTGGGGCAGCGACCAGAGAGACAGCCAAACCGCCCGCCACAAGACGCTTCAGCGTCGTACAAATAGCGGAAATCAAACGCGCCTCCTTTTACGGAGGTCACGGCGGCCGGGGCGGCTGACACGTTCACGTGCCGAGCTTCAAAGCACCCGGCGCCCAATAGCACCCGCGCGTTGCGACGGTGAAGAGCGGGTCGTGACGCTCCGGTTGCGAGTCGCGCGGTGTAAGGCAAGCGGCGTTCCGAACTTAGGAGCGCCTAATTCGTTCGTGCTGACGCCGCTTTACGAGGAGGGTGCGAGCGAATGGAAAAGTTACATCGTCAGTGTGAAGACATTTACCGCGACATGAATGTGATCAGGCTGACGGGCTTCAGCGATCAGAGCGGCGTTCGAGCGCGAAGTCTGGGGGCGACTCCGGAAAGTGGAGCTGGTTGCGCCGCCCTCCGCGGATCCGTCGGTTCTCGAGGACGAGGGTGCGGGCGCCCGACCCCGATACGCGGGATGTGCCGTACCAGCCGTAGCTCGCCAGGACGTCGCCGTCGCGAATGCCGAGGCCACCGATCGGTCGCCGCGAGAAAGCGTCGTAACGGCGATCGGGCTGGTGGAGGCTCTCGAAATCGGCGGTAGCACACCGGTCCCGAAAGACGGCAATCCCCTGCAGCCAGCCGAGATATCGCTACACGGCTCGCCGGGTGAATGGCAGCGTTGGCGCCCGGTTACGCGAGCGACGACCGGCGCGCCTCCGGTCGCCGAGGGTTCGAGTCTGGCGTCCTGATTGCACCCCACGACAGACGGTGCGATCCCTTGCGTTCTACCGCGACGACTCTGGAGCCGGTTCGCCGCCGACGGCGGGCACGTCGTTGCACGCGAACGCGCACGGGCAGATGACCCCGAGGGTGGTTCGGGCACGCGGGGTCCTCGCCAACCTCGCCCGCGCGGCGGCGACCCTGGCGTTCTCGCGCCAGCGCCAGTACATCACCCTCAAGTTCCTCGAGCAGGCCCCGCCGCCGGCCGATTCGGCCGGCCAGGACCGGACGGAATGCTTCGTCGTCGACTCGCTGGCGGCGTTCGAAGCGATCGCCAGGGACATCGGAACGTCCTTCCGCGACTCCGCGGCCGATCTGAAGACGCGCCTGCTCAACGGCTGCGTGCTGTCGGTCGCCAGACGCCGACGGCCCGACGGACGCCTGGAGGTCGTCGGATACGAGATCGCCGAGCGCGGCATCTTCTCCGCGCTCGGGCGCCGCATGCCGGTGGCCGACGACGTGATCTTCTCGCATTACGTCGAGGTGCTGCCGGCGTGCCGCGGACAGCGGATCCACCGCTTGCTGTTCTCGACACGCGACGCGTACTTCAGACAGCGAGGCGGCCGTGTCGTCTGCGGGGTGTGCGAGCCGCAGAATCACGCGTCGCTGCAGGCGCTGCGCCGTGACGGGGCGCTCATCGTCGGCGTCGTGGAGCGCATCGCCGTCTTGCGGGTCTTCGTGATGTCGTACACGCCGTTCGACCGGATCGCTCATCTGCTCTATTGACCGATGGCGCCCGCCGGGACATGAAGCTGCCGTCGGCGGTCGTGCGCGGTGATGGAGCCGACGCCCGGATTTGAACCGGGGACCTGCCGATTACGAATCGGCTGCTCTGCCAGCTGAGCTACGTCGGCGTATGCGCGGCCTGTCAGCGAGCGGGCTCGATTGTACCACCGCGCTTCGCCTCGCCCGTACGGACCGAGGCGCTCGTACAACGAGCTTCAGAGCACCAGTGGTTCGAGGCGGCGTACGCTCAGGGCGTGCCCCGTGACCTGCAGCGGTCCGTCACCGTCTCGGCCGTCGTCGGCTCGCTCGTCGTCTACGCCGCCGTCGCGGGGCGAGCGGGACGCTGGGGATCGGCGCTCGCCGCCGGCATCGTGGCCGCCCTGCTATGGTGGTCGCATCGCCGCGCACGCTTCGCGGCGTACGTGTTTTTCACCGCGCTCGCGATTCGTGGAAGCGTTGCCGGCACGTGGACGGTGGTGGTGTACGCTGCGCTGGCCCTCGCTGCGATGCAGACGTCGGCCGCGCGGCGCGCGTGGCCACGGCTCGTGCGCGGCCGTCTTTTCGGCGGCGATGATAGAATGCGCCGGTCATGAAGTTCCTCTGCCTCGACTGCGACGCAGCCATGAAGCTGCACTCCACGGCGGGGCCCGACGAGGGCTCGCTCACCGTGACCTTTCGATGTCCGACGTGCGGCTTCCGGGTGGCGATGCTGACGAACCCCTTCGAGACGCAGATGGTCCGCAGCCTCGGCGTCAAGGTCGGCGGCCGGACGGTCCCCGCCCAGCCGTTCGAGCATCTGCGGTCGACGATGGCGGGGGCGCGCACCGACGCCTTCGAGGCGCCGGGCGAGGCCGCGTCGGGGTGTCCGTTCGCGGCCACCTTCGGAGGCGACGCCACCTCGGCGGCCGCGCCGGAGACGGCCGCGGCCGTGGCCTGGGAGGCGGCCGCCGAGCGGCGGCTCGCCAACATCCCCAGCTTCATCCGGCCGATGGCGAGGCGGTCGATCGAACGCTTCGCCGAGGGCAAAGGGTACACGACGATCACCGAAAGGGTGATGGACGAGGCGCGGACCGTCTTCGGGATGTAAACCAGTCGGTCTACGGGCCTTTTCGCTTGCCGCGAGTGAACGGCGCTGGCTAGAATGCCCGCAGTGTCCTGGCTCCGGATCTTCCCCGCTTTCCTGGCGTCTCTGCTGCTGTTGCCTTCCGTCGCCGGCGCCGCCTCGGGCGCGCGCATGCCGGCCTTCACGGCCGAAGCCCTCCTGCTGATCGATCCCGATGGCAAGGTCATCTTCGAGAAGAACGCCGAGAACGATCGAGCGCCCGCCAGCCTCGTGAAGCTGATGACGCTCTACATCGCCTGCGAGGAGCTGGAGGCCGGCCGCGCCGATCTCGACGAGCTGGTGACGGTGAGCCTGCACGCCGCCACCACCGCGCGGTACCGGATGGGCCTTCGTGCGGGCGAGCACGTGCCGTTCCGCGTCCTGATGGAAGGCGTCGCCATCGCCTCCGCCAACGACGCCGCCACCGCCCTCGCCGAGCGTCTGAGCGGGGACGAAGCCAGCTTCGTCGAGCGCATGAACGCGAAGGGCAGGGAGATGGGGCTCAGCTCGACGCGCTTCGCCAATCCTCACGGCCTGCCCGATCCCGCGCAGCGCAGCAACGCGCGAGACATGGCGCAGCTGACGGCGCGGCTGCTCCAGGACTATCCGATGTCGCGGCCGCTGCTCGGCGGCCAGACGTTCATCTACCGCGGCCGCGTGTACACGCGGAACATTCCGCTCTTCAACGACCCGGGCGGGGTGCAGGCGCTCAAGACGGGCTTCACCCACGAGGCCGGCTACAACCTCGCCGTGGCGGCCTGGCGAGGCGGCCAGCAATTCCTCATGATCGTCCTCGGCGCGCGGACGCGTGCGCTCTCCTTCCTCGACGCCAAGCGGCTGCTCCACTACGGCTTCATCGAGACGGGGCTGGAGACGGAAGTCATCAAGCGGGCGCCCGCCCGCAAGCCGGTCCGCGCCCGCCGCGCCACGACCATCCGCTGACGCCGCCGCCGCGAGAGGCCGCATGAGCATCCGCGGGTACGTCTTCGACGCGTACGGCACGCTCTTCGACGTCCACTCGGTCGTCGAGGCCGGCGCCGCCGTCACCGATGACCCCGCGGCCCTCTCGCTGCTCTGGCGGCAGAAGCAGCTGGAGTACACCTGGCTGCGCTCGCTCATGGGCCGCTACGAGGATTTCTGGGCGGTCACCCAGGCGGCGCTGCGCTACGCGGTCCGTCGGCTCGACATCCGCGCCACCGAGACGCAGATCCGAACGCTCATGGACGCCTATCTGCACCTCGCGTGCTTCCCGGACGTCCACGACGCCCTCGCCGCCCTCCGGCTCCCACGCGCGATTCTGTCGAACGGGGCGCCGGCGATGCTCGAGGCGGCCGTCCGGTCGAGCGGTCTCGGCCCCCTCGTCGACCACGTCATCTCCGTCGATCGCGTGCGAATCTACAAGCCGGCCCCCGCCGTCTACGCGCTGGGGCCGCAGACGCTCGGAATTCCGGCACACGAGCTGCTGTTCGTCTCGTCGAACGCGTGGGACGTGGCCGGCGCGAAATCCTTCGGCTACCGTGTCGCCTGGTGCAACCGCGCAGCGGCCCCGCACGAAGAGCTGGGCGTCACCCCCGACCACACGATCACGACGCTGACCGGTCTACCGGCGTCTTGATGAAAAAAAGGGCGGCTCGCCGGAAGCGAGCCGCCCGTCTCCCGTCAGCGGCGCGACGGGATCAGCGCTTGCCGGCGAGCTTCTTCCGCTTCACGTAGGCCCAGATCTTCTTGGTCATGTCGGACGGCCCGATCGGTGAGCCGCCGAAGACGGACTCCATCGAGTCCTTGCAGCCCTTGAAGTTGATCGAGTACCCGCCGAACGCCTTCTTGCCCTTCGCCATGTGTCCTCCTCCCGTGAGTGGTAGTCTCCCGGCGTTTCAGATGCCCAGGGTATTACTACCACACGTACGAGGGGCGGAGAACAAAAAACACCACCGGCAGGGTCGCTCCGCCGACGGGAAAATACCCGGTCGGGGTATACCCTTCACCGCCCGAACGCGGGCATCACCTCGCGCGCGAACCAGCGGAGCTGCTCCTTGAACTCCTTCGGCGGAAGGCCTTCCGCCCAGTGGATCATGAAGTGCTCGAGGCCCGGGTACTTCGCCTCGATGGACTTGATGCCGTCGATGACGTGCGAGGGCGGGCCGACGAACCACGCCTTCTGCTGGACGCCGTCGCGGAGATTCGGCACTCGTGCCGGCGCGCCCGGCGTCCCCCACGTGCGGCCGTGCTCGTCGGCATAGCGGACGAAGCCGAACGGCGCGAACCACTTGTAGCGCTCGTCATGCGAGGGCTCCACGCGGCGAACGGCCTCCTCGACGGAGTCGGCCAGGTAGATGCCGGCGCCCCAGATCATGTCCTCGCCGAGCTGCTTCACGCGGCCGGCCCTGGCGCACGCCGCCTGGTACGCGCGCACGACGTCGTCGAGGATCTTCTCGCCGTTGAGGGTGACCATCGCCTTCAGATCGTGCCTGGCCATGAAATCGATGGTCTTGCCGCTGGCGATCGGCATCCAGATCTCGACGGGCAAGTGGATCGGGCGCGGCACGCAGGTGATGTCGCGCAGCGTGTAGCCGCGGTACTCCACCGCGGGCGGAATCGTGTAGTGCTTGCCGCGATGGCTGAAGGCCTCCTCGTTGAAGCACTTGAGGAGGATCTCGACCTGCTCCTCGAAGAGCTCGCGATTGGCCGCCTGATCGATGACCGGCGCGCCGAACGACTCGACCTCGCGCGAGTGGTAGCCCCGGCCGACGCCCATGATCACGCGGCCGCCGGTCACGATGTCCGCCATGGCGTAATCCTCGGCCAGGCGAACGGGGTGCCACATGGGCAGCACGTTGAAGGCGCAGCCGAACTTGAGCCGCCGGGTCTGCGTGGCGAGCCACAGCCCGAGCTGGATGAGGTTCGGCAACACCTCGTAGCCCTCGCGCTGAAAATGGTGCTCGGCCGTCCACAAGGCGTGGTAGCCGAGATCGTCCATCAGCTGCGAGACGTCACGGGCGGTCCAGAACGCCTCGACCAGGCGCTCGTTCGGGTACCGCCGCGCCTCCGACGGCGTGCCCTGCAAACCGATGTTCTCGAGCTCGATCTGACCGACGTAGAGCACGGAGAATTTCTTGATCATCGAGCGATCCAGCCTCCATCGACCATCAGCGTGTGGCCGGTGACGTATGACGCCTCTCGCGAGGCCAGGTACACGGCGGCGGCGGCGATCTCCTCGAGCGTCCCCCGGCGACCGGCCGGCGTGATGGCGCGCACGGCGGCATCGTCACCACCGACGCCGCGCATGACGGGGGCGTCGGCGCCCAGGATCTTCACGGTATTGGCTCGCAGGCCCGTCTGGACGGCGCCGGGGCCGATCGCGTTGATGGTGACGCCCTTGTCGGCGTAGTTGATGGCGAGCTGCTTCGTGAGCCCCACCACGCCGTGCTTGGACGCCGTGTAGGCGGGTCCGCCACCGGAGCCCACCATCCCCGCCACCGACGCGATGTTGACGATGCGTCCTTCGCCGCGCGGCACCATCTCCGCCAGCGCGCGCTTGCACCCGTAGAAGGTTCCGCCGAGGTTGATGGCGATCACGCGTTCCCACACGGTCGGCGTGAGCTCCTCCACCGGCGCATAGCCGTCGAGGATGCCGGCCGCGTTGACGAGGATGCCGAGCGGGCCGAGCTGGCGGACGGCGGCGCCGACCGCGGCGTCCACGTCGCTCCAGCGGCTCACGTCGGCCTGCACGAACGTCGCCTTGCCGCCGGCGCCGCCGATCCGGCCCACTGCATCCTTGCCGCCGTCGGGCATGAGGTCGACCACCGCCACCGGAGCGCCGGCCGTGGCAAGGGCCTCGGCGATGGCGCGCCCGATGCCCGATCCGCCGCCGGTGACGACTGCGCAGCCATCGACGAGTCTCATGGAACCCTCCCGGATTTCGTGTCGCGAATGATACCACCCGCGCTGCGTCCGGTCGGAGGTGTGGCGGGGAACGGAGCGCCGGAGCGGTGCTACTTCGCGAGCGCGACCACGGCGTAGTGCACGGCGCGGACGACCTCGGCCATGCGGTCGTAGTCGAGCGTGTCGTGCGTGTCGCGCGGCGTGTGGTAGCGGTCGTTCCGATAGAAGGCGGTGTCCGTGATCATCACGGCCCGGTAGCCGTGAGCCCAGAAGCTCCGATGATCGGAGAAGTCGACGCCGGTCAGCGCCGGGGGCGCCGTGATCGAGTAGACATCGAGATAGGTCGCCCGCTGCATCGCCTTCTTCACCTGGCGCACGAGCGCGCCTTGCCCGACCTTGCCGACGACGGTGATGAAGTCCCCGGTGGACGGATAGAGGAGGCCGAGCAAGGGATGGGGGAACCGCTGGGTGTCCGGGGCATCGGTGAAGTAGCCGATCATCTCGAGCGAGATCATCGCCCGCACTACCGCCCCCTCTTTCTTCAGGGCGGCGGCGTGCACGAAGCTGCCCATGTCGTTCGTGGCGTAGTGGGGCGGCTCCTCGAGCGTGAACGCCACCAGATCGACGCGGGCGCCGAGCGACCTCGTCTCCCCCAGGAGCCGCCCGAGCTCGAGCAGGCCCGCCACGCCGCTGGCGTTGTCGTCCGCCCCCGGCAGCGAGCCGAGAGCGTCGTAATGCGCGCCGACGATGACGCGCGGCCCCTGCTGCGGGCCGAACGAGGCGATCACGTTCCGGTACCGGCCCGCCCGCTCGACGCTGTAGGCCTGCTCGGTGACGCGCCCTCCGTATCGGATCAGCTGCTTGACGATGTAGGCGGCCGCGCGGTCGAGGTTCGCCGGGGCCTGCCAGTGGCGCGGCGTCAGCGTCTCGCTGAGCATCCGGACGTGTGCCTGCAGCCGGTGCGGGGCGACGAGGGCGCCCGTCGACTGATTGCGCACCGCCGAGTAGACCGGCTGGGTCAGGTAGAGGGCGCCGCCGCCCGCCAGGCCGATGAAGATGGCCATCACCAGCAACAGCGTTCGCAGCACTCGCACGGGCTCCATCCTAGCCGACGGTCCGCTTGATCCGTGCAGGGTTCCGGCGTAGCCTAGCCGCGAGTCACCGCTGTTCAACCGCGGGAGCTCGGGATGACCGGGCTGAGAGGGCGGCCGCTGCCGCCGACCGCATGAACCTGACCTGGGTAATACCAGCGAAGGGAGGCCACACGATGTCTCACGCGCACAAGATCTACGTCCCCGGCTCTCGCGGCGACATCCGCGTCCCCATGCGCGAAGTGACCCTGTCGGGCGGCGAGCCGCCGCTCCGCCTCTACGACACCAGCGGTCCCTACACGGACGCCGACGCGCACACCGACATCAAGCGCGGGCTACCGGCGCTCCGCTCGCCGTGGGTGCTCGAGCGGGGCGACGTGGAAGAGCTGCCACGACCGACGTCGCAGTACCGCCGGCACCGCGACGAGGATCCGAGCCTGGGTGGCGTCCGGTTCGCCAGCGTGCGGCGGCCGCTCCGCGCCCGGCCCGGCCGCGTGGTCACGCAGATGCACTATGCGCGCCGCGGCGTGGTCACGCCGGAGATGCAGTTCGTGGCCATCCGGGAGGGCGTCGATCCCGAGTTCGTGCGGGACGAGATCGCGCGTGGCCGCGCCATCCTGCCGTCCAACGTCAATCACCCGGAATCCGAGCCGATGATCATCGGCCGGAAGTTCCTCGTGAAGATCAACGCCAACATCGGGAACTCCGCCGTCGCCTCCTCGATCGAGGAGGAGGTCGACAAGCTCACGTGGGCGATCCGCTGGGGCGCCGACACCGTGATGGACCTCTCCACCGGCAAGAACATCCACGAGACGCGCGAGTGGATCCTTCGCAACAGCCCGGTGCCGATCGGCACCGTGCCGATCTACCAGGCGCTCGAGAAGGTCGGCGGCAAGGCGGAAGACCTCACCTGGGATCTCTACCGCGACACGCTCGTCGAGCAGGCCGAGCAGGGCGTCGACTACTTCACCATCCACGCCGGCGTGCTGCTGCGCTACGTCCCGCTCACGGCCAAGCGCGTCACCGGCATCGTCTCGCGCGGCGGCTCGATCATGGCCAAGTGGTGCCTCGCGCATCACCAGGAGAGCTTTCTCTACACCCGCTTCCGCGAGATCTGCGAGATCATGGCTGCCTACGACATCGCGTTCTCGCTCGGCGACGGCCTGCGTCCCGGCTCCACCGCCGACGCCAACGACGAGGCGCAGTTCGCCGAGCTCGATACGCTGGGCGAGCTGACGAAGGTGGCGTGGGAGCACGACGTGCAGGTGATGATCGAGGGCCCCGGCCACGTGCCGATGCACCTGATCAAGGAGAACATGGACCGACAGCTCCAGGTCTGCCACGAGGCGCCGTTCTACACGCTGGGCCCGCTCACCACCGACGTGGCGCCCGGCTACGACCACATCACCTCGGCCATCGGCGCCGCCATGATCGGCTGGCTCGGCACCGCCATGCTCTGCTACGTGACGCCGAAGGAGCACCTCGGCCTGCCGAACAAGAAGGACGTCAAGGACGGCGTCATCGCCTACAAGATCGCGGCGCACGCCGCGGACATCGCCAAGGGCCATCCGCGCGCCCGCGAGTGGGACGACGCGCTCTCCAAGGCCCGCTTCGAGTTCCGCTGGGAAGACCAGTTCAACCTGAGCCTCGACCCCACAACCGCAAAAGACTTCCATGACGAGACCCTGCCCCAGGACGGCGCAAAGCTCGCCCACTTCTGCAGCATGTGCGGCCCGCAGTTCTGCTCCATGAAAATTACTGAAGAGGTGA
>DATBJF010000011.1:0-16896 GCA_036556545.1 Candidatus Methylomirabilota bacterium
CCGGCTCAGCTCGCGGCCGATGGCGCGCACCTCGTCGACGGTCACCCGGCCGTCCAGCGTGATCTCGCGCACGGTGATCCACCCCGCGTCGGTGGTCACCACCGCCAGCGCGCGGTCGTCGGGCAGCGGCATGAGGTCGACGCGCGCGATCGTCGTCTGCTTGAGCGGCGGCGCCAGCAGCAAGCCGGTGAGCCGGCTCGCGTCCGAGAGGTGCGCCGACGTGCGTTCCATGAAGCCGTCGATACCCGACCGGCGGCGCGTGGGCAGGGTGGCGGCGGCCACCGTGGCCGGGGCGGCGCCCGACGCGGGCGGGAAGGAGTCCACGTAGTAGCGATACGCCTTGTCCGTGGGCACGCGCCCGGCGCTGGTATGAGGCTGCGCCAGGTAGCCGAGGTCCTCGAGATCCGCCATGGCGTTGCGGATGGTCGCCGGCGACAGGGAGGGGAAGTGCCGCTTGGCGAGGACGCGGGAGCCGACCGGCTCCGCGGAGTCGATGTACTCGCGGATGACGGCGACGAGAATGTCCCGCTGGCGTGCGTCCATCCCGTCCGTTATAGCAGATCGACGAAGAGGCCGTCGGACACGAGGAAGCCGGCCTCGCTGAGCCGCGTCCGGTCGCCGTCGTCCACCAGCCGTCCCGCCGCCCGCCAGTCCGCCAATGCCCGGGTCAAGGCCGGATTTCCCGCCGCGCGCATCGCGAGGGCGGCGCTGGACACGCCGTCCGCCGTCCGGAGGCCGAGGATCAGTTGCTCGGCCGCGCGCTGCGCGTCGGTGAGGCGCTCGAAGGTCTCCACGGGCAGCGTGCCCGCCTCGGCCGCCGCGCAGTACCGCGCGACCGGCTTGACGTTCGAGTACCGCACGTCGCCCACGAAGCCGCAGCCGCCCGGTCCGGCGGCCAGGTACTCGGCGGCGCGCCAGTACGTGAGGTTGTGGCGTGAGCGAAAGCCGGGGCGCGCGTAATTCGAGATCTCGTAGTGCTCGAACCCGCGGGCGGCCGCGACGCGCGTGAGCGCCCAGTACTGCTCGACCACGTGCTCTTCGGGTGGCAGGCCCGCGACGCCGGCCGCGCCCCAGAGGCTGCCGGCGTCGAGGGTCAGCCCGTACGCGGACAGATGCTCGGGCTCCCAGTCGAGCACCTTCTCCACCGCGCGGGTCCACGCCTCGGGGTCGAGTCCGGGCAGCCCGTACATCAGGTCCACGCTCACGTTGTCGTGTCCGGCCGCCCTCGCTGCGTCGAACGCCGCCCGCGCGCCGCGCGCGTCGTGCAGTCGTCCGATCCGGGACAGCACCGCGTCGTCGAGTGACTGCACGCCGAGGCTCAGACGGTTCACGCCGGCGGCGCGGTAGGCGGCGAGCTTCTCGCGCGTGACGCTCTCGGGGTTGCACTCGACGGTGATCTCCGCGCCCGTGGCCACCGAGAAACGTCGTCGCATCCGCGCGAGCACGCCGGCCAGGGCGTCGCCCTCGAGGAGCGACGGCGTGCCGCCGCCGAAGAACACGCTGCCGATCTCGACCCGGCTCGCCCAGGCCAGCGCGCCGAGCAGGTCCAGCTCGCGACCGAGCGCGCCCAGGTAGCGGCGCATCGAGGCCGGATCGTCGAGCGGGCTCGTGTTGAAGGAGCAGTAATGGCAGCGCCTGGTGCAGAACGGGACGTGGACGTAGAAGCCCAGCGTGGTGGAGGTCGGCGACGTCTCGGCGAGGACGTGGCCGGGGGCGACGCTGGTCGCGCCCGCCGCGCTCAGGGGATGTAGTTCGCCAGTCTCCACCAGCGCAACCAGTGGCGATCCCCGTCCCAGGACCAGTAGATCAGGAAGGCCTTGCCCTTGATCTTGTCCTTCTTCACGAATCCCCAGTACCGGGAGTCCTGGGAGTTGTTGCGATTGTCGCCCATGACGAAGTACGAGCCGGCGGGCACCACCGTGGGCTCGCAGCCGTATGCATAGCCGCAGTAGCTCGGCTGCGCGCGGTCCCCGAGCGGCCCCTCGGTCTTCCGCACGTAGGGTTCGGCCAGCGGCCGCCCGTTCAGGACGACCTGGTCGCCGCGTACCTGCACGGTGTCGCCGGGCGTGCCGACGATGCGCTTGATGAAGTCGCGCTTCTCGTCCTGGGGGTACTTGAAGACGATGATGTCGCCGCGCTCGGGATCGCGGAATCCCGGCAACCGGTAGTCGGTCACCGGAAGCTCGGGACCGTAGAGGAACTTGTTGACGAGGATATAGTCGCCGACCAGCAGCGTGTCCATCATGGAGCCGGAGGGGATCGTGAAGGCCTGGACGATCAGGGTCCGGATGACGAGCGCGAGGAGGATGGCGATCGCGATCGCCTCCGCGTACTCGCGAACGACGGACTTGCGCTTGCGCACCTCGGCCACCGGCGGCGCCGCCACCTCCTCCGGCTTGTGGACCTCGCCCTCGCGGACGTCCATCAGCTCTTCAGCACCGTGAGAAAGGCTTCCTGCGGCACCTCGACGCGGCCGACCTGCTTCATCCGCTTCTTGCCTTCCTTCTGCTTCTCGAGCAGCTTGCGCTTGCGCGTGATGTCGCCGCCGTAGCACTTGGCCGTCACGTTCTTGCCCATCGCCTTGACCGTCTCACGGGCGATGACGCGGCTGCCGATGGCGGCCTGGATGGCGACCTCGTACAGCTGGCGCGGAATCACGCCGCGCAGCTTCTCGACCAGCGACTTGCCGCGCTCGTACGCCTTGTCGCGGTGGACGATGGTGGACAGCGCGTCGACGGGATCGCCGTTCAGGAGGATGTCGAGCTTCACCAGATCGGACGGGCGGAAGTCGGCGAACTCGTAGTCGAAGGAAGCGTAGCCCTTGGAGATGGACTTCAGCTTGTCGTAGAAGTCGACGACGATCTCCGACAGCGGGAAGTCGAAGCGGATGTGGACGCGCTTGCCGAGGTACTCGAGCGATTTGTGCTCGCCGCGCTTCTCCTGGGCCAGCTTGTAGATCGCCGTCATGAACTCCGTCGGGACGTAGATCGACGACTTCACGTACGGCTCTTCCATCTGCTCGATGCGGTCCGGCGCGGGCAGCCTGGACGGGTTGTCGATGTCGAGCACCTCGCCGGCCGTGGTCAGCACCTTGTACTGCACGGAGGGCGCGGTCACGATCAGCGAGAGGTTGAACTCGCGCTCGAGGCGCTCCTGGACGATCTCCATGTGGAGCATGCCGAGGAAGCCGCACCGGAAGCCATAGCCGAGCGCCAGCGACGTCTCCGGCTCGAAGTTGAACGCGGGATCGTTGAGCCGGAGCTTCTCGAGGGCGTCGCGCAGCGCCTCGTAGTCGGTGTCCTCGATCGGGTAGAGACCGGCGAAGACCATGGGCTTGGCATCGCGGTATCCCGGGAAGGGCTGCTCGGTCGGCCGCGCGGCCTCGGTGATGGTGTCGCCGACCTTGGCGTCGGCGACGCGCTTGATGGCGGCCGTGATGTATCCGACCTGGCCGGCCGACAGCTCGTCCACCTGTCGCATGTCGGGACTGAACACCCCGACTTGCGCGACCTCGTACGTGCGGCCGTTGGACATCATGAGAATCCTGGTGCCGGGCCGGACGCGGCCGTCCTGCAGCCGCACGTAGATCACCACGCCCTGGTAGGAGTCGTAGAACGAGTCGAACACCAGGGCCTTGAGCGGCGCGTCCGGATCGCCGGTGGGCGCCGGAATCCGCGCGACGATGGCCTCGAGCACCTCGGGCACGCCGGTGCCGTGCTTGGCGGAGATCGCGAGCGCTTCCGTCCCGTCGAGATCGAGGGTGTCGGTGATCTGCTCGCGGGTGCCGTCGACGTCGGCCGCCGGCAGGTCGATCTTGTTGATCACGGGGATGATGGTGAGCCCGGCGTCCGAGGCGAGATAGAAGTTGGCCAGCGTCTGCGCCTCGATGCCCTGCGCGGCGTCGACGATGAGCACGGCGCCCTCGCACGCGGCGAGCGCGCGCGACACCTCGTACGAGAAGTCGACGTGGCCGGGCGTGTCGATCAGGTTCAGCGTGTACTCGTGGCCGTCGCGCGCACGGTAGAGCAGTCGCACCGTGTGCGCCTTGATGGTGATCCCGCGCTCGCGCTCGAGGTCCATCGAATCGAGGACCTGATCGACGGCTTTCTTGGCGTCCATGGTCCCGGTGAGCGCGAGGAGCCGGTCGGCCAGCGTCGACTTCCCGTGATCGATGTGGGCAACGATCGAGAAGTTCCGAATGCGGCTGAGAGTCACGACTCAGTCTAACATGCGGATTTGCCGCGCTATCTCCGGTCCGTTTCTAGCGACGGCGCTTGCTCGGCGCGAAGCGTGGGTGGCCTGCTCACGATGCTCGTGGCTCCGTGGTGAGGCGCGTGTGGTCCGGGATGACGGCGCCGGACTCGAGCACGACGCCCGGCCCGATGTCCACGTCGGCGCCGATGTGCACCCCCGCGCCGACGACGCAGTCACGCAGCACCGACCGGGCGCCGACGTCGACGTTCTCCCACAGCACCGCGCCCTCCACCCGTGCGCCCTCGCCGATCCGGCAGCGCTCACCGATGACGGCCACCGGGCCGATGCGGGCGCCGGCCTGCGCGGCCACGCCCGACCCGACCACGGCCGGCGGGGCCAGCTCCGCGCCCATCGCCACCGAGGCGTCCCGCTCGATCCAGGAACCGTCGCGGGCCTCGCCGGGCGGCGGCAGCGGCATCCGCGCCTTGCCCGTGAGGAGGTCGACCTGCGCGGCGCGATAGGCGGTCGGGCTGCCGATGTCGCGCCAGTAGGCGTCCGAGACCCAGCCGTAGGATGGCGTGCCGTCGGCGATCAGCGCGGGAAAGAACTCGCGCTCGATGGAGACCACGCGCCCGCGGGGGATGCGCGAGAGGAGGGCGGCGTCGATCAGGTAGACGCCGGCGTTGATCGTGTCGGTGGTGAGCGGCTCGTCGCCGCTCGGCTTCTCCCGAAAGCGGCGCAGCCGCCCATCGGGCGCGGTCTCCACCAGACCGTACTGACGCGGATCGCTCACGCGCGTCAGGAAGATCGTCGTCCGCGAGCCGCGCGCCTCGTGGAACGCGCGCATGGCCGAGAGGTCGACGTCGCTCAGGACGTCGCCGTTCAGCACGAACAGGGTGCCGGACGTCAGGTCGGCGGCATTGCGCACGCCGCCGCCGGTGCCGAGCGGCTCCGCCTCTATCACGTACCGCAGGCGCACGCCGAGATGCTCGGCCTCGCCCAGCGCGCTCCGCACGTCGTCGACGCGGTACGAGCAGGCGAGGACGACGTCGGTCACGCCGTGCGCGCGCAGCAGGGCGAGCTGCCAGGCGAGGAACGGGCGGTTCAGCACGGGGACCACCGGCTTGGCGCGAGCCAGCGTCAGCGGGCGCAGACGCGTGCCCTGGCCGCCGGCCAGGATGACCGCCTGGGTGGCCCGCGCTACGCGCCGGGCGCCCAGGGCTGGGCCTCGCTGATGAGCATCACGGGAATGCCGTCACGGATCGGGTAGGCCTTCCGGCAGGCGCGGCAGATGATCCGTGTCTCCTCGAACTGCAGATCGCCCTTGCACGCGGGGCACACGAGAATCCGCTTGAGCTCCTCATCGATCATGGTGCACCTCTCTTCGGCGGCGGCCTCAGCCGCGCACCTTGTCGCGGAACCACGCGACCGTCCGCTTGAGCCCCTCGTCGGTGTCGACGCGCGGCTCCCATCCCAGCAGCGACCGGGCGCGGCCGATGTCCGGCTGCCGCACCTTGGGATCGTCCTCCGGCAGCGGGCGGAACACGATCTCGCTGCGCGAGCCCGTCAGGCGGATGATCCGCTTGGCCAGCTCCAGCAGCGTCATCTCCTGGGGGTTGCCGAGATTGACGGGGTCGTTGGTCGACACGTGCATCAGCCGCCAGAGCCCGTCGATGAGGTCGCTGATGTACTGGAACGAGCGCGTCTGCGAGCCGTCGCCGAACACGGTGACCGGCGCATTGCCGAGCGCCTGCGTCATGAAGGCTGGAATCGCCCGCCCGTCGTTGAGCCGGAGACGCGGGCCGAAGGTGTTGAAGATGCGAACGATCCGCGTGTCGACGCCGTGCACGCGGTGATAGGCCATCGTCATCGCTTCCGCGAAGCGCTTGGCCTCGTCGTACACGCCGCGGGGGCCGATCGGGTTCACGTTGCCCCAGTAATCCTCCCGCTGGGGATGGACGAGCGGATCGCCGTACACCTCGGAGGTCGAGGCGAGCAGGAAGTGCGCGCCCTTGGCCTTGGCCAGGCCGAGGGCGTTGTGGGTGCCGAGCGCGCCGACCTTCAGCGTCTGGATCGGCAGCTCGAGATAGTCGAGCGGCGACGCGGGGCTGGCGAAGTGCAGCACCCAGTCGAGCGGCCCGTCCACGTTGATGTACTCGGTGACGTTGTGCTCGACGAACGTGAAGCCGGCCCGGCCGTGCGCCTGGGCGAGATTGTCCCGCGAGCCGGTGATGAAGTTGTCCATGCCGACGACGGCGCAGTCCCGGGCGAGGAGGAACTCGCAGAGATGCGAGCCGATGAATCCGGCGGCGCCTGTGACGAGTACCCGCACGATTCGACCCCGATCAGGCCGGCAGGACGGGCTTGCGACCGATGGAGTGGTACTCGAAGCCGAGCCGACGCATCCGCTCCGGCTCCCACAGGTTGCGGCCGTCGAAGATCAGCGGCCGCCGCATCACCGACCGCAGTCGCTCCAGGTTCAAGAACTTGAACTCGTTCCACTCCGTCACGAGAGCGACCGCATCGGCGCCCGTGGCCGCCGCGTACGGCGAGTCGCAGTAGACGACGCGCGCCGGCAGGATCGTCCGGGCATTGGCGGTGGCCACGGGGTCGTAGACGCGCACGGTGGCTCCGCGCTGCAGCAGCTCCGTGATGACCTCGACCGACTTCGCCTCGCGCATGTCGTCGGTGTTGGGCTTGAAGGCCAGCCCGAGGACGGCGATCACGCGCCCTTCGATCGGGTTCAGCGGCTTCTCCATCATGGCGATGAAGTGGGGCGCCCGCTCGCGGTTGATCTCCACCACCGCGCGCAGCAGCGGAAAATCGTAGCCGAGCGCGGCCGCCGTGTGCACGAGGGAGTCCGTGTCCTTGGGGAAGCACGAGCCGCCGTACCCGAGCCCGGCCGACAGGAACGCCGCGCCGATGCGGGCGTCGAGCCCCATGCCCTTCATGACCTGGGTGACGTCGGCGCCGGCCAGCTCGCAGATGTTGGCGATGGCGTTGATGAACGAGATCTTCGTCGACAGGAAGGCGTTGGAGGCGTACTTGATCATCTCGGCCGACGGCACGTCGGTGATGATCATCGGCCGCTCGAGCGGCGCGTAGAGCTCGAGGAGGCTCATGGCCACCTGCTGGGTGGGGGCGCCGATGACGATGCGGTCCGGACGCAGCGTGTCCTCGATGGCCGATCCCTCCCGCAGGAACTCGGGATTGGACACGACGTCGAACGGCACCGGGGTCTTCTGGCTGCGGGCGATCACGTCGCGGACGAAATCGCCGGTGCCCACGGGCACCGTGGACTTGTTCACGACCACCGTGTATCGCTCCATCACCCGGCCGATGGCCTGCGCGACGTCCCGCACGGCGGTCAGGTCCGTCTGCCCGTCGCTGCCCGGTGGGGTGCCCACGGTGATGAAGACGATCACCGACCGCCGGACGGCGTCGGTGAGGTCGGTCGTGAAGGCCAGCCGGCCGTCGGCGACGTTGCGCGCGACCATCTCCTCGAGACCGGGCTCGTAGATCGGCATGCGGCCCGCGCGGAGCTCGGCGACTTTCTCCGGGAGATTGTCGACACAGACGACGTCGTTCCCGAGATCGGCGAAGACGGCGCCGGTGACGAGACCGACATAGCCCGTTCCGACCACGCAGATGTTCATAGCGCCCGATCATAGCAGGGGGTCGGGCACGGGCAGAAGCGGCGGGATGGAAAAACTTACGCGGCGGGCCCCGGCCGCCAGACGACGGCCGGGGACGCCTCACGCAGCGAACGGGCTGTCGTCGGGATCGCGATCGTCGTCGAGGCCGTCGATGCGCACATGCGCGTCGCGAACGGCGTCACCGAGGGTGTCGAACCGCTGGCCGGAGATCGAGATGGTATTGCTCTCGTCCCGAGCCTTCCACATCCACTCGCGCCGCTCTCGACCGACCGGCATGAACTGAACCTTGACTGCCATGACTCGTGCTCTCCCTTCGGACCACGTCCCTGCATGGAAGCGGTCAGCGCCCAGCAAGGACTGCAAGGGAAATGCCACGCACAATGCAAGCGTCAGTGCCGAACAAGGACGGGCGACCGTCGGATCTCGTGACAGTTCTTCGGACTCTCGCGACGGCCTCTCTTCCTACTGTGGGTTGAGCGCTTCAGGCTCGTCGGGCTCGGTCGCTGCCCAGCGGAAGAAGACGACGGTGAACGCGACCAGCGGAACGATGCCCGCCGGCACCCACATGATGACGCCGCCGAGCTGCTGATCGGTCAGCGGGTCGAGCCCGAAGAGCCGGGGAGCGGCGGCGTACCAGGGATAGAGCGGGCGATCGGCGGCCGTCACGAACGCCGCCACCACGGTCATCGGCATTCCGAGAACGAAGAGGTAGAGCAGCTGGGCGGCGTACGGGAGGGCCGGCAGGCGCCGCGACGTCGAGAGGACCGGCCACCACCCCAGCAGCGCGGTCGTCAGCAGGGTGACGTGCTCGACGACGTGCCAGCCGTGGGCTTCGAGCGCCGCGTTGAACGGGTTCGGCAGGTGCCAGCCGATGAGGACGACGGCATAGGCGGCGAAGGCCACCAGGGGCCGGGTGGCCGTCCGGACGATGGCGCCGGGCCTCGAACGGAGGACGGGGTCCAGTATCGCGTCGAGGAGGTCCCCGGGGGTCCCGGCCAGCCAGAGGGGCGCCGTCGCCAGGGTGAGCAGCAGATGTTGCACCATGTGCGCAGAGAGCAGGTAATAGTCGCTGAGGTCGTGGAGGGGGCCGTTCAGCGCCAGGAGCAGCGTCGCGCAGCCCCCGAAGAAGGCGAGGGGCTGCCGAAGCGGTATGGGCCGGCGGCTTTTGACGATGCCATAGGTGTAGAGCGCCGCGAGCAGGAGGACGCCGATGACGACCTCGGCGTGGATCTCGCCGCCGAGCCAGCTGAACGGCGGGGGCGACATCGCCATCAGCGGTTGAAGATGAGGAAGTCGCCCGGCAGCGTCATCACGGCGACGGCAAGCCCGACCGCCAGCAGCAGCGGCGCCACGAAGAGGAACGTCAGCGGCTTCGTGTCGTAGCGGAGGTGCATGAAGTACATCACGACCAGCGCGAACTTGCCGATCGACAAGACGAGGAGCAGGGGGACGAGGATGGGGGTGAGCCGCCGGATATAGATGACGCCGAACTCGAGGGCGGTGATGACGGCCAGGATGGCCGCCACCAGCAGATAGGTTCGAGTCGAGGCGTGCCCGCGCTCGTCGCTCATGGAATCAGGTAGACCACCGTGAAGATCACGATCCACACCACGTCGACGAAGTGCCAGTAGAGACCGGCGACCTCGACCTTGATCGCGTCCTGCACGCCGAGCTTGCCCCGCAAATCGAGCACGAGCAGCGTCACCAGCCACAGCACGCCGAGGGTGACGTGGCCCCCGTGAAAGCCCGTCAGCACGAAGAAGGTGGAGCCGAACAGGTTCGTCTGCAGCGTGAGCCCCTCGTGCACGAACTCCGTGAACTCGTAGGCCTGGAAGCCCAGGAAGATCAGACCGAACAGGGCGGTGCCGGCCAGCCACAGCCGGGCCTGCCGCCGATCCCCGCGCTGCACGGCGGCCAGCGCCAGCACCATCAGCAGCGAGGACATCAGCAGATCGAACGTGCTGAGCGTGGTGAGCGGGATGTTGAGGATCTCGTGCGGATGCGGCCCGACCGCGTCGCGTCCCCGGTAGGCGAGGTACGTCGCGATCAACGTGCCGAAGAGGAAGCACTCGGAGCCGAGGAACGTCCACATCGCCAGCTTGCGATGGTCGACGCCGAGGTTGCCGGCCTGGTCGACGTGCGCGGGGTTACGGTGGTGCTCGAGCGCGAAGGCGAAGGCGCCGATCACCGTGATGCCGGCGCCGATCACGACCAGGGCGAGATGATAGATGGCGCCGACGGCGGCGACGCCGAGGCCGAGGGCGACGACGATCGGCCACGGCGACGGCGCCGGCAGGTGGATGCCGTGCGGGTCCGGCGTCTCCACGCGCGGGGCGGGCTTCTGTCCGCGCGAGTCTCCGTACTTCTCGCGCCAGAAGGTGTCGCGACCGTAGACGGGCGGGATGGCGTCGAAGTCGTGCGCGGGCGGCGGTGACGACGTCCGCCATTCGAGCGTCCGCCCGTCCCAGGGATCCGCCGGGGCCCGTGCCCCCGCGCGCAGCGAGCGAACGGCTACCACGACGAACAGCAGGACGCCGAGGCCGAGGACGTAGGCGCCGACCGACGACACGAAGTTCCAGAGCTCCCAGCCGGAGCCCTGGTTGTAGGTGTAGATCCGCCGCGGCATGCCGAGGGCGCCCAGGAAGTGCTGGGGGAAGAAGGTCACGTTGAAGCCGATGGCCAGCACCCAGAACTGCACCTTGCCGAGCCGCTCGTCGAGCATGCGGCCCGTCATCTTGGGCCACCAGTAATAGAGGCCGGCGAAGATGCCGAACAGGCTGCCGCCGATGAGGACGTAGTGCATGTGGGCGACGACGAAGTAGCTGTCGTGCTGCTGGAGGTCGACGGGCGGCGAGGCGTGCATGATCCCCGACAGCCCGCCGATGGTGAACAGCGCCACCAGCCCCGCTGCGTAGTGGAAGGCCGCGCTCGGCCGCAGCCGGCCGCCCCACATGGTGGCCAGCCAGTTGAAGATCTTCACCCCCGTCGGGATGGCGATGATCATGGTCGCGATGGCGAACGCGGCGTCGGCGATCGGGCCCATGCCGACCGCGAACATGTGATGGCTCCACACGCCGAACCCGAAGAAGCCGATGAGAATGCCGGAGTAGATCATGACCTGGGCGCCGAAGAGCGGCTTGCGCGAGAACGTCGGTAATACCTCCGACACGATGCCGAAGGCGGGCAGGATGAGGATGTAGACCTCGGGGTGGCCGAAGATCCAGAAGAGGTGCTGCCAGAGGTGCAGGTCGCCGCCGGCGGCCACGTCGTAGAAGTGAGTGCCGAAGAAGCGATCGAACATCAGGAAGATCAGCCCCACCGTGACGGCCGGGAAGGCCAGCACGATCAGGAACTGCACCACCAGCGACATCCACACGAAGAGCGGCATGCGCATGAGCGTCATCCCGGGCGCGCGCATGTTGAGGATGGTCGCGATGAAGTTCACCGACGCGATGATCGACGAGGCGCCGAGGATCTGAAGACTCAGCATCCAGAAATCGACGGACGGCCCCGGCGAGAAGGGCCGCGTGGTCAGGTTGGCGTAGCCGAACCAGCCGACGTCGGGCGGGGCGCCGACGAGAAAGCTCGCGTTGAGGAAGAGGCCACCGACCAGGAAGATCCAGTACGAGAGCGCGTTCAGCCGCGGGAAGGCCACGTCCCGCGCGCCGATCATCAGCGGGATGATGTAGTTGAAGAAGGCCGCGTTGAGGGGCATCACCGCGAGAAAGACCATCGTCGTGCCGTGCATCGTGAACAGCGCGTTGTACGTCTCGGCGCTCACGATGCCGAGGCTCGGGCGCAGCAGCTGCGTGCGGATCAGGAGCGCCTCGAGCCCGCCGAGCAGCAGGAAGGCGAAGGCGGTGACGCCGTAGAGGATGCCGATGCGCTTGTGATCGGTGGTGGAGAGCCAGGCGATGGTTGTCGCGACGGCCGGGTGCCCGGCTCGAGCCGTGGGTGGGCCGGTGAAGGCGGCGGCCGGCTCCGCTCCCGCCACGTCGCGTCGGATCGCCATCACTTCAGGCTCATGAGATACGCGGCGACGGCCCTGGCCTGCTCGTCGCTGAGGCCGAGGGCCGGCATCTTGACGCCGGGCTTCAGCCGCTGCGGGTCCTTGACCCACTCGGCGACGTTCTCCGCCGTGTTCGGCCACATGCCGGCCGCCAGCATCGTCCGGCTGCCGAAGTGCGTGAGATCCGGGCCGAGCGTCCCCGCCGAGACGCCCTTGATGGTGTGGCACCCGACGCACGCCTGGCCCGCGAACAGCGCCTTCCCCGCCGCCGCCGTGCCGGTGGCCTCGGCCGGCGGGGTCTGTTGCTGCGCCACCCAGCGCTCGAAGTCGGCGGCCGGGCGCACGATGGCGCGCATGCCCATGTTGGCGTGGGAGGCGCCGCAGAACTCCGCGCACTGCCCCCAGTACTCGCCGGGCTGCTCCGGCGTCAGCGTGATCTGGTTGATGCGGCCGGGGATGATGTCACGCTTGCCGCCGAGCTGCGGGATCCAGAACGAGTGGATGACGTCGGGGCCGTCCAATCTCAAGATTACGGGCCGCCCCGCCGGCAGGTTCAGCTCGTTGGCGGTCACCACGTCGAGCTGCGGATACCGGAACTCCCACCACCACTGCCAGCCGCGCACGTGCACGACGAGCGCGTCGGGCGGCGTGGCTGCCGTCTGCGTCCGGAAGACGATCTGGATAGTCGGGATGGCGATGATCAGCAGGGCCAGGGCGGGCGCGACCGTCCAGGCGATCTCGAGGAGCGTGTGACCGCGGATCTGCCGCGGCAGGGTCACGTCGTCGGGACGGGCGCGGAAGCGGACGAGGGTCACGATGAGCAGGACGAAGACGAGGGCGCCGATGATCGCCGTCGTCCACGTCACGATCGAGTAGACGTAGAGGATCGCGCGCGCGAAATCCGAGCGCGCCACCACGGTGGACATCGGCACGTCCCACGCGCAGCCGCCGAGCGTCAGAACCAGCGTGCCGAGCGCGGCGCGAAGGGGGAGGCGAGCGCGTGTCGTGGCGTTCACGACGGTTGACGGTACCCTGCCGGCCGAGGGACCGCAACCGAGCCGCCGCCGCGGAGTCGCTAGCGAGCCAGACGCAGCAGCGTGTGCAGCAGGACGTTGGCGCCGCGCTCGATGGCGTCGGCGTCGCTCATCTCGTCGACGCGATGGCTGCGACCGCCGCGCGAGGGGATGAACACCATGCCGGCGTCGGTGACGGCGGCCAGGTTCTGCGCGTCGTGGCCGGCGGCGGAGTACAGCCGCTGGGCCCGGTGGCCGAGCGCCCCGCAGGCCGCCTCGATGGCGGCCTGCACGCGTGGCGCGCACGGCGCCGGCGTGGTGGCCGACATCGGACGGATCTCCACGCCGATGGCGCGGGCGCGCGCGACGTCCTGCGCGAGCGCCGCGCAGTCGCGCGCGAGCCGGTCGAGCACGTCGCCGTCCGGATCGCGCATCTCGTGGACGAGCTCGGCGCGGCCCGGGACGATGTTGCTGGCGCCGGGGTGGACGTGCACGACCCCGAAGTTCGTGACGGCGCGCGGACCGCCGCGCGTCACCACCAGCTCACGGGCTTTGAGGGCGTAATCCGCCGCCGCCAGGAAGGCGTCGCGCCGGCGTTCCATCGGCGTGGTGCCGGCGTGGTCCGCCTGGCCGAGAAACACCACGCGCGCCCGGCGCACGCCGACGATCGTCTCGACGATGCCGATCGGAACACCGGCCTCTTCCAGCCGCGCGCCCTGCTCGATGTGCAGCTCGACGTACGCGTCGACCGCGCCTGCCGGCGCCTTCGCCTCCGGCGCCCGCAGCGCATCGAAGCCCGCGCGCCGCATGGCATCGACGAGGCGTTCGCCGTCGACGGCGGCCATCGTGGGAATGGCCGCCGCGTCCAGGCGCCCGCAGAACGCGCGCGAGCCGAAGAGGCTGCCATAGCGGCCTTCCTCGTCGCTCCACGCCACCACGGCCAGCGGCTTGCGCAGGCGCTCGCCGGCCTGACGAATCGTCTCGAGGCACTCGAGACCCGCCAGCACCCCGAGCGCGCCGTCGAGGATGCCGCCCTCGGGCACCGTGTCGATGTGGGAGCCGGTCAGCACGGCCGGCCGTGCCGAGTCGAGCGACGCCAGGCCCAGGCCCCCGAAGACGTTGCCGGCCGGATCGACCCACGGCGTCAGTCCCGCCGTCTTGATCTCGCCGAGCAGCCAGGCGCGCGCCTCCTCGTAGGCCGGGCTCCAGCACATGCGGGTGACACCGCCGCCGGGCAGCCCGCCGAAGCGAGCGAGCCCGGCGATACGCGACGACAGGCGAGCCGGCGAGACGCTCAGCATGGGCGCCGAGTATAGCGCCTCGAGGTCACGGTCACGAGGCGCGTCACGGCTCCGCCGGGGCGCGCCGAGCGATGGGCGGTCTGGGCGCCATGTCGGGGCCCCCATGTGCCCTGACGCTGATGTCGACGTCGACCCGCTGCTGGGTCCGGTACGTGGCCGGCGATTCGCCGAACAGCGGCACGAAGACTTCGGGTCCGCGCGGCTCGATGCGCAGCTTGAGCCAGATGTGAGGGCCGTAGCTCCGGTCGCCTCTCAGTATTTCCAGGATCGTACATTCCATCGTCGTCCTCCGCGGGCGCACATGGTGACCGCGAACGCGGCGCCAGTAAAGCGTCTTGACTTCGCCCCGGGGCCATTCCTAGAATGAACCGCCGTTCAGTCAGCTTCGCTCCGCCGGGCCCATCTCCGAGGAGGAGACATTGGACTTCACGCTGACCCCAGACCAGGACGCGTTTCGCCAGCGGGTCCGTTCGTGGCTCGAGTCGAACATCCCCGACGACTGGACCAAGTTCGGTCTCTCCGAGGTGCCGCGGCCCGAGGCGTACGCCTTCCTGCGCAAGTGGCAGGCGATGCTCTTCGACGCGGGGTTCATCGGGATCACGTGGCCCAAGGAGTATGGCGGCCAGGGCCTCACCTTCATCGAGGAGATGATTCTCCACCAGGAGATGGCGCTGCAGAAGGCGCCGCCGATCCTGAACGTCCTCGGCGTCGGCATGGCCGGGCCGACGATCATCGCGTACGGCACCGAGGAGCAGAAGAAGCGGTATCCCGCCAGGATCCTCTCCTGCGAGGAGATCTGGTGCCAGGGCTACTCCGAGCCGAACGCCGGCTCGGACCTGGCGGCGCTCCAGACGCGCGCGGTGAAGGACGGCGATCACTGGGTGATCAACGGCCAGAAGGTGTGGACCTCGCTCGCGCACATCGCCGACTGGATGATGCTGCTGGCGCGAACCGACCCCGAGGCGCCGAAGCACAAGGGGATCACCTACTTCCTGCTCGACATGAAGTCGCCGGGCGTGACCGTGAAGCCGCTCAAGCAGATGACCGGCGACGCGGAGTTCAACGAGATCTTCTTCGACAGCGTGCGCGTGCCCGAGAGCCGCGTGCTGGGGGGCGTGAACAACGGCTGGGCGGTCGGCCTCACCACGCTGATGTACGAGCGGCTCGCGCTGGGCTTCGGACTTCAAGTCAGGCTGCGCATCTCCGTCGACCAGCTCCTCGACATGGCGCGGCGGATGGAGAAGAACGGCCGCGCGCTCACGAAGGACCCCGTCATGCGGCAGAAGCTGGCGCAGCTCTGGATCGACACCGAGTCGCTGAAGTACACGGGCGCGCGGGCGGTGACCAGGCTGCTCAAGGGCGAGCTGCCGGGGCCGGAGGCGTCGACTGGCAAGATGATGTGGGTGGAAACGCACCAGCGGCTGCAAGAGCTCGCGATGGAGATCCAGGGCCCGTACTCGCAGCTCTCGCGCGGCGCGTCGGCGGCGATCGACGGCGGGGTGTGGCAGTATTCGTTCCTGCGCTCGCGCGCCAACTCCATCGAGGGCGGAACGACGGAGATCCAGAAGAACATCATCGGCGAGCGCGTGCTCGGGCTGCCGAAAGGCTAGGACCGAGGCGCGCCACGGCTTCGCCGGGGCGTGCCGAGCGTTGGGGGTGTGGGGGCCATTTCGGGGCTCCCACCAAGGGAGACCCACGATGGATTTTGGCTTCAACGCCGACCAGGAGATGCTGCGGGCCACCGCCCGCAAGTTCTTCGAGAACGAGTGCCCATCCGAGTTCGTCCGCGCGCGCATGGCCGAAGGCCCCGGCTTCACCGAGGAGTTCTGGACGAAGCTGGCCGAGCAGGGCTGGCTGGGCCTCGTCTATCCCGAGCACTATGGCGGAGCCGGGCTCGGCTTCGTCGACCTCACCGTGTTGATGGAAGAAATGGGCCGCGCCGTCATGCCGGGTCCCTTCTTCTCGACCGTGCTGCTCGGCGGGCTCACCATCCTCGAGGCCGGCTCCGAGGCGCAGAAGAAGGAGTGGCTCACGAAGATCGCCGAGGGCCAGGCCCGCGTCTCGCTGGCATGGACCGAGCCGAGCGCCCGCTGGGACGCCGCCGGCGTGACCACGACGGCGACGGCCGGCGGCGGCGGCTTCACGCTCGACGGCACCAAGCTCTTCGTCCCCGACGCTCACGTGGCGCATGCGCTGGTGGTCGTGGCCCGGACGCGGGACGCCGGCGAGGACGGCATCAGCCTCTTCCTGGTTCCGACGAACGCGAAGGGGGTGTCCATCACGCTGCTGCCGACCATGGATCAGACGCGCAAGCTCTGCGAGGTCACGCTCGACCACGTCGCCGTGCCGGCCGGCGCGCTCCTCGGGGCGAAGGACGGCGGCTGGCTGCCGCTGTCGCGCGTGGTGCAGCGGGCGACGGTGGCGCTGTGCGCGGAGATGTGCGGGGGCGCCCAGAAGGTGCTCGACATGACCACCGAGTACGCGAAGATCCGCATCGCCTTCGGCAAGCCGATCGGCTCCTACCAGGGCGTCAAGCACAAGGCGGCCGACATGCTGGTCGAGGTCGAGAATGCCAAGTCCCTGACGTACTACGCGGCCTGGGCCGTCGACGAGAACGTCCCCGAGGCCCCTCTGGCCGCCTCCATGGCGAAGGCCTACGCTTCCGACGCCTTCCGCAAGGTGGCCGGGGCCGGCATCCAGCTCCACGGCGGCATCGGCTTCAC
>DATBJF010000012.1:0-69560 GCA_036556545.1 Candidatus Methylomirabilota bacterium
CGACGACACGGCAGCCCGCCATCGCGGCGGCGTCGGCGAACACGGCGGCCCGCTCGGCGCCGTCCCACACCACGCGCGCCGGCGCCCCGAGCGTCCGGAGCGCGTCAACGAGCGCGTCGACGCGACGGAGGTTCGAACCGGCGCCGCTGTAGGGATTGGCCGCGACGATGATCATCGGCGCGACCCGGACGACGTGGACTGGAACGACTCAGGCGGCAGCGGCCGCGATCTCGTCGGTCCACACGGTGAACTGCGTCAGTGTGGTCACGCCGAACGACGTCGTCAGCGCCACGTCCACCGCGTCGCGGCCCCGCGCCATCACGACCCGGCCGATGCGCGCCTGATTGTGCCGGGCATCGATCGGGTACCACGCGCCGCCGAGGTAGACCTCGGCCCAGGCCGAGAAGTCCATCGGACTCGGCGAGGCCGGCACACCGATATCGCCGAGGAAGCCGGTGGCGTAGCGCGCGGGGATGTTGAGCGCTCGCAAGAAGGTGATGGCGAGGTGCTGGAAGTCACGGCACACGCCCTGGCGCTCGAGGTAGACGTCGCACGCCGACTTCGTCGGGCGCGCGAACGGGTAGCCGAAGGTGACGTTGGAGTGCACCCAGTCGACCACCGCCTGGACTCGCTCCCACGACTCCGGGGTGCTCCCGAAGAGCTCCCAGGCGACAGGGCCCATGCGGTCGACCTCGCAGTACCGGCTCGCGAGCAGGAAGGACCAGCACTCCGGCGGCATCTCATGCGGCGGCGTCAGTGGCAGGCCTCTGAACGGCACGTCGGGGAGACCCGCGTCGTCGATCACGTTGTCGTACCGGATGCGGAGGGACCCGGCGGGCGCCAGGATTCGCGCCGTGTGGTTGCCGAACCCGTCGATGAAGTCTGCCACCGGCAGGTCGGGTTCCACGCCGATCTTCTCGGGGTGGCGCAAGGCCCCGGCCTGATCGGGATGCACGTAGAGCATCAGCTGCATGGCGGTGGCCCGGGGCACCTCGAAGGCCAGCTCGTAGCCGATCCGGATCAGCATTTGATCAACCGTACCATGAGGTTCGCGCGACCTCTGCTACCATGGCCGCGTGACGTATTGCGTCGGCATCTGGACGCGCCAGGGTCTCGTGATGGCCTCCGATTCGCGCACCAACGCGGGCCACGATCAGGTCAACCTCGCCCGCAAGATGCACGTGTTCGTCCAGCCTGGCGAGCGTGTCTTCGTGCTCCTCAGCAGCGGCAGCCTCTCCTGTACGCAGTCCATCATCACCCTGCTGCGCCGGGATTTCGACGACGGCAAGGGGCTGGCGCAGGCGCCCTCGCTGTACGATGCGGCGCGCGTCATCGGCGAGGAAGTCCGGCGCGTGTCGGACATGGACCGCGCCGCGCTGGAGCGCGATGAGTTCAAGTTCAACGTGAACCTGATCCTCGGCGGCCAGGTGCGGGGCGAGCCGCCCGGGCTCTTCATCGTCTACCCGCAGGGCAATCCTCTCCAGGCCAGCGAGGACTCGCCGTATCTCCAGATTGGCGAGACGAAGTACGGCCGCCCGATCCTGGACCGTGGCATACGGTTCGACAAGACGACGCTCGAAGAGGCGGCGAAGTACGCCCTGCTCTCGCTGGACTCGACGATGCGCTCGAACGTCACCGTCGGACCTCCGGTCGACCTGCTCGCCTACCGTGTCGACGAGCTGGAGATCACGCGACAGCGTCGCTTCGCGGCATCCGATCCCGACCTCGTGAAGATCGGCGTCCGCTGGCAACAAGCACTGCGCCAGGCGGTCGCGCGCTTGCCGGAGATCCGCTTCCGGGTCAGCCGCGACACCGGTCCGGTCGACGACGGCAGCATCCTGCTCGTCGAGCCGAACGCCTCGGATCCTTCCGTCGTCCAGGCCAGCCAGCGCCCGTCGCCCTGACGTCCAAAGGCCGGATCCCTCCGACCTCGTGACGCCGCGCGCGAGCGGGCGTGTTCGGAGAGGGCGCCTGGGGATGCCGAGCGTAAGTACCCGGATGTTATGCTCCCCCCGTGAAGTGGGTACACGACAGTCAGGGCTTCGATGAGGCGTTTGATCGCACCGGTACGCCGCGCGCGCACTATCGACCACTCGTCACCACGCTGGAATCGTTCACGCAAGAAGACATCGACCGTCGCGAGCGTCTGCAGCGGCTGGCGCTGGTCGATCAGGGCATCACCTTCACCGTCTACGGGGAGAAGGAGGGCATCGAGCGCATCTTCCCGTTCGACTTCGTGCCGCGCATCCTGACCGCGCGCGAGTGGGAGCGGCTCGAGTCGGGGCTGGTCCAGCGCGTGATCGCCCTGAACCTTTTCATCGCCGACATCTACCAGGGTCAGAAGTGCCTTAAGGACGGCATCGTCCCGCCCGCGCTCATCCTCTCGCGCCACGAGTACAAGCGCGAGCTGCTGAACGTGCTGCCGCCCCGACACGTCTACACGCACGTGGTCGGCACGGATGTCATCCGGAACGACCGCGGGGACTTCCTCGTGCTCGAGGACAACTGCCGCTGCCCGAGCGGCGTCTCCTACGTGCTGGAGAACCGCAATCTCCTCAACCGCGTGTTCCCCGAGTTCTTCGGTCTCTATCCCGTGCGGCCCATCAAGAACTACCCCCAGCTGTTGCTCGACACGCTGCTCCACACGGCCCCCCGCGGCACCGATAGCCCGGTGGCGGTGGTCCTGTCGCCCGGCGTCCACAACTCTGCATTCTTCGAGCACTCGTTCCTGGCGCGCGAGATGGGGGCGACCCTCGTGGAGGGCCGCGACCTCGTGGTCGAGGACAACCACGTCTTCATGCGCATGACGGGTGGCCGGCAGCGCGTGGACGTCATATACCGGCGCGTCGACGACGACTATCTCGACCCGCTCGTGTTCCGGAAGGATAGCCTGCTCGGCGTGCCGGGCCTGCTCAATGCCTATCGGCAGGGCAACGTCGCCATCGCCAATGCGCCCGGCGCCGGTGTGGCCGACGACAAGTCCGTGTACGCGTTCATGCCGAGGCTGATCAAATACTACCTCGACCAGGAGCCGCTCCTGGGACAGGTCTCGACATACGTCGGCTTCCGCAAGGACGACTTCGCGTACATCCGCGAGCATGCGGCTGAGCTGGTGGTCAAGACCACCGGCGGCTCCGGCGGCTACGGCATGCTCATGGGTCCGTTCGCGGCCCGCAAGGAGATCGACGCGTACCTCGCCCAGATGAAGAAGAATCCCGGGAACTACATTGCCCAGCCGCTGATCGAGCTGTCGAGCCATCCCACCTACACCGACGGCCGCTTCGAGCCGCGCCGTATCGACCTGCGGCCCTTCGCCCTCTACGGCGACAAGGTGCGCGTGCTCCCGGGCGGCCTGACCCGGGTGGCGCTCAGGTCTGGATCCTATGTGGTGAACTCGTCGCAAGGCGGCGGCAGCAAGGACACCTGGGTGCTGGCGCCGCGGCGGGGCGGCTGATGCTGTCGCGGGTCGCGGACGCCATCTACTGGATGGGCCGTTACCTGGAGCGCGCGGAAAACATCACGCGGCTCCTCCTCGTGACCGAGGAGTTCTCGACGGAGACGCAAGGCCTCGAGGAGACGGTGGCCCAGACGGCCTGGAAGGATCTGCTCGCCATGCTCCCGACCGCGCAGCTCACACGCCCGGTGTCGGCGTTCGCGCCGCTCTCGCTGCCGTACCTGACGTCGTTCTTCCTCGACTCGCAGAACGCCTACTCGATCCACTTTTCGCTTCGGAAAGCGCGCGAGAACGCGCGGTCGGTGCGCGAGGCGCTCACCGTGGAAGCGTTCATGTCCATCAACGAGACGTTCCGCGCCGTCGACCTCTACGCTGGCAAAGGCCTCACCGACGTGCCCGGTCTGCGGGACGCGCTCGCCTCGACCCACAAGGGCATCTTCAGCGTGGTGGGCGCCATCGACGCGACCTTCACCCGCGATGAAGGGTGGCATTTCTTGAAGCTGGGCGAGGCAGTCGAGCGGACGTACCGCGCGAGCGTCATTCTGCAGGCGCGGCTGCCCGCGCTCCTCGCGAGCGAGCCACGGACGGATGTGCCGCTGTTCTACTCTCAGTGGCGGAGCTTGCTCCGGATCCTGTCCTCGCTCGAAAATTATCGCAAGGTCCACGGCGCCCGGCTGGAGCCTGATCTCGTGGTCGCGTTCCTGTTCTTCGATGCGCAATCGCCGCGCTCGCTGCGCGCGGGCACGGCGGCCATCAGGGAGTACCTCGAGCATATCGCCGGTGGTCGCGACCTGACCCCGGCCGCCCGTGTGATCGGCAAGCTCTATGCCGATCTCTCCTATGCGGACGCGGGCGCGATACGCGCGGCCGAGGTGCCCGCCTTCCTGGCCGGCGTGGTCGACGCGCTGATCCGCGCCCACGACGCGCTGACCGTCCAGTATTTCGTGACCTGACATGCTCCTCGCGGTCGAGCACAAGTTCGCGTTCGAGTACGATGGCTACATCAGCGAGTCGTTTCTGGAGCTGCGCGTGCAGCCGAAGATCACCCCGCAGCAGCAGGTCCTCTCATTCCGACTGGCGGTAGGGCCGCCGACGCGCGTCTTTCGCTATCTCGACTGGAACGAGAACGTGACGCACCACTTCACGATCACGAAGTTCCACGACCGGATCGCCGTCACCGCCCAGTCGATCATCGAGACGCGGGCGTCCATGCCGTCGTTCACGGCGCTCGAGCAGCCGGTGTCGCCGGCCGATCTGCCGTACCCGCTCCTGGACTTCCTCGAGCACGGCGGGCCGGTGCGGCTCACGCCGGCGCTGCGTGCCGCGCACCGAGCGATGGCGCCCGCCGGCTCCGTGTCGGTCGGCGAACATGTGCTGGCGCTGGGCGCTGCCATCGCCGCACGGTTCGGGTACCAGAAAGACGTGACGCAATACGACTCCAGCACCGAAGAGTTTCTGAAGATCGGCGCCGGAGTCTGCCAAGACTTCGCGCATCTGATGCTGGGCTTGCTGCGGTTGTCGGGGATCCCGTGTCGCTATGTGAGCGGCTATCTGCACGTCGAGCGGAAGCCCCGCGAAGTGTCGCAGAGCCACGCCTGGGTGGAAGTCTATGCGCCCTCCATCGGCTGGGTGCCCTTCGACCCCACGCACAACCGGACCATCGACGAGCGGTACATCGTCGTCGGCCACGGTCGCCACTATGACGACGTGCCGCCCAACAAGGGCATCTACCGCGGGGCCGCGCGCGAGATGCTCCGGGCGGAGGTCCACACGCAGCCGACGACGCCGAAGGCTGTCCCGCGCCTCACCGACGACGTGACGCCGATCGAGCTGCAGGTGTTCGCCGTCTCGCCGCAGCGCCGGCCGGACGCCGTGATGAGCGCCGCGGACGACGCGCAGAGCCAGCAGCAGCAACAGCAGTAGCGCCGCTCGAAGGAACGCATATAGTAGTCGGTGGCATGGCCGGGGCGCTCGCCGGACTCCGCGTGATCGACTGCTCGCGCCTGATCGCAGGCGGCGTGCTGGCCACGGTGCTGGCCGACCACGGCGCCGACGTGGTGAAGGTCGAGAACCCGCGCGGCGGCGATCCCCTTCGCACGTGGCTGCGCGAGCGCGGCGAGCTGTGGTGGAAGGTGTACGCGCGCGGCAAGCGCTCGATCACGCTGAACCTCACCCAGCCGCGTGGGCAGGCGCTGCTGCGCCGGCTCGTGCGCGACGCCGACGTGCTGATCGAGAACTACGTGCCGGGCACGTTCGAGCGCTGGGGCCTCGGCTGGGACGTCCTGTCGGCCGCGAATCCGCGTCTCGTGTTCGCGCGGGTGTCGGGCTGGGGTCAGGACGGTCCGTACCGCGAGCGCCCGGGGTTCGGCACGATGGTCGAGGCGATGAGCGGCTTCGCCCACACCACCGGCGACGCCGACGGCCCGCCCACCCTGCCGTCGTTTCCGATGGCCGACATGGTGGCCGCCCTCGCCGGCTGCACGGCCGTGCTGGCTGCGCTCCGGCACCGCGATCACGTGTCGGGCCGTGGGCAGGTCGTCGACATCTCGCTCTACGAGCCGCTCTTGTCCGTGCTCGGCCCCGATGCCGCCGGCTACGCCCTCGACGGCACCGTGCGCGAGCGCCACGGCAACACGTCCGACAACGCCAGTCCGCGCGGCACGTACCGCACGCGCGACGGCAAGTGGATCGCGCTGTCCGCCTCCACGCCGGCCTCCGCGGCCGCGCTGTTCGGCTCGCTGGGTCTCGGTCACCTCCTCGACGATCCGCGCTTCGCGACCAACGACGCCCGCGTCCGCCACAACGACCTGGTGGACGGAGCACTCGCGCGCGCCATCGGCGAGCGGACGCTCGATGAGATGCGCGGGCTGTTCGAGTCGAGCGACCTCACCGCGTGCGCCGTCTACGACATCGCCGACATCGCCAAGGATCCCCACGTGATCGCGCGCGGGATCCTCGTCGACGTGCCCGACCGTGACCTCGGCGCCGTGCGGATGACGGCGCCAACGCCGCGGCTGGCCACCACCCCCGCCGCCGTGCGGTGGCCCGGGCCGCCGCTCGGCGCCCACAACGCCGAGGTGTTCGGCGCCCTCGGAATCTCCGAGACGGAGCTCGCGCATCTCAAGCGCGAAGGCATCGTCTGAAAGGAGTCCGCGTGCTTGCCCTCGTCGTCTCCCTCCTTCTCGCGGTGCTGCCGCCCGCGGTCGCGGCCGCCGCGGACTATGCCGGGCCGCTGATCGACGCCCACTCGCACGTGCCGAGCGGCGGCGCGATCGAGGCCTACGTGGCCGCCATGAAGCGGCACAACATCAGCAAGGTGGTCCTGCTCGGCGTAGGCGGCGTCCAGAAGGAAGACGCGCAGTGGATCGCCGCGGCCGCGCGCGCCCATCCGGATCGCGTCGTCCCGGGCCTGCCCGTCCCCGATCCCACGCGCGGCGACGCCGCGGGCACGCTCGACGTCGAGCTGGCGCGCACGAAGGCCCGCGTGATGGGCGAGGTGCATCTGCGCCAGGTGAGCCGCAAGATCGACCGCAACCCCAACGACCCGGCCTTCGCCGACATCCTGAAGCTGGGGGCCGAGCGCGGGGTCCCGGTCGTGATCCACTACGAGCTCACCCCGACCGCGGGCGCCCAGCTCGAGAAGGCGCTCGGCGCGCGCCCGGACGCTGTGGTCGTGCTGGCCCACGCCGGGGAGGCGAAACCCGCCGACCTCGAGAAGATCCTCGCCCGCAACGCCAATCTCATGGTGGATCTCTCGGGAATGCACTTCCAGCGGACGCCGTCGCTCGCCACCGAGCAGGGCCCTCTGGACGCGCGGTGGAAGACGCTCATCGAGAAGATGCCCGATCGCTTCCTCATCGGCATCGACGTGTGGGCGCCGCGGCTCTTCGAGCCGGCCATGCTCGATCGCCTGATGAAGTGGACGCGCCGCGTCCTCGGACAGCTGTCGCCGACCGCGGCCGAGCGGGTGGCCTGGAAGAACGCCGCCGCGCTCTATCGCCTCGACTGACGTGGACGACGAGCCGTTCGCGGAGGCGAGCGCGTGGTCGATGCTGCAGACGGTCGCCGCCCGCCATCCCTCGCGCGAGGCCATCGTCTTCGACGGCGAGCGCGTCACCTTCGGCGCCCTGCGCGACCGGGCGCGCGCGTTCGCCGGCGGCCTGGCCGCCCTCGGCCTGGCGAAGGGAGACGCGCTCGCCATCTGGCTGCCCAACCGGCCGCTCTGGTTCATCGCCCAGTACGCGGCGGCCAGCCTCGGCGTGATCGTGGTGGCGCTCAATCCCCGCTATCGCGCCCACGAGCTGGCGTACATTCTCGAGCAGTCGGACGCGGTCGCACTGCTGCTCACCGACCATCTCGGTCCCGTCGATTATTTCGAGACGCTGCACGACGTGCTGCCGGAGCTCGCGAACGCCGTGCCGGGCGAGCTGGCGAGTGAGAAGCTGCCGCGCCTGCGCCACGTGATCGTCGACGCCGACGATCCGTACCCGGGCTGTCATCGCGCGGCCGACCTCTTCGACGCCGGTGCGCCCCCCGCCGCGCGGGTCGGACCGGACGACGTGTTCACCGTGCTCTACACGTCCGGGACGACCTCTTTCCCCAAGGGCGCGCTCATCAGCCACGCGAACTGTGTTCCCCACGGCTGGCATACCGGCGAGGTCTTCCGCCTGACCCCCGACGATCGCGTGATGCACGCGCTGCCGGCCGCCGGAACGTGGGGCGGCGTGAACATCCCGCTCACCGCGTGGTCGCACGGCGCCTGTCTCGTGCTGGTCGACGTGTTCGAGCCCGCGCGCGTCATCTCGCTGATCGAGCGCGAGCGCTGCACGGTGTGGAACGCCGTGGATAGCATGCTGATTCCGGTGCTCGACGATCCAGCCCTCGGCCGTCACGATCTCCGCTCGCTGCGCACGGGCGGCGTGGCGGCCGTCGGGGGCGGCCGCCACGGCCTGTTCGAGGAGGTGGTGCAACGCCTGATCCCGCTGGCCTTCCAGCCGTATGGAATGACGGAGGTCAACGCCAAGGCGCTCCTGCACGAGCTCGACGAGCCGGCGAGCGTCCGGGCGCTCGCCGGCATCTGGCCGACGCCGGGACTGGAGGTCCGCGTGGCGCACCCGGAGACGCTCGCCGTGTGCAAGGCGGACGAGGAAGGCGAGCTGCAGTTCCGTGGCCCGCGGGTCACCCGCGGGTATTACAAGAAACCGGACGAGACGCAGGCGGCTTTCACCGCCGACGGCTGGTTCAAGAGCGGGGATCTCGGCCGGCGGGATCCCGAGGGACGCGTGGTCTTCAGCGGACGGCTGAAGGAGACGCTGCGCATCAGCCACCACATGGTCGCGCCGGGCGAGATCGAGTCGTTCCTGCTGGGGCACCCCGGCGTGGCGCAGGCGTTCGTCGTGGGCGTGCCGGACCGGAGCTCGAACGAGGCGCCCGTGGCCTACGTGATTCGCAAGCCCGGCGCCCGCGTGACCGAAGACGAGCTTCGCGCGTGGTGCCGCGGCAAGATCGCGTCGTTCAAGATCCCGCGCGGCGTGCGGTTCGTGGAGGACGTGCCGCGCACGCCGAGCCCGCACGGCGACAAGGTGCAGCGTGTGAAGCTGCGCGAGATGGCCGCCGCCGATTTTGCCAGGAAGGAGCCGTCATGAGCCTGCGCACGCCGATCTGCGATCTGCTCGGGATCGAGCATCCCGTGATCCAGGCGGGCATGGCGGGCGCCGCCGGTCCCGAGCTGGTGGCTGCCGTCTCGAGCGCCGGCGGACTCGGCATCCTCCCCGGGCTGAACATCGCCCCCGACAAGCTGCGCGAGCAGATTCGTGAGGTCCGGCGGCTCACGAGCCGGCCCTTCGCCGTGAACTTGTGGCTGCACTCCGACATGTGGCCGCCCGTCGACGTCCGCACGATTCCGACGGCGACGGTGGACGCCGTGCGTCGCACGCTCGACGCGCTCCGCGGCCAGCTCGGGCTCCCACCCTCGACCAGGCCGCCCACGTCGAGCCCGGACATCGTCGGCGCCGCGTTCGACGTGATCCTCGAGGAGCGCGTGCCCGTCTTCACCGCCGCCGTGGGCGACCCGACGCCGGAGATGGTGCGTCGCTGCCACGCGCAGGGCACGAAGATCTTCGCGATGGTCAACACGGTCCGCCAGGCGCGCGACGCCGAGGGCCACGGCGTGGACGTGATCGTCGCCCAGGGCAGCGAGGCCGGCGGTCATCGCTCGCAGGGCGTGAAGACGCCCGCGCACGAGGCGGCCGGCGTGGCGACGCTGGTGCTCGTCCCGCAGGTCGTCGACGCCGTGCGCGTGCCGGTCGTCGCCGCCGGGGGCATCGCGGACGGGCGCGGTCTCGCCGCCGTGCTCGCGCTCGGCGCCCAGGCCGTACAGATCGGGACGCGATTCGTCGCCACCCAGGAGTCCTTCGTCGCCGACTTCCGCAGGAAGGCGCTGCTCGAGGCGGAGAGCGAGGACACCGGCCTCACCGACGTCGTCAGCGGGCTCTGGTCCCGCTACGTCCGCAACACCTACATCGCGGAGTACGAGAAGACGGGGGCGCCCGTGCTGACCGTGCACGCGCAGACGCGCTTCGCGCAGGACATCTTCGACGAGGCGACTCGCCGCCAGGACGCCGCGTGGATGCCCCTGGCCACGGGCCAGAGCGTCGGCCTCGTGCGCGACATTCCGAGCGCCGCCGACGTGGTCCACGCCGTCGTGAGCGAGGCCGAGCGCGTCCTGACGACGCTGGCTCGGTCGCTGGCTCGCTAGCCGGGCGTGGCCACCGTCCAGTCGGCGGCGCCGCCGGCGCCGCCGGCCCGCACCGTGCGCTTGCTGGAGGCGCCCATCCTGCCGACGCTGCTGGCGCTGGCGGCGCCGAACGCCGCCGTGAGCCTCATGCAGTCAGGGGTCACCGTGCTCGACGCGTACTTCGTCGCGCGCCTCGGCGCCGATGCCATCGCCGGCGTCTCCCTCGTCTTTCCGGTCGTCATGCTGATGCAGACGATGTCCTCGGGAGGCATGGGGGGCGGCGTCTCCTCGGCCGTCGCGCGCGCGCTCGGTGGCGGGCGCCGCGACGACGCCGACGCGCTGGTGACGCACGCGTTGCTCGTCGCGCTCGCCTTCGGGATCGTGTTCACGACCGCGGTGCTGCTCGGCGGCCCGGCGCTCTATGCCGCGATGGGCGGCGCCGGCGCCACGCTCACGGCGGCCCTCGAGTACTCGAACACGCTCTTCGCCGGCGCCGTCGCGGCGTGGACGTTCAACACGCTGACCAACGTCGTGCGCGGCACCGGCCACATGACGCTCGCTTCGGCCCTCGTGCTCGGCACCAGCGTGCTCCAGCTCGCGCTGTCGCCCACGCTCATCAACGGCTGGGGGCCCTTTCCGCGACTCGGCGTCCGCGGCGCCGCGGTAGCTCTGCTGGCGTCCTTCGCCGTCGGCACCGCCGTCGTGGTCGCATATCTCGCGAGCGGACGCGGTCTCGTCCGGCTTCGCGTCCACCGGCGGCCGCGGGCAACGCTGTTTCGCGAGATCCTGCGCGTGGGGCTGCCCGGCGCGCTCAACACGGTGCTGACGAATGGCACCGTGCTGCTGCTCACCGGCATCGTCGGCCAGTTCGGGACGTACGCGCTCGCGGGCTATGGCATCGGCGCGCGCCTCGAGTATCTGCAGATCCCGCTGGCATTCGGCATGGGGGCCGCGCTCGTGGCCATGGTCGGCACCAACGTCGGCGCCGGCCGTGGCCCGCGCGCCGAGCGCGTGGCGTGGATCGGGGCGGCGCTCGCGGCGGCCGCCACCGGCGCGATGGGCCTGTGGGGCGCGCTGTTCCCCCACGCATGGCTCGGCCTCTTCACGACGGAGCCGGAGATCGTGGCCGCCGGCTCGGCGTATCTCAGGATCGTCGGCCCCGTCTACGCGTTCTTCGGCGCCGGCTTCGCCCTCTATTTCGCGTCACAGGGCGCCGGGCGTCTGTGGTGGCCGCTGGCGGCCTCGGTCGTGCGTCTGGCCGTCGCCGTCGGCGGCGGGTGGCTCGGCGGCCGCATGCTCGGCGGCGGACTGACGGTGGTGTTCGTGGCCATGGCCATGAGCCTGCTGCTGCTCGGCGGGATCAACATGGCGGCGCTGGCCGGCGGCGCCTGGCGCAGGGGCGATGTTAAGATGCGCGCCAGAGGAGACCGCTCGTGAAGCTCGACGTCGGCATGCTCACCCACGACCTGAAATCCATTCCGGACTACGCGCGGAAGGTCGAAGCGCTCGGCTACGACTGCCTCTGGTCCGCGGAGACGCAGCACGATCCTTTTCTGCCGCTCGCGGTGGCCGCCACCGTCACTTCGCGCATCAAGCTCGGAACGTCCATCGCCGTCGCCTTCCCGCGCAGCCCGATGGTGCTCGCGCACATCTGCTGGGATCTCGCCAGGGCCTCCGGCGGGCGCTTCATCCTCGGGCTCGGCTCTCAGGTGAAGGGCCACAACGAGCGCCGGTTCTCGGTGAAGTTCGAGTCGCCGGCGCCGAAGATGCGGGAAGTCGTGCTGGCCCTGCGCGCGATCTGGGACTGCTGGCAGAATGGGACGAAGCTCGACTTCAAGGGCCAGTTCTTCCGCTTCGACCTCATGACGCCGTTCTTCAACCCCGGCCCCGTGGAGCATCCGGCCATCCCCGTCTACGTGGCCGCGGTGAACCGGGCCATGTGTCGCGTGGCGGGCGAGGTCTGCGAAGGGCTGCACGTCCATCCGTTCAACAGCCCGAAGTATCTCCGCGAGTACGTCCGGCCGGCGGTCGAGGAAGGACGCGCGAAGGCGGGGCGCAGCCGCGACTTCACCTACGTGACGTCGAGCTTCGTCGTCGTCGGCGACAACGAGCAGGAGATCCAGGCGCAGAAGGCCGCCGTCAAGCAGCAGATCGCGTTCTACGCCTCGACGCGGACGTACGAGCCGGTGCTGGCCGCCCACGGCTGGCAAGACCTGGTCCCTCACCTGCACCGAAAGTCCGTCGAGGGCGACTGGAAAGGCATGGCCGACCTGATCACCGACGAGATGCTCGACACCTACGCCGTCACCGGCAGCTACGCGACCATCGCCGCTCGCCTCAAGGAGCGCTACGCGGGGCTGCTCGATCGCACGGCGTTCTACCAGCCGTACAGGCAGCCCACCCTCGACGATCCGCGCCTGCCGCGGGTGATACACGAGTTCAACCGGTGATTCGCCGACCGTCGGGCGCGGAGGGAGACGGATGAAAGCGCTGACCTTCCACGAGTTCGGTGGCCCCGACAAGCTTCGCTACGAGGACGTGCCCGACCCGAAGATCAAGCCGCACGAGGTGCTGATCCGCGTGAAAGCGTGCGCGTTGAACCACCTCGACCTGTTCGTCCGCGAGGGCATCCCGGCCCTCAAGACGCCGCTGCCCTTCTGGACGGGCTGTGACATCGCGGGCGACGTGGCGGAGGTGGGCGCTGCCGTGCAGGGCGTGAAGGTCGGCGACCGCGTGGCCGTGAACCCGAACCTCACCTGCGACCGCTGCGAGTTCTGCGCGCAGGGCGAGGACAGCCTCTGCGTGAAGTACGGCATCCTCGGCGAGCACGTGCCGGGCGGCCTCGCCGAGCTGGTGGCCGTCCGCGGCGACAACGTGGTGCCGCTGCCGGAGCAGGTCGGCTACACGGACGCGGCGTCGTTCATCCTGACCAACATGACCGCCTGGCGGATGGTGGTGACGCAGGGCCAGGTCGGTCCCGGTCAGGACGTGCTGGTGATCGGCGTCGGGGGCGGCGTCTCGTCGACGGCCGTGCAGATCGCCAAGCTCTGCGGCGCGCGCGTCATCGCCACCTCGTCGAGCGACGAGAAGCTCGAGCGCGCGAAGGCGCTCGGCGCCGACGTCGGCATCAACTACCGGACGAAGCCGGACTGGGCCAAGCACGTGTTCGAGGCCACGGGCAAGCGGGGCGTCGACGTGGTCATCGAGAACGTCGGCGCGGCCACCTGGAAGGATTCGATCAAGTCGCTGAAGGGCGGCGGCCGCCTCGTCACCTGCGGCTCGACCTCGGGGCCCATCGGCGAGACAGTGATCCCGCTGGTGTTCTGGAAGCAGGTGCACATCATCGGCTCGACCATGTCGAACCGAAAGGAGTTCAACGACGTGATGCGATTGTTCTTCGCCGGCCGGCTCAAGGCCATCGTCGACGAGGTGGTTCCCCTCAAGGACGGGGCCGCCGCCCAGGCGCGCCTGGCCGCGGGCAAGCAGTTCGGAAAGATCGTGCTCACGCCATGAGCCGGGGGAAGGCCGCGCTCGCTCTCGCCGTGGCGCTGGCGCTCGTCCCGATCGTCGCGGCCGCGCACCACGGGTGGAGCGGTTACGACTCCTCGCGCCCCCTGACGCTCGACGGAACGATCCGCGAGGCGGGGTACGAGCACCCGCACGGCTACGTGCGGCTCGAGACGCCGGACAAGACGTGGCTCGTCGTTTTGGCTCCGCCCTCTCGAATGGAAAATCGTGGACTTCCGCGTGAAATGCTGAAATCCGGCACGGAGGCGACCGTGATGGGCTATCAGAAGCGCGACGACCCCGAGGAGCTGCGCGCCGAGCGCATCACGATCGCCGGCAAGACCACCGAACTGCGCTGATGCATCCGCCGAGCGGCCCCGCCTGGCTGGTCTGGCTCGAGACCTCCAGCGTGGCCGTGGCGATGCGCCAGTGGCAGTGGCTCTATCCGATCGTCGAGATCGTGCACATCGTCGGCTTCGTCGTCCTGGTCGGAGCGGCCTTCATGTTCGACGCGCGCCTGCTGGGCCGCTCGCGCGCCGTGCCGGTCTCCGCCCTGGAGCGGCATCTGCTGCCGTGGGCCCGGTGGAGCTTGCTGCTGATCGTTCCTACCGGCGGGCTGATGTTCGCCGCCCACGCCACCGAGATGGCGGAGAACCCGGCGTTCCGCCTGAAGGTGATTCTCGTGGCCGCCGCCTTCGTCAACGCCGCCGTCTTCCATCGCTGGCCCTTCCGGACCGTCGGCGACTGGGACACCGAGGTGGCCGGACCGGGTGCCGCGCGCGCGGCCGGCGTGCTGTCCCTTGCGCTGTGGACGAGCGTCCTCGCCTGCGGCCGCCTGATCGCCTACTTCTGAGACGATGAGGGACCATCTCGGGGCCCCCAGTACGAGCAAAGGAGTTACCACCATGGGCAGCGTCGCCGATCTCGACACCCCGGCCGTCACCGTCCGCCTCGACATCATGGACTCGAACATCGAGCGCGTGCACGGGCATCTCGCCCGCCACGGCATCGGCAACCGGCCGCACATCAAGACCCACAAGATCCCGGCTCTCGGCAAGCTGCAGATGGCCGCGGGCGCCGTCGGCATCACCTGTCAGAAGCTCGGGGAGGTGGAGGTCTTCACCGACGCGGGCGTCGCGGAGGACGTGCTCCTGACGTTCAACGTGATTGGCCGCGCCAAGACCGAGCGGCTCGCCGCGCTCGCGCGCCGGCTGCGTCGCCTCGCCGTCGTCTTCGACAACGACGTCGTCGCCCGCGGCTTGTCGGAGGCGGCCCGCGACCACCGGGTGGAGATTCCGTTCCTCGTGGAGTGCGACACCGGCTTCGGCCGCAACGGCGTGCAGACGCCCAAGGCGGCCTTCGAGCTGGCGCGCACGGCCATGAAGCTGCCGGGGCTCCGGTTCGAGGGCTTGATGACCTTCCCCAACCGGGAGCCGGCCACGCGCGTGTTCCTGGAGCAGGCGCTGGAGCTGTTCAAGCGCGCGGGCACCCCGGTGCCGGTGGTGTCTGGCGGCGGGACGCCGGCCATCTTCACGGCGCAGAACTTTCCGATGCTGACAGAGCACCGGGCGGGCACGTACCTCTACAACGACTGCATGGTCGTCGCGTCGGGCACCGCCACGTGGGACGACTGCGCGATGCGCGTGCGCGCCACCGTGGTGAGCCGCCCCACCGCGGATCGCGCGATCCTCGACTGCGGCACGAAGGTGCTCACCTCCGACCAGTACACCGTGAAGGGCTTCGGTCACGTGATGGAATATCCCGAGGCGGCCATCACGAGCCTCTCCGAGGAGCATGGCGTCGTCGATCTCGCCGCGTGCCGGACGCGCCCCGCCGTCGGCGACGTGGTCGAAGTGGTGCCCAATCACTGCTGCGTGGTGAGCAACATGGTCGACGAGGTGTACGGCGTGCGCGGCGGGAGCGTCCAGGCCATCTGGCCGGTGGCCGCACGCGGAACGGTGCGATAGCGCTCGCGTCGCGCCGTTCTCCACGACCTTATCCACCGGGTTTTCCACCAGCTGTGGTCGAGGCGCGCCACGGCTTCGCCGGGGCCGTGCCGAGCGCATGGGGGGTGTGGGGGCCATTTCGGGACCCCACGTCGACTAAGCGCTTGCGCAGTGACGACGATCCGGCGAACATGCTTCGACGTCGTGTCTGCGCGACCTCCGCGCGTGCTCGCTTGTCCGGGAATCGTTCATGGACGGTCCGATCGGTGTCGATCTGCTCGCGCTGCTCGATCAGCTACCGGCCGTCGTCTGGGCGACGGACCACGAGCCGCGCCTCACCTACGCTCGCGGCGCGGCGCTGAAGCACTTCGGCCCGGGCGGCGACGAGGTGCTCGCCGCGCCGCTGAGCGCGCGGGCGCACCGGGCCGCGCTCGACGGCACCGCCCGCACGTGGGAGTACGAATGGCGCGGCCGCGTCTTCCACGCCCACGTCAAGCCGCGCTGGCAGGGCACGACCATCACGGGCACGATCGGCGTGGCTCTCGACGTCACCGATCGCGTCCAGACGCACGTGCTCGAGACCGTGGCCCGCCTGGCCAATGCGGCCGCCCACGAGATCAACAACCCGCTCATGGTGATCCTCGCGCAGGTCGAGATGCTGGCGGCCTTGGTGCCGGCGACCGAGCTGCATCGCATCGAGTCGTGCCGGCTGGCCATCCAGCGAATGAGCGCCATCGTGCACAGCATGAGCCGCCTCACGCGCCTGGAGACGTCGACCGGCTGGCCGCCCGACCTGCCCGCCATGCTCGATCTGCATCGCTCGGCCTGGCCGCGCGATTGATCGCTTCGCCGGAATCGCTCGTGCCTCGTAGTACGATAGACGACGTTCATGAAAACGCTCGCCATCCTCGTCGGCGGCGGCCCGGCGCCCGGCATCAACGCGGTCATCTCCGCGGCCACCATCGAGGCCCGCAACCACGGCCTGCGGGTGCTCGGCTGCTACGACGGCTTCAAGTGGCTCGCGCAGGGCGATACCCAGCACGTCGTGGATTTACAGATCAACGACACGTCGCGCATTCACTTCGACGGCGGCTCCATCATCCGCACGTCGCGCACCAACCCGACACGCACGCCGGATGGCGTCAAGAACGTGGGCGACGCGCTCAAGCGCCTCGGGGTCGAGCACCTGATCACCATCGGCGGCGACGACACCGCGTTCTCGGCCTCCCGCCTGGCCAAGACCGTGCCCGGCCTCACCGTCGCGCACGTGCCGAAGACCATCGACAACGACCTGCCGCTTCCGGGCGACGTGGTGACGTTCGGCTTCACCACGGCCTGCAATCTGGGCAAGGAGCTCGTGCGCAATCTCATGCAGGACGCCGCCACCACCGAGCGGTGGTTCTTCGTGACGGTGATGGGCCGGCACGCCGGCCACCTGGCGCTCGGCATCGGCGGCTCTGCCGCGGCCACGCTCACCGTCATCGCCGAGGAGTTCGCGGAGCCGCAGATCTCGCTCGACCGCGTGGCCGACGTGCTGGAAGGCGCCATCATCAAGCGGCGCGTCCAGGGCCGCGAGCACGGGGTGGCCATCCTCTCCGAGGGCATCGCCGAGAAGCTGGATCCGGGGACGCTCGGCAACGTCGGGCACGACGCCTACGGCAACGTCCGCCTGGCCGAGTTCGATCTGGGCAGCGTGCTGAAGGAGCGCGTGGCGCAGAGCCTCAAGAGCCGCGGCGTCGAGGTGACCATCACCGCCAAGGACCTCGGCTACGAGCTCCGCTGCGCGCCGCCGGGTGCGCACGACATCCAGTACTGCCGCAGCCTCGGCTACTGGGCCACGCGGTTCCTGCTCGAGGGGGGCAGCAATGCCATGGTCACCATCCAGGCGGGCCGGCTGGTGCCGATTCCGTTCGGCCTGATGCTCGATCCCAAGAGCGGCAAGGTCCGCGTCCGCTACGTCGACGTCGAGTCGGAGATGTACCAGACGCTGGCCGCCTACATGATCCGTCTGAAGGCGGAGGACCTCGACGCGCCGGACTCGCTGGCGGCGCTCGCCAAGGCCGGCAATCTCAGCGAGGGCGAGCTCCTGGAGCGCTTCGGGCCCGTCGTCGGCCGGCGCTGATCCACGTCACGCCCCTCGGTTAGACGCCTCCCGATGACGCGCTACAGCCGCCGGGAGCAGAGCGTCTACTGGCTCCTCATCGTGCTCACCGTGGTGATGATGGCCATGGTGACCCGCGACGCCTGGAACCGGATCGGTCGGCCGTCGCCGGGCTTCGCCGTGCTCGAGAACATGCTGGTGGGCGTGGGCGGCGTCGATCGCGTGGGTCTGCAGCCCTTCGACGTGGTACGTGCCGTCAACGGCCGCCTCGTCAGCTCCACGCGCGAGCTCCAGGCCGAGATCGAGCGTCATCCGGCGGGCACGCCGATGCGGTACCTGCTCGTGCGGAACGGGCAGCTCGTCGAGGAGGACATCCCGTCCCGCGTGACGACGCTACGGCAGCTCAAGCGCTTCGTCATCGAGAACCTGCTGCCGGGAATGATCGGCGTGGCGCTGGCTGCGCTCGTCATCACGCTGCAGCCGGGCAGCGCGTCGGCGCGACTGTTCCTCGTCTTCTCGCTGCAGTGGGCCGTGATCAACGTGGGCTATTACGATCTCCTCGGGGCCCACCGGTTCACGCGCCTGTTCTTCCTGGCGTGGACTTTCTCGCCGGCCGTCTTCGTGCACCTCGCGCTCACCTTCCCCCAGCGGCAACGGCTCGCGCAGCGTCGACCCTGGGTCGTGTGGGTGCCGTACGCCGTGTCGGCCGTGCTCTATCTCTGGCTGCAGGGCAGCCTCGCGCAGGCCTGGGTGGCCACGGCCGGCATCATCGCCACCTACTGGACGGCCGCGCTGGTGGCGCTCGTGGTCGCGCTCGGGATCACGGCGCAGCGTGGGAGCACCGCCCTGCTCAGGCAGCGCGCGAAGGTCTTGATGGCCGGCTTCGGCCTCGGGTACCTCGCCCCCGTCGCCGGGACCACCGTGGAGGTCGCGCTCCGCACCGAGGTCCCGTTCCTCAACGAGAGCTGGCGTCTCGGATTCCTCTTCCCCCTCGCCGTCGCCTACGCGATCGTGCGGTACCAGCTGTTCGACATTCGCGCCGTCATCCGGCTCGGGACGATCTACTCGGTCGTGACCGCGCTCGTCGGGGTGGGATACGCGGGGCTGCTCACCGGCCTCAACGTGCTCTTCGCCCGGCTCGACATGCACATCTCGCCGATGGTGGCGCCGGCGCTGGTGGCGCTCGCCGTCGTGCTGCTCGTCAATCCGTTGTATCTCCGGACGCAGGCGGTGCTGGACCGGATGTTCTTCCGCGCCCGACTCGACGCCCAGCGCGCGCTCGAGCGCCTGGCCGAGGCCATGACCACGACACTGGACCTGGACCGGCTCGCGCCGCTGATCGCCTCGACGGTCGACGCGGTCTTCCATCCCGAGCGGGTGCGACTGCTGCTCGCGGACGAGAGCCGCCGGACGTTCCGGACGGCGGCGCCCGCCGACGGCGTCGCCGTCGCGGACGGCGGTCCGCTGCTGCGATGCCTGCGAACGCTGCCCGAGCCGCTGACACGCGAGCGGCTGCTCGATGATCCCGCGCTCGTCGAGGCGCGCGCGGGCTGTCTGGGCGAGATGGATGCGCTCGGCGCCGACGTGGTCGTCCCCATCTCGTTCCGGCAGCAGATCACCGCGCTGCTGGGGCTCGGCCCCCGGCGCGGCGGCGCGCCGTACACATCCGAGGATGTCCGCCTGCTGCGCACGCTCGCCAGCCAGAGCGCCCTCGCGCTCGAGCACGCGCGCGCCTATGGCGCCCTTCAGGCCGCCCTGCGCCGCGTCGACATCCTCGAGTCGATCCGCGCAGGGCTCTCGAAGTTCGTGCCGCGCACGGTGCAGCGCCTCATCGAGCAGGCGCCGGACGCGCCCGAGCTGGCCAAGCGCGAGGTCGACGTCTCCGTCCTCTTCGTCGACATCGCGGGCTACACGCGGCTGGCGGAGCGGCTGGACGCCGGGACCGTCAACCGGCTCGTCGAGCGCTACTTCGGCGCCTTCCTCGACGAGATCCTCCGGAACGGCGGCGACGTCAACGAAACGGCCGGGGATGGGCTCATGGTCATCTTCCAGCACGGCGACCCGCGGCGCCACGCGCAGGCGGCCGTCACCACCGCGCTGGCCATCATGCGTCGCGCCGCGGAGATCAACGTGACGGCGCCGCACGACGAGCCCATCGTCGTGCACCTGGCCGTGAACTCCGGACGCGCCGCCGTCGGCGCCACCAAGATCGAGGGCACCGCTGGCACCCGCTGGACCTACACCGCCTCCGGCCCCGTGACCAACATCGCCGCGCGCCTGGCCGCCCTCGCCGACGGCGACGGAGTCCTGGTCGGCGCCGCCACGGCCGAGCGGCTGCCGCCGGAGCTCGCGCTCGAGGATCTCGGCGAGCTCAACCTTCGCAACGTCGAGGCGCCGGTGCGCGCCTTCCGCCTGGCCGCGGAGGACGCCGTCCCGGCGGCGCGCATCGGCTGAGCGGGGCGGCGCGATCGCCGAGACGCTGAGCAACGTGCTGCCGATCGTCGTCGCCTGGCTGGCGTCGACCATCGTCTCGATGGTCGTGGCGGGGGCGGTGCTGCTGGCGCTGCCGGCGGACTATCTCCGCGAGGGCGACCGGTCCGAGCGGCACTGGGCGGCGCGCATCGTGCGCACGCTGATCGGCGTCCTGCTCGTCGCGGTCGGGGTGGTGCTCTCCGTCCCCGGCATTCCCGGTCAGGGGATCCTGACGATCATCGCCGGCCTCACGCTCATCGAGTTCCCGGGCCGTCAACGGATGATCCGTGCGCTCCTCGGCCGCCCCGCCGTCCTGAACGCCGTCAATCGCCTTCGCATCCGCTTCAAGCGCAAGCCGTTCTCACCGTAGTCATCCCCCGACTTCACGGGAGGGCGTCGTAGCCGGGGTCCCAGGGATTGAAGACGAGGCGCTTGCCGTGCTCGTCGAAGACGACCTTGGGGCGGATGGTCTTCACCTCGCGCCCGCGCAGGCGACCCAGCGCGGCGGCGGCGGAGTCGCCCTCGAGCAGCATGAGGTTGCGCACGGTGGGATTGCGGAGGGAGATCGCCCCGCGGGCGTGCGCGTCGAGCGCCTCGCGCGGTGCGAGCCAGCGCAGCGAGATCATCTCGTGATCGTCGCCGACGGCCTCCTGGCCGTCGGGCATCGACGCCGCGAAGAACCGCGTGTCGAACCGCAGCGGCAGGCCTTCGGGAGTGACCCAGTGGGCGAAGTACACGAGCCGGTCGGTGGCCAGACGCAGATTCTCCGTCTTCACCATCGACCAGAACGCGCGGTTGTCGGCCTGGATGGCGCGACGATACTCGGCGACACGGGCCGTCGGCAGGCGAACGGCGTGGCCCGACGCCGTGGTGGCCAGCAGCACGCCCGCCTCCTCGAACGTCTCGCGAATCGCGCCCACCCAGTACGCCAGCGCGGTCGCCGGCGCGTGCTCGAGACCGAGCATGCGCGCGGCGCCGGCAAGGTCGAGCCCGGTGCACCAGCGTACGGCGTCTTCGGGATTGTCGTCGGTCTCGAGCTTGCCACCCGGGAACACGAAGTCGCCGGCGGCGAACTTGCTCGCGTGATGGCGCTGCATCAGGAGGATGTCGAAGCCGCTGGCGGGACGGTCGCGCAGCAGGACGAGGGTCGCGGCCGGCGCCGGCGCGACCGGTTGTTTGACGGGCACGGCGTAGTGTGACACGCTAACGCGCGGTTGTCATTTCAGAGCGGGAGGATCGCGGCTCCATGGGCGCTGAAGCGACGCTGAAGGCGAAGAACATCACGCTCCCCGCGCAGTCGACGCCGATGGCCAACTACGTGAGCGCCGTGCGAACCGGTAATCTGCTGTTCCTATCCGGCCACGGCCCCGTCCGGACCGAAGGCAAGCCGTCGGCGCGCGGCAAGCTCGGCAAGGATCTCTCGACGGAGCAGGGCTACAAGGTGGCGCGCGAGGTGGGCCTGAGCCTGCTGGCGTCGGCGCGCACGAGCCTGGGCAGCCTCGACAAGGTCAAGCGCGTGGTCAAGGTGCTCGGCATGGTGAACTCCGCCGAGGGGTTCCAGGAGCAGCCGAAGGTCATCAACGGCTTCTCCGACCTCATGGTCGAAGTGTTCGGCGAGGCAATCGGCAAGCACGCGCGCTCGGCCGTGGGCATGGCCGAGCTGCCGATGGGCATCCCGGTCGAGATCGAGATGATCCTGGAGGTCGAGTGATGGACGTGCTGCTCGACTTCGCCGCCGCGGCCATCTCGCTGGCGTTCCTCACCATCCTCGGCATCATCAGCGGCGTGGCCCTGCCCGGGCTCTTCATCGCCGCCCTCGCTCCGTGGCTCGACTGGATCATTCCCGGTCGTCCGAAGCGCTGACCCAGTCCGGCTGATGGGCGCCAGATATTTCGGCGCCGCCGTCCGGCGGCGCGAGGACCCGCGCTTCCTTCGCGGCGAAGGGCGGTTCGTCGACGACGTCACCCTGCCCGGCCTGCTGCACGCGGCCTGCCTGCGCTCGCCTCACGCCCACGCGCGCATCCGGTCGATCGACACCGCGCGGGCGCGGAGCATGCCGGGCGTCGCCGCCGTCTTCACGCATGCGGACCTGGCGCGGTGGATGAAGCCGCTGCCCGCCTTCGGCGCCACGCCGCCCGGGCTCGCCGCCGCCATTCGCTTCGACGTGCGTCATGCGCCGCAGTGGGCGCTCTGCAAGGAGGTCGCGCGCCACGTCGGCGAGATCGTGGCCATGGTCGTCGCCGACAGCCGCGCTCGTGCGGAGGACGCGGCCGAGGCCATCGAGGTCGGGTGGGAGCCCTTGCCGAGCGTGGCCGACATGGTCGCCGGGGGCGAGCCGGGCGCGCCGCTCGTTCATCCCGAGTGGTCCACCAACGTCGCCGTCGGCTTCCGGCACGCGATCGGCGATGCCGACCGCGCGCTCGCGGCCGCCGACGTGGTGATCGAGGAGACGTTCCGGATCCAGCGCTACGTGGGGATGCCGCTGGAGACGCGCGGCGTGGTGGCGCAGTGGGACCGACGCGACGGCACGCTCACGACGTGGAACAGCACGCAGGTCTCGCACTTCGTGCAGCAAGGACTGGTGACGGCGCTGGAGCTGCCGCCCCACAAAATCCGCGTCATCGCGCCCGACCTCGGGGGCGGCTTCGGCACCAAGGCGTCCGGCTATCCCGAGGACGTCCTGGTGCCGCTCGCGGCGCGCGCGCTGAATCGGCCGGTCAAGTGGATCGAGGACCGTCGCGAGCACATGATGGCGGCCGCTCACGCGCGCCACCAGACCCACACCATCCGCATCGGCGCGCGCCGCGACGGCACCATCGTCGGGCTGGCCGACCGCATCTGGCTCGACCTCGGCGCGTACAACGTGTGGGGCATCGTGCTGCCGTACAACACGGTGGCCCATCTCATCGGGCCGTATCGAATTCGGGACATGAAAGTCGACGTCAAGGGCGTGGTGACCAACAAGACGCCGAACGCTCCTTATAGAGGCGCGGGGCGTCCCGAGACCGTCTTCGCGATGGACCGCGCCGTCGACTGCCTGGCGCGGCGGCTCGGCATGGACCCCGCGGACATTCGCCGGAAGAACTACATCCGCGCCGACGAGCTGCCGTGGGATTTCGGCATGCCCTACCGCGACGGCAACCCGCTCGTGTACGACAGCGGCGACTTCCCGGCGGCGCTGGAGTCCGCGCTCGAGGCCGCCGGCTACGCGGCGTTCCGGCGCGAGCAGGCGGCGCTGCGCGCGCGCGGCGTGTGGCGCGGCATCGGCATCTCGGGCTACGTCGAGGGCACCGCGATCGGACCGTTCGAGGGCGCGCATCTGAAGCTGGATCTGACGGGCCGCGTGCAGGTCGCCACCGGTGCCGTCAATTCCGGCCAGGGCCACGAGACGGCCTTCGCGCAGGTGGCCGCGGACGCGCTCGGCGTCCCCCTGGACTGGGTGACCGTGACCGGCGGCGACACGGCCCTGGTGCCGTTCGGTATCGGCACCTTCGCGAGCCGCAGCGGCGTGACGGCCGGCAACTCGATCGCCGACGCCGCGCGGCAGGTCCGGGCCAAGCTGGTCGCCGCCGCGGCGATCCTGCTCGAGGCGGCGCCGGAGGACATCGAGCTGGAGGACGGCAAGGCGTTCGTGCGTGGCGCGCCGGCCTCCGCCGTGGAGCTCGGCAAGGTGATCCAGGCGTCGATCCCGACGTTCGCGAAGCCCGGTGTCGCACCCCCGGACTTCGAGGCGAGCGCCTACCATCACGTGCCGACCGTCACCTACGCGAGCGCCGTGCACGTCGCCCACGTCGAGGTCGACGCGGGCACGGGGTACGTGCGGCTGCTCAAGTACGTCGTGGCGCACGACTGCGGCAAGGTCATCAACCCGACCATCGTCGAAGGCCAGGTCCACGGCGGCGTGGCGCAAGGGGTCGGCGGCGCCCTCTTCGAGGAGATGGCCTACGACGGCGAGGGGCAGCTCCTGACCGGAACGCTGATGGACTACCTGGTGCCGTCGGCGACCGACCTGCCGCCGATCGACACCGTGCACCTCGAGTACCCGTCGCCGCGAAATCCGCTCGGCATGAAGGGCCTCGGCGAAGGCGGCGCCATCTCGCCGCCGGCCGCCATCGCGAATGCGATCGACGACGCGCTGGCGCCGCTCGGCGTACGGATCACCGAGACGCCGGCGAGTCCGGCCCGCGTGCTGCAGGCGATCGAGACGGCGCGGCCATGAAGCCGGCGCCGTTCGAGTACTTCGATCCCCGCACGACGGAGGAGGCGGTCGGGCTGCTGGCCACGCATGGCGACGACGCCAAGGTCCTCGCGGGCGGGCAGAGCCTGGTGCCGATGCTCGCCCTGCGCCTGGCGCGTCCGTCGGTGCTGATCGACGTGAACCGGATCGGTGGCCTGGACGCCGTGCAACAGAGCGGCGCCACCGTGTCGGTGGGCGCGCTCGTGCGCCAGCGCGCGCTGGAGCGCTGGGCCGGCGAACGAGCGCCGCTGCTGGCGGCGGCGCTGCGCCACGTCGGTCACGCGCCGATCCGGGCGCGCGGGACCGTGGCCGGCTCCGTCGTGCACGCCGATCCGGCGTCGGAGCTGCCGGCGCTGCTCCTCTGTCTCGACGGAGCCGTGATCGCCCGCAGCCGGCGTGGCACGCGCACCATCGCCGCCGGCGATTTCTTCCAGGGACCGCTGATGACGGCGCTCGCGTCGGACGAGCTCGTCACGGAGACGCGGTGGACGCTGCCCGCCGCTCACGCGGGCTGGGGCTTCCGCGAGATGGCGCGGCGCCACGGCGATTTCGCGCTCGTGGGCGTGGCCGTCGCGCTGACGCTGGCCCGCGGCGCGGTCGCCCAGGCGCGCATCGCGCTGTTCGGGGCGGCCGCCACTCCCGTGCGCGCCCGCGAGGCCGAGCGCGCCCTCACCGGACAGCGCCCGAGCGACCACGTGCTGGCCGAGGCGGCGCGGGCGGCGACGACCGGCCTCGAGACGGTCGCCGACATCCACGCGCCGGCCGCCTATCGCGCGAGCGTGGCCCGGACGCTCACCACCCGTGCGCTCGCCGACGCGGTCGCGCGCGCGAAGGACGCCGCGTGACGTCGCGCACGGTGCGCCTGTCCGTGAACGGCGCGACCCACGCGGTCACCGTCGAGCCGCGTCGCACGCTGGTCGACGTGCTGCGCGAGGATCTCGGCCTCACCGGCACCCACGTGGGCTGCGAGCACGGCGTATGCGGCGCGTGCACGGTGCTGTGGGACGGTACGCCGGTGCGGGCGTGTCTGCTGTTCGCCATCCAGCTCGACGGCGCGTCGCTCACCACCGTCGAGGGGCTGGCCGACGGCGAGCGTCTGCATCCGATCCAGGAGGCGTTCTGGGCCACCCATGGGCTGCAGTGCGGCTTCTGCACACCCGGAATACTGTTGACGGCGAAGGCCCTGCTCGACGAGAATCCGAGGCCGGACGAGGCGGAGATCCGCGAGGCGATCAGCGGCAACCTGTGCCGCTGCACGGGCTATCACTTCATCGTCGAGGCGATTCTGGCGGCGGCTCGGCCCCGCACATCGACCTGATGTCGCTCCAGTCGTAGTCGGCCATCAGGCGCGTGGCCGGGCGCGGCCATTGCGCCGACAGCGCGCGCATCGTGGCCAGCCGGTCCTGCGGCGCCGGGTGCGACATCAGGTACCGCCCGCGACCGGGATCACCCTGCAGCTGCGCGATCTTCTCGAAGAACGTGACCATCCCCGCCGTGTCGATGCCGGCCTCGTGCAGCATCTGCATGGCATCGCGATCGGCCTGCGCCTCCGCCTGCCGGCTCATGCTCAGGTCGCCGAGCATCCGCGCGCCCTCGAGGCCGAAGGCCACCACGGCGCTGACGTCGCCGACCACGGCCGCCATGAGGATGCCTGCCGACGCGTGCTGGAAGATCGCGCGGGTGGCGTGGCGATGCAGCACGTGCTGGAACTCGTGGGCCAGGACCCCCGCCAGCTCCTCGGCGCTCTCGGTCCGGTCCAGCAGGCCGCGGAACACCACGATGGCGCCGCCGGGCGCGGCCAGCGCGTTCACGGTGGGGTTGTTCACCACGGCGATCCTGAACGTGTAGCCCGTCGCCACCGGCTTGAGCACGGCGGCGGCGAGACCGTCGATGCGCGCCTGTCGCGCGGCGTCCGTGCAGCGCTCGCTGGCCGGTGCGATGTGCTCCACGATGACGTCGCCGAGCCGCGACTCCCACTGCACGGGCACCCGCTCGGCCGCCACCGCGGACAGCGCCGGCAACGCGTAGACATAGATCCCGACGCCGAGGCCGACGGCGGCGATGCCGGCCGCCAGGACGAGGCCGACGCGAAATCGCCGGCGGGCGGGGTTGTGGAAGTGCGTGCCGGGCGCCGCCTCGCGCAGCGCCGTGAGAAACGCGATGTCGGACACCAGCAGCGCTTCCGACAGCTCCCCGCCGCGCTCGAGCCGCACCTGCTCGCCACGGTAGGTGCCCTGCGTCTGGCGGATCTCACGATACGGCCACAGCAGTCGTGTGTTGCTGTCGTCGAGGGTGATCTCGAGCGCCGTGCGCCCGATGCGGGCCGTGGCGCGCCGGCGGGCCGCGCTCCGGCCATCCAGGTAAGCCGCTTCCCAGGCGAGTTTCAGCGGGGGGGCCCCGAGATGGCCCCCCAGACCGCCCGAACGCTCGGCGCGCCCCGGCGCAGCCGTGGCGCGCCTCGAGGGCGCACCACCGGCGGGGTGCTACGTGAGGCCAAGATCGGCGTTGAGGAACCCGGCGAGGCCTTCGCCGGTGGCGGTCACCGCGTGCGCTTGCTGCGTCACCGTGTCGAGCGCGAGCGGGCCCTTCAGCGAGAGGTTCGAGTAGGCGAAGCGCAGGGAGCGGATGGACAGCCACGGCCACGCCAGACCCAGGCTGAAGACCAGCCCCAGGAAGTTCGAGATCGTGAGCCACGCCAGCGGCAGCGCGCGGACGGTCGATTCGAAGCGGGCGTCGCCGAAGGTGGTGTGGGCGGCGAAGAAGCGCGCTTTCTTCGCCGCGAAGCCGAACCACGAGAGGCCGAGCGTGAACGGAAACAGGACCAGCATCCCGACGAACGGCCAGAAGAGCTCGCGAGGACGCCCGTCGAAGCCGAAGCGCTGCGAGCCGAACCACATGTGACGGGTGAGGAAATCGTGACGGCGGACGATGTAAATCGGATAGTACAGGCCGAACGTGAAGGCGACCAGGAACGTGCTCCACGACCATAGCCGCACGAAGTCCTTCGTCTGCGCGCGGAGCGAGAAGCGGATGCCGCGCCACGAGGTACGGCTCAGCCGATAGCGGCGCGCGCCGATCATGGCCGTCGGCACGAAGAAGCTCGCCAGGAAGTAGCTGAGGACGTTGGCGCCGAGGCGCACCGGTGGCGGCGCGCCCAGTAGCTCCGGCAGCAGGCTCAGCAGCGTGAAGGGGATGAAGAAGAAGACGAGGGCCTTGAGGAACCCGACGAACATCTCGCGGCCGGTGCCGTGATAGGCGAACCGATCGTCCTCGAACTCCGTCTCGGAGAAGAGGTACGCCCGCACCTTCACCTTGGCCCAGAAGAAGTACACGCCGAGCGTCAGCAGCGTGAGGAGGACGTTGACGACGTGGATCCCGAACAGGGCGGCGCCGGAGCCCATGAAGCGCGGGCGGCGCGCGCCGTTGGTGGGCGCCACCGGCCGGGGCGCGGCGGGCGGCGCCACGCTGACCGTCCGCGGAGGGGCGGCGACGGCCGAGGCGGCGGCAAGGGTCGCCGGCGCCGCCCGCGAGACCGCCTGCGGGCCTCGCCGCAGCTTCTCCAGCGACGCCTGATACAGCGCGATGACGACGCCGCACTGAGGACACCGATCGCTCCCCACCTCGGCGAAGCCGCATTTCGGGCAGGTGTCGGCCATCACGCCCTCCGGGATCGAGAACACATCCGCAAAAATTCTTACACAGTGGCGCCGGAGAACCCGAGAACTATCGCGGACAGAGCCGACACCCATCCAGGGCAGGCCACCCCCGCTTCGAGCCGAGCCCGCGCGATCGCTACAACAGATGGCCCAGCATCTCGGGGACCGTGCGCAGCGCCTCGGCCAGGCGCGGGCCGTGCCAGGAGAAGCGCTTGCCGTCGACGAGCCGCAGCCGCCCGTGGCGCACGGCCGGCATGGCCGGGTAGGCCTCGAAGTCGCGCAGGTGCGCGCGGCGGAAGCGGAACGGCTCGTCGGGCAGCAGCACCACCTCGGGCGCTCGAGCCGCCACGTCGTCCAGCGAGATCGTCGGATACCGGCTGCGGTCGGCGAACACGTTGGCGCCCCCGCAGGTGGCCAGCAGGTCGTGGATGTACGTGTCGTGCCCGATGGTCATCCACGGCTCGCGCCAGATGGGATAGAAGCACGGGGTGGCACGGCGACCGGCGAGCCGTTCGCGCACGGCGGTATGGAGCGGCTCGAGCTCGGCGAGCAGCCGGGCGGCGGCCGGCGCCGCGCCCGTCGCCGCCCCCAGCTCACGGATCATGGCGAAGCTCTCCACCACCGAGCGCGGATACGTGATGAAGACCTCGATGCCGGCCGCGCGTAGCGCCTCGACGTCCTCGCGACGGTTCTCCTCGATGTTGGCCACGACGAGATCGGGCGCGAGCCGCCGGATCGCCTCGAGATCGGGATCCTTCTCGCCGCCGACGCGTATCTTGCCGCGCACGACCTCGCGCGGCTCGACGCAATACACGGTGACGCCGACCAGCGCATCGGCCAGGCCGAGCGCGCAGAGCAGCTCGGTGGTGCTGGGCACCAGGGAGACGATGCGGCGGGCGGGCACGGTCAGGCGATGCGGCGGCTACGCAGACGCTCGACGAGCCCGATGATGTCGCGGGTGCGGTCGGCGAGCTCTGCGTCCCACTTCATGATCTCCTCGAACGCCGCCTTGTTGTCGATGGCGTCCTCGAGGCTCGTCACCGCCACCCCGAACACCTTCAGCAGCCTGCGCGTCTCGTCCGAGGGCATCGACGTCCCCCTACTCCTCCGCGAGGGCCGGCGCCTCGCGCCATTTCGGCTCGCCCTCGGGCTTGAAGTTCTTGGTGTTCACGAAATGCAGGCCATGGTGCAGGTTCACCTTGAACTTGCCGCCGCCGAAGCGGTCGGCGATCCACGCCACCGGATCGTCCAGGAACGGCTCGAGCTCGCTCGACGGCAGGCGGACGAGCCACTTGAAGCGGATGGTGCCCGCGAACGGCTCCTGCACCCCGAGCGTCGCCGTGAACTCGGGCCAGACGCGCGCGAACTCCTCGAGGATCTGCTTGCGCGTCGGGCGCTGCACGCCACGGTTCAGGAGGTTGCGTCTCAGGTACGGCTCGACGAGATCCCAGCACCACGCGGCGATCACTGGCGGGCGGAGTGTACCATGGAGCCGTGAGGAACTTCGAGATCGCGCGCCTCTTCTACGAGATGGCGAATCTCCTGGAGGTCCGCGAGGAATCGATGTTCCGCGTGCGTGCCTACCAGCGCGGCGCCCAGACGCTGGAGACGCTGTCCGAGGACGTCGCCGTGCTGGCCGCCCGCGGCGCGCTCACCACGCTTCCCAACATCGGCAAGGACCTCGCCGCCAAGATCCAGGAGTATCTGACCACCGGCCGCATCGCGCGCCTGGAGGCGCTGCGCGAAGGGCTGGCGCCGACGTTCCTGTCGCTCCTCGAGATCCGCGGTCTCGGCCCCAAGACGGCGCGCGCGCTGTTCGAGCAGCTCGGCATCGAGTCGGTCGACCAGCTCGAGGAGGCGTGCCGGACCAGGCGCATCGTCGGCGTGGCCGGCGTGCGGGAGCGCACGTGCGAGAACATCCTGAGGGGCATCGCGGAGTGGCGCGCCGGCCGCACGCGCGTGCTCCTGCCGGCGGCGCGCGCCGTCGCGCGGCAGGTGGCGGAGGCGCTGCGCGCGCACGCCGGCATCGAGCGGCTCGAGATCGCCGGCTCGCTCCGCCGGATGCGCGAGAGCGTCAAGGACATCGACATCCTGGTGACGTCCACGATGCCGGCGCGGGTCATCGACACGCTGGTGGCGCTGCCGTCGGTGGCGGAGGTCACCGGCCGCGGCGACACCAAGGCGTCCGTCCGGCACCAGGACGGCCTCGCCATCGACCTGCGCGTGGTCGAGCCCGCCGCCTTCGGCGCCGCCCTGCAGTACTTCACGGGCAGCAAGGAGCACAACGTGCGCCTGCGCCAGCTCGCGATCCAGCGGGGACTCAAGCTCAGCGAGTACGGCGTGTTCGAGGAAGAATCCGGCGCGCGGGTGGCGGGCGCCACGGAGGAGGACGTCTACGCCGCCGTTGGGCTGCCGTGGATCCCGCCCGAGCTGCGTGAGGACAGCGGCGAGCTGGAGGCGGCCCGCGAGGGACGGCTGCCGCGCCTCGTCGAGCCGGGCGACCTGCGCGGCGACCTCCACGACCACACCGACTGGTCGGACGGCCACCATCCGCTCGAGAAGCTCGTGGAGGCCGCGGAAGCGCGCGGCTACGAGTACATCATCGTCTCCGACCATTCGCGCTCGCTGACGATCGCCGGTGGCCTGTCGGTGGAGGAGCTACGCGCTCAGCGCGTCAAGATCAACGAGCTGCAGGCTCGCCACCGCATCCGCATCCTCGCGGGGACGGAGTGCGACATCCTGGAGGACGGGCGCCTCGACTTTCCCGACGAGGTCCTCGCCGAGCTCGACGTCGTCCTGGGCGCCGTGCACTCGCGCTTCAGGCAGAGCCGCGCGGAGATGACGGCGCGCATCGTGCGCGCGCTGGGGCATCCGCACCTCGACGTCCTCGCGCATCCGACCGGGCGCAAGATCGGCTCGCGCGAGCCGTACGACGTGGACATGGAGGCGGTGTTCGCGGCGGCGAGGGCCCACGGCAAAGCCATCGAGATCAACGCCTCGCCGGAGCGCCTGGACATGAGCGACGTCCACGCGCGCCGCGCGGCGGAGCTCGGCATTCCGGTGCCCATCAGCACCGATACTCACTATCTGTCGGAGCTGGACTGGACGGAGCTCGGCTGCGCCGTCGCCCGGCGCGCCTGGATCGGTCCCGACCAGGTGCTGAACACGCGCCCGCTCGAAGAACTGCTCGCCTGGACCCGCCGCGCGTAGAATCGGCGGCATGAGCCGCCTCGCCGCCGTATCGCCCATGGCAACCATCTCGGCCGCCCCACCCACGTCTCACGCCGCACACAGCGCCGTCGTTACAACGGAGCCGGGAACCATCTCGGCCGGGCCACCCACGTCTCACGCCGCACACACCGCCGTCGTTACAACGGAGCCGGGAACCATCTCGGCCGGGCCACCCACGTCTCACGCCGCACACAGCGCCGTCGTTACAACGATCCGGCGCGCGGCCGTGTGGGCGCTGCTGCTGGCCAAGCTCACCGGCGGATGGGGACTGGCATGGGACATCCGCTGGCACGTGCTCATCGGCCGCGACTCGTTCTGGATTCCACCTCACGTGCTGACCTACGCCTCGGTGACGGCGGCGGTCGTCGTCGCCTTCGGCGTGGTCGCCATCGAGACGTGGCTCGCTCGCGGCGCACGCCCCGCTCCGGACACCGTCCGCGTGCTGGGCCTGGTGGCCACGCGCGGCTTTCACCTGGTCTGGCTCGGCATGGCGCTCACCATCCTCGCCGCGCCGATCGACGAGCTCTGGCATCGCCTGTTCGGCATCGACGTCACGCTCTGGAGCCCGCCGCACCTGCTCGGGCTCGCCGGCGCGCAGGTGAGCACGCTGGCGTTGCTGATCGTCGCGTGCGAGGTGTGGCCGGCTGGCTCGCGCGCGCGCCTGGCCGCGCTCTTGCTCGCCGGCACGTTCCTGTTCGGCACCTTCGCGGTCGTGGCCGATCCGTCCGGCCGCATCGCATTTCTCTACGGCGGCCTGCGCTTCTTCACCTGGCCCGTGCTCATGGCCCTGTTCACCGTCTTCAGCCTGACCCTCGCCACGCGGCTCGCCGGCTGGCGATCGGCGCCGGTGGTCGTCATCGTGCTCTCGCTGATCGTGCAGCTCTCGACGTGGGCGGTCACCGACGCCGGCTTCGCGCTCGCGAAACCCGTCTCGGTGATCGACGAGGTGCTGGCGGCCGACGACGGCACGTCGCCCATCGCCGTCGCCCACGAGATGGCGCGCCGCAACGGCGGCGCGCCGGGGCGCTCGGTGGCGGCCCGGCTGGTGCCGCTCGCGCCGGCCCTCCTCCTGACGCTCGTGGACGTCCGTCGGCGCTGGGTCGCCGCCTCACTGGCGGCCGGGGCCGGGCTGTTCGTCGTCGCCGCCGTCACCATGGTCCGGGCGCCGGCGTTCGCTCACGTCGTGCCCGGCGCAGGGACATTCGTGGCCGGACTGATCCTGGCCCTGGCGGCCGCGCTGGTCGGCGGATGGCTGGGCGTCCGGCAGCCCACTTCACCCCGGCGTTAGACTCAGCGTATGGACGGCCCGGAGCGCACCTGCCCCGCCTGCGGGGAGCGCATCGAGGACGGCGAGACCGTCGTGTTCTTCGGCGGCGAGATGTTCCACCTCGACTGCGCGCCCGGCGCCGCCCCCTGGCCTCCCCCGCCGCGCGAACCTCGTTTCTGAGCGCCGTTCAGCCGCCCCACGACGCGACCACGGCATGGCGCCGACCCGGCCGGCGCGCCGAGCAGATGCGACTGCTTCCCGCCGATGTGCTGCGCGGACTGTACGTCCGATCCGATCGTCGAGGCGCATGGCGGACGCTCGTCCACACGGTGCTGCTGCTCGCCGGCGCGCTGTTCGTGCATGCGGGCCGCGGACGCTGGTGGCTGCCGGCGGCCCTGCTCCTCCAGGGCGTGTTTGTCGTCTCCCTGTTCGCCGCGATGCACGAGTGCGTGCACTATTCGGCGTTCCGGACGCGACGGCTGAACGAGGTGGTCGGCTGGCTCGCCGGCCTCGGCATCATCTTCAATGCCACCTACTATCGGCAGTTCCACTTCGCGCACCACCGCTACGCGCAGGATCCCGCCCGCGACCCCGAGCTGCTCACGGCCCCGCCGCCGCGCTCACGGGCGGCGTACTGGTGGCGCGCGTCGGCCATCCTGTACTGGAGGGCGCGCGTCGAGAACCTCGCGCGGCTTTCGCGCGGGCGCTTCGACGGCCTCGACTTCGTGCCGCCGGCGGTACGACCGGAGATCGTGCGGTCGATGCGGATCATGGCGCTCGTGCTGGCAGCGCTCGTGCTCGGATCCGTCGCGCTCCGCACGGATGCGCTGCTGTGGTACTGGCTGCTGCCGCTCGCGCTGGGCCTGCCGTTCCTGCGCCTCTACCTGCTGAGCGAGCACACGGGATGCAGCGAGGACGACGACGGCCTCACGAACACACGCACCACGGTCTCGGTGTGGCCGGTCCGATTCCTGATGTGGAACCTCCCGTACCACGCCGAGCACCATCTCTATCCGAGCATCCCCTTCCATCGCTTGCCGGCGACTCATCGGTGGCTGCGGCGGCATCTGGGCGTGGTGGCATCGAGCTATGTCGCGGTCCAGCGCGGCCTCTACGCCGGCCTGCCGCGCGCCGGCGGCGCCAGCCGGCTCAGCCGAGATTGACCGTCAACCCGTCGCTGGCGCACTCGAACTCGGCCTCGGCGCGGCGTGCGAGCATCGTCGGCCCCATGTGCGTGAGCACGATGCGCCGGGCGCCGAAGCGCGCAGCCTCCGCCCGCACGGTCGAGTAGTCGAGGTGGAACCGCAGCTTGCGGTCGAAGGTGTAGGCCTCGCACACGAAGCAATCCGCGTCGCGGGCCGCGTCGACGAGCGTCTCCGTCCACTCGGTATCCCCGGAGTAGGCCAGCGTGCGGCCGCCGTAGTCGATCCGCAGCGCGAAGGCGGGCGCACCACTCGGGTGCTCCACGGGGAACGCCGTCACGCCCGCGCCGGCCACGGCGGCCGGGACGCGCTCGCCGAGCTCGACGTAGTCGACGGCAAAACGCCGCTCGACACGCGTGGAGCCGGGGAAGAGGACGTCCATGGCGCGCTCGACACGCTCGCGCACGCCGGGCGGCCCGGCCACCACCAGGGGCGTCGTCCGGCGCGTGAACTGGCCGTCGAGCACGAGGAACGGCAGGCCACCGAAATGGTCGCCGTGCAGGTGGCTCACCACCACGGCCGCGACGTCGCTGGGCGCGACCCCGAACCGCTTCATCGCAATCAGCGAGGAGGCGCCGCAATCGACGAGGATGGTGGCCGGCCCGCCACGCAGGGCGAGGCACGTCTGGAACCGCCCGTCGCTGCCGAACGCGTCGCCCGAGCCGAGGAACGTGAGCGTGACGCTCACGTCTCGGACGGCGCGAGCCACGCGCGAGGTCCCGGCGGCGGACGCCAGGCGGCGAGCGCGTCGAGGAGGCCGGCCGGCGTGTCGCCGAAGAGAAGGAGCCCGAGGTTCGGGCGCTGCAGGAAGCCCTCGCCGACGGCGTGCGACAGCCAGCGCAGCAGGCCGTCGTAATAGCCGGCCACGTTGAGGACGCCCACCGGCTTGGCGTGAACGCCGAGCTGCGACCACGTCAGCATCTCGAGCGTCTCCTCGAACGTCCCGAGGCCGCCCGGCAAGGCGACGAACCCGTCGACGAGGGCGGCCATGGTGGCTTTGCGCTCGTGCATGGTGGCGACGAGGCGCAGCTCGGTGAGCCCGGTGTGCGCCAGCTCCTTGCCGGCGATCGGGCGCGGGATGACGCCGATCACCTCGACGCCGGCCGCCAGCGCCGTGTCGGCCAGTACGCCCATGAGACCGACGGAGCCGCCGCCGTAGACCAGCCCGAGTCCCCGGCGCCCCAGCTCGGCGGCGAGATCGCGCGCCGCCTCTGCGTACTCCGCGCGCCGGCCGGTGGCCGAGCCGGCGAAGACGCAGACGCGCTTCATCGCGCCGGCACGAGCCACGCCCGCGCGAATTCGTCGCTCAGCGTGCCCGTGTAGACCTCCTCCACGGGCCCCTCGAGCCGCAGCGACCAGTCCGCCCGCACGTCGATGACCAGGGTGCCGCCGGGCATTCTCACGGTGACGCGCCCGTGGCCACAGAGTCCGTTCCGGACCGCCGCCGAGGCGGCCCCGCACGACGACGATCCCGACGCCAGCGTGTAGCCGGCACCGCGCTCCCAGATCAGGATGTCGACGCTGTCGCGGCCGGCCACCCGCGCGAACTGGACGTTGGTGCGCTGGGGAAACGCGGGATGACGCTCCACGAGCGGTCCGAGCCGGCGCGCCTCGCCCTCGTCGAGGCGGTCGACGAAGACGACGCAGTGCGGATTGCCGACCGACAGCGCGGTGGCGGTGAGCGTGGTGCCGTCGGCGAGCTGGAGCGGCACCGAGACGACGTCCCGGTCGGGTCCATTCATCGGGATGTCCGGGGCTCTGAAGGTGACGCGGCCCATCTCCACGGTCACGAAGCCGACGCGCCCGTCCCGCTCGTGGCACGTGCACTCCACGACGCCGCCTTTCGTGTCCACGGTGAACGTCTTCTTGCCGCGCGCGTGGCCCCGGTCCCACAGGTACTTGGCGAAGATGCGCAGCCCGTTGCCCGACTTCTCCGCCTCGCTACCGTCGGGATTGAAGATGCGGAGCCCGAAGTCGGCGCGCGGGGTCGGGACGAGCAGCAGGATGCCGTCGGATCCGACGCCCCAGTTGCGGTCACAGACCCGGACGATGGCGCGCTCGGTCAGCTCGCCGGGCAGGGCCGACTGCTCCATGACGATGTAGTCGTTGCCGAGCCCGTGCCCCTTCGCGAAGGGAATCATCGGCGGGCCAGCTCGACCCGGCGGCCGGTCGCCGCCGACAGGTAGCCGGCGTAGATGACCTCGACGACCTCGCGCGCGAGCAGGCCACCGGACAGCGGCTCACGGCGCTCGCGGATCGCGTCGACGAAGTCGGCGAGCTCCTGCGGGTAGCCCCGCATCCAGTCCTCGTCGGGGCTCGGGAACTGCCAGCCGGCCTTCGTCTCCACCTTCTCGCTGATGTACTCGTCGCCCCACACGGCCGCCTCCGGCGCGTAGGCGGCCAGCGTCGTGTTCGGCGTGATGCTCGCGTGCACCACGGCATTCGTCAGGTAGGCCGTCACCACGTTGCGCACGCCGCCGAGCGTGATGTCGTTCGAGTGGACGGTCGCCTTGGTGCCGTCGTCGAACGTCACGATGGCCACCGACCAGTCCTCCACGTCGTCGACGGCCGTGCGATGGTGCGGCGTGCGGCCGGCCACGTCGGGCAGGCGCGTGAGCTGCGCCACGTCGGCGAGCACGGACTCGGCGCGGATCGGGCGGCCTCGTCGCTGCCGCCCCTCGTAATGCTTCAGATGGAGGACGACGCCGACCGGGTGCGAGCCCATCCGGAGCAGCGCGCCGCCGCCCGCCGTCTGCCAGCGCCGCGCGTAGGCGGCGTGTGACCCCGAATGACTCTCCTCCGCGCGCAGCTCCATGATGACGCCGCCGCTCGCATCCAGCAGTCGCCGGAGCTTCGCCACCGGCGGCGCATACACGAAATCCTCCGCATAGCACAGCGTCACCCCCGCCCGGGCGACCGCCTCGAGGACGGCGTCCGAGTTGCGCAGCGCCGTCTCCAGCATCGTCCCGCGGTCGACGGACGCCGGCCCGAAGAACCCCGTCAGGGGTTTCTCGACGATGACGTGCTTCCCTGCCCGCGCCGCCGCCACCGCAATCTCGTGATGCGAGTCCGTCGTCGAGCAAATGTCGACCACATCGACATCCGCGCACGTGACGAGGTCGCCAACGTCGGTGAACACGCGCGGAACGTCGTGATGCTTGGCGAACTTCTCGGCGTCCGCGCGCGTCCGCGAGCACACGGCCGCCAGCCGCGCCCGCGCCGGCACGAGCGGCCGGTAGTTCACGGCGTGCAGCTCGGCGGCGAACCGCGCTCCCACGATGCCGATGCCGAGGGACGTCACGGGAAGGTTCTAGCGCGGATCAGGCAGAAGCGCCAGGCGCGGGGTACCACGAGCGTTGACGCGCGGGTGGCGCCGCGGGCGGTAACGAAGCGGCACCGTGACTAACGCTGCGCGATGGGAACGTAGGCGGCGCGAGTGGCGCCGGTGTACTCCGCGCGAGGCCGGATGAGGCGGTTGTTGCCGTGCTGCTCGAGGACGTGCGCCGCCCAGCCCGCCACGCGGCTCATCGCGAAGATCGGCGTGAACTGGTCGGTGGGGATGCCCATGGCGGCATAGCCCGCGCCGGAGAACAGATCGACGTTCGGATAGATCTTCTTCTCCTCGGTCACGACGCGCGCGACGGTATTGAGAATCTGCACCTTGCTCTCGTCGCCGACCTGCCGTCCGAGCTCGCTGGCGAGGCGCCGCAGGTGCTTGGCGCGCGGGTCCTCGACGCGGTAGACGCGATGGCCGAAGCCCATGATGCGCGCCTTGTCGGCGATGGCCTTCCGGATCCACGCCTCGGCCTTCCCCGGGTCCTTGATCTTGTCGACCATGAGCATCACCTGCTCGTTGGCGCCGCCGTGCAGCGGTCCCTTGAGGGCGCCGATGGCCGAGGTGATCGCGGAGTGCATGTCGGACATGGTGGCGGCCGTGACGCGGGCGGCAAAGGTCGACGCGTTGAACTCGTGGTCGGCGTGGAGGATGAGGGCGACGTCGAACGTCCGCGTCGCCAGCTCCGTCGGCTTCTTGCCGGACATCATGTAGAGGAAGTTGGCCGAGAGGTTCAGCTTCGGGTCCGGCGCCACCAGCGGCTTGCCGCGCCGGATGCGCTCCCAGGCGGCGACGAGCGTCGGCATCTGCGCCGTCAGCCGCGTCGCCTTGCGCACGCTGGCCTCGCGCGAGTTGTCGGCGGCGTCGGGGTCGAAGGCGGACAGCGCCGACACGCCCGTCCGCAGCACCTCCATGGGCGTCGTCTTCTTCGGGATGCCGCGCAGCAGGTCCACGAGCTTCGGAGGCAGCTTGCGCGAGGCCGTGGAGGACATCGTCTTGTAGAACGCGTCGTATTCCTTCTTCGTGGGCAGCGTGCCGAACCAGAGCAGGTACACGACCTCTTCGAACGTGGACTGCGCGGCCAGATCGTCGACGTCGTAGCCGCGGTAGACCAGACGACCTTCGCGCCCGTCGATGAAGCAGATGTCCGACGTCGAGACGACGACGTCCTCGAGGCCGGCTTTGTTGAGCGTGCTCATGCGCCTGGTCTCCCTCGGAAGGATGGTAAACCGAGTGGTTTGTATCATAGGAGCCCGGACGCTTCAACACGACCCATGCGCGTCATCGACTTCTACGACCGTCATCCGATCAGCGAGCGGCAGGTGCTCGAGGCCGTCCGCCGCACGCGTGGCGCCGGCTCCCTCGCCGCCGACGATCTGTTCGCGTTCGACCAGGATCACTACGGGGGCCTGGCGGCGGTTGACGTCCTCGCGCAGCGCGCCGGGATCGTCGCCGGCGCGCACGTCCTCGACATCTGTGCCGGCCTGGGGGGGCCGGCGCGGTTCCTGGCCACCCGCCGGCGCTGTCGCGTGGTCGGCGTGGAGCTGAATGCCGGCCGCGCCGTCGGCATGGCGCGGCTCACGCGCCTCGTCCGCCTCGCCGATCGCGTGACGGTCGTGCGCGGCGACGCCGTCGCCCTGCCGTTCGGCGCCGGCCGTTTCGACGCCTGCGTGAGCCAGGAAGCGCTGCTGCACATCGCCGACAAGGCCGCGGTGCTCGCCGAGGCGCGCCGCGTGCTGGCGCCCGGCGGCCGTCTGGCGTTCACCGACTGGATCGCCCACGCCGCCCTCGGCGACGTCGAGCGGCGCCGCCTCGACGAATGGATGGCCGCCGTCACGCTGCAGACGCTCGATGGGTATCGCGGGCTCCTCGGCCGGGCGGGCTTCCGCGGCGTGGCGTGCGAGGACCTCTCCGAGGAATGGCGACCGATTCTCCGCGAGCGGCTGCGCATGTACCGCTCGATGCGCGACGACCTGACCGCGCGCCTCGGCGAGCAGGCCTACCGAGACTACGACCAGCTCTACACGTTCTTCGTGGGATTGATCGAGGCTCGCAAGCTGGGCGGCGGCCGCTTCAGCGGATCCGCCTGAGCAGGTCGCCGAGTCCCTTTTCGACCTTCTCGCGGTCGACGCCGCGCAGGATGGTGGCGGGATCGACGCGGATGGAGGGTGATGCCGCGTTGCCCGTCACCTTGGCCTTCAGCTCGCCACGGTTATGGGTGACGATCATGTCGAGGTCCATGCGACCGGTGGCCAGGGCGTACTGGCCGGCGACGGCGACCTTCATCGGCTTGCTCGTGTAGAGCAGGTCACGCGTCGTCACCACGCCGTTGGTGATCTGGTAGGTGCCTGTGATCGACTCGAACTCCAGCGGCGAGCCGGTGGCGATGCCCGGCACCTCGGCGTTGAGGGCGGCGGAGACGGCGCCGCCGACGCGGACGACGCCCGACACCAGCGCGAGGGCCTGCGAGCCGACGACCTTCCCGGGGCCCGCGCGGAGCGTGCCCGGTCCGGACAGCGTGTTCCACATGTCGGCGGCGGAGAACGCGAGCGCGCCCGTGAGATCGAGCGGCCCCGTGATGGCGTAACCCTGGCAGAGGTAGTCGACCAGCAGCTTGTCGAGCGGCAGCGCCTTGATGCCGATGTCGTTCAGCTGCACGCGAACCCCGCGCTCGAGCGATGCCGTGAGCTGCGCGGTCACCGTGCCGTTGCCGATGGCGGTGGTCAGCGGGCGGGCGTTGAAGACGGAGTCCTTGTATCCCGCGTTCAGCTTGAGGTCGCCGAGCGCCAGCGTCCGGCGCTTCGGTTCCGGGCACGAGGGCTGGACCTGCGTGAGCTTCGGCTCGTCGATCGTCACGTCGCCCGCGGCGCTCGGCGCGCCGAGCGTGCCGGAGAGGGCCAGGGCGCCTTTGAGCGCGCCGCCGTATTCCGGCGACGGCCCCACGAACGCCTTGGCGAGGGGGCCGATCTCCTTGGCGTCGAGCACCACCTTGCCGCGGATCGGCGCCTCCGTGAGCGTCCTGGCGCCGCCGACGGCCAGCGTCGCGTCCTCGAGCTTGACGTGCAGGTCGCCGGGCTTCACGGCGAAGCCGCCGGCGAGCGCAACCTGCGATCCTCCGCCGGTCATCGTGAGGTCGAGGTCCTCGATGCGATAGCGCGCGGTGGCCTCGCCCTTGCCCCGAGCGACGTAGTCCACGATGCCGTCATCGATCGTGATCTTCGAGGCGAGCACGGCGCCCGCCCCGGCGCCCCCGGCGCCCGTCCCGCTCCGGGAGCCGCGCGGCGTCGACGCGTCGGATCCGGCGCCGAGCGAGGACAGGTTGAGCCGGCCGTCGGCCGCCTGCACCACGCTGATCACCGGCCTCTTGAGCGTGATGTCGCCGAGCTCCACGCGGCCCCTGAGCAGCGGCCAGAGCTTCAGCCGGATGCTGCCCGTCTCCAGACGGACGAACGGCTCCTTGCCGAACTGCGGATCCTCGGCGATCTGCAGCCCCTGCAGCTCCACCGACGGCAGCGGCAGCGCGGCGATCCGCATCGCGGCGAACTTCACGGGGCGACCGAGCGCCTGCGACGCATTCGTGGCGATGAGCGCCTGGACGCGCGGGAGGTCGACGAGATACGGGACGGCCACCACGGCGACGATCGCCAGCACGACGATGGCCGCGACGCCGACGAGAATCCACTTCACGAGGGCCTACTGCGTCTGGATCGCCGACAGCTTCCAGGGGTTCGGGCCGACCGGGCGCGCGAACGTCCAGTACTCCGCAAACTCCTGGGGCGATCGACTCCCCTCGACCACCGTGCCGCTGCTGTCGTCGACGGTGTAGTCCACGAGCGAGCCGGCCAGATAGACCGTCACGTAGTCCTGCCCGGACTCCTGCCACGCCTCGCTCACCTGCGCCTCGCGGACCTGCAGCTGCTCGAGCCGGCTGCTGTGGCGCGCCGCGCGCAGCCGCTCGCACTGACCGACCAGCGCCGTGTACATCCGTGGCGTGAGCCGGCCGCCGACGGCGCTCATGTCGCGCGCGGCGACGGCGGCCTGGACGTCGGGAAAGAGACGGCGCGCGGCGTCGGCCACCGCGTCCGGATCGAAGCCCGGATCCATCTGACGGATGTGAGCGAAGCCGAGGTCGAGCTCGCTCGGCGCCGCGGACGCGGCCGCGCCCGCGGTGCCTGCCGGGTAGGCGACGTCGACACGGCCGGGTCCCCCGCCGTACCCGCCGCCGGTGGCATAGGCGGGCTGCTGGGAGCGACGCGCGCTCATGAAGCGGTACAGGAGGAATAGCGCCGTGCCGATCAGCATCAGATCCATGAGACCGAAGCCGCCGCCGAAGCCGGTGCCGAACAGCAGGCTGGCCAGCATCCCGCCGAGCATGAAGCCGGCGATGCCGCCCATGATCGGGCCAAACCAGCCTCGGGATGCCTGCACCGGCTGCGGCGGCGGGTTGCCGAGCTGCCGCGACGGACTCGCCGGCGTGGTCGGTGAGGCCGGCGGGCGCGCCGGTGCTGTATACGAGCGGGAGCCACGGCTGCCGCCGCTGCCGGCGCGCGCGAGCGCGTCACCCGCGTGCAGACCGATTGTCAGCATTACCAGCGCGAGGGCGAGCGCCCGGCGCGATCGCTTCGAGGGTCCGTTCATGGCCGTCGCCTCCACCGACATTCTAGCCGCGGGTTCGGAGTTCCTTCTTGAGAATCTTCCCCGTGGGATTCTTCGGCAGCGCGGCGACGAACTCGATGTGCTCCGGCACCTTGACGCTCGCGATGCTCGCGCGGCAGAGCGCCTGCAGCCCTTCGGCGGTGACGGCGGCGCCTTCCTGCAGCACGACGAAGGCCTTCACGGCCTCGCCGCGGACCGCATCGGCGACGCCCACCACCGCCGCTTCCTTCACCGCCGGATGGCGAAACAGCACCTCCTCGACCTCGCGCGGGAACACCTTGAAGCCGGCCACGTTGATCATGTCCTTGAGCCGGTCGACGATGAAGTAGTAGCCGTCGGCGTCGCGGTAGCCGATGTCGCCGGAGTGAAACCAGCCGTCGCGGATGGCGGCCGCCGTCGCCGCCGGGTCGCCGAAGTAACCCTTCATCACGTTCGGACCTTTGATGACGATCTCGCCCAGCTCGCCGTCGGTCACCTCGCGGTCCTCGGCGTCGACGATCTTCATCTCGACGTTCTCGATCGGTGTGCCCACGGAGCCGCGGCGGAACGCCAGCTCGTGATTGTAGGAGGCGAACGGCGACGTCTCGGTGAGGCCATAGCCTTGCTGGATCCAGTGACCGTGGGTCGCGTGCCAGCGCGCCTCGACGTCGTTCGGCAGCGTGGCCGCCGCCGAGAAGCACAGGCGCACGGATCGGAAGTCGGCGGTCGGCATCGACAGGAAGAGGATGTACATGGTCGGCACCGCGTACAGGATCGTGATCCGGTGGGCGGCCACGGCGGCCACGAACGCGTCGGGCACGAAGCGCTCGTGCAGGACCAGGGTGCCGCCGGCGGTGACGAGGGCGTTCATGATGGCATTCTGGCCGAAGCAGTGGAACATCGGCAGCGCGCACAGGCCGCGGTCGCCCTCGGTCATCCTCAGGTGGTGCACGGTCGCGTAGGAGTTCGACACGATGTTGGCGTGCGTCAGCATCACGCCCTTCGGCCGCCCGGTGGTGGCCGAGGTGTAGAGGATGGCCGCGGTATCGTCGCGATCGGTGTCCGCGGCGCGCAGCGTCGCGGGGCCGCGCAGATCGTCGAGATCCTTGGCGTGCAGGAGGTGACGCACGGACGGCATCCGGGCGCGCGATGGCAGGCTCGCGTCGATGCCATCGGCCGTGATCAGCAGGGCGGCCGCCGCGTTGCCGACGATGTACTCGAGCTCGTCGGCCTTGTAGCTGGTGTTGAGCGACAGCGGGACGAGGCCGGCCTTGAGCGCGGCATAGTACGCGAGCACGAAGTCGGGCCGGTTGGGCAGGTGCAACGCCACGCGCTCGCCGCGACGGAGCCCGAGGCCGGCCAGCCCGGCGGCGAGCGCGGAAACGTCGCGGTCGAGCTCTGCGTACGTCCACCGGCGCTCGCCGAAGATCAGCGCCGGGCGGTCGGCGTGAAGCTGCGCCGACCGCTCCAGCAGCTGGGCGACGTTCATGGAACCAGCAGCACCTTGCCCGTCGTCTTGCGACCCTCGAGTGCGCGGTGCGCCTCGGCCACGTCCTTCAGGGGAAACTCGAACTCCATGCGCAGCTTCAGCTTGCCGTCGCGGATCCACCCGAGCACGTCGCCCGCCCGCTGCACGAGCTCCTCGCGCGTGGCCGTGTAAGCGAAGAGGCTGGGCCGCGTGAGGAACAGCGAGCCCTTGGCGCCGAGGATACCGGCGTCGAATGGGGCCACCGGCCCGCTCGACTGCCCGTAGAGGACCATCATTCCGCGCGGCGCCAGGATGTTGAAGCCCTTCTCGAAGGTGGTCTTGCCGACGGAGTCGTAGACGACCTGCAGCCCCTTGCCGCCGGTGATCCGCTTCGCCTCGGCCTCGAAGTCCTGCTTCGTGTAGAGGATCACCTCGTCGGCCCCGGCTTCGCGCGCGAGCTTCGCCTTCTCGTCGGTGGAGACGGTGCCGATGACGCGCGCGCCGCGCATCTTCGCGATCTGGCACAGCAGCAGTCCGACACCGCCGGCCGCCGCGTGCACCAGACACGTGTCGCCCTTCTTGAGCGGATACGTCGTGCAGGCGAGGTAGTGCGCGGTCATCCCCTGCAGCATGGCGGCGGCGCCCTGCCGGGTGGATACGCCTTGCGGCAGCACCACGAGCCGCGCCGCCGGCACGGTCGCGTACTGCGCGTACGCGCCCGGGACGCCGGTGTAGGCCACCTTGTCGCCGACCTTCACCTCCGTCACTCCCGGCGCCACCGCCGTCACCGTGCCGCCCGCCTCGAGCCCCAGCGTGAGCGGCATGTCGAGCTTGTAGAGGCCGCTCCGCTGGTAGACGTCGATGTAGTTGAGGCCCGCGGCGTCGACCTTGACGACGGCCTCGCCGGCCTTCGGTGTCGGCTCGGGAACGTCCTCGAACTTCATGGCCTCGGGACCGCCCGGTGCATGAACGCGAACCGCTTTCATCGCAACCTCCTGAGGGTAATGGAGCCACCACGATCTGGGACGGGCCACCCACGCCCCGTGCCGCACACAGCGCCGTCGTTACAACGGAGCCACCACGATCTCGGACGGGCCACCCACGCCCCCGAGCCGCACACAGCGCCGTCGTTACAGTCGGCCGCGAATTATATCACCGGCGCCATGGGCGGCTGCGCGAGCCGTCCGCGAAGCCAGTGGTACATCGCGTAGCACTCGAGCGCGAACGGCGGGAAGCCGAGATAGCCGAGCACCGGCATCTCGAACACCTTCAGGTGCCCGAGATACGGCACCGTGTACGTCCAGCGCGTGATCGCCCAGTAATTCCAGAACTCCCACAGCACGCCGCACACGGCGCCGGCCACGAGAAGGGCGAGCAGACGCGAGGCCTCGCCCCGCGCGAGATCGGCCAGCCACGACGGGCGCCCGGCGCGCGCGTTGAGCGGCTCGAGCAGGAGCGCCCAGCCCATCCAGACGAGCGGGACGAGCCACGCCGAGACGATCACCAGCGGCGCGGCGACCATGACGGCGCCGAGGGCGGTGGCGCCGCGAAGCAGTCGCGGCGACGGGCGCCATGGCCACAGGCGGGCGCCGCGAAACACCGAGGCGCGCAGCACGGCGGCGGTGAGGAACAGAGCGGGGAAGATCGTCGCGAACGCCCAGTCGTATCCGAGCCGCCGGAGCCAGAGATCCGGCTCCATGCGGTGGTACTGCCACCAGAGGCCGGTGGCGTCGGCGCCGCCGCGCCAGAAGCGCGGCGCGTTGTACCACTCGAAGAGCCACCAGCACGCGATCGACGCCAGGGCCACGAGGACGCCGTCGGTGCGGTGCGTGGTGAGATACGACCAGCCGGTGACCCGCGCGGCGAGGGCGTCGACGAACAGGACGTAGCCGGTCCACACGATGGGCGTGAACCAGCGGCCAACCAGCGGGTGTCCGGCCAGGAGCGCCGCCTCCGCCACCAGCATCACCGCGAGGCCGACGTAGCCGTGCCAGCGCAACGAGCAGCTATCTCATCAGCGCGAGATCGATCGTGAAGCGGCTCACCTCGCGGCCGTCGCCGTTGCCGATGACGAGCGCGACGCGCTCGCGGCCCTTGACGTCCCGGGTCGGAAAGCCGTAGACGCAGCGGGCCAGGTACCGTCCATCGTCCTGGCGCATCGCCGTCCGCTCGTTCTGCACGAAGCTGGCCTTGATCTCGCGGTCGCCGACGAGGAGCTTCGGGACGTAGTGGCGGGCGAAATCCTCGGACGGGCCGCGCACGCTGATCCAGAACACCAACCGATCCCGGTTCTCCTTGAGGATCTTGGCGGGCTCGCCCGGTCGGAGCGGCTTGCCGTTGAACGCCGCGTGACGGGCCGCGATGGCGAGGCGGTGAAACGGCGTGATGACGGTCGCCGTCTCGCCGGCGGCCCCGGCGACCCGCCACTCGGCATCGAAGCCGTCGGCGGTGACGCTGCGCTCGCCCGCCTCGATGGCCTCCTGCTGCTGACGCTCCGAGAGCACCAGCGTCGCCGCGCTGGCCATCGCCGGCCACGACAGCGCCAGCGCGAGCACGGCGACGAGTCGCCTCACGGCAGCGCGCCGACCACCACGCGATTATAGGTATCCGGCGCCAGGTACTTGGCGGCCACGCGCTGCACGTCGGCGGCCGTCACGCGTGCGATGCGCTCCTTGTACCGGTCGGCGTAGTCGAGGCCGAGCCCCTGCTGCTCGACGCTGACGATGAAGTCCGCGACCTTGCCGCTGGTGTCCAGCCGCAGCGGAAACGAGCCGATCAGATAGTCCTTGGCAAGGGTCAGCTCGCGATCGCCGACGGGCTCCCGCCCCATGCGCGCCATCTCGGCGCGCACGATGTCGATCACCCTCGGCACCTCGGCCGTGCGCGTCGCGCCCGAGACGACGAACGAGGCGCCGTAGCGTCCCGGGTTCGGATAGGCGTAGACGGCATAGGCGAGGCCGCCTTCGTCGCGCACGCGCGCATAGAGGCGCGAAGCAGATCCGCCGCCGAGCACGTAGGAGGCGACCGCGAGCGGAAAGTAGTCGGGGTCGGTCTGGCGGATGGCCTGGCGGCCGAACACGACGGTGGCCTGGGTCAGGTCCTTCTTGATGCGCTCTTCCCTGGGAGGCCCGCCGGCGGAGGCCCGGGCGACGTCCGGAGCGGGACCCGCCGGTCTCGTCCAGGCGCCGAAGCGCGCCAGGATCTCGCGGCGCGCCTCCGCCACCGTCACGGCGCCGACCACGGCGACGATCGTGGTGTCCGGCCGCACGCGCTCGCGGTGGAACTGCACGACGTCGTCGCGGGTGATGCGCCCCAGCGACTCCACCGTCCCCTCGGCGGGCGTTCCGTACGGATGATTGGGAAACACCAGCCGGGCGAGCGCGCGGCTGGCCACCGTGCCCGGATCCTCCTCCGACCGCCTGATGGCCGCCTGCGTCTGCGCAACCTTGCGCTTGAACTCCGCCTCCGGGAAGGTCGGCGAGAGCAGCACCTCGGCCATCAGGTCCAGCCCGAGCGCGAGGTCTCGCTTGAGGACGGCGAGCGAGACGCTCATGCCGTCGCGGCCCGCCGCCGACTCGAGGCTGCCGCCGACGAACTCGATGGCGGAGTCGAGCTCGGGTCCGCTGCGCCTGGCCGTGCCGCGCGTCAGCAGCGATCCCGTGAGGCCGGCCAGCCCCGCGCGATCGGGTGGATCCAGGACGGCCCCCGCCCGGGAGTAGGCGCGGACGGCCACGATGGGAATCGCCGGGCGCTCCGCCACGAGCAGCACGATGCCGTTCGGCAGCACCTCGCGATGCGCGATGGGGCCGGCGGCGCCGACGGGGTTGGCCAGGGCCGCCAGCAGGAGGAGGACCACGAGGGGGGCGGCGCGCGCGAGGCGGTTTCGCTTCTGCACGCGCTCATCGTACCGGATGTGGCGACGCACGTCCGTCAGTTGCGCGGGATGAGGACGCCGACGTTCTTCTTGTCGTCCGAGAAGTACGTCCGCGCGACGCGCTGCAGGTCGTCGGGCGTCACCGCGCGCAGCCGCTCCAGGAACTTGTCCTTGCCGGCGTAGCCGCCGATCAGCTCGAACCGTGCCAGGAGGGCCGCGCGGCGGTGCACCGAGTCCTCCTGGAACACGAAGGCGGCCTCCGTCTGATTGCGCGCGCGGGTCAGCTCCTCGTCGGTGACGCCCTCGTTCCGCAGCCGCTCCATCTCCTCGAGGAGAGCCTTCTCCATGGTCTCCGGGGTCTGCCCCGGCATCGGCGTGCCCCAGAACCAGAACAGCGGCGGGTCGAACGCGAAGTAGCTGTAGTCGCCGCCGGCCTCCAGCGCGAGCTGGCGCTCGTGAACGAGCCGGCGATACAGCCGCGACGCGCGTCCGCTCGACAGGATGGTCGAGAGCAGCTCGAGGGCGGGCGCGTCGGGCGACTGCTGATTCGGCACGTGGTAGCCGAGATAGACGATGGGGAGCTGCGCCTCCTTCTTCACGACGACGCGGCGCTCACCGTTCTGCACGGGCTCCACGGCGACGACCGGCGGCGGCGCGGCGCCCTTGGCGATCTTGCCGAAGCGCGCCCGGATCTTGGCCAGGACGTCGGGCGCCTTGAACGCGCCCACGGCGACCAGCGTGGCGTTGTTCGGCACGTAATACGCCGTGTAGAACCGGCGAATCTCCTCGGGCGTGATGCGCTTGAGATCCTCCATCCAACCGATGATCGGATGGCCGTACGGATGATTCTTGAAGGCGAGCGCGCCCACCTCCTCGCCCAGGAACCCGCCCGGATCATCCTCGGTGCGGGTGCGCCGCTCCTCGATCACGACCTGGCGCTCCGAATCGATCTCGCGGGCGTCGAGCAGCAGGTTCTGCATCCGGTCGGCCTCGAGGTCGATGACGAGATCGACCTTCTCGGCGGCGATGTTGACGTAGTACGAGGTGACGTCCTGGGAGGTGAACGCGTTGTCCTGGCCGCCGTTCTGCTCGACGAGCTGCGCGAACTGCCGCGGCCCGTAGGTCGGCGTCCCCTTGAACATCATGTGCTCCAGGAAGTGCGCGATGCCCGTCGCGCCGGGCTGCTCGTTCCGCGAGCCGACGCGGTACCACATCTGGAACGACACGATCGGACTCCGGTGATCCTCGACCAGCAGCACGCGCAGGCCGTTGTCGAGGGTCGTGGCGACCACGGCATCGGTGGACTGCGCCCGCGCGGGGGCCGCGAGCAGGAGAACGAGCGCGAGCACGCCGAGGACGCGACGCATGGCCCTGATTATACGCGTGTCGTGAAATCGGCCGTCCGGAGGCGCGGTGGTATGATCGACCGTCATGCGTGTGTGGCTCGTGCTCGTCATACTGCTGGTCGTGCCGGCGACCGCGGCGGCCGAGTCGTGCACCGAACCGCTCACCGTCGTCTTCGAGCGCGTGTCTCCCAGCGTGGTCGCGATCCAGGCCATGAAGATCAACAAGACCAAGCCGCAGCGCCGATTCGAAACGGTGGTCGGCTCCGGCGTCATCATCGAGAAGGACGGCCAGATCCTGACCAATGCCCACGTCGTCGACGGCGCAGCCTCCCTCACCGTCACCCTGGATTCGGGCCACCGGGCCCCCGCCCGCATCCTCGGTCTGGATCCCGTCCTCGACCTGGCCCTGCTCCGCGTCGACGTCGCCGGCCCTCTGCCCGTGGCGCGGCTCGGCGACTCGTCGGGCGTGAAGGTGGGCGAGGAAGTCGTGGCCATCGGCAACCCGATCGGTCTCGATCAGACGATGACCCGCGGAATCGTGAGCGCTCTCGATCGGCTTCTTCCCGGCATCTCGGACGAGCCGATGATCCAGACCGACGCGCCGATCAACCCCGGGAACTCCGGCGGCCCCCTCGTCGACCGCTGCGGCAACGTGGTCGGCATCAATACCCTGATCTCCGAGGACGCGCAGTCGATCGGCTTCGCCGTGCCCGCGAGCGCTGCCAGGACGGTGCTGCGCGATCTACGCGAGGTGGGACGTGTCATCCGGCCGTGGCTCGGCATGCAGGGCCGGGCTGTCGACAACCGCCTCGGCGCCATCGTCCGGATACCGGTGACGCCGGGCTACCTGGTGGAGGTGGTGTACGACGGCTCGCCCGCGGATCGCGCCGGCGTGCGCGGCGGCAACCTCTCGATCGCCGTCCAGGGCGAGGAGTACCTGCTCGGCGGCGACATTCTCACGCAGATCAACGGCACGCCGATTCGCTCGCATCACGACTACGTCGCGCGGGTCAGGACGTTGCGGGTTGGGCAGCGCGTCAAGATCATCGTCGTTCGTGACGGTACCTCGCGCGAGCTGTCCCTCACCGTCGCGGAGCGTCCTCGTCTTCCTTCCGACCTCTCCGACTGACTCCGCGCGCGGGGGCGGGGCGGCGTGGCGCCCGTTCGACCACGCAAATCGACAACGGTCAGGCGCCTGTCTGGGGACAACGCAACCTGGCCGGTCCGACGCGCTACCCTGAAGCACGGGTCTCACGGGCGCCACGCCGCCCCGCCCCCGCGCGCTCGGTCGGCGGTTCGGTCGTCACCCACTCGCCGCCGGCGATCGCGCGCGATCAGCTCTTGGCGAGCAGTTTCCTCGCTGTCTCGAAGACTCCTCGGAGCATGGGGCGAGTGAGCTTGCCGGTGAACGTGTTCTGCTGCGACGGGTGGAATGACCCGAGCAGCGTGGCGCCGTCGGGGAACGAAGTCACGGAGCCGTGGGTGAAGACGGGCCTGACCATCGGCGGCGGGGCGCCCATTTCCTTGCGGGCGCGGAGATAGGTGTCCCAGCCGATGCGGCCGAGCCCGACCACGACGCGCACGCGCTCGAGGAGGCGGAGCTCCTCGAGCAGATACGAACGGCACGCCAGGATCTCGCTCGGCAGCGGCTTGTTGGCGGGTGGCGCGCAGCGGATCGTCGCGGTGATGTAGGCGTCTGTGAGCTTCAGTCCGTCGCCGGCATCGGTCGACGTCGGCTGGTTGGCGAAGCCGGCGTGGTGGAGCGCCTCGAAGAGCCAGTCGCCGCTGCGGTCGCCGGTGAACATGCGGCCGGTGCGGTTGCCGCCGTTCGCCGCGGGGGCCAGGCCGACCAGCAGCAGCCGCGCGTGCGGATCGCCGAAACCCGGCAGCGGCCGCGCCCAGTAGCGCTGGCCGGCGTACCGGCGGGGCGGTGTGGCGGCAGTGGCCTCCCGGTGGCGGACGAGCCGGGGACAGCGGCGACAGCGGACGATGCGCGCGTCGAGCCGCTCGAGAAGCGTCAGACTTTGCAATGCGGCCGGATTGTGCCACGGTGACTGTCATGGCGCCATCGCGCGAGCGCGGCCGCCGGGTTCCGGCGATCATCGTCCACGGCGGCGCCGGCGCCGCCCCCGCCGATCGCGACGATCTGCGCGAGCCGATGCGGGCCGCCGTCCGCGCCGGGTGGACGACCCTCGCCGCAGGCGGAACCTCGCTCGACGCCGTCGAGCTGGCGGTGCGCGCGCTGGAGGATCATCCGCGCTTCAATGCGGGCCACGGCTCGGTGCTGACGGAGGCGGGAACCGTCCAGATGGACGCCTCGATCATGGAAGGCGATCGGCTCGGCTGCGGGGCGGTGGCCGCCGTGTCGCGGGTCGCGAATCCGGTCACGCTGGCCAGACGCGTGCTCGCCGATGGACGGCACGTGCTCCTCGTGGCGGACGGCGCCGAGGCGTTCGCACGCGCCGCCGGCCTGACCGAGTGCGATCCGGACTCGCTGGTCACGGAGCGCCAGCGGCGCCGGCTGCGCGATCGAGCCGTCGTCACGCCGGCGGGAACGGTGGGTGCCGTTGCGCTCGACCGCCACGGCACTGCGGCCGCCGCGACCTCCACCGGCGGCACCATCGGCAAGCGCCCCGGCCGCGTCGGCGACAGCGCGCTGATCGGCTGCGGCACCTACGCGGACAGCACGCTCGGGGCCGTCTCGTGCACGGGCGACGGCGAAGCCATCATTCGCGTCGTGCTCGCGCGGCGGGCGCTCGAGTATCTCAAGGAAGCGGACGATCCCGACTACGCAAGCCGGGTGGCCGTCGACCTGCTCGTCGAGGAGGGCCGCGGCCAGGGCGGGCTCATCGTCGTCGACTGGCGTGGGCGCACGGGCTACGCGCACTCCACGCCCTTCATGCCGGTCGCGTGGATGTCGCCCTCCACCAGCGATCCCGTGGTCCCCTTCTGATGGACACGGTCGACGTCGCCGCCGTCGAGGCCGCCCGGCGTCGGCTGCGCGACGCCATCGTCCAGACGCCCTGCGCGTACTCGCAGACGTTGTCGGAGCTCACCGGCGCGCGCTGTTTCGTGAAGCTGGAGAACTTGCAAATGACCGGCTCCTTCAAGGAGCGCGGCGCCGCCAACCTGCTGCTGCAGCTCGGCCCCGAGGAGCGGCGGCGGGGAGTCATCGCGGCCAGCGCGGGGAACCATGGTCTGGCCGTCGCCTTCCACGCCGCGCGGCTCGGAGTTCCCGCCACCATCGTCATGCCCGAGTACGCGCCGCTCATCAAGGTCACCAACGCCCGCCGCTATGGCGCCGAAGTGGTCCTCCACGGCTCGAACTACGACGAGGCCTACGAGCGCGCGCGCGCGCTCGAGGCCGAGCGCGGGCTCATCTTCGTCCACCCGTTCGACGATCCGCGCGTGGTGGCGGGCCAGGCCACGCTCGGGCTCGAGGTCCTCGAGCAGGTGCCGGAGGTCGAGGCGCTCATCGTTCCCGTCGGGGGCGGCGGCCTCATCGGCGGCGTCGCGCTGGCGGTCAAGGGCGCCCGGCCCGACGTGCAGGTCATCGGCGTTCAGGCCGCCGCTCTGCCCGCCATGTCGCGCTCGCTCGACGCCGGCGAGCGCGTGCGCGTGGACGCAGCCCCGACGATCGCCGACGGCATCGCCGTTCGTCGCGTCGGCGCGCTGACCTTCGAGCTGGCGCGCACGTGGGTCGACCGCGTGGTGACCGTCGACGAGGAAGAGCTGTCCAACGCGGTGTTGCTGCTGCTCGAGATCGAGAAGACGGTCGTCGAGGGCGCGGGGGCGGCGCCGCTGGCCGCCTTGCTGAATCGCCCGCTGGGCCTCGAGCGCCGCTCGGTGGTGCTGGTGCTCTCGGGCGGCAACATCGACGTGACGATGCTGTCGCGGATCATCGAGCGCGGCCTGGTCAAGGACGGCCGCCTGGTGCGGCTCGGCGTGCTCCTGCGCGACGTCCCCGGCGCCCTGGCGCGGCTGACGGCACTGGTGGCCGAGGAGCACGCCAACATCCTCGAGATCATTCACGACCGCGCCTTCTCGCGGCACGCGGCCATCGGTCAGACGGAGGTCGAGCTGACGCTGGAGACCTCCGGGCCCAAGCAGATCTCCGCCGTGAAGCGGCGCCTGGAGGCGGCCGGCTACCTCGTCGAAGACCGCGGCGCCTGAAGAGCCGCCGGCGGAAGCGCGCTGGCGATGGCCGCGCGCGCCCGCGCGGCGAGGTCACGCGCGGCGACGCGCGGCGCGACGCCGGACGGCGGGATTAGCGGCGGATGGTACGTGATGGTCATCCGGCCGCGCCGTGGGAGCATGCGCTGCGGCGGCCACGCCTCGAAGCCGCCCGCGATGGTGACCGGCAGCACGGTGGCGCCGAGCGTGACGGCAAGCCGGAAGGCGCCCAGCTTGAAGTCACCGAGGGTGCCGTCGAAGCTCCGGCCGCCCTCCGGAAAGATCATGACCGCCGCCCCGTCCTGCACCAGTCGCCGCGCCTCGCGCACCGCGCCCGGATCGTTGGAGTAGATGTCGACGGGGAACGCCCTCAGGATGCGGATGAGCTGGCCGAGCAGTGGCACGGCGAAGAGCTTGTCCCAGGCCATGTAATAGACGCGGCGACGGACCGGGATGGTGACGAGCGGCGGATCCGCATAGGTCTGATGGTTCGGGGTGATGATGAGGCCGCCCTCACGCGGGATGTTCTCGACGCCGTGGAACTCGAGGCCGAACCAGCCGCGGGCCGCCGCCCGCATGACGGGCCTGAACAGGTCGAGGACCGGGGTCCGGAGCACGGACCCTAGCGTACAAAAAAACGGGGCCGGGATCGCTCCCGGCCCCGTGAGGGCAATGCACTCGCGGTTGTCCTAGTCGTCGTCCTCGTCGTCGCCGCCGACCTGAACCGTCTCCAGCTGCCGGCCGTACCGCTCGATGCGGTCCTGGCAGCGAACGCAGGTCTGAACTTCCGGCAGCGCGTGCAGGCGGGCGGGCGCGATGTCCTCGCCGCACTCTACGCACGTCCCGTACTCGCCGTCGTTCAGCCGGTCGAGCGCCGCCGAGAGCGCGTTGACGCGCTCCACGAGCAGCTCACGGGTCGCGAAGCCGATTTCCCGACGCTCGTTGGCCTGGATCTCGTCCACCTCGTCGGCGTAGGACCAGTGCTCACCGGTCGGGCCCAGCAACTCCTCGAGAGCCGCCGCGCCGGCCATGTGGCGCAGTCGCGCCGCCGCCGTTCGCAGCTCCTGCTCCAGCTTCTGCCTGATATCCATTGCCTCTCCCTCCGTGCTCGGGACGGGCACAGGCTGCAACGCATGTGCCGAACTTGAGACGTGGGAGCACCGCGATAGATTCACCGTTTCTTTGCGTACTTGCGGTCTGACCTCACACCGAGATCGGGCCGCGCGGCGCCGACTTTGCCGTTGTGGCAACGGCCTTCTGGCACGGCGCGGTCCGATGGGGCGAGCGCCAGACTCGGGTTGCGCCATCATCCAAACGGGAGGAAGCTGACGCCAGGCCTGAGGCATGACAACAGCCGAGCGCCGCCAGTATCGGATCGCCGGCGGGATCGCCGCGTGGCCGATCCCGATCGCGTCCGCGATCCTCGGGCTGGGCGCCCTGAGCCTCGACGCCATCGAGCCCCTCCTCGCGATTGCGCTCTTCGGGCTCGGCGCCCAGATGGTGTGGCGCGGCGCCGTCGTGGAGATCTCGCCCGCCGGTGTCACACGCGGATTCATGCTCAACGGCCGCTTCGTGGGGCGGACGACCGTCCTCGCCTGGAGCACGATCGCGACGGTGCACACGGAATGGCGCCAGCCTGGGGACGACACGGCGCTCGTGACCACGGTCTCCGACCGCGAGGGACGGTCGATCGAGCTCTCGACTACGATGGGTCTACGCGACTACTGCCGCTGCCTCGCGGCCATCACCAGCAGCGCGCCGTTCGCGGCGCGCTCCGGATTGACGGAGGCGGTTCTGGAGGACGGGCCACCGGGACGGCAGGGCCTGATTTCCGCGGCCGCGACGGCGGGTCTCCTCGCGCTCGTCGTGATCGCCCTGGTGGGCGTGCACTATCTGTGGGCCCAGGGGCGCAGCAGCTTCGCCCGGCATCTCGACCAGCCGGACACGCCGTCGACGTCAGTGCGGCACTGATCCCGCAGGCGGCGGCGTGACTCCGTCCTGAAGCGCGATCACGACGAACACCGTCAGCACCGCGCCCGCGATCTCGAGGGCGCTGGCGACGAGCACGAGCATGAGTCCACGGCCGAGCTCGAGCGGCGTGCCGGCGATCAGCACGCGAACGAGCGCCCAGGCTTCCGTGGCGACGACTCCACAGAGCAGCGTCCACCACCACGCGAGGATGGGCGGCATGCGGGCGCCGGACGCGTCCGTGATCGTCGCGTGCCACGTCTCCGTCAGCACGCGCCACGGCGTTCGCGCTCCGGCGGGGAGGGCCGCCGTGTGGCGGCGTCCAAGGCAGCTCCGGATTCGCCGCAGCCACCACACGAAGATGGTGGCCGTGGCGAGCCAGGCCACCGCCTCGACGATCCGGAGCCAGGTGAACTGCCGAGCGTGGGCTTCGATGAGCGGCCCCCAGTTCTCCCGGCCGGCGACGCCGCGCCAGACGAGCTCGAGGAACACGAACGAGGCCTGGACGGCCAGCCAGGCCAGCACGGCGTCGAGGACCAAGAGCCCGATCAGCACGCGAGCCAGCGTCCGCGGGACGTCTTCGGGCGGCTCAGCGATGAAGCTCACGCTGCACGACGACGACGAGGATGCGCGCGAGGAAGAGCCAGATCAGCGAAACCAGCCACACCCAGCGCTCGGGAACCCTTCCCATGGTCAGCGTCCGCGTCAGACGATAGACGGGATCGGTGGAGATCAGGAAGACCTGCCACACCGCGTTGGACTCGTTCCGCACGAACGCTCGCATGACGAGACGTCCGACGATGAGCCACTGCGCCGTCGCGAGGAGGAAGTTGAGCGTGTTGAGCGCGGTGTTCAAGGCGTGAGGACGCCGGACCGCCGCCGGGCGAGCCCCGGCGGCGGTCGGAACCACGTCTTCGAGCTACTCGACACCCGCGAGCTTCAGCGTGGTGCCTTTCGGGTATCGCACGCTTTCCACCAGGTCTTGCGTTTCCCGGTTCGGCGGCGGATACATGAGCGAGACGATCCAGATCACGAGGAAGCCGACGGGGACGCCGATCACGCCGGCGCCGACCTCCCGGATGCCGAACGGGTAGATGGCCCAGTTGCGGCCGATCACGATCAGCACGAGCGCCGTGAGGAAACCGACCACCATGCCGGCGATGGCGCCCTGCTTGTTGGCGCGCTTCCAGAAGATGCCCATCACGAGGGCCGGGAAGAAGCCGGAGCCGGCCAGCGCGAAGGCGTACGCCACGACGGCCACGATGATGTTGATGCGGAACGTCGCCACCCAGGCGCCGAGCACCGCCGCCACGACCAGCAGGATCCGCGCGGTGGTCAGGCGCTTCACGATGGAGGCCTGTGGATTCAGGATCTTGTAGTAGAGGTCGTGCGAGAGCGCGTTGGAGATGGTCAGGAGCAGGCCGTCCGCCGTCGACAGCGCCGCCGCCAGACCGCCCGCCATGACGAGGCCGGTCACGACGAAGGGAAGCCCCGCGATCTCCGGGGTGGCGAGCACCACGAAGTCGGTGGACTTGATCACGAAGTCCGTGAGCTGCAGGATCCCGTCGTTGTTCTTGTCCGCGATGTCGAAGAGGCCAAGGCTGTTCACCTGGTTGCCGAGGATGTTGTCACCCCAGCGGTTGACCCATCCCGGCAGCTCGTTGACCTTCTTGCCGATCACGTCCTTCAGCACCGTCCACTTCGCGAAGGCGGCGTAGGCGGGCGCCGTGAAGTAGAGCAGGAAGATGAAGAAGAGCGACCAGCCGACCGAATCGCGCGCCTGCTTGACCGAGGGCGTCGTGTAGTAGCGCATGAGGATGTGCGGCAGCCCGGCGGTGCCGACCATCATGCAGAAGCAGAGCGAGAACCAGTTCAGCATCCCGCCCGGCGAGAGGTCGACCCACAGCTTCGAGACACCGAGGCCACGCTCGATGGTGGTGATTTCCTGGAGCACCTTCCCGTACGTGAACTCCGGCAGCGGCACCCCGAAGTGCTTGTAGGACAGCATCGCCACCGGCGTGATGTAGGCGATGATCAGGATGATGTACTGCGCGACCTGGGTCCACGTCACCGCCCGCATTCCGCCGAGCATCGAGCACACGAGGATGCCGGCCAGGCCCACGAAGGCGCCGACGTTGAAATCCATGCCGAGGAAGCGACCCATGATGATGCCGACGCCGGTGATCTGCGCAATGAGGTACGTGAACGAGGCCCCGATGGCCATGACGAGGCCGACCACGCGGGCCGCGTTGCCGCCGTAGCGCAGCGCCAGGAAGTCCGGGATCGTGTACGCGCCGAACTTTCTCAAGAAAGGCGCGAGGAAGATGGCGAGCAGGACATAGCCGCCCGTCCAGCCGGTCACGTAGGCCAGGCCGTCGTAGCCAGTGGCGTAGAGGGCGCCGGCCATCGAGATGAAGGAGGCGGCGCTCATCCAGTCGGCGCCGGTGGCCATGCCATTGAAGAAGGCCGGGACGCCCCGCCCCGCCACGTAGTACTGATCGGGCTTCGCCGTGCGAGAGAGGACGCCGATGAGCGCGTACACGCCGATGGTCACGACGAGGTAGGTGTACGCGATGCCGCGGTTCGGAATGAGCTGCATGTACTCCGCACCGGCCAGCAGGAACGTGAAGAGGATGAACGCGCCGGTGTAGATCGAGAAGATCTTCCCCCAGCTCATGCGTTGTCCTCCTGCAGGCCGTACTTCTTGTCGAGCCGGTTCATGTGAATCGCGTACCACACGATGAGGATGATGAAGAAGGCGAGCGAGCCCTGGCCTTCGAACCAGTACGAGAGCGGGAATCCGAAGATGACGATTCTGTTCAGCTGGTAATGGAGGACGAGCGGCCCCACCCAGGAGACGAACCAGAGGATCAGGATGATCCAGGTGATCCTCATGGTCTCCCGCCAGTAGGCGTCGCGGGTTCGTTGGTCGATCTCGTGCTGTCGCGCCATGTCTCCTCCCACGCTCCACGTCCCCGGCGCCCGCCGGAGAAGGCTAAGGAAACCTCCATGGCGCCCGGCGTGCTAGGTGGCGGTGGCCGGGCGCAGTGAAGCTCGGCGGGACTTAGCACCGGGTGTGCCAAGGGCGGCAGCGGCCGCAAGTGCTTGAATTTCCGGTTGGCGCGGGCACACCCGGGTGGGAGGGCCTTGGTGTGAGGACCAACCATTATTGGTATCGCTGCCTAACGCGACGCGACAGAGAGCCTCAAGTCGCGTTCATGATGGCCGCGCACTTCGACCGCGCGTCCACGAGCGACTTGCAGTCGCTCAGATGATCGACGAAGGCGCCGAGCGGCGTGGCGCGTGCGCTTTTCGGATCCACGCCGCGCGTCAGCCGGGCCATGGCCGCCTTCCCCTGCGCGCTGTCGAGGTTGCAGTCCAGGAGCGTCTCGCCGGTGGCAAAACCCCACCAGCGCGTCTCCAGCACCGTCAGCTTGCCGCCCTTGAAGCCGCCCTGGTCGTGGCTCACGATCAGCCGCTCACCACTGTCGAGCGTCATGTGGCAGTACGCGCCTTCCTTGGGATCGGTGACGAATGTGCCGATCTTCGTCATGGATTGCCTCCTGCCGTGGCGACGGCCACAGCCACCGGTTGCAGCGATGAGACGACCCTCTGCCGGCGTCGCGAGCTCGCGCGAGCCGCGGGACGAGCTAGTGGGGGTCTTCGGAGGCGGCGGGGGCGGCGTCGGCGGCGCCGCGGGCAAGGCGGGATGCGAGGCGTGGCAGCACGTGGTCGCCGGTCGCCGCCGGGACGAGCGCGCGCGGCGGCCGGACGGGAACCTGCCGATGCATGGCCGGTGTCTGGGCCGCCGCCGCAGGCGTCGCGAGGAGGGCACCGGCGCGTCGCGCGGCCCCGCCCTGCGCGCTCTCCACCGAGTCGGCCGTGTCGAAGACGAAGGCGCCGGGCATCCCGGGCAGCGACAAGTCGAGGGCCACGTACACGAGCACGGCGACGAGGATGCCGCGATGGCTCACTCGCGCCTCACGATTCCTGATCCTCGTACTTTTGCTTGAGCGAGGCCACCACGGCCGGGTCGGCCAGCGTCGTCGTGTCGCCGAGCGCCCGGCCCTCCGCGATGTCGCGCAGCAGGCGGCGCATGATCTTGCCCGAACGGGTCTTCGGCAGCTCGGCCGAGAAGATGATGTCGTCGGGCCGCGCGAGCGCCCCGATCTTTTTCGCGACGTGCGCCTTCAGCTCGTCCATGAGGCCCGGGGTCCCGTCGACACCGGTCTTGATGGTGACGAAGGCGGCGATCGCCTGTCCTTTGATCTCGTGCGGCTTGCCGATGACCGCGGCCTCGGCCACCGATTTGTGGTCGACGAGCGCGGACTCGACCTCCATCGTCGACACGCGGTGGCCCGAGATGTTCATGACGTCGTCGACACGGCCGAGCAGCCAGAAGCAGCCGTCCTTGTCGGTCTTGGCGCCGTCGCCCGTGAAGTAGATGTCCTCGTACTTCGACCAGTACTGCTTCACGAACCGCTCGGGATCGCCCCATATGCCGCGCAGCATCCCGGGCCACGGCTTGCGAATCACGAGGTAGCCGGCCGTCGCCGGCCGTCCCTGCTCGTCGAGCACCGCCGCGTCGATGCCGGGGAATGGCTTCGTGGCCGAGCCCGGCTTCAGCGTCGTCACGCCCGGCAGCGGCGTGATCAGGATGTGGCCCGTCTCCGTCTGCCACCAGGTGTCGACCACGGGACACCGGCCGCCGCCGATGACCTTCCAGTACCAGACCCATGCCTCGGGATTGATCGGCTCGCCGACGGTGCCGAGCAGACGCAGGCTCGACAGGTCGCAGCGCTTGGGATACTCCTCGCCCCACTTCATGAAGGTCCGGATGGCGGTGGGCGCCGTGTAGCAGATCGTGATGCCGTGCTTCTCGATGATGCGCCAGAAGCGATCCTTGTCCGGAAAGTCCGGCGTGCCCTCGTACATGACCGTGGTCGCCCCGTTGGCGAGGGGACCGTACACGACGTACGAGTGGCCGGTCACCCAGCCGACGTCGGCGGTGCACCAGTAGACGTCGTCGTCGTGGAGGTCGAACACCCACTTGTGGGTGGCCGCGATGCCGGTGAGGTAGCCGCCCGTCGTGTGGATGATCCCTTTCGGCTTGCCCGTCGAGCCCGACGTGTACAGGAGGTAGAGCAGGTCCTCGGAGTCCATCGGCTCGGCCGGACACTTCGGCTCTGTGCCCTTGACGAAGTCGTCCCACCACACGTCACGCCCGTGCTGCATGTTCACGGGGTCGCCGGTGCGCTTGAGCACGACCACCGTCTTGACGCCCGGGCACTGGGTGAGCGCCTCGTCCGTGTTCTTCTTGAGCGGCACCGTCGAGCCGCGGCGATAGCCCCCGTCGGCGGTGAGGACGATCGAGGACTCCGCGTCATGGATCCGATCCCGCACGGACTCCGGCGAGAAGCCCCCGAAGATGACGGAGTGCGCGGCGCCGATGCGCGTACAGGCGAGCATCGCGATCGCCACCTCGGGGACCATCGGCATGTAGATCGTGACGCGGTCGCCCTTCTTCACGCCGTGGCGCTTCAGCGCCGCCGCGAAGCGCTGGACCTCGCGGTAGAGATCCCAGTAGGTCAGCGTGCGCGTGTCGCCAGGCTCCCCTTCCCAGATGAGGGCGGCCTTCGTGCGCCGCGGTCCCTGGACGTGACGGTCGAGACAGTTGTAGGACACGTTCAGCTTGCCGCCGACGAACCATTTCGCGTAGGGGGGCTTCCACTGGAGCGCCGTCCTCCAGGGCTTGAACCAGTGCAGCTCCTTGGCGCGCTGCTCCCAGAACCGAACCGGGTTCCTGGCCGCCTCGCGGTAGACGGACTCGCTGCTCACGAGCGCGCGCTTCTTGAACGCCGCCGGAGGCGGGAACTTGCGGTCTTCCTTCAGCAGGGCCTGGATGGGCTCATCGCGTCCGGCGGCCTTCGCCATACTTGGACCTCGCGTCGCGTAGGGTTGCCCGGCAGGGGCTGGGGTATTGTCCCTCACCGGCCCGCGTCGGTTCAACCTGCCGCGCCTCTCAGGGATGCTCGGCCAGCTCGCACGACTCGGGTGACGGCGGCCGGCGCAGCCCGTAGCGCGTCAGCTTTTCGGAGAAGTTCTTCGGGTCCATGTCGGCGTGCTTGGCCGCCGCCGTCAGCTTGCCACCGTGGGCCTCGAGGACCCCCGACACGTACGCGCGCTCGAATTCCTCGACGACCCGTGCCTTGGCGTCGCGGAACGGAAGCGAGAGATCCACCCGCGGCCGTTCACCCTCGCCGGTCAGGAACCGGTCCACGTCGGTGATGGTGTCGCCCTTGGCCACGATCACCCCACGCTCGATGACGTTTTCGAGCTCCCGGACGTTGCCCGGCCAAGCGTAGCGGCAAAGGGCCTGCATCGCGGAGGGCGCGATGGCGCGCACGGTCTTCTTGGCCCGGCGCGCGCTGGCCTCCAGGAAGTGCTGCGCGAGGAGCGGCACGTCGCCCGGCCGCTCCCGGAGCGGCGGCACGCGCACCGGCATCACGGACAGGCGATAGAACAGGTCGCGGCGGAACCGGCCGTGCTCGACCTCCGCCTGCAGATCCTTGTTGGTGGTGGCGATGAAGCGCACATCGATCTCGAGGACGCGGTCGGAGCCGATCGGCGTCACGCGCTTCTCCTCGATGGCGCGCAGGAGCTTCGACTGGAGCGCGAGCGGCATCTCTCCAATCTCGTCGAGGAGCAGGGTGCCGCCGTTGGCCATCTGGAAAAAGCCACGGCGGCTCTCCGAGGCGCTGGTGAAAGCGCCCTTGCGGAAGCCGAAGAGCTCCGACTCGAAGAGCTCGGCCGGGATCGCGGCGCAGTTCACGGCGACGAACGGCCTGTCACGCCGTCGGCCGGAGAAGTGGATCGACCGCGCGAGCAGCTCCTTGCCGACGCCCGTCTCGCCGTGCACGAGCACCGTCGTGTCGAGATCGGCGACCGACTGCAGCTCGTCGAAGAGCTCCCGCATCCGCGCGTCCTGAGTCAGCACGTTGGCGAGCGTGAAGCGCTCCTGGTTCCGGCGCAGCGTGGCGCGGCTCGCGGTCCTGAACTCCTGCAGCTCGATGGCCTGCCGGATGACGATCAGCAGCTCCGCCACCTCGAACGGCTTGACGAGGTAGTCGGCGGCGCCCAGCCGCACGCTCTCCACCGCCGAGTCGATGGTGCCGTATGCCGTCATGATGACGACCGCCGCTTCGGGGTGCTCCGCCTTGAGCCGCCGGACGAGCTCGACGCCGTCCATGCCCGGCAGCCGCTTGTCGGTGAGGATGGCGTCGACGTCATCGCTCTTCAGCAGCTCGAGCGCGTCTTCGCCGCTCGACCGCGCGAGCACCTCGTAGCCCGCCACCTCCAGCGACCGCTGGAGCGGACGAAGAAAGATGTCGTCGTCCTCAACGATGAGAATGCGACGCTTCATGGTCTCCCCCTGTCGGCGCGACGACGGGCGATCCGGCCGTCGCGCGCGGGATGATGAGCCGGACGGTGGTCCCGTGACCGGGCACGCTGTCGATCTCGATCTCGCCGCCGTGCAGGTCCATGATCTTCTTCACGATGGCCAGCCCGAGCCCGGTCCCGTTGGGCTTCGTGGTGAAGAACGGCAGGAACATCTTCTCGCGGTCGCCGCCCTCCATCCCCGGGCCGTTGTCGCTGATCTCGACCACGGCCGCGGTGCCCCGCCGCGCGAGGGCCACCTCCACACGGGCCTCGTCGCAGCGCTCGGTGGCCTCCACGGCATTCTTCAGGACGTTCGCGAACACCTGCCGCAGCCGCGGTCCGTCGACGGCGGCCACGATGTCGGCGTCGAGGCCCCGCGTGATCACCCGGACGCGCCGGCGATCGGCGGCGACGAGCGCCGCGTCGAGCGCCGGCGGCACGAGGCGGCCGAGGGGATAGTCGCCGATGTCCAGGCGCGTGTCGCGCGCGTACTCGAGCAGGTCGGCGATGATCCGCTCGATCTCGTTGATGCCGGACACGATCGAGTCCGCCATCTCGCGCGCGATGCCCTCGCCCGGGAAGTCGCCCGAAGCGAGCAGACGGGTGGCCATCTTGATGCCGCCGAGTGGGTTGCGGATCTCGTGAGCGACGCCGGCCGCCATCTCCCCCAGCGATGCCAGCTTCTCGCGCTGGATCAGGCGCTGTTGCGTCGCCACCTGCTCGGTCAGGTCGCGCAGCACGCCGACGGCGCCGATCACCTCCCGCCGGGCGTCGAACACGCAGGCAACGGCGAGATGCGCGGGGAACGGCGTACCCCCGCGGGGCGAGCCGATCACCCCGCCACGCCATGCGCCGCCCTCGGCCACCGCCCGCCGCAGGACACCGCCGAGACGGCGGCGGTCGGCCTCCGCCAGCACGTCGACGTAGGGGAGTCCGCGCGCCTGCGTCATGGTGAGCCCGAGCAGCCGCTGACCCGCGGCGTTCAGCGTGATGAGGCGCCCCTCGACGTCGGTGGTGAAGATGCAGTCCTCCACCGACTCGACCACCGAGGCCAACAGACGCTCGCTGTTCCGCAGCGACTGTTGCATGCCGTGAAACGACTCGACGAGCTGCTGGGCCTCTCCTTTCGAGATCGTGAGGCGCTCTTCGATGATGTAGCGGGCGGCCGCCGCGCCGAGGCTGGCCGCCAGCACGCGCTCGAGCCGGATGCGCATGTCCAGCAGCTCGGGCAGCCGCAGCTCGCGCGGCGACTTCCCGCCGAGCAGCTCGGCGAGGATCGCCGCCGCCTCGTTCTCGGGAACGTAGAGATGAATCAGCCGTTCGAGCTCGGGGACCGACAGGACCGCCGGCGTGGGCGGCGGCTCCGCGACCGCTCCGCCGACGAAGGCGGCGGCCTGCGCGCGCTCGTCCGCATCCTGCGACGTCGCGATCGAGACCAGCACATACACGGCCACGTTCACGAACAGCGTCCAGAAGATGCCGTGGCTCAGCGTGTCGAGGCCGCTGAGACCGAACAGCGAGGTCGGGCTGAGCCAGCCGATGCCGAAGGGGCCACCCGCCAGCAGCGCGTCGGGCACCACGCCTTCCTTGGACAGCGCCGGGAGGATGAGCGTGTAGAACCACAGCGCGAACCCGCTGGAGATGCCCCACATCGCCCCCCGCCGCGAGCCGTGGCGCCAGTAGAGGCCCAGGAGGACGGCGGGCGCGCACTGGGAGACGGCGACGAACGACAGCAGCCCCATCTCGACGAGCAGGAGTTGCCCGGCTTCGAGCTTCGCCCACATGTACCCGAGGGTGACGACGACGAGGATCCCGAACCGCGTGAACAGGAGGCTGACCCAGTAGACCTCGGCGACCCCGCGCTTGCGCAAGATGAAGGGCAGCACGATGTCGTTCGAGATCATCTTCGAGAGCGCCAGCGAGTCGACCACGATCATGGCCGTCGCCGCCGAGAATCCCCCGAGGAAGACCACCAGCGCGACGAACGAGGCCGACTCGCGGAGCGGCAGCGCCAGGATGAAGCTATCCGCGAGAGCCGTGCTGCCGTCGAACCCGATGAGGCCGGCGAATGCGATCGGCAGGACGAACAGATTGATGAGGAGCAGGTAGAGGGGGAAGGCCCAGGCCACGGTGTGCACGTCCTGCTCGCGCGGGTTCTGCACCACGAGGACGTGGAATTGCCGCGGCAACAGCATCACCGCGAGCATCGAGATGACGAGCATGGCCACCCAGCGCGAATACGACGCCGAGCCGGGCGTGTCGAGCGTCAGCAGGCGCGACCATTCTGGATGGGCCGCCGCCTGCGAGAAGATCTCCGCGAACCCGCCGAACAGGCCCCAGGTCACCCAGGCGCCGACCAGGAGAAAGGCGACCAGCTTGACGAGCGACTCCACCGCGACGGCCGTGATGAGCCCCGTCTGCTGCCGCGTGAAGTCGAGGTTGCGCGCGCCGAAGAAGATGCCGAACAGTCCGAGCGTCACCGCGATCCAGACGGTGGGGTCGATGTCGGCCACGAACCCCGCGTTGCCGACCATCAACCGCAGCGACACGGAGACCGCCTTCAGCTGCAGCGCGATGTACGGGATCATGCCGCAGACCACGAGCGTCGCCACGAGCGTGCCGAGCGGCGCCGACTTGCCGTAGCGGCTGGCCACGAAATCCGAGATCGTCGTGATGCGCTGCTCCTTCGCCACGCGAACGAGCTTGCGGAGCAGCGTGGGCCACATCAGCGCGACGAGGGCGGGGCCGAGATAGATGGTGAGGAACTCGATGCCGCGCGAGGCGGCCAGTCCCACCGACCCATAGAACGTCCACGCCGTGCAGTAGACGGAGGTGGCAAGGACGTAGGTGATCGTACGAACGCGCGCGCTCACGATGCGGGGGCCGAACCGCTCGGCCGTCCACGCCACCGCGAAGAGAAAGGCGAGGTAGCCGAGCACGACGGCGACGAGCGGCTGCGCCGGCCAGTTCACGAGGGGTCGTCCGTGCCGGTGCGCCGGGCCGCCCAGACCAGCACGCCGACGATGGCGGCCCACACGACGAAGAGGTGGAGCACGAGCGCCGGCACCCCCGCCACCAGCCACGGCCGGTTCGGAATCGACAGGAGCGGCCAGCAGAGCAGCGCCCCGAACAGCAGGACGCACGCGCTCAGCAGCTCCTGTGGCTTCACCGGCGCTTCTTGCGCGCGACCCCTGTCTTCACGGCCGCCTCGCTCACGGCGGCGGCCACGGCGGGCACGACGCGCGGGTCGAACATGGACGGCGTGATGTACTCCTCGCTCAGCTCCGCCTTGCTGACGATGGCGGCCAGGGCGTGCGCGGCCGCCAGCTTCATCTCGTCGTTCACGCGGCGGGCGCGGACGTCGAGCATGCCGCGGAAGAACCCGGGGAAGCAGCAGGAGTTGTTGATCTGGTTGGGGTAATCGGAACGGCCGGTGGCCATCACCCGCACCATGCCCACCACTTCCTCCGGCTGTATTTCCGGAACGGGATTGGCCATCGCGAACACGATCGAATCTCTGTTCATCGTCTTGACGTCTTTGAGCGACACGACGCCGGGTCCCGAGAGACCGATGAAGATGTCGGCGCCCGCCAGCGCGTCGCCGGCGGTACCGCGGATGCGGCGCGGGTTCGTGTGCTCGGCGAACCACTGCTTCATCGAGTTCATGTTCTCCGTCCGGCCCCTGTAAATGGCGCCGGCGCGATCGCACCCGATGATGTGCTTGGCGCCTTCCTTCATGAGCAGCTTGGCGGTGGCGATGCCGGAGGCGCCGGCGCCCGTGACGACGATGCGCACCTCCCCGAGCCGCTTCTTGACGATCTTGAGCGCGTTGAGCACGGCCGCCAGCACCACCACGGCCGTGCCGTGCTGATCGTCGTGGAAGACCGGGATCTCGAGGTCGCGCTGCAGCCGCTCCTCGATCTCGAAGCAGCGCGGCGCCGAGATGTCCTCGAGGTTGATGCCGCCGAACACGGGCGCGATGGCCTTGACGATGGTCACGATCTCGTCGACGTCCTTGGTGGCCAGGCAGATCGGCCAGGCGTCGACGCCGGCGAACTCCTTGAAGATCATCGCCTTGCCTTCCATGACCGGCTGCGCTCCGTTGGGGCCGATGTCACCGAGCCCGAGCACGGCGGTGCCGTCGCTGACCACGGCCACCGAGTTCTGCTTGATGGTCAGCGTGTAGGCCTTCTCCGGATCGCGATGGATGGCCATGCACACCCGCGCCACGCCGGGGGTGTAGGCCATCGAGAGGTCGTCGCGGGTCTTCACCGAGGCCTTGCTCTTGATCTCGATCTTGCCGCCCAGGTGCATGAGGAACGTGCGATCCGACACGTGCACGACCTTCACGCCCTCGATGGCGCGCAGCCGCTCGACGACCTGCTCGCCGTGCCGCTCGTCGCTCGCCTTGAACGTCAGATCTCGCGTGATCGTCGTCTTGCCGATGGCGACGACGTCGATGGCGCCGATGTCCCCGCCGCCCTTGCCGATCGCCGAGGTGATCTTGCCGAGCATGCCGGGCTGGTTTCGGATCTCGAGCCGGACGGTGAGACTGTGGCTGGCCGTTGGTGCCGTCTGCATGATGCCTCCCTGTTCTGCGCGGCGAGCGGGGGCCCGCCGAGTGGACGGGTATTCTACTCCCCCACGGGAGGTGGCAGGGATCTATCTAGGGCGTCGGCCTAGTCGGACGTGCGAGCCTGGGCGACGGGGCGGGCGAGCGGTCGCAGCGTGAGCTGACGGCGATCGGCGTCGACGGTCACCAGATAGTGGCTGAGGAACGTGTTGCCGAGAATGCCGTCCAGCCCCGGTCCCGGATCGTGGATCACCACCGGTAGGTCGTTGAGCTCCGCCGTGCCCACCCGCAGGGAGCCGACGGTCGATGCGGGGCCGCGCGTGCGGCCTCCGAGCGTCTGGAGCTCGATGGCATCCCGCGCGTCGCCGAACGGGAGGCCGCTGGACGCGGCGAAGGCGGGCGACACGACGACCACGCTCGAGCCGGTGTCCAGCAAGAACCGGCCCTCGTGGATCCCATTGATGATGGTCGTGACGATCCAGACACCAGCGCCCTGCTCCATGCCGACCACCACGTCGCCGTCCGGCGCCGCCACGGAGGCCAGGCCCGCCAGCCCGGCCATGGCGTCGCGGGCGAGATCGGAGGTCGGCTCGAGGAGGAGGCTCACCTGGAAGGCATCGGCGGCGGAAGTCCGCATGCCCAGGTGGGCCAGGGCCTGGCCCCGCAGATAGTGGAAGCGGGCCTCGGCCGGCTGGAGCGCGACGGCCTGGCTCCACAGCCGGAGAGCCTCGACGTAATCGCGCCGGTCGTACGCCGCGGCCGCCCGGCTGTGGATGTCCGCCGGCGACAGCCCGCTTCCGAAGACGAGCCATTGGCCGACGACCACGCCCGCCAGGAAGCCGAAGATACGACGCATGCCGACGTGATGAGGCAATTGTCGTACCTGCAACGGCACGGCCCGCGTGCCTGCACGGCATTGCGGGCATTCGCGCGCGCGTAGTAGGCTCAGCCGGGGCCATCGTCGCGTCACGACGTGCTTCGTCGTGTCGTCGGCCGGCAAACCGCTGCAGTCAGGAGGGCGCATGCTCGACGTCAAGACGGCGGATCAGGAGCTGCAGACCTATATCCGGCCGCAAACTTTTCCGGTCGCCATCCGGATGTTGCAGCCCGGTGAGCCGATTCCCGACCGTGCCAAGCGGCCCGCCCGCGACTTCAAGAAGCTCTCGATGAACTGCCAGGTCATCGACATGGCGCGGCGCTACGGCTGGACGATCGCCCTCACCCGGGAGGACAGCATCTGCTCCCTCGGCATCGCCGCCATGGGGTTCGAGAAGGTCACGCACCTGCACAGCTCGGGCACCCTCTGCGAGGGTATGTATACGGAAACGAAAGACGCCGGCCAGCGGTCCGAGGCCGCCATCGACCGCTTCAAGCCCGGCGAGTACGCCGGTCTCCTGGTCGCCCCCCTCGATCGCGCGACCTTCGAGCCGCACCTGGTCTGCGTCTATGCGAATCCCGCCCAGGTGATGCGCCTGACCCAGGCCGCGCTCTGGAAGCGCGGCGGCAAGCTGGCCTCGGCCTTCGGCGGGCGCGTGGACTGCTCGGAGATCATCGTGACCACGATGCGCACCGACCGGCCCCAGGTGATCCTCCCCTGCTCGGGCGATCGGATCTTCGGCCAGACGCAGGATCACGAGATGGCCTTCACCATCCCCTGGAGCCAGATGGAGGAGATCGTCGAGGGACTGCGGGGGACCCACGCGGGCGGAATCCGGTACCCGATCACGCAGTTCATGGAGTACGAGGCCAAGCTGCCGCCCAGGTACATGGAGGTGAACCGGTTCTGGGAGACCGAGAAGGGCCAGGCGCAGTACAGCAACCGTGACCGCGTGGTGGCGGCCTACAAGCGATCCTTCGCCGACCGGGTCCCCGTCTATCCGATCGTGGCCTCGTTCGCCGGCACGCTCGACGGGCTCTCCATCGAGGAGTACTGCACCAACGTGCCGAAGGCCATCACGGCCATGCTGAACTATTACGAGCGATACCAGCCGGACGTCGTGCTCGCATACAACGACCTCGCCAAGGAGGCCGAGGCGTTCGGTTGCCGCGTGAAGTACTCGGACTACGTCGTGCCATCGATCGACCAGCACGTGCTGGCCGACGACAAGGCGGCTTTGGCGCGGCTCACGATGCCCGACCCCTACAAGACGGCGCGACTACCCGGATTCCTCGAGCAGTGCGAGGCGCTCGTGAAGGCCAAGCCGCCCACCGCCATCGGCGCCGTCGCCGTCGGGCCGTGGACGATCGCGATGCTGATCCGCAACCCCGAGACCATGCTGCTCGACACGTTCGAGGACCCGCAGTTCATCCACGACCTCATGCGGATCACCACGGACTTCTCGAAGCTGTGGGGCGACGCCATCGTGAAGACCGGCATCGGACTCTCGTTCTCCGAGCCCACCGCCTCCATCAGCCTCGTCTCACCCGACAACTACCGGGAGTTCATCGCGCCCTACCACAAGGAGCTCGTCGACTACTTCAAGGCGAAGAAGGTCGGCGTCACCACGCACATCTGCGGGACGACCTACCCGATCTTCGAGGACCTGCTCCAGGTCGGCTTCACCACCGTCTCGTTCGACCTCGATCAGCAGGCCGATCCGAAGCTCTACGTCGACCAGCTCGACCGCTTCGTGCAGGTGGCCAGGGGCCGCGCCGTCGCCATCGGCAATGTCGACGCGACGAAGTTCGAGAAGACGACGCGCGAGGCGATGTACGCCGACGTGCGTCGCTGCATCGACACCGCGGCTCGCCACTCCGGCTTCATCCTCTCGACGTCCTGCGAGATCCCGCCGAAGTCGGACCCCGAGATCGTGAAGTGGTTCATGGACGCCGCCCACGACTACGGCCGCTACGACAGGATCTTCGAGTAGCACGAGCGCCGAGGTCAGGGCGCGCCAGGCGCGCCGGTGATCGAGGCGCGCCGGTGATCGAGGCGCGCCG